>CAZCTO010000047.1:0-2539 GCA_964501725.1 uncultured Oscillospiraceae bacterium | reverse complement strand
TCGGGGCCGGAAGATTCTGCTGGTGGACGACATCTACACCACCGGCAGCACCCTGAATGAATGCAGCCGGATCCTGCTGGATGCCGGGGCAGAACAAGTCCGTTTCATCTGTTTTGCCGCTGGCAGTAACCGGCTCCACTGGGAGGAAGATGGATCTTAAATAGGATAAAGGAATTGCTCAGGTCTGTGGTTGAAAGTCCATGCCAGTTACGGGCAAAAGGACCCACGTAAGCTGATCCGCAAGGCGGCAGTGATCATGGCGTAGCTTAGATGTAAGTCCTCTGACAAAGTCAGGCAGGCAAGTGTGGGGGCAAAGACCAGGTCAGCTGAGCAATTCCTTTATCCTATTTTTATAGGCCCTTTGCCGAAAACCGCGGAATTAAAATTATTTTCATAGTGTTTTTCCCTCCGGAAGTGGTATAACCCGAGTTTAACAGCAAAAAAAAGCAAAATCTCCTGTATCCATTGGGATTAAAGGAGATTTTGCTTGTTGTACAGAGTATAAAAATGTAGTCACATGGAAGTTGCCTTATCAAAGTGAGATTTTAATTGCCGCAGCTCTTTGATTGTAGGCAGTCTAAGGTCATCATCAATGTTCAGAGCGTCCAGAATCAACTGCAGATCCTCGCTGGGCTTGGTCAGGCGGTAATACCCTCCGGGTAATGCATCAGCCTTAAAAGACAGAAGAGCTTTCTTGATCCGGTCCGCTGAAAGCCCTGATTCCCAGCCATCTTCATCCAGAAGGCTCTTGCCTTGGAACTTCAGTATTCGGCATTGGATCAGCCGGATCATGGCAAGGGCAATGAAGCAGATTAAAAAATGAGCATTGATGTGCTCGGGACTTCTGACAAAAACCGGCCGGCCTTCCAAATCGCTCTTAGTGATGCGAAAGGAATCTTCGATTCGGGATAAGCCGTGATATTTGTCAATGATTTCCCGATCCGTTTTATCCAGTTCGGAAGTCATGATCGTGTAGTAGCCTAAAAGGTCCTTGTATTCCTGCAGCTTTTGAAGGTCAAGGGTCAGGTGGGTTTTGGTCTGGAGCAGTTCGCCGGTCTCCGGATCGACTTCCATTTTTTTTAGAAATTTTTCAATTTTTCGAGGCTTGTCCTTGAGCTTGTCCGGATGAGTAATGACAGACTCCAGATATTCGATGAACTTGGCATTTTCCCGGATTTCCCGGTCATAATGCTTCTTGCTCCAATAGCAGACCAGCTTTTCAGTGATTTCATGGTTTTCCCCGTTTTCATCCTTGATCGTCCGCTTGCGGATCTTGGATTTGACCTTAAACGTTCGGCTTTCGTTCCAGACATAGCCGACCTCTTCCAGCATCCAGTCCTGAACAGCCTTCGTGCTTTTTCGGGTGCTTTTGGAAAGGATATACCCGTTCCCTTCTGCAAGGATGTGGGCAATATTCTTGTCGCTGTTCAATCCTCCGTCAGCTACAATAATCACCCGGCCGAACTGAAGATTATCAATATTTTTTTTCAAGGCGGGCCGCAGGGTGGTCTGGTCGACATGGTTGCCGGGGAACAGCTGGTAGGCGATCGGCAGGCCCTGGTCATCAATGAATAGGCCCATCTGGACAATGGGGCTTAATTGTTTTTCCTTGGAGGGCCCTTTCTTGCGTATCCCTTCCTGCCTGTTCCCATCCGGATCCGTTCGGTCTTCATCATTCTGCTCAATTTCGAAGTAGTAGTTGGTCACGTCATAGAAACAAATATCCGTATTCCGGCCAACTGATCCCTTGATCTTGTGATGCATCCGCTTTTGAATCGCCTCGGATTTCTTATGCAGGACGTCCAGCATCCGATACGTTTCAATGAGATAATCGGAATCGGCAATGTCAAAGACGTACTGATCCTTGCAGCGATAGGTCTCGATTTTGGAGTCCGGGCAAAGGATACGACCGAAAACTAGGAGCTTGGCCAGGCCGTTCAGGTCGTATTCGATCTTTGACTGGGACTTGTGCTTGCTCAGGACATCGTAAATGCCCAGTCCGTCATAAAGCCCGTCCAGCAAGAAATACCCGATGTTTTTGGGGTGGGACATGCTGGCGGCCTCGTCATCCCGGTCAAACTCGATGACCACTTTTCTGCTTTCGGGCTTGCCTTCCAGCAAGTCATCGAGTCCGTCAATGATCGGTTGGCCATCCAGAAAAGATTTCTTCAGACGTGCAAGAAAATCCGGCTTGCCATCATCGAAACGAGACAGTGGCCCAATATTTCGGATGGTACGTTTCCGATTCTTCCGGACTCCGTCGACCTGAATGGAATAGCTTTCCGCTACTCTTAAATATGGTTTGCCGCTATTTTTTACACAGTCGATGTACATAAGGAAACCTCCTCGCAAGAACAAATGCGTCTGATACGCCTAATATATTATACCATCATCCTGAAGCGAGCGCAAGTAAAAAACCGCGATTTCTCGCGGTTTTCGGGACTTTTTTTCACGGTTTATTAAAATTGAACTGTTAAACTCGGGTTATACCACCCTACTGGCCATTCAAAACAGAAAAGACCTCACCGATCTTTTCATT
>CAZCTO010000046.1:0-2632 GCA_964501725.1 uncultured Oscillospiraceae bacterium | reverse complement strand
GGTTGGATGTTAAAGGAAGCGAGCAGAAAAAATCAAAAGGAAATTTTCAATTATGTTATAAAAAACAAAAAAGTTATGCCCCGAACGGCTTTAAGATATGCAATTGAAAAAATGCCACAAGAATTAAGAAAAAAGGCAATGGTGAAAGAATGAACAAAATTGATGAATACATTTCAAAACAAAAAAGTCCACAAAAGGAAATTTGTATTAAGTTAAGGAAAATAATATTGAAGAATTATCCAGATTTAAATGAAGATATGAAATGGGGTGTCCCTTCTTACCTTGACGGGAAATGTTATTTTGTAGCATTGAAAGATCATGTCAATTTAGGTTTTTCAATTAAGAATTTATCTAAGGAACAAATCGGTAAATTAAAGGGTCAAGGTAAAACAATGCGTGTTCTAGAATATCATTCCTTAGATGAAATAAATGAAAAGGAAATACTTTCTTTTTTAAAAATTATCTGAAAGGCCTCACATTCCTTCGTAATAATTTATTATCCACATAAGGCGACAATTCAATCTCTTTTAATATTCTATCTACATCTTTAACGTCCATTAAAGCCCTTAAATCAACATCAATAAGTATTGCTGGGTATGAATATTTCTCATTTATACCGCACAAACTCATCATCTCTTCATTTTTAGAAGTGAAATATTCAATTCTAACTGGCCTATCATATTTAGATGCCTTAATGTAACTAACTTTTATTTGTTCGGAATATGGAATTAAATCTTTGAGTATTGAATTTGTTTTAGCATCTTTTGCATAACTTATTTCTTTTGTTATTTCTCCTTTATCTAAAACAATATCCAGTAAACTACTATCCGTTAAATTAGTTTCAATTTCAAAATTATATTTCTCACTGTAATGTTCAATGAACCTTTTACTTCTACTATCTTTAACAACCCCAACAACTTTCTCTTTATACTTTGAATATAATTCTAAATATTTTTCAATTAATTCTTCATACGCTTTTTTCAAAATTTCAGATGAGGGTTTATCACCTGGTAATGGAACTAAACTTCCATCCATTAAAAGTAAATCACATTTATCTCCCATTTCAACAGCTAAACTTATTTCCTCTTTCAAACGAATTATAGTTTTAATTTGGTTAAGTTCCATTAAATCCGTTGAACCCACAATGTTAATTTTTTCTTTAGGTAATGCAGAGGGATAATATTTATTCTCTATTAATTTACCTTTTTCATAAGTGAATATGGCACCAACAGTTTTTGTAATTATTAAATCAAAGGAATGAAATTCCTGTGAAATTATACTTGCGTCAACTGCTCCAATTTTCAAGTTTAATTCTTTTTTCTCACATTTTTCTTTAATTTCACTTTTAGTTAAGAATAATTCTGCAACATCATTTCTTCTTGTTTGAATTTCTTTCAACTTCTCAATCATTTCCTTTATTTCCATACTCATTGTTTAATTAGTGCGTATATACATATATAAAAGTTCAATGAGATATTTTCCAGTATGAAAGAGATTAAACAGGTTATAATCATAAGGAATGATATTGATATGGGTAAAGGTAAAGCAGTTGCTCAGGGAGCACATGCTGCAATACAATCTTATGATATGGCCCGTGACATTGTACCTCGCTTAGTTTCAGATTGGAAATTAATAGGTGAAAAGAAAATTTGTTTGAAATGTAATTTAGAAGAAATGCTTAAGGTTTACGATGCCGCCAAGAAATCTAAATTACCATGTGCAATTATAAGAGATGCAGGGCACACACAATTAGAACCAGGTACTATTACCGCTATGGCAATAGGCCCCGCAGAGGAAAGTTTAATTGATAAAATAACAAAACATCTTAAACTACTTTAAATATTTTTTTAACAATATTACTATTATGTTTACTGATAAGGATAAAAAGAAAAAAGATTCAAAGGTAAAAAAGAATAGGCCCTTATTACGTGATAAATTATTTGATGATGTCCATAAATTAAAACATGACTCAGGGGAAAGTGAAATGGTAATTCCTGGAGAAATAACTAGGCCAGAAGAAGTTGATGAATCAGAAAAGTATGTTAAAAAAGAAAAGTTTAGTTTATCTATGTTTCTCGCTTACGTTTTCAGTCCTATAAGTGCTTTAATTTATATGAAAATGAAAGATGGAATGAGGGAAAGTTTCCATGCAAAACAAGCTCTTTATTTAGGTATTATTAATTTTGTTTTAATGTTTGTTTTGATAGGTTTCCTAACGTGGATTTACACCGTTTACATTGGATTTAAAGCAGCAAATGGTGAAGATCCAGAAATACCTTACATAACAAAAATGGTAAGAGGAAATTAAAATTAATATTTGAAAATTTGAATGTGCGGAACCTTTTCGATTTTCGCAACGTTCTTTTTATCTTTTAAATATTTTTTCTCCACTAGAAAATCAATACTTTTTTTACCTATTGCGTTTATGGAATCAAATCTCTCATCTAAATATTTGAAATCATCACCGATGTAAAAATTTCTATATTTATCTAAATCAATAACCTTTTCTCCTTCCCTTAAAACTTTTCCAATAAGTTCTTTATCGCACAAAGCAATTACAATTTTTGTTCCAAAAACATGTTTTCTGCAATACATATGTTATTGAAATGGTGCCTAACTTATTTAAAGATTT
>CAZCTO010000045.1:0-2709 GCA_964501725.1 uncultured Oscillospiraceae bacterium | reverse complement strand
TTTTCTATTTTGAAGGGACCAGCCAAAACCTCGATCGCGACGTCGATATTTTTCTGGAACTTGCACGAAACTATAAGATCCGACGCGCTAACTGATGCTAGGCAGAACTAACTTATAAAACGGAATTTAAGCAGCGCTAGCATTCCGCTGACCATTTCACCTTTTGACATCTTTGAGTTGCCAAATCTTCTATCTACAAAAGTAGTCGGTACTTCGCATATTCTAAAACCGTTCTTGTGAGCTGAGTGAATTATCATTGTGTGCCACACGAACCCGCTGCCCGATCGTAAGATCTCTTTTAGCGGCAGTGCTTTTAACATTGTGACGCGATATGCTTTGTAGCTGTTGGTGTGGTCCTTAACGTAATTCCCAAGCACTAGATTCGTATATTTTTGCGCAAGATAGTGCAAGATGCGGCGCTTTGCGTTCCAGCCCTCGATCTTGCCGCCTTTTACGTGGCGCGATCCGATGATGAGATCGAAGTTTTCCATTTGTGGAATGAATTTTTTCAGGTCGGCCGGGTCGTGCGAAAAATCGCAGTCCATATTGATAACGAAGTCGTAGCCGTTGGCAATTGCGTGGTCGAACCCCGCCATGATGGCGCTTCCAAGGCCCAATTTGCCGCTCCGGTGAACGGCAAAGATCTTCCCCTGATTGTTCTTTGCCAGAATGTCGGCGATCCGGCCCGTTCCATCTGGCGAGTTGTCGTCGATCACAAGGATATGAAGGTCGATGTTCTTCAGTCCTTCTGCGGCCTCGCAGATCTGTTTGCAAAGTTGTTCGAGGTTCTCCGATTCGTTGTATGTCGGAAGCGTGACGAGGATCTTCATTTTGTACCTTTAAGTTTGTAGATATCGAACCCGCTGACGTTTTGAACGAGTTCGTAGTTATCGTCTATGGTGTTTATCAGATATGGATAGTTTTTCATCGGATAGCGGGCGTAACGGCGATAGTTCGACGGCGCCGTGTCTACCACATATGTCGGTAGCTCTTTTTGGAAATCTTCTTTAAGATAATCCCACGCCTTGGGGAAAACGTTGCTCGATGTGTCAAAGATAACGACGCCGGGAGGGTCGATAAAATCGTTTAAGACCTTTCTCAGCGCCGATGGCGGCCTCGTCGTGTTTGGATCGTACTCAAGACCCGCGGTCGCAGGTGTTTTTCCGGTAAGATAATCGGCGGTCGTAAATCTTGTGCTTGGTCTTAATCCTGACGAAATGTAGATCTGCGGTGCATAACCCCAGACGAAAAGACTTTGATCTGGTTTTGCGTTATCTTTTAAATATTGCGCAACGAACTGCCACTGGTCTTTAACGCCCGCTTTTTTGAACGGTTTATATATGTCGTAGGAAAGAAATGTGGTCATTGAAATAGCGGCCAATGTCAGCATTAGGATCTTTGCCGCACGTGAAACATATGTCGTTTGTGTTGTGCCAGCTGCAAGAAGTGCGGCGCATGGCACGGCTATCAGGTAATAGTGAAAATAGATCCGCCCTCCGGCGATCACGGGAATAAAGCTCAAAAAGAACCAAGAGACAAAAAGCAATTTCGGTTTCACTCCGGCAAAAAGTCCGCGCAGACAGAGGTACCAGCATCCGAAACCTGCGAACATGAATATAAGGCTTCTAACGAAGAACTTAATGAGAACATAGGTCGCAGTGCTTTGGACCGGGCCTTTTGCATATTTCGTTATGTACAAGAAGGCATCTACGGTCTCATTCAGCGAGCCCTTGGCGTGAAAGAAGGCAATGACGGCCAAGATCGGGATCGTAAATCCAAGAAGGATCATAAGCGCAGCTTTGACGCTTCTTTTTGTGACGATCGAATATAAAAGAGGTGGAATTAAGATTATCCCGCACTGATATTTTGTAAGGAAAGCAAACGACGCAAAGATACCGGAGAGAAGCGCAAAGATGAGCCCCACTTTGTCGTTTTTGAACGCTTTAACGATAAAGAAAATCGCAAGTGCAATTGGCAGGTTAGCTACCAGTTCGCAATTCGCGCCAAGCATGTCCTGTGGAATGAACGAAAAGGTCACGAAACCGTAGATAGCGGCTGCCAAAAGTGCGGTCTTTTCAGAGTTCCATAGAAGTTTTGCGGTGGAAAAGATCACGGTAAGCGTTGTGGCCATAACGACATCTAAAAGTATATGAGCTCCCCAGATGTGTCCGACACCGAAGATCTTGAACGCTAATGCATAGAAATAATAGATGACGGGCGGCTGGTAGATGAGAAAGTCGCGGTAAGGCAATCCGCCGGTCAAGAGCTTCATTGCAGCAATGGAATATTCGTTCTCGTCGATGTTCGCATAGTCCATATTGAACGCCGGCGCACGAACCAGTAACGTAAGCGTGATGATGAGCAGTAAATAGGCGTTCGTTCTGCTTATTTTTAATAGATTCATATTCTATTTGTCGGATCTGCCATAGTCGTCGTTGAGTCGCACGACATCGTGCAGCTCAGAAGTTGAAACTTCGAGGACGAGGCAGTCGGTGATCGCGTGCATTCTGTGGATCATCTTTGGTTTAACATGAAATACATCTGCGGTGTTCATTTTGACGCTTTTTCCTTCGTCTAGGTCCAGCTCCATTTCGCCAGACAATATGCGCAACGTTTCATCTTTTATGTTGTGATATTGAAGTGAAAGTCTGTTGCCCTTTTTGATGAATAGAACCTTACCGACATATTTTGGCGTGTGTGCCCAGATTT
>CAZCTO010000044.1:0-2943 GCA_964501725.1 uncultured Oscillospiraceae bacterium | reverse complement strand
ACTGGGGTCACCTGCTCCCAAAGCAGGCAGCATACCAGGCTAGCCCATAGCCCCACAGTCCCCCTGGCCGGATTTGAACCAGCAACCTATCGGTAACTACTCCCCTTACGGGGAAACAATCTACAGCCGATCGCTCTACCGTTGAGCTACAGAGGGTTCCATAGATAGTATATTTTTAGATGGATTAATTTTTTAAATCTCTCTATTTTAATCAAAGCAGATGATTGAGAGATTCGAGCAGGAAATAGGCACAAGAAAGATAGTGGGAACGTTATTCAATTCAAAAAAAGAAGAAAAGAATTCTACATTAGTTATACTTTTACACGGTTTTCTCTCGTCAAAGGAAGATTTATACTTTTTAGCAGAAAATTTTTCAAAAAATGGTTATGATGCTTTATGCATTGACTTGTTTGCACATGGTGAAAGTGAAGGGGTTTTCCAAGAATTAACAATTTCAAAATGTGTAAGTGATTTACATGAAATAATTTCAAGTTTCAGGGAAATGAAAACCTATTCAAAATATTCACTTTTAGGTTACAGTATAGGTGGTTACATAACACTTTCATATTGCTTGAAACATAACGCAATAAACTCAGAAATATTATGCGCACCAGTTTCAGATTTCAAAGATTTGTTTAAAACCGCGGACATGAAAGAATGGAAAGAAAACAATTTGTTAACGGATAAAACTTTAGGTTTAAACATAAGATTAAATTATGATTTTTACATTGATGGTGTTGAAAATTTTGATTATAAAAAAGCTAAGAAGATGTTAACTAATACATTAATAATTCATGGTTCAAATGATAGTGTTGTTCCTTATGAACAAAGTAATACATTAACTAAGGCACTTAAACATTCAACATTATACATAATTTCAAGTGCGGAACACGATAACATTTTCGCAATGGATAATAACATAATTCAAACAATGCTAGATTTTTTAAAAAATTAAAATTTTCTTAAAAGTAATGTTATTTTGGGAAGCATGCAATCATTCGCTACATCAAAAACATCTTTACCTTCTTTATTTTTAATGTTCTTTTTCGCTCCTGATAAAAGCAAATGGTTTATTGTATAATAATGATTATTTAGAACAGCTAAATGTAATGGTGTGTTACCTTGCTTATCTCTTCTATTAATCCTTCTCTTTAACCTTCTCTTACTTGGAGCATCTGTAAAAAGTGCAGTAACTATTCTCAAATTGGATTGAAGACAAGCATAATGTAATGCCGTTCTACCTTTATTATCTCTTAAATCTAATTTTGCATATTCATTTATTAATAAATTAACTATTTCAAAATTACCTTTTTCACACGCTATCATTAAACCCGTTTTACCATTCTCATCACGAGCATTAACATTAGCACCAATTTTAATTGAATGTTTAATTGCTTCAATATCTTTGTTTTTAACATTTTCAATTAACTTTTTATCAAGTTTATTACCTATAAATTCCGGATCAAAAAAAGTTGTATGAGGTAATCTTTTAAAAAACTTTTCAATTTTGGTCATATTCTGTGAAATCTTCTTTTCTTTTCTTAAACCTTCGTACATAAATATTACCTCTTTTATTTAAGTAAATTTATCATTTCAAAAAATTGTTTTTTCCTTGCAATATCAAGTGGAATATGTTTTTCATTATTTTCAATAAACTTGTTAGCTTTTCTCTTAATTAAAAAGTCAACAACTTCAATATTACCTGATTCAACAGCATAATGTAAAGGAGTATTACCTCTTTCATCTTTTCTATTAATTCTTTTACCAGTATCATTTTCTTCTGAATTAACAAGTAAACGAACTACTCTTAAATCTCTTTTTTGAACTGCATAATGTAACGCAGTTAAACCTAATTGATTTGTAGCATCAAGGTCTGCATTTTTACTTATAAGTAAACCTACAAGATCAAAATAATTAAAATCACATGCAAGCATTAAAGCAGTCGTACCTAAAGCATCACGAGCATTAACACTTGCTCCTTGTAAAATTAAATTTTTTACACCTTCAGTATTACCTGAAAGAATTTCATTAATTAGTTTTTCATCTAATTTTGAACCTAAAAATAATCTTTTGAAAAATTTATTTACCCCTTTCTTTTCCTGATTAACTTCTTTTTTTTGTAAATCTTGAGAACGTGACATGATTTTATTAGGAAATAGTGATATTTAAAGGTTTCTATAAATCAATCTCTAATCCATCCTCAGCAACTAAAGTATTTTCAAATATTTCTTTTGCTTCTTTTAAGTGATCTTCACCTGTTTTGTACCTGTTACTTATATGAGTGAGAATTAATTGTTTTGAATTTGTAAACGTAGCCATCTTAGCAGCATCTTTTGCTGTTGCGTGCCTCTTATCTTTTGCATCTTCTGAATGCTGTTCAGTGAAAGTTGCATCATGTATAAGTAAATCTGAACTTTTTCCATATTTTAGAACATTATCACAATAAATAGTATCCCCTGAAAATGTTATTTTTGTACCTTTACTTAAAACTGAAACATCATCTATTAGAATTTCCTTTTTACCCACTTTTATTTTACCATTATCTTCAAGCTCGGAGAACATTACTCCCTTAATTCCCAATTCATTACATTTTTCTTCATTGAAATTTCTTTTTTCATTTTCTTCAAAAACAAATCCGTAGGAACCATTTATATGTTCAACTTTGAATGCTTTAATAGTGAAATCCTTTTCTTCGTACACAATTTCTTCCCCGTTAAATTCACTTATTTCAATGAATGGGGGAACTTTACCTATGAATAGAGAAGTTATAATTTCTTCAGTACCTTTTGGCCCAATTATTTTTAATTTTCCATTAAATTCGTTCATGCTTAAAGTGTAACATAACCCAGGAATACCTAAGTAATGGTCCGCGTGTAAATGTGATAATAAGATTAATTTTACCTTAGAATAACTTAACTTATATTTCATTAACTGTTTTTGTAC
>CAZCTO010000043.1:0-3067 GCA_964501725.1 uncultured Oscillospiraceae bacterium | reverse complement strand
ACAAGTTCCGCTTCAGCACCAAACAGATCGAAGAGGAGCTCCTTATTCCAACAACAAGTTCATCTGCAGGCGTCTCCCCGAATCTCTATTACTATGGATACAGATTCTACAGCCCAAGGCTGGGAAGGTGGATTAATCAGGACCCGATTGGGGAACCGGGTGGGTACAATCTATATGGGTTCTCAGGAAATAATGGACTAAATGCATATGATGTAAATGGCTTATGGTTTGGTATTGATGATGCAATTTTTGCATTAGGTGGTGGATTTATTGGAGTGGTGACCCAAGCTGTTGTCGATGTGTTCATGGGTGAAGTGAGTGATTGGGAGGATTACACAGGTGCTTTTGTTGGAGGTGCCGCATCTGGTTCAGTTCTTTTATACACAGGTAATCCAATTTTAGCTGGTGCTGCTGGGGGGTTGACAACAAGTTTGGTTTCGCAGGGCATAAAATCATTTACTCATGACGAAGAAATCTGCTATGCAGATGTTGCAATAACAACTGTTGTTGGTGGGATGACCGGGTTTATTCCCGGACGCCCTATTCAAGGTGTGGCAAAAGGAAGAAATTCCTTTGTAGCGGTATATAACCAGATAAGAACTAAAGCTGTTAACGGGACGATTAACAGAATCAGGCTTCAAACTGCCGGGAAAATGTTTGTTGGGGCGGCAGTAAAATCAGCTGCAATAGAGGGAGGTGTTATCGGTAACGCAATTGCACCGCAAATCACTAGGCATTTCGGAAATGGGCTTGAAAGGTATTTGAGAAATCATAATGACCAGGGTACTCTTCTGCTAAACTCTGAAAGGAATATTATTGACTTTTATTATTATCATGAAATTATTATTTATAACGAAAATGGAAATGAGATTTTCCGCCAAACGTACGAATTGATCAGATATTAATATTCTTTGATGAGTGAAAAACTTACAGCCTTTATCATTTATCCGGACAAAAGAGTATATATTGTATTATATATATTTTCACTTCCCATTTTCCTCCTTGCCTTTTTAGATTTTCTAAATCATGGTTCCTGTGAATCTCTAGTGATGAGTGTTGCCGTCATTTTTGTGGTATTAATTTCTGCGATTTTTATAAAACGTTCAAAAATTACCGTGGACTCGATTTCTCTGGAAATATATGGAAGCAAAATATTCTTTTCAGAAATAGAAAGCATTAGATATGACCGGTCGTTTTCATATAAATTGAAGGGGCTTTTTAAGCTTCTTATATGCGAAAAAACCGGTCGTGTAATTTCAATTAACTTGAAATTTTATGATTTAAAAAATATTTGTCTTCTAATGACTCTTTTTAAAGAGCGGGGTTTGATATTGGATAAACACGCCAAGTATTATGACGGAAATATTTCACAGTGATCCCATAAGTCTGAAAAGTGGGTGTTTCGGGCAAGCCCAGCCCGCATAGATACTGGGCCTTGGGGTATCGTCCGGGAGGACGACGTCATTTAAAAAGTACGTCTGGGATGGGTGGCACATGCTGGCGGAATTGAATGGTAAAAACAACGACGCTGCGCTTGTGACCTATACCTGGGGGCCTGATCTCTCGGGTACCTTTGGAGGTGCAGGAGGAGTCGGAGGCCTGCTCGGAATCAGTAAGAAGACGGTGCCCACTGCGAACCTTGCCTGTCTTTACGACGGCAACGGTAACATCACCCAACTGGTTGATATGGCCACGGGTGATGCCAAGGCCCATTACGAGTATGATCCGTTCGGCAACCTGATCCAATCCGAATTGGTAAGTGGATTGCAGACTTGGAACAAGTTCCGCTTCAGCACCAAACAGATCGAAGAGGAGCTCCTTATCCCAACAACCAGTTCATCCGCAGGCGTCTCCCCGAATCTCTATTACTTTGGATACAGATTTTATAGCCCAAGGCTGGGAAGGTGGATTAATCGGGATCCGATTGGGGAGACAGAATCCCTGAACCTTTTATTCTTCTGTAAAAACGAACCAAATAATTATATCGATATTCTCGGCAATTCTTTCAAGGATTGGCTTCCTGTCATAGGGGTTTATATAAGTCTGAATAAAAGCCTTAGAGGGGAAATTGAATTTGATTATCTTGAATGCGTTAAGTGCACAGTTCCTAAAAATGATCCGGCTGCCCATCTAGTAGGTACTGATGAACACAGCTGCCTGGAATGTATGAAGGATTTGCGATGGGAATTTTGGTGGCAAGAAGTATTCGGGGAAGGAAATCCTGGGCCTGCAAAATTCGGGCTTGATATTATAATCACTGGTGCAGGAGGGGCGATATTTACCCGAAAAATGCTAAGGGCAGCTTTAATTAAAGGAGTTTCGGCCGGATCAGTTCCTTTGCTTGGAGTTCTTGATGCCGCTGCAAGTATCGACGTTTATGTCCAGTGGTATCAAAGAATAGAGAGCGCCTCTCTTATCGCTGAAAAATGGTGCGCTTATTTGAATTGAGGTAATTTTTAATGTATATGCTTTTTGAAGTTCTTCTTGCCCTTTTTTTCCAGGCAACCAGCATTGCCTCCATTTCATTATATCAAGCGTATTTAATCCGGAAAAGAAGGCTACATAGCAATTTTGACTATTTTATATGGACGCTTATCGGGGGGCTTTTATTCCTTCTTAAGTATTTCCTGTTCAGGAAATTCTACCGATACACCATGGTATTTACCGAGAATCCCAGATTGTCATATTTAATTCCAATTGCGATAATTTTCTCTTTAGATATGGTTCTCCTAGGACTAATTTTAAAATTCATAAATTCAAAGGAAAAGAAGATATGATCAGCTCATGTTGCGGGCGCGATATTTGATGGCGTGGTTTTCAGTTTTGTGATGGAGTCTGGGGACTACCTTTGTTGGTTTATGTCAATGCGCTTTTGGCGGCGCTTGCGTCGGTATGCCGGGGGACTCTGTCCCCCCGTCCCCCTGGGATTTTTTGGGCATGGAGAGGAACGACACTCCGGCTGGGGATAAAATGAGGGAGAGGCCGGTTGTAACGGCTTCTCCCGTTGCGACGCCATCGCGTCGTTGCTTCCCGGTTATCCCTGGGCGGGTTGCGTCCCCGCATTGCC
>CAZCTO010000042.1:0-3427 GCA_964501725.1 uncultured Oscillospiraceae bacterium | reverse complement strand
TTTTGCAACATGATGCCGAAACCGTAATCTGTGCCATCTCCAAGAAGGAGTAGTCTTTGTAGGTTGTAGGTGTTGTTGATTAAATCGAGCACATTTCCATGATATTCTATTTGATTAAACAAACGTGTGTAGAAAATTGCTGCATTCAAACGAAACATACCATGGAAGAGATTATTGCTCGCGCTCATTTGTAATCCGTGACTGTATTGCGGAAGATTGTCTTTGTTTGCTGATAACCAAAATTCTGTGGGAAGACCGGTATTTGTAAAGCCCGTTTGAAATAAGTATTGGTGCTTCAAGGCATAGGACAAGGAGACCTGGGTCGCATTTTTTTCAAAATTCAAGGAGCAAACAGGATCCAGATTCCAAAAGGTTTTATCCGAGGTAAAATACATCGGAAGTTTCAAACCAAGATGTATAGAAAACAATGTTTGAATGGGTTGAAAATACGCGCAACTGGCTGTTGCTTCAACGGACTGTTGTCTAAAAAAACCGGAGGGAGCAGTGTTGTAAGTTTCCGTTGATTTTAATGATTGCGGATAAATGTCGTGGTAAATCACTTCCGACTCCAAGTCCCAGTTCTTGTATTCGACATTCCCTTTGTAACCCCAATCGTAAATACCTGAGGGTAGTCTTGATTCAAAAGCATCCATTTTTATGGAGACATGGTTGAAGTAGTTGGTGGTATACAGGGTGCTCTTGAATCGCAACAAATCGTTTGTGTGTATCCAGTGAAGGGCTCCCATATAATTTCCCCAGTGGGCCGTCATGTTGCTCTGATAGTATGGTTCAATGAATGAACCTGCATCTGAGCCTCCATAGCAATCCAATAGTAGTTGGTTGTCAGCATCGACTTGATGATTTATGCTGACATTGGCATCATAAAAGGCATACTGTACATTGGCTTCTTCCAAACTCAGCCACCGATCATAGAGTAAATTGATATACGAACCCCGCAAGGAAAGAGCGGCACTGGTGTTCTTTCCCAGAGGAATATGCAAGGTGCCTTGTGAGGAGATGAGCCCCACGGAGGCCTCACCTTGCAGACTGTCAACCAAAGAAGCCCCGGGTTCTACATTGAGGGTTCCGCCAAGCCTGTTGCTGCTTTTCGCATCATGGCCTGAATTGTCGATTTCCATGGACGAATAATGCGAAGCATTGAAAGAAGAGAAGAAACCAAGTAGGTGATTTACATTATAAATGGGGACCCCTCCGATTGAAACAAGTGAATGTGCGCTTTCAAATCCTTGAACATGTATGCCGCTTTGATACTCTGAGTTGGTTTGGATTCCGGGCAACATCTGTGCATAATGCATGGGGTCTGCATTTCCCATGATTTTGGGCAAATCATCCAACATCTTCATCTTCCAATGAATCGTGCCATCTGGTTTTATTTTGACGCCAGAAGTGTTTCTATAGGATTTTACGAAGACGCTATCAAGACTAACACCCTGTTTATGAATGTTCTGAGCAAAAGCCAAAGCATTACATAAACAGAGTGTTATCAAAATTACTAAGAGTTTGCTTCTCAAAGCCAAAACAATATCTTATTCAATTTCTATTTCTGTTGGCCCTTCACCGAGTTTGGCAAAATTGTTCACCAGTTCTATGAAGGTGTTGATCACATTCTTGAAATCCTTCTTGTTGAAGAATACTTCAAAAGTACTATAGGAGGAACCGTCATTGAAATATAAAACAGGTTCTGCTTCCCAATTCGTTTCTCCGTACCAATATGCCTCTTCAAATGTCTCAATTTTTACAGTTGCTTGCTTTGTTGCAGTATTGTTAAAATAGAGGTCGACGTGTGTAAGTGAATTTGCAAGATTTATATATGACTTCATATCAATGGATCTTGAGCAGTGATTTGCAGCATCCATGTATTCGGCAAATTTTCGCACATCACTCAACGTTCCCTGAAATTGAAGTTTGCCCATCAAATCCAGTTTGACAAAAACATTCTTAACATTTACCTGCTCTGTTGTGTCCATATCTTCGATATCAAAATCTTGCGAAGTAAATGTGCTGAGATTGCAAGCAGGAATATCTTTTGGATCTGCAGCAATTGCTAGCGTTAAAAGCGGAATATCATTCTTGCTCATCTCAAAGGTGGCAGATGCTTTCGTGTTTGCAGTATACCCGACTTGTGAAGTCTTGAATTTGTATCCATTATTCAATTCTAGAAGTGAAGACATGTTCACACTGCTTTTGCTCAAGTCAAACTCTTCTCCGCTAAGATTGGATAGATCGGTTTTGATGGTGTTTTTTACAATTTGAGAATCGCCCTCACACAAAGATATAATGAGGGTATCCGGAACTCCAATGGTGCATTGTGCGCGGTCATAATAATGGTTGTAGATATAGGTATAATCCGATGATGAACTTGTAGTATTCTGATGATCGTCCATATTTGTCACATAAACATTTTTGACATTCCCAGCGGTTTCAAGTTTAAGCGTGCATTTTTTACCAGTCTGGCCGTAGAAATCAAACTGCAAATTGTTTGCGTCACTACGTTTCCAAATGCCGTTTTCAGCTTTAAAGTGACCTGTAAAGTTGGAGGCAAGTAGCAATAGTTTGTAGTTGTTGTAGAAATAGTTGTCAATATATGAATATTCCTCCCAAGTATCAGTATGGGTTCCAGTTGTTTCTGTTTCAAGCGCTTCCAAGGATGCTTCAAAGCATCTTTTTGCCCAATCGCCTACACTGTCCCATTCATATTGCTCTCCATATCTGTTATTGATGTACTGAGAAAAATCGGCCAATTCTTGAAAATCTGAAGCCGGCATTTGATTCATAAATTCAATGGCTATTTCTTCAAGCTTTTCTTTTTGCTCCAAGGGAGACAGTGCCGGATCTAATTCTTCCGAAACTTCAGGATTTTCAGTGTTGGTCGTTCCCTCAGTCAAGTCTTCTTGACAGGATGAAAAAAAGGCCATTCCAAGAAATAAAGATGCAAAAAGCATGCATTTAGTGAAATTAATGCGATTCATTTTTTTCTTTTTTTATAACCAAAGGCTCCCGAATTGGTTTGTTGGTACTTTTCATGGAAAACATATAGATAAAAACGTGGAGCCAATTTTGACACGCTACTCATAACTCAATGACCAAATTTCTGCCGTTTTCTCTTGGAAAAACCGAAGCGAATCTAAACAATCATTGAATAATCAGAACAATGGTTCAATTTAACGTCTTTATATATAGATATTTAGATAGCCGTAGCCCACAGGGGTTACAACAAAAATAAATATGATGCAATAGTACATATTTTTAATGAGAATGATAGTCTAAAGGAAATAAAAATATAAATTATAGACACTTTATTTGCGAAAAGCAATAGAATGCCAAACCAAATCTGAAATAATTCTTTGGTCGTTCTGCCAATTTTTTGTATCTTAATCGTTTTTGGTCGGAATTTAATCATTGAACG
>CAZCTO010000041.1:0-3538 GCA_964501725.1 uncultured Oscillospiraceae bacterium | reverse complement strand
ACGCTTCCCAGGGGCAGATATTCTACCTTGTCCATTTTTTTTGTCTCCGTTTCTCCAATTCGTCATAATATAGCATCTGCTCAATGGGTATTGATTATCTCTTCGTTCTATGACATCAAATATACAAATAATCTGACTGAAATATCAACCTTTTAAGATATCCTCGTTATCCTTTTCTCAGCAAACAAACATCTTCTTGCCATCACGATTACGGTATCGCAAAGATGAGACAAAACCTGTACTCTCAACACATATGCTATTTCAATCAAATCCAATGCAAATTGGACAGCATAAATAATTTAGCTAGTAAAAAACCCTCTTATCGAATTACTTGATAATGCGGGTCATAACAGTTTAATTGATACGTTCGCAGAAAATCTGTAAACGCCCGCATCTCTTGAGAAACGGGGCGTTAACAAACTTTTAGGACTTAAATGCATTAGAGATGTTGGTGTCTGTCTCTTCGACAATCTGAGCTGTCTTTGTGAGAGCCGCAGCAATCTCAGTGATCAGTTCCTGTGCCTTGACAAAACCGGGTCTCAGTTCTTCATACTTGCTGGAATAGGACTCACTTGCTGAACCTTCCCACTCAGACTGCAATGTAGTTAAAAGGGCATCAAGCTTGTTAATAACTTCTTCAACATTACCTGCCTGTGTGGTGTACTCTCCCGCTCTGATACGCATTTGTTCCGGAGACATACGAATTTGATTTGCCATTACTAATTCCTCCTGATTTTTCTATATATCCAGTATTCCTGGTTATACTCATAGATGAACAACACATTCCTCTTAACCCTGATACAAGCAGTCGAATCAAAGTATCTGCTCAGATCAGAAAAACTCAAAACCACCTCGCCAGTTTGTGATCGACCTCAATCATATTCTGTGCAACTTTGTCGAGAGCCGTCGCAATGTCCAGAGTCAATTCGCTCGTCTTTTCGAATGTCGGTCTTAACTGCGCATACTTGTTGCCATAAGCCTCAGAAGCCAATCCGATCCATTCGTTGTCGAGAGAACGCTGAAGTTGATCCAGCTTTGTAAGAATATGTTCCAGATTCGAAGCTTGCACACGATACTCCTCCGCCCGATCATGCATGAGGTCAGAATTTATTCTTATATTGTTTGACATATGCTCTCCCCCAAAGACTTAAGATCTGGCTCTTATGAATAAACGATTCTAAAGGCCAAAAATGAATATCAGGATTATTTTATGTCGGTTTGTCCATTATTGTCAAGGTATAATGTCTTAATATAAGTACTTTTCACAGTATTTACATTTGACACGCGCCGTAAATTATATCTTATTAAGGTTCATTCTTCTTTCTGCACGTTAGTCATAAATAGTTTTTCCGGCAAAATTCCACCTATCAAAATGATAAGCAGAATGATAATTCCTATGACGATTCGATTCTTCTTCATCAGGTTTATCTTTTCAAGTATAAAGATAAGCTGCCGAACGAAGTATCGTTCGGCAGGCTCGGATAAAACTAATATAGTTCATGCTGAGCGATAAGTCTGATGTTTAGCGAGATTCTGTTCTTATGATCCTTTCTCCTTCTCTTCCGTCTCTGCCCATCCTGTTTAAAGTCTTGTCGAGTTCCCCACATGCTAGTTAATCTGTCTAATCAAATCTAACATCTATTGCTGAATCATATAATGGACAATCAAAATGATGCAAAATATCAATAATTCTATTCATGTTATTCCCGGTCATTCCATAACAATCTGCCCTCACAAATTGACTTGTAATCATCAGTTGGAAGGCTTCCTCTCCTTTTTCGAAATATAGATTACTCCGAAGAGTCCAGTCCTTGAATTCGTTAACGAAATTCTCTAATACTCGACTAGAGGGAATCTCATCGATATAATCTAAGTGTTGCTTATTTGTCAGTGCTAAGTATATTTCACTATTGTCTACTTTCGTATCATATTTTGTTTTCCAAAAAGACAAATCCCGGCTCATAACGAATCACTCTCTTTCATACTGTCGTAACTTTTAATTCTATCTTTGGCTACCTGCAGAAGAACCGGATTCGTGTCAAAATATTTTCTGTATTTCTCGAATACTTCTTCATGATTTCTGCTTAATAGTATTGCTAATGCCAGTTCATTCCATTCAGGTCTTTTTAGAGCAAATGTGCTGATTCTTACTTTCTCATCCATCTCTTTCAGCATCTTCTCGTATTTTTCCAGATGATCACAGTTTTCTAAAAAACCCAATAAATATTCCTTAATAGCATGCACTATATCATTAATAATAGGTTCAAGATCTGTTTCTTCGCTTATATAAAAACCATATGGTTTTTTTGAATCCAATAGTGACGCAACATTTATGTTTGCCGTAGCCCATTTTTTTCATATTTTTCGTTCTGGATAAACGAAATAAGTCTTTTTATTTTCTCATACGTAAACCCAACACAAGTACTAATATGAAATTCTGCTTTACCTTTTAGCTTTGTTTCAAGTATAGCAATATGCTGTATGCAGTCTCCTACGACTCTGGAAAAAACATGTTTCTTCTTTCTATAAAAACCGTATTCCTTGAGTTGTTCCAATAATTCATTATCTAGTTCCAACATTTTCTTCTCAATGATTTCCATCGATATTAACTCCAATTATATCTATTCAATCGTTACAATACCATCGTTACTAACATGAATTACCTGTACATCAGAAATTCTGCTTATGCTTGCATCAATTGCTTTTTGACCAACAGTATTTAAGCCACCAGAAGCCATTAACTCATTATCTAGGGCAATCTGCTGCGCTGTCCTTGTTGCACTTCCACTTTTTACCTCATTACCAATAATCGGAACGTCAACACTATTTCGGACAGGTTTCTAAGCAACACATGTTTGAAGACCGAGATTCCAGCGTTTGAGCCATTGTAGAGGACTTAGGTAGTCGAGACGTTTTTGTATTCTTCTTGTGTTGTAGAAGCCCTCGATGTAGGCGAAAATCTTCTGTCTGGCTTCGGCACGTGTCTGGAAATGGGTCCAGTGTACGGTTTCTTTCTTGAGATTTGCGAAGAAGCTTTCACTCCAACTGTTATCTCCCGGAGTCCCGACTCGCGAGAAGCTTTGTCGGAGTCCTTCTTTGGTCAACAGATTCATCACCTCTTCAGATGTATATTGACTGCCCCGATCACTGTGGAAGACGCAGCCTTTGGGGATGTCATACCGGCGAATCGCTTTCTTGATCGTCTTAACAACCAGATCGGCTTTCATGTGTTCGGACATGCTCTCTGCCAAGATTACACCACTCATTACGTCTTTGATCTGGCACAGATAATCAAATCCTTCTCCCGTCCTGATGTAACTGATATCGCTTGACAGGACCTCAAACGGTGCCCGGATATCCAAGTTTCTGGTGAGGTTGAAATATCCGTCACCACGCGCTTTCCGGCTGTCTGTCAGGCTTCTCTGCCTCCGTCGGATGTGGATACATCGAAGCCCCTGGATGTCCATGTATTCACGGACCTTATAGAAGCTGCAGGGAAATCCGTCTTGTCGTAACTTTCCGCATATTCGGCTGGCTC
>CAZCTO010000040.1:0-4349 GCA_964501725.1 uncultured Oscillospiraceae bacterium | reverse complement strand
TCCGGGACTGTGATGGCCAGGTTGAAGACGCCGTTCTCGTCGGCCTCGGTCTCGGCCTTGGCTTCCACGGTTTTGCCGTTCTTCAGCTGGACGGACGCCTTCGCGATGAGGCGCGCGCCGGCGGTTGCCTTGCGTGCGGTCGCCTGGACATTCAGCTTCGATGCGTCCAGATCGGGGGTCAGCTTGAGTGTCTTGATGGAGCCCTCGGCGACCGGCTCGAGCCATGCGGTCTGCCAGATGCCGGTGGTCGGTGTGTACCAGATGCCGTGGGGATTGCGGATCTGCTTACCGCGAGGCTGGTATCCGCCGTCGGTCGGGTCCCAGACGGCGACGACCAGTTCCTGTTCGCATTCGGGCTTCAGCGCGTCGGTGATGTCGAAGCTGAAGGCGTCGTAGCCGCCGCGGTGCGCGCCGATCTCGGTGCCGTTGACATAGACCGTCGCCTCCCAGTCGACCGCGCCGAAGTGCAGGACGACGCGCCGGCCTGCCCAATCCTCCGGCAGGCAGAAGCTGCGCCGGTACCAGAGGCGCTGCTCCGGCGAGACCGTCTGTTTGACGCCTGAGAGCGCGGATTCAATCGGGAACGGGACCAGGATCTGGCCGTTGAACGCAGCCGGACGATCGGCTTCGCGCTCGACGATCTCGAATTGCCAGAGGCCGTTCAGGTTCAGCCACTCTTGGCGGACCATCTGCGGGCGGGGGTATTCCGGATGGGCGTTCTCGGGCGAGACGTCCTTGGCCCAGCGCGTCATGAGCGGGCCTTCAGCAGGTGCCCAGGCCTGCTCCTTGGCCGCGGGCGCGGCAGGCGGCTCCGGTGCTTCCGCTTCCTGAGCGTTGGTGTAGGTGAGGGCGCTGGTGGTGAAAAGGAGCAGACCGGACAAGAGCGCCGCCCAGGGGCGGGGCCGCCGGCAATCGCTGCTGTTTTGATTCATGATGTGGTTCCTGTTGGGTTTGAACATGTCGTTTGAAAGGGAATCGGCGGCCATGCGGCCGCTCCCGGGTGGGAGACCGCCGCCAGGTCGATTCAGGCCTTGGGCGCCAATCTATACGGATTCCACCCTGTTGCTTGGCGCGGCCATTGGCAAATCGGGCCGCCCTGAAATGGTGCTCTGGTCGACCCGTGCCGGAGCCGTCCCCGAGCGGGCTCAGATCTCCCAGCCGGGGCGATAATCGGCACGCCGGATCAAGGCATTGGCGGCGTCGGAGTTGGTGAAGGCACCGCGTGCGGTGTCCCAATTGAGCTTTTGCTCCACGCGCAGGGCGATCGTGCCGAGGAGGATCGTCTCCGCGAATGGGTAGGCATTGGGGAAGCTGGCATCCGATTCCGGACCGCCGTGGCAGGCGTCGAGGAACTGATCGAGTTCCGGTTTCGGCCGGGGCACGGTCTCGGCCGGCGGCTGGAAGGCGCGCATCCTGGCCTCGGGGATGAGCTGCGGACTCCCCCCCGTGAAATCGGCCAGGATCTTGCCGCGGTCACCGACAAAGAGCATTCCCTCCTCCGGCATCGGGCGGCCGTCGGCCTCGAGCTCTTCGATCATGGGCGGGCGCATGCCGCCGTCGTACCAATGCAGGCGGACGGGCGGCATCTCGCCCCGCTCGGGGAACTCCCAGTGGATGACCGAGGCGCGCGGGTAGGCGACGGTATTGACCTTCTTGTGCCAGGTGAAGTCCTCGATCGCCCAGTACTGGCTGCGGCCGGCCTCGACACTGGTCGGGGAGCCGAGCTTCAGGACCTTGAAGATCTGGTGGAAGCTGTAGTGGCCCATATCCCCGAGCGCACCGGTCCCGAAATCGTACCAGCCGCGGAAAACGGCGTGCGTGTAAGCGGGGTGGTATGGGCGGTCCGGGACAGGCCCGAGCCAGAGGTCCCATCGAAAGTCCTCCGGCACGGGCGGCTGCTCCGGTGGGTTTGTCAGCATGCCTTGCGGCCAGAAGGGGCGGGTCGACCAGTTGTGCACCTCGCGCACGGGCCCTATCGCCCCGCTCCAGACCCATTCGCAGATCGTGGAGGTCGAGTGATTGCCTGCGGCGCAGAAGAGGTGCGTGGCGAGTCCGGACTCCAGGGCGAGATCGCGGGCGGTCCGTGCCTCATGCAGGATATTGCCCAGCGGCTTATGCGTGATCACGTGCTTGCCCTGCGCCATCGCCTGGATCGCGATCGTCGAGTGCAAATGCTCCGGGGTCATGATGTAGAGGGCATCCACATCGGTCTCCTGTTCGAGCAGCTCCCGGAAGTCGACATAGGTCCGGCAGGGTGCGAATCCGCCGGCAGGTGGGGTCCTGCGGTAGTAGGTGTCGACCACGTTCCGGCCCACCTCCCGGCCGCAGAGGCCGCCGCGGGCGTCGCGCGCCCAGTCGGGGTCCTGCAGGAAGGCGCGGACCTTGTCGTTGACCTCGTCCGGGCCCCATTCCGGGTAGTCATCACTCAGCCGGTTCGGGTCGCAGACCGAGGTGATCTGCACGCCGGGATGCTCGAGCGCACCCATCATGTTGCGCAGGCCCTGGGTGCCACAGCCGATATAGGCGATTCGGACCGGTCGACCTTCTGGTACGTGTTGGGCTGCGCCGGCGGCCTGGTTTCGCGAAAGGATCGTGGCGGCGGCGGTGACGGCGGAGGCGCCGAGGAAACGGCGCCGGGTCATTCCTGATGCTTGAGGATTCATGCAGGCCCCTCCGGGCATGTGATGGTTGCGAGGCGGATGGAGAACCGGCGGGTCCACAGAGGGGTTGCCACCGGTTCGAAGTGGTTATTGCCCGAGCGTCCGCAATTTCTTGATCGCGGCTCCGGCCACGGTGAACCCGTTGCCGTCCGGCTCGCCCATCTCCACGATGTACCACTCCGTGGCGCAGCGGTTCTCACAGAGGTCGAACACTTTTGTGTAGTAATCGCTGTCGAATGTCTTCTCCTGGTGTTCCTTAATATGGACCGTCTGCGAACGGCCAGGGAACTTTTCGAACATGGCGATCGGGTCGCCGTTGCCATCGAGGCAGTTGCCGACATCCATCTGCATGACCACCTGGGGCCGGGTCTGACTGAAGAGATGGTCCCATGCGAACCTGCCGTCGATGACGACGAAATCGAAGCCGTGGGCGTGGTAGCCGACCGACATGCCATCGGACTCCACCTTCTCCGAGGCTGAATTGAGGTACTTGGCGAATTCAGCGATCGTGGTCTTGTCCTTCATCCGATCGGCGGCGCCGGCGACGATCAGGTAGTTGTTGCCGAGGATCTTGTTGTTCGCGACGGTAAGCGCGAGGTTCTCGTCGGCCACGGCGCGTGGCTCGCAATGGATCCCGCAGCACTTCAAGCCGTTCTCGTCCAGGAGTGCCTTCAGCTGTTTGGCGGAGTACTCGCCGAAGACGTTCTCGGTCCCACCGTAGCCCCAGAACTCGACACCGTCGTACCCGAGCTCTTTGGCGGCCT
Organism: uncultured Oscillospiraceae bacterium; assembly: GCA_964501725.1. Classification (GTDB taxonomy): domain Bacteria; phylum Bacillota; class Clostridia; order Saccharofermentanales; family Saccharofermentanaceae; genus CAZCTO01. The sequence continues at coordinate 925 of CAZCTO010000040.1, read as the reverse complement.
TCAGAGTGCCGGGGACATCCTTGGAGAATGAACCGCGCACGGCATAGAGCTGCAGGCCGATCGGCAGGCGACCGCCGGTGGCGGCGCGGAGTTGCGGCGAGGTGGAAGTCCCGGCCAGGGCGGCGACTGTGCCGAGACCGGTCATGAGGAAATTGCGTCGGGTGATCTGCTCCATGGTTGGCGTCTCCTGTCGATGTAGATCTGTGGCGTGCTGCCTTCGGGCGGGAGCGTGATTTCGATTCCCGCTCCGATCCAGGCTGGGTCCGCAAGCCTGTACGGACCAAGAATCTTAAGCCCGCCCGCCGTGGAAGATCAAGAAGGTTCCGGCCGCTAGCCCAAGTTTCTTAGATATTGCTGTAAATCATTGACGCTCTAAGATCGAGCATTTTGGTGGCACTACAAAACCGTTATTTTCGGAAGATGCTTTTCTGTGTCCTATAGGCTCCTGCAAAATCGATACCGAAGATCTTGTAGAGTCGGGCTTGCTCCTCTTCTGGTCGACTCGGTTTACGGATGGCGATGGTGTGCCCTTGCTCGACCGGAAGCAGGATTGTTTGAATGCAATGGGTTCTCAACAGGCGTCGGATACTCGACCAATGCCGACGATCACCTGCATTTTGAAGCTTGGTCTGGATCCAGCAGAGCAGGTGGTAGGCCAAAACGGTGATGAAAATATGGCCTTCGACCCGCTTGGGGATTTGATGGAAGTTTGGTCGAAGGCCCAAATCGGACTTCAACATTTTAAATCCGGATTCTGCCTTCAAAAGGGTCATGTATAGCCGCCAGAGTTGCTCGGCAGACAGCTGCGACTCATCGGTTCGCAAAACATAGTTTCCGCAGAGTTCCAGCGCAGGGATCTTTCATCTGAAACAACTAAAAGGTGGCAACAGGAAACTTAATGTAAAACGACTGGACAACGAAAGCC
>CAZCTO010000039.1:0-4476 GCA_964501725.1 uncultured Oscillospiraceae bacterium | reverse complement strand
CCAGCATTGGTGAAATACTTCGCCCTTGGCGATGGCGGCGTCCTCGGACAGGTCGCGCAGGTTATAAGAAATGACTTTAATCTTACTCATGGTAGCACCTCCGTCTTTGATAGTCTTAGTATACCATACGCCACGAAAAAACGCAAGAGGGGAAATTTAGACATAGTACGTCTAACTAAGGGGAACCTATCCCCTCTCACGTTCGGCGGCTTCAATCATCATCTTGACCATCAGACCGCCGACATTTTCGCACGGCTTCGGTTTGGTTGTGTATAGAGGGCGAGTAACTTCTTTCGCGTGCGCTTCAAAGGCGGCTTCGCGTTCTTCAGGTGTAAGCTTGGCTAGTTCATTAAGACTTAACATTGTGGTTACTCCTTTTCTTTTATTATACCCTAGTTATGGGAAAAAGTCAATAGGGAAAATTTAGACATAGTATGTCTAGGAGGTTTTGGGAGAATTGCTTCTCCCGATTTTTCCGGCGGCTAAATACGATTTGAACAATCAGTCGCGCCACAATCGTCGCGTCCGCAAATTTCTTCCCAATCGTTTTCGGTGCTGTCTTCGTCGGGACTTACCTCATAATCAGTAAGAGCGCGGAAAACATTGCCCAAAGAGGTTGCGGAAAACATCGCCCAAAGACGTTGAGGCAGTTAGGATTTTTTCTTCTAGTTCGGCGTTGTAATCCTCTAACCCTCCAATCGCGTCGGCATAAAACTCGATAGAATGAGACATCTTTACCACGATTTCTCGCACTTTCGCAAGATCGTAAGCAGATGCCCAATCTTCCAACGCGCCGCGCTCTACCGCAAGCTTAATTTGAGCGTCAAGGATATTAAGTGCTTCTGCCCATCTTTTACCAAACATACTGTCTAATCTCCTTATTTATTACTTTAAGTATACCACAAGTTTTATTTTTTGTCAACAAACTTATCTAGACGTACTATGTCTAACTAAAAAAACGAGAAGAGAAATTTTTCTCTTCTCGCACAATTCCGGATTACGCGGCGGGGCAGCTCGCAGCTTCCAGCTTCGCGCGGATGCGCTCGATGCGTTCGCGCGCGTTGAACTCGCGCCAAATCTGGAAGAAGACTTCGCCTTTCGCGGCGGCTTGGGAGTAGGAAACGTCGCGCAGGTTGTACGCGGTGATAATAATCGGCTTGCGGCTCATGGTAGTGACCTCCTCTACTTGATGATATAAGTATAACACGGAAGAAGAAAAAGCGCAAGAGGGAAATTTAGACATAGTATGTCTAGATAAACTTATTGACAAAAATGCGCGGGTATGGTACACTAAAAGAAAAAAGGAGAAAGCACAATGAAGAACGCGCAAAGATACATTGAGGAAGAGTTAGGCATCAAGTTTCCTAAGGGTGACATTACGGGCGAGTGGTTCGCAGAACATTTTTTACCGATGGTTGTGGCCTGTTCTTGTTGCCAAACTACAATGGTTTTGCCTAGTGCGCTAATAGATGAAGAGGGACGAGTATTTTGCCATAACTGCGTGGATGAAGAGGACGAATAATCGTCCTTTTTTTTATTGAGGAAGTTAGACGTGGTACGTCTAGAAATCCAAAGGGCGAGTATCTCGCCCAGCTCACATTGCGCGCGCACGCGAGTGGCATTTACACCTCTTTGCGGCATAATATCCCAGCTACTTGCCAATCACTCCAGACAGCTCCGCAGCAGTAGAGACCAGCTCCAGCTCCAGCTCCAGCTCCCATAGTCACGCGTCCCCGGACGGTGATGAGCGTGTCGTCGGGCAGTCGGATGACCAGACCCACCGGCTCGCAGTCGGAAATTTGTTCGAGGTTCGCTTTAGTACAGTAAAGCGTTAACGTGTTAGTCAAGTGAAGCACCGCCTTTTGTCTTTTGATACTATGATTATATCATGGAAGTGAACAATTTTCAATAACAATAGTTAGACATTGAACGTATAGAGAAAAAAATTTACGGTTATGTATATAAGGTCATCTAGTATTCATTACTAGATATGTTCACAAAATGTTCACAATTCGCTATTGCTATATGTCTAAATATCCCTTATAATAATAGTAAGAAAAGGCCATAGGCCGGAAAGAGGAAATACAATGAACGCGAACATGAATGGCTACACTCCTATTACAGAAACAAACTTTTCCACGCGCACAAAAAACAACCTCATCAAAAACGGAATCACGGTACTTTGGCAATTAAACACTTTAGGCAAAACAGCGGCACTTAAACTGATGACTACTCAAAAAAGTAAAGACGAGGTTACCAACTATTTCATTGAAAAGTCACGGGTTGAGAATCCCACAACTACCACGGCGGCGCAACGTGAACGGCAAAAAAATATTGACTACTATGACGGAATCAATTTTCGAGTAAAACCAACTAAAGGAATTGACTCGGGCGCGGGCGGGAAAAAGCATGAGTTAGTATTGACTCCAAACGACAGCAGAAAAACCAAAGTCGCAAAACAAGGGCGCGCAGATGTGTTTATCCGTTTCGACGGCGTTATCCGTAAAATTCCCGTTGAAATTAAAACGAACGGCGGCCAAATAACTTCTCTATTAAACAGTATCCGCAAACGGGGCGACAATTTGATTATTTATGAGTTAGACATAAATAACAAGAACACCGGATATATTCGTCGCCACGTTTCCGATCGGATTATGACTATCAATACATTTTTACAAGGACTTGAGGAAAGCGGAGCAATTCGGAGAAACAAAAAAACCACGCAAGGCGGAATTTGTGACGCGATAGAATCAAGCGCAAGCAATTGGGCGCGATGGCTCGAGGAGCAACTTGAGTATGATAAAGAGAGAATTTACGAACTTGACGAAATAATTTGAAACAAAAAAACAAAAACGAGCCGCCGCGAGGCGGCTTTTCTTATGACCTTATCTAGTTTTTAATACTAGATGAGCTGGAGCGGGGGCGGAGCTTCCTAGCATTGTAAACTATTTACGGGGGTGGGATTTTAGGTAGAAAATAATTTCCACTCGCGGACTCGGTCCGGGGTAGGAAACTCTCCCCCACGAATTTTCCACACTCTTTTCCATTTTTTACCAATTCCGTGCACATAAAAAGTGTAAATTTTTCTCTCTTCATTAACCTAAATATTTGACAAATTCACACTTTTCTGTTACACTATATTCGGAGGTGAGATATGACTACATTAAAACTAGACTTCTCCATACCTACTACCGAGGGCCGCCGCGACTTTGTAGATGCTTTAGTACAACAAAAGACCGCCGACCCAAACTATAAGTTTACTACAGCCGACCTGGAATTACTCGGCAATTATATACTTTATGGTCGTGATGCCGATACGGGCGAGAGCGCTGTTGACCGCCACGACGTAATTATAAAAACTAAGTACGGCAGCTATGATCGTAAGGACAGTGAGTCCCTCGACGCTATAATGGACAATCCGCTTACAAACGAAACAACCATATTCCGACCGCTTGAGCGCTCAGTTTACACCAAAAAGAAGCCAACTATCGACCGGTCAGTTGATTGCGACATACCCGAACTCTTGCCCCTCTGGGACTACCTCGACCTAATGCAGCACAAACTCAACGTTAGCCTAGGTAAAGAGCACGACATCCATACCACTCCAATAACCAACCCAACCCACCTATACAAACTCAATCACATGCTCATAGACATGAGGCGCGACCAATTCGTACTACGTGATTCGTATAAACCTGTATTACCTTTAGCCCAGAACAAGACAACCTATGTGTATGATATTGAGGGGGAGGAGCTTGATCTGACGGGGTTAACCTCGTGCTATGGGTTTGCTCCTCTTGGCCTTTACTTTAATGGCTCCCTCACATTTAGCGCCCCTTACGAGGACGTAGCCGCGGAACGCCCTTACAATATGCACGCCAAATACCTCATCGACTTCACCAACCCCAAGCACGTATATCGGCTGCTGGAACATTATGAAGACCTATCTATTGCGGCGGCTCAACGCCCTAATTCAACCCTTAGCGCCCTAATCCACACCATAGACTACTACGTTGAACATGCAGACCTAAGCCGCACCCAAACCCTAGTCCTCAACTCGAAAATAAAACACCTCAGCAACATAGAAATACGCTCAATTCTTATAAATCAGCTCGACCTCTCTCCCTCTATCAACTACATTAGCACAATTTATACGCAGCAGATCTGCGGCAAAATAGCCGACGCCGCAACTCTTCACCTCGACCAATGGCTTAATCGTTTTAACCTATTTGCCTGGAAAAAGTGTAATTGCTGCGGCCGCACTCTACTTAAAGATACAAGAGAATTTGTACGGAAAAAGAGAAGTTCAGATGGCCTCAGCAACCAATGCAAACGCTGTGACCGCGAAAAAAGACGAGGAGACACTCATGGAACAGCAAAATAACCTCACCAACACACAACACGTTGCCGCGCCCGGTACACAAATAGACGCACAGATAGACACGCAAATAGTACCTCAAATAGTACCTCAAATAG
>CAZCTO010000038.1:0-4925 GCA_964501725.1 uncultured Oscillospiraceae bacterium | reverse complement strand
CTATGAACGATATTTCAGACCCGTCACTTTCCGCGTCGCAGAACGCCGTCTTCAAGAACCTGATTGAACTCGGTTTGATGTTTTTCTCCCAGGAAAACACGCCGACGACCACCCTCAGGCCGCGCCTTTTCCCGCTGATCGCAGGGCCGACAGGCGCTGGAAAGAGCTTCCTCGTGAAGAAGGTGGCCGCATTACTCAAAGCGGAATACTTCCCGATCACCTATGGGGATTGGATGGTTCAGGGAGCACGGGAAAACGCCGGGGGTACGACTGTGTTCCGCATCCTCAACAAGGTCAGGAGCAACCCACTTGTGATCGTTCACATCGACGAGCTTGACAAGATTGGAAACACCGGCGACAGCAGCTGGTCCCGTTCGCTCTGCAACGAGCTCTGGGGTGTGCTTGATCACGCGTTTCCTTTTGAGGCATGGGAAAAAGGTGAGGAGGTACCCAGCGAAGAGGTTGCCCACGTACGTCAGAGTATCGCCCACCGTCTATGGATCGTCGGCAGCGGAACCTGGCAGGATGTGTTTGCGTGTCCCAAGCCCAAAACGCTCGGGTTTGCACCGGCGATCGACACGCATGAGGTGCCGTTTGAGGAGCGGATCCACGAAGCGAAAATGATCCCGGCAGAGCTCACCGCACGTTTTCACACCGACATCCAGATCCTCAGCTATCCCACCTCGACCCACGAGATCGCCCAACTGCTCAAGTCCACCGGAATCGAGGAGCTTGCGGAATCGCTGGGAGAAACGATCGATCCTGCAACGATCAATTTTGATAAGCAGGGCATGCGTATCTTCGAGAGCATCATGGGAAATCTCATGCTCAAGAAGCAGAAGCATAGCTTTTTCAGCGACGTGTCATCCCTGGAGGACTTCACGACGCGCGTGTCGGACCGAATGTCGGAGATCACTTTGCGCGAAAAGAACGCCAGGGTCTTGGCAAACTCATCATCCGTCGAAGAACTCCTTGAACAATCGATGGAGGACTGCCCGGCCCCCGATGATCCGGATCCGTCCGCGGCCAGCAAAGCGTCCGCGGATACCTCGGAACCATCCGGTAGCATACATTTGAAGTGGAGACAGGGACAGCAAGTTCCTGTATTTACCGCACTCGACCCCACAAAAGGAGCCGTCAGACCAGAGGACCTGGCCCTCTATCACATCGACCCGAACCCGTGGTTTGAGGACGAAGGAGCGCAATGGGAATCCCATAGTCCGTCCGAAGCGATCGGAGAACGCGAGGCCCTGACCACGAATCCCCGTTACATGGAAAAGCTCGAAAGCTTCAAGCAATACCTGAACAGCCACTTCTGCAAAAACCGGAGCCCGGTGATCGAGACCTGGCTGTTCGGCTGCTATATCGGCACAGAGTCCGAAACCGACCTGTCAGGCGATTGCAGCAACCCGGACCACCAGTCCTGAACCATCGATTCTTCATTCAACCCCGATTCTTAACCCGATTTCCCAATCTATGAAACCTACTCCCAGACACATTTTCCAGAACACCGAGTTCCTCGATCGCGTGATCCAAGCGGCCCTGCATGACCGCATGTGCTCATGGTATAGCGCCGCCTTCAACGCGATCGAGCCCGAGTTCCCGACTCCCGATGTCGTGAGAGATGCACTGACTGACTCCAGAAACTGGAAGCGAATCACACGGGAAGCAAAGGCCCGGATTTGCGAGATCCATGTGCCCGAGCTCAACACCACCCGGACGGCTACCTGGATCCCGTTCACCCACTTCTGCCTGCGCTACCTCACCGTAGCGATGCTCGAACAGCGTATCCCGATGGCCTACCGTGCCGCAATCGGAGACAAACGCATCTTCACCCAGAGCCCGGAAAGTCTCTTTCAGGGGACGACACAGGCCAATGCCCGGACCCTGTTGGACTGGGTGAAGCACAGCCACAGCCGCTTCGAATGGGTCATGCGCACCACTTTGGCTCCAGTTCGCGAGCAGATCCGTTTGGATGATGTCATCAAAGCGATCCGCAAGAGCGACTACGCAAAATGGGAATCAACTCCGGATCAATCCCACGACATGTCACTTGTTATGAGCAACCTCCGGGTCCTCCTGCGGGCTTACCTCGAATCCGGAGAGATCATCGACGGTCCACTCCAGGGACTCCAGACCGAGCGGTGGCTCGAAAATGTGGTGATGTCCAAAATCGACCGGATCATCTCAGACTTCGACGCCGGAGAAGAGGAACGCGAAGATGAGGATTTCGATGTGGATATGATGTGGTCCGAGATGCGCCACTACCGCAGCGGAGACAACCTGATCGTATTCGCTCACCACTATGGACACCTTCAATCTCTATTGGGCGAGCTCAAGGAGTTCATCTCGCTGCGATTCGGCGTCGAGCATCTGTGGGCGCTGTTCGAATACCGTCCATGCGGGTATCTGGATGAATTCCTGCCTATAAGCAGGCCCCTGGCAAAGGCAATCAGTGAAACCGCCATAATACACAACATCGACACCCGGATTCCCGATCAGGTCAACCGATTGTGCGCCAGACTATACATCACCCGGCCCGAGGCGTTCGACCCCTCCTATGAGGCCGATGCCAGATTCAAAATCAGGGCCGAACTCCTCTACAATTGAATCATCAACCCCATCCAAGGACTTCCTCTATGAATGTGCCACACAAAATGAATCCCGATTTTCCCGAACCATCCGACGGGTTCCTCGAAATAGCCGACGGCAACGAACCGGAAATGATCGCCCTCGAGAAGTGCTTCGACGCTCTCATGGATCTCCCGGCCCGCTTCCCGGAAAAAACCGAACTGAGGAAACCGTGGAAGTGCAAGCGCCTTGAGGATCCCACCCCACCGCCCTACCACTGGATCAACGCCAATCCGGCAGATTGGACCTGAAGCCGGGCCCCGGAAAAACACCTGCCCATTGCCCCGAACATGGCGGGAAACAGCCCAGCGGATGCCGGCAAGAATGGCACCCGCCGGAAATCCCCGTCCCATCCGCATCTATCCGAAATTTAGAAGATCCCACTAAACGGCCCGATTCCGGGTCATATCGATACACACATACATACGATGAATAAGACGAAACGAACACTCATGCTTTCGCTCCTGTCGGCAGTTCTGTCGATGGGTTCGATGGCGCATGCATACGACCTGTACGTTACAGGTCACAACACCTATGGGCAGCTTGGCCAGGGTCACAACGCCTGGGTCGAAAACCTGACCTTTGTCCGTTCGGGAGTGGCGCAAGCCGCATTTTCGGACCGGACCGGGTTCATTCTGCTTGAAAACGGGGATCTGTATTCGGCCGGGGCCTGGTCTTATGGCGGCTTGGGCCGCGGGGCCGCTGAGGCTGCGGGAGATCCGGACTATTTTGATCCGCACTGGGGCTTCGTGATGAGCGGGGTCCGTCAGGTCTCGACGAAAGGCTCGGGGTATGGCGTGCTCGTGATCACGACCGACAACCGCCTGCTGGGAGCCGGTGTGGTTCACGACTGGCGCTATGGTGACACCTACTGGCAACCGGAAATCGGCTGGACCGCGGATTTTGTGGAGGTTGCCACGGATGTGGCGATGGTGGCGGCAAGTGAATCCACCAACACCTATGGCTACACCGCATGGGTAACCCTCACAGGCGACCTCTATCTGGTCGGCGCCCCATGGCCTGGCAGCTACAGCACAGGCTCATCCGATTGGTATTACACGCCACACCTGCTCGACACAAATGTGCGCTCGGTGGTCACCGGCTACAACCGCACGACCTGGGTGAAGAACGACAACACCCTGTGGGGCGTGGGCTATGCACTTTACAACGCCTATGGGGTGGCCGGACTGGAAACAGCCCAGACTCCGGTGCTCATTGCGTCAAACGTCGCCTCTACCGTGAATGACTATAACCGCGTGGGCTGGCTGGATCTCAACGGAACCGCCTGGCACCTGGGCGATTCCAGCTTCTTCTATGATTCGGGCGCGATGCTTGAGCCCTCGACGGTTCCCTACCAGATGGGCACTGGGGTTTCCACGCTGGTGTTCGGGATGAACCACACCTTCCTGATCTACCCCGACGGAACCATGGATGTATCCGGCATCGGACTCGTGGATCAGCTGACCTTTGGCCCCGAGGACTATGGGATGGAAGGATTCACGAGAAGCCCGTTGGAGCGGGTCGCGAATATTGCCCAATCCGTTTTCAACACAGGATTTCTGGTAAGCCCCGCTCCTCAGGACCCGGTTGACCCGACCCCGGCCCGGACTCATTTCGAACGGACGGAAACGCGCAAGCTGACCACCGTAACGAATGCGTATTGGCGGTTGGATCCGGACAATGTTCTGGCTGGCAACGCACAGTGGCAGGTGGTCGGTGCCCTGCCGAAGGGATTCCGCCTTGAGAACGGCTCCATTCGCGGACAGATCGGAGAAGCCGGCGTCTACCGCTTCGAAGTGGAAGGCACCGACGGCACGAACCACTTGAAGGTATCCTATGCCGTCACCGTGGTTTCTCCAACAATGACCCCGCTTATATCGGATGTGATCTGCAACGGCATATCCCATAGCACGGAAGTCCTGGAAGGGCCAACCCATGGGAATGCCGCCGTTACGGGGCTGATCAACTTCTACCTGAAGGCAGGGATCCCCCTTGAGATCACCTTCAACTGGGACATGCAGAAGCCGGGCTACAGCTGGCGGATCGTGGGCGGTGAGCTTCCGCAAGGACTCACCCTCAATGGAGATACCGGAGCCATCACCGGCATACCCGGGCTTCCCGGCGAGTATTACTTCGTGGTTTCCGTGAAAGACTGGCGTGGCCGTGCCTACCAATGGCTCCGACTCGTCGTGAACTGATCCTACCACAAACACCACCCGGTGTCTATTCCGAAGCTCCGGAGAGCAACCTCCGGGGCTTCTTTCCCAACCCACGGCGGATGAGCGGGGACGCTC
>CAZCTO010000037.1:0-5069 GCA_964501725.1 uncultured Oscillospiraceae bacterium | reverse complement strand
TATAAGTTCTTAAAATCATTAAACCCCTTGTTGCACAATGCCTGAATTTTTTTGTGAGAACATCTGTTTTTTCAATAGCTTGTTTTAATGTCTCTTCTATATTTTTGGAGTTAAGTTGTTCAAATGCTTTTTCTATATGTGTGTTTTCAGAAGAGAGATAAAATCCCCTATCAGAAATTCCAACTTCAACATCTCTTTTTGCAGAACCTTTAGTTCCCATTAAATAGGCTAAAGCACGAGAGAGGGCATCATTAACTCTGCGACCGTACATGGAGTTTACAAGGATATATTTTTTATCGTCTCTTTCATCTGTGTATTTTTCAATTGTTATTGTATCTATATCTGGAATTTCAGAAAAGTGGAATTGTTGATTAAAGTACTCATAAATCTCTTCTGAAACTTGGGTTGAAGTATATGTATATTTCATTATGAATTCTTTTATTTTTTCTTTGTCTAGTTTTTTTTCAAATTTTTTTCTTGTTTCTTTTCTGAATTTTGATATTTCCAAAGCAGAATCAAAACTTAATGGAAGAGTTTCTGAAAACCAAGAAGGTATTGTAGGAGAACGTTCGGGAGAGGGTTTGACATATAAATTCATTCCCTTAGTGTATAGATATGAGTATTTACTTCCACCTAAAACAAAAACATCTCCTTTATGCATTCTGTTCATAAAAGATTCATCAATGACACCTATTTTATCTCCTGTTTGAAGTTTTACAGTAACAAAAGATTCTTCTGGAATTGTCCCCAGATTTGTTAAATATAACACTCTTGCTAACTTTCCTCTTTTTCCTATTTCTTTTGTGTCTTTATCATACCAAATTTTTGCATAAACTCTATCTTTTTCTAAATCATATTCTCCAGATAAATAACTTATAACTGAAAGAAAATCTTCTTTTGTTAAATCTTGATAACAATAACTTTTTCTTATTAGATTTAGGATATCTTCTAATTTCCAAGGTTGACTTATTGCCATCCCAAATATTGTTTGAGAAAGAACATCTAAAGCATTTCTTGGAAAATGTATTTTATCTATTCTTGCTTCATACATCTCTTTTTGAATTACAGAACATTCAATTAAATCATCTCGGTCTAATACAATGAATCTTCCTTTTGCTGTTTCATGCAATTTATGTCCTGCTCTTCCTACTCTTTGGAGTGCTCTTGACGAAGCTTTTGGGCTACCTAAAAGTATAACCAAATCAATATATCCTATATCTATTCCTAATTCCAGAGAAGTTGAACATACAACTACTTTAAGATTTCCTTGTCTGAGATTTTCTTCAATTGCAAATCTGTGCCCTTTACTTAAAGAAGAGTGATGTGCTGCAATGTTTTCATCAGTGTAATCTACGGGAAATTTATCTTTTAGGTAATTAACAATTCTTTCTGTTGCTGAACGTGTATTTGTGAAGATTAAGGTGGTTTTATGTTCTTTAACTAAATCATGTATTAAGTGATACATATGTATATGAGGTTTATTTTCCCAAATTAAATTTGTTGTGGGAATTAAAACATCTAAATCCAATTTTTTATGAGACATTACTTTTGCAATCTTAACTTTTCTGTCTTCAGCTATTCCTACTAAGTATTTTGCAACTTCTTCTAATGGTTCTATTGTTGCACTTAAACCTATTTTAACAGGTATTGTTTTTGCAATAGAGTTAAGTCTTTCAACATTTAAACTTAAAAAAGAACCTCTTTTGTTTCCTAAAGAGTGGATTTCATCAATAATGCAATATTCTACATCTTGAAATGATTCTACGAATTTTTTTGTTGTTAAAACAATTGCAAGAGATTCAGGAGTTGTTATAAGTATGTGTGGAGGATTTTTTGCCATCTTTGCTTTTTCAGAAGTGGTTGTATCTCCTGTTCTTAACCCCACAATTATTTTTTGTAGATTTATTCCTTTGGATTTTGCAAGCTCATTTATTTCTTCAAGGGGTTCTATAAGGTTTTTGTGGATATCATTGTTAAGAGCTTTTAATGGGCTTACGTAAACACAATATACTTTCTTTTTTAGTTCATTTTTTTCCGATAAATATACTAATTGATTTAATATTGAAAGGAATGCAGTTAAAGTTTTACCTCCTCCTGTGGGAGCAGAAATAAGAATATCTTGTTTTTTGTGAATATTCATTACTCCAAATCTTTGAGATTCTGAAAAATCCTCGAATTTCGAGAAAAACCATTCTTTTACAAGTGGATGAAGTATTTCTTCTATTTCTTTTTTGGAATATTGTGTTGCTTCTGAAATATGTGTCATTTTAAATAGCCTTATGTTTAATTCTATAGAAACCTCTTACAATCCTTGATTTAAATTAATTAAGTGTCATTATTTAAGGGTTTTGGTTGTTTTTGGTTAATCTTAAAAAGTCCCAATTCTTAATATGCCTATGCAGAAAAAGGGTGAAATTTCTAGGTTAGCTGTAAATATAATTATAGGTGTCTTAATTCTTGCCCTCATTGTGATAATTTACTTCATAGTAAGCGGGATTATGAAGGATAACAAATATAAGGTATTAGATGATTCGCAACTAGATTTAAAGATCTCTCAGGTGAAAAAAATTAATGATAATACCCTTGATTTAACACTAAAAAGAAATTCAGGCGAAGGGGAATTCATTGGATTAAGTTTTGCTGCTGAAGACGACTCTACGACAGAGGTTATAAGGATTAACGGGTTTATTCCTGAAAATGAGAGCGGAAACTTTTCATTAAATTTCCTTTTAATGAATGCCTCAAAACTGAAAAAGATTTCAGTTACACCTATTTACTTAGACAAAGAAGGAAAAGAAGTTCTTGGAAAGGTCAAAGACGAGTATATAACTCCTGATACTTGTTCTAATTACTGTCCTCCAAATGCTCAGTGCGGATATAGTGATTGTGGATTGCAATGTGGCAATGGATGTTCTTCTGGATATTTTTGCCTGAATTACAAATGCATTAAGGAATCAACTTCTTCTGGAGGTGGAGGAGGGAGTTCTGGTGGAAGCAGCACCACAACAACATGCACTGATACTTGTTCATCTCTAGTTTACCAATGTGGTACTCAGACTATTTGTGGTCAGAGTGTAAATTGCGGGACCTGTTCTACAGGATATGTTTGTAGCTCAGGGTTGTGTATTGAAAATTCTACATGCACTGATACTTGTTCTTCATTAAAGTATACTTGTGGTACACATAGCATTTGTGGAGTAAGCACTAATTGTGGAACTTGTTCAACAGGATATACTTGTGCAGTAAATGGAACATGCATGAAAGACTGTGTTCCTACAACTTGTTTAGCATTAGGGAGAACATGCGGAACAGTTTCTGATGGATGTAGTGGAACATTAAACTGCGGAACTTGTTCAACAGGATATACTTGTGCAGTAAATGGAACATGCATAAAAAATGTTGTAATTGATTGTGGAACAGTTACTTGTAATTCTGGAGAATATTGTTCTAATGGAGTGTGCTTGTTAACTGTAGCAGGAAATACTTATTTTGTTGCAGTGAATGGTAATGATAATAATCCAGGAACATTTGAGCAGCCATTTGCAACTTGGCAAAAAGGAGTAGATGTGGCCCACGCAGGAGATATTGTTTATATTCGTGGAGGAGTTTATATGTTTACAGAGCATATTGCTGGAAGTGCACCCATAGGAATGCTTATAGATCCTGTTGGATATGGAGTTGGAAGAAGTGGGACAGCACAAGCTCCAATTAGATATTATAATTATCCTGGTGAAACCCCTATTTTGGATGGAAGTCTTGCTACCCCAAATAGTAACAGATGGAATGGAGGAATAGGAGTAGACAATGCCGAATATCTTTATTTCAGGGGTTTAACAATAAGGAATATCTATCAGACTCCTCCTGATCCAAGTCATGTGAAAGTATATTCTGAAGCATTTGGTTTCGGTGCAAATGGAGCTAATTTCAAATTTGAAAACATAATTGTTCATGATATTGATGGAAGAGGATTCACGCATTGGAGCGGTGCATGGAATGAAGTTGATGGTCCTGGGGCATTATTTAACTCAGACAATACGAGCTGGATAAACTGTGATGCATATAATCTTTATGACAGATATGCAATGGAGCCCGGAAACGCTGCTGATGGTTGGAAGGTTCAGGGATATGAAGGAAATTACTTTTATTGGGAAGGATGCAGAGCATGGAATTATGCAGATGATGGATTTGATCCAAGCGGTTCTGAATACAGGACATTTAAGAATTGCTGGGCAATGTCCACGGATAAATATAAGGATTTATCATCCTTATGGGCTATTGAAGGTAATGGATTTAAGGTTACAGGTGTAAATATAGTAAGTATCCCAGATTATATCTATGGGGCTGAAAATTATGTGAGATTTGAAAATTGTATAGCAGCAGATAATATTGGAGTAGGATTCTATAATAACATTGTTGTTAATTATCAGGATCAGCTTCCAAATGGGGCAATTTTTTATAATAATCTTGCATATCGAAACGGCATAGGGTATTCTGATGCTGATGGTTCAATTTATAGAAATAATATTGCTTATGCTGCTCAGCAGACTGAAGCTACAGGGAATCCCTATGAGGTTTATTTATATGAGACTACGGTAGACACAGTAGCAAATACATGGATTTCAACTGGAATGGTAGATGCAGATTGGTGGTGGGAGTATAATCCCAATTATACTGTTACTAATGCTGATTTTGTAAGCCTTGATACTTCTCAACTTACTGCTCCAAGAAAAGCTGATGGATCTTTGCCAGATATTACCTTTGGGCATTTGGCTCAGGGAAGTGATTTAATTAATAGGGGCGTTAATGTAGGATTATCTTATTCTGGAAGTGCACCAGATTTAGGACCTTTTGAGTCTAGTTATTAAAAATTATTCGTTAGTCTTAAAAAGTCTTTTTTCCATACCTAAATATGGAAAAATATCAAAGAATTGACTTTAGAGATCAGATATCTAAAAATAAAAGAAAATCATTTTTTTTAATTTTAACTGTTTTTGTAGTTATTGTTGCATTAGGATATTTTATTTCTTTAGCTTTTGATCCAGTATGGTTTTGGTTTATAATGATAATTT
>CAZCTO010000036.1:0-6263 GCA_964501725.1 uncultured Oscillospiraceae bacterium | reverse complement strand
TGGCTCATCGCCCGGAGCGCTGGCTCACTTTTTCCGGACGGGTGGCTCACCACCCACCGGAATCGTGGCTCCGCCACACCGGTGTATGCATGGGCTGAATTCGGCTAAAATCGATCCATTTTTATCTGTTTTTATTAAAAGTGTGGACAGGTTACGCTCTCCTGAGTTCTAGGAAGAAAAAAACGGGATGTTGAATTTAGCGAAACTTTATTTGTGTAAATATATTGACAGAGCAAGTGTATTTCACATTTCGATACGCGCGTAGACTTAAGATATATAAATAAAGACATTTATTAACATATCAGTTGATTAACTCCACTTTAATAGGTCATAAGTAAATGTAGCTAAATATTTGTTAGTTAAATAAATAGGCAAAAGCCTCACTGGCAAAAAATACAAATATTATTGACAATAATTTGTGATATTGTTATCTTATTAATAGTATGCATTATTATCTACAATGTTTTACACAATGCGATGACTGACAGCGCTAATTGCATATTGACGGAATTCCAATTAAGGTGTTTTTTTGAAGGAAAGGAAGGAGGGATTTGGGCTCAACATATGGATTAATCATTATTTCTTTCGCTTATTTTAATCAAACAAAAGGAGAAAAACAATGAAAAAAAACAAAAAAGTATTGGTGCTATTATCCGCAATTGTATTAATCGTCGCTATTTCTTCTGGTCCGGTTTTTGCATCTGTATTTGGAGGATCTTACTCTAAAAACAAAATTCTTAAACATAGTGGGGCTTCATCGCTCACTGGATTTTCAGTAAAAATCATATTTCCTAATGGCTTCAATAACACCAGAGTTTGGGGGACATCAAAAACAAAATGGCGTGGAGATTCCCCGTACAATGCTGATTCTATTCAACATACAAACATTGTCTCTGTCACAGGTCTTGGTGGACTTTCTGTGAGTGGTACTGGAGGAGGCGGAAGTACTAGCGGTAATCAGTATATTGATTCTATGACAGTTAATAATACATGGCAAATTAATTCTACCTTTGATTATACTGTTAAAATGGGAATATATATTTTATCAAGCAATTTTGGAACTTCTGGCCGCGTGCAACTAGGCAGCAATTTTTATAGTTTGTCTTGTTCCACTTAATTTCTTAAGATATAGTGGGTGTTACAAATACACCCACTATATCTATAGAATTTGTGAGAATAGGGAGAGGCATTAAATGATTAGAGCAAATAACAAGCCAAAATCTAAACAAATTGCTTCAATTGCAGTGATTATTGTTTTGCTAAGTGTATTGATATTTTTCTCGATTCTCAACTACTGGCATAGCGAAGCGACAATTAAATATAAATATAGTTTTAGTAATTTGTATGGTGTTGATTTTGATATTGAAGAGAATGAAAAAAGCAACATTAATGATCTTCTTTACTCATTAACTCTCGAAGATAGCTATTATTTCGGATTTACGGATAATACAAATACCACAGTTGATTTATATACAGCTAATTCACTTGTACAAGTATCGAAGCTTATTCCAGAATATGAACTTACTTCTTTGGAACAAAGCTTATCATTTATTGTTAACACGCGAATAGACAACTTAGACTTCCTAAATTTAACTTATTATATGCAATTGTGTTTAAATTTGGGAATAGAACTTGATTATACAAATGTTTTTAGTGCACTATTGAATTACTATGATAAAGAAGCAGACTTGTTTTTTATTGATAGCGAGGATGATTCAATCAATGTGAAATTAATAGCCTCATCGATGGTTAAAAGGATACTTGGAGACAGATTATCCCAAGAATCATTTAACCTTGAAGACGGAATTCGAAAAGCCTATGAATTATATGATTTTAAAAGTCAAAGAGATATAACATTCTATAATTCGGGCGGGGATATTCTCTACTGTATTTCTGTATTCGGAATGGGCGAAGAGATTGATAAAGAAAAGCTGGAACCTTGGTTTGAATATTGGAAAGATTATTATGAGTCGATCCCAATCGATTCGTTAATTCATGCATTACAATATTCTGAGTATTTGAATGTTGCATGTTTCTTCGAGCCTGATTATTCTGCTGAAAAATTACAAGATTACTATAGCAACTTGACTGCAGAAGATATCGATACTATGGACGATGTATTTTTTTTATATAACGTTATCAAAAATTTAAGTTTACTTGATAATACAGTTGCAAACAAAAAAATAGAATCGAAAATTGAAGAAATAATTAATAATGAAGAGTTGTTTATATCCAATATCAATATTGAAGCAACTGCTTATGGTGTAATATTAGCAAGAAAAACTGGTTATCCACTCAATGAAGATAAACTGCAAAATTTAATTCAACAAAATTATTCCGATTTACCATTGATTGAGAATTTATATGAGAGATCTACTATACTTTACTACAACATAATCTTAGATCAACTAATGAATGGATATGACCGAGAATACGATGATGCGTATTTTCAGTTGCAAGTTGATAATATTCTTCGCTCCCTTGAATACGACCAATCGATTGTCGCTGATGTTGTTACTGCAAGAAGAACTGTAGAAGTAGTTATGGATTTGCAGCTTTTTGATGTTGATATAAAATTAACAAAAACGCAACGCAACAAAATTCAAAAAGGTTTCGAAAAAGCGCTAGAAGATAATAGCATTAAAAATTCCGTCTTTATCAATGATATTTTTATAGTTGATAAAGCACTGGCATTGAAGATTATTTCAGACAAAGAATTTGTTGAGATTTTTAATTCCCTTCAAACAAATGGTGGAGTTTGTGCGTATATAAGTGATGATATTGAGCCTGATATTGTGACGACATATCGATTTATGGTTTCATTAGGGCGAATAAACAACTATAGCTATTTGGATGCGCAAAAATTATTTGCTGAAACATTGATGACTGAGAATGGGCTATACAAATTGAATATAAAGGCAAATGATATGTATAATTTGCCGGCTGTAACTTATGCTAATGCAATTCGACATTTAGAAATCGGGGGCTACAAGGATGATAATTCTAAATAATATTTACAAAAAACATGGAGAGAAGGAAATACTAAAGAATATCAGCCTTACTATAAATAGTAGTGAAATGACATTTATTGTCGGTACATCAGGTGTTGGAAAAACTACCCTGCTTAATATCATTGGCGGGCTCGATAAACCTACTTCTGGGGATGTAATTTTTAATGGTCAAAACATACAGGAAGACTTGAGTGATTATAGAGCCAAAAATATTGGTTTTGTATTTCAAGATTCGAATCTTATTTCGGGATTGTCAACTATTCAAAATGTTGAAATAGCAACATCTTTTTCGGGAGCAAAAAAAGATACCGAAAGCATTCGCAACGAGATTGTGGCTTTGGGTATATCTGATCCGGATCAGAAAGTTGAAACTCTCTCAGGTGGCGAAAAGCAGCGGGCTGCTGTGGTTAGAAGTATCTGTAAGGATGCCTCGATAATTATTGCTGACGAACCAACCGGAAATCTTGATTCAAATAACGCTGACTTGGTACTGAAACTGCTCAAATCTTTAAACAAAGATAGACATGTAATAGTTGTCTCTCATGACATGGAAAAAGCTCGTAAATATGCAGACCGTATTATTACACTCTCTGATGGTATCTTCATTAGCGATATGATTCTTACTAGTACACAGAATACGATTATATCTACAAAGAATGATACCACTCAAAATGAAAAAAATAATCTGAAAACACATTTTTTTGATGCTTTCATAACTTTAGGTAAAAATAGTGTTAAGTTACGCAAGGGGAAAATTATTTCCATTGCTTTAGTTATTGCATTAGCAATTATTTCAATAGCAGCGGTTATCCAGCTGAATCAATCTGGTAATGAGCTTTCACACAACGTAAACGTGAATTATCTTGAAAATGATTTGATTAATTTATATTACGGAAATGGACCTAACACTGGATTCATGGAAATGTCGTTCACCACTGATGAAATTCAATCGATTCAAAGTAATTACGATATAAAAGAAATGGTGCTAACATATCAAAATGTTAGTAATGATTGGCTTTTCAGCACATCAACAAGAACTGCTAATGCGCACATAAAACAAATTGACATCAGTGACTTTTTCGAGGACAGGGTGATGACAAATGAAATAGAGGGACAATTTATAACAACTAATAATGAAATCATTATTGGAGAAGATGTTGCTCAACAACTTTTTGATGAGAATTGCATCGGAGAGGTAATTCTACTAAATGATGGTGTGGGCAATAGCATTAGTTTGACCATTGTTGGTGTAAATCGTACTAGAAATTCATTTGATGAAACATATAGCTTTGTTAGCGCTGAATTAATTAAAGAACTTCTACAAAAAAAGTTAACGGATGCTATTTTTGAACGCCAAGAGCTATTTCAATATTATACAGAAGTGCAGGGAATGACAACGGGTGGATTGCATGGTTCGATGAAAGAAGTAGAGACTACGGAGCAATTGATGTATGGAAAGATGCCCGAAACAAGTAATCAGATCTTAATTAGTACTGGATTGCTGTGTAATGTATTGAATGAATTTGGAATTAATAATGATTACACCAAAGAACAAGTTTTTGCCGGAAATATTTCGATTACGGATATCAATAGAATATTCGAGAAAAAATTAGCACTAAATTTCAACGGATTATTTGCTATTTATGTCTCCGGAATTTACTTGTCAGAAGATTTAGAACTGCGATATACAAATGAACTTATTCAAGACTTGCAAGAGATTGATCCTATTTCAATTGATATTTATTTGTCGAATCCAGATGAAGCTATACAAATCAAAGACAAAATTAATGAGGACTCTGCATATGAAGCCAGTACTCAACTCGAAACCCTTAAAGCGAACGTATCAATTCAAACGCGATTTTTTAGTCTTGCACTTGTTATGGTGGGATTAGTTCTTTTTTTCATCTCCATTGCCATGCTCAGTTCATTCTCGAAAATTGCTGTACTTGAACGAAAAAAGGAGGTTGCAATTATGAAAAGTCTAGGAGCGAATAATCGCAGCGTTCTGTTAATTCTCCTTTTTGATTCTGCCGTGATTGCGATTCTATCCTTCTTTCTTGCAATGATTATGTTTGCTGTTTTAAAATTTGTAGTACCATGTTTTATTCCAAATATAAATATATTGATTTCAAATTTCCCATTTTTACTGATCGCCTCAATTACTTTGATTTTTGCCTTACTTGTGTTTTTTCAAATGGGTGTAGGGTTGAGGAAAATGGCAAGAAAAATGCCAGCTGAACTATTTTCTCAATGATGTCAGATAAGGGGCCTTCAGACGAATCCTCAGGCAACGATGAGTGCTTTGATAATGTGACAGACCAAAAAAGAAAACATCGTAGACAAAAAAATTGACGAAATTTATTACTTGATTATTTCAATGCGGCGGAGCCGCTGTGTTTGACCTGCTCCCTAAAAATATAGTCCACTCCCAATGTTAGAAAAACAGATAAAATGGGAGAAAGGGAGTGAGCAAAATGAAGACACAAAGACACACAGAAGAGCAAATTGCATTTATCCTCCAGCAGGTTGAGCTTGGCGCACCAGTGCAGGAAGTATGCCGAAAAATCGGGGTCACCGAGCAGACATTCTATCGCTGGAAAAACAAATATGGAGGGATGCTGCCCAGCGACATGAAGCGACTGCGGCAGTTAGAAGAAGAAAACACTCGACTTAAGAAGCTCGTGGCGGATCTGAGTTTAGACAAGGTTATGCTCCAGGACGTCCTCTCAAAAAAATTCTAAGGCCTGCGGGTCGTCGAGAGGTTGTCCGATATATGCAGAGGGTGTTTCGGGTAAGTGAACGCAAGGCCTGCCGGGCCATCCGTTTCCCCCGGGTAACGCATCGGTATTCATCGACACGAGACACGCAGGCCTTTCTAAAAATGAGAATCAAGGAAATCGCCTCCGTGCGCATCCGGTACGGGTATCGGCGCATCTATATTCTTCTCCGACGAGAGGGCTGCGAAACGCGCCAGATTAGAGCCATGCGCGCGGAGTTAGAGAGCCATGCGCGCGGGATTTGAGAGCCACTTGCCGCGCAGTAGAGAGCCATTCAATAAAACATCCTGTAAGATCAAATAACTGTCATAAGACAGAATAGAGCTTACGGAGGTTTAAAATGTTAGACTATTTATCCATTGTGAGGGCCGTGTACAGCGGCCTGAGCCAGAGAGAGGTGGCGAAAATGAATATGCCGCAGAAAAAGAGCACGCTGACCGATGAGAATAGTGCATCGATTCCGCGTAAATAGTGC
>CAZCTO010000035.1:0-6693 GCA_964501725.1 uncultured Oscillospiraceae bacterium | reverse complement strand
TTCCGGTCGCTGCGGAAGCGATTACAGATCGACTCTCCGCTCAAGCTTACAAAATCGTACTTCATGGGAAACAGTCCATGCGCTCAAGTATCCAATAAAACTGGGAGCCATCTTCTTGCGAAGGTGGCTCTCTTTCTGCGCGTCACTGGCTCTGCGAGCCGCGCGGGTGGCTCTCAAAAAGCGCGTTTCGCACCAGAGGCCAAGGAACGTACAAAAAGGCAATCGGTCAATACAGGAAAGTTGACTTATTGATTCTCGATGAATGGATGCTGATTCCACTTTCGGAACACGAAGCTCGAGACCTTCTCGAGATTATTGAAATTCGACACAAGCGTGGATCAACAATCTTCGCTTCGCAGTTTTCACCGAAAGGCTGGCACGGAAAAATCGGAGAAAGTACACTCGCTGACGCGATCCTTGATCGGATCGTTCACGATTCTTACACCATCGTCATCGACGGAGAAGACTCCATGCGCAAAAGAAAAGGCATTCAAAGCAATTAACCATTGATCTGAAAATAAGAAAGGCAGGGCCATCGACTATAAGCCGGTGGCTCTGCTTATTAACAGGCTGGTCCTATTTCATTAACATCGTGGTCCTCTATTCGTTAACACAGCGGCTCCGCCGCACCGAAATAATCAGCGATAAAACAGACAATGAACAACACGTATTACTGTTCTCCAAGTCTTTTAGAGACTTGAAAACACTCATAAAGTTATTCCTTAAAGATTCCCATAGTTTGCTATGATTTTAAAGGCGTCGGTTATCGGACGCTTACAGACCACCCGTATTGGGTTTCCAGTACACTGGAGTTATTTGATGCCGAGTCAGGAGTCAGGTTCACAATTTATGTTGGTCAAAGCAAATTACCATTAACTGAAACTGTGCACTATGCTCCGGCCGCCATGCACCATTCCTATGGAATGAATGCACTATTGACTGCGGTCAGCGTGCACTTTATCGGCGGTTTATTCAGACTAATCTGTCACTCCCCACAATTTCTTCAATCGGTCAATTGTAAATTCCCACTTTTCAACCTTGGGCTGACATACAGTGTTTTGATTCCCAAAAAAGCCGACTTCACGAACAGCTTTATTTTTGTCTACTATGTATTTCCAATCCACTTTTACCAAATATTCCTGCAGATTTTCATCCCCCGTAGTCTGGTATTTCCCCTGCAATGGTAAATCAATAAATGGTATTTCCTTATCATCTACAGTAAATATAGCATCTTTGGCCATCGTAGATTCTTCGATGACACGTCCAACACCAACATACCCAGTGTGTGGAATATTAACCCAAACTCGATCGCCCGGATGCAACATTCTAAGTGTTTGAGTATACCAAGGGCCTCCATCCGCTGATATGAAGCCATATTTTATTGCATCTTTCAAGCTGCGACCATTTTTGGGGTCCAAGCCAAACGAAACATAAAACTCACCATTCCACTCACGAACATTTGTCGCCGTTTTCTTTGTTTCTTCATGTACTGTTTCATCGATAAACCAAGCACGACTTAATAGGCGCTCTCCGTTCACCTCATAAACAGAAAAGAACAAAATATTGATATCAACATTAAAAGTTTGAAGATAAGTAATAATGTCCTCTGTGCTGGCATCCATGCTGACTGCAACTATGACTATCTTTGTATTGCTATTGATCGTGTCTTCATCAAGCTCCATGTGAAAATAATCTGCATACGTTTCATTAATAGATTTGCTAAACGTTTTAAGGTGTATATCCGCAAGTTCCGTATTCGTCAGCTTGGAAACCCATGCAGCATAATCAAGGCCTTGTGCTGTGACTTCGCGGGGTGTCATGCTTTTTTTCAATTCAACAACAACGGTATTCCCCTCGCGATCTAGACAAAGAATATCAATATATCCACCGTTCTTCGTCCGAATCTGGCGGCCAAGAACCATCCAATCTTCGCTTAACAGCTTAATATTCTCATACAGAAGATCTTCGAACTCCTTCTCATTGAGCAGTTTTGATGTACTTAGTTCTGCCTTCTTATCTAAGGACCAAATTGACTGTTTAATTCCCATGATTGTTGATCTCCTATCCATGATAATTGAACATAATTAAAAATGCACATGTCTGAAAATCGTCTATATTATTCCTGAGAAAGAGAACCCATAAAGATAATCATTAAACTTTATTTATTGACAACATTATAGCATATGAGATTAAAGTAATGACCATATTCCTCTTGCCATTCAACCCGAATATGTTATGATTTCAGTAGGAAATCATAGGAGTCGACCCGACGTTTACCGCGTTAAAAACGATATCCCGCAAGGGGTCGCAGGTCCGAGTCCTGTAGTTCCCACCAACGTCGAATAGGCATCGTAGGAGTGCAGGTTCATAGCCTGCACTCCGAACCCTCATCAGAAAGTCTGATCTTTCGTTGATGCAGGTTCGATTCCTGTCCGAAGCGCCAGCACCGCTAGAGTGGGAAAAACAGGATAAGGGCAAAAGAAAGCTGAACGTGTTGTTCCCGCAGCACAGGACGCGATATGGCGGAGACGCCTGCCCTGCCTGCTTTTTTATGCCCGAAAATAAAAAAAGACGGCCTCCCGATCCGAAGATCGAGAGACCGTCTCATAAACTATTTGAAACTATTGGAGTTCCCGCTCCTTCAGTTTACATTCTTAGCGCCACTGAAGTGATTAGTTTGACTTCTCTTCGTCAATTCACCTGGTCCGTTGTCCGACCCAGTTCGGTATGCTTATACCGATGGAGCGCCTTCGTATGTCTCCGGCCTGCCCCGTGTATCATTATCCACATCAACGTCATCGCGCCCCGACTTGATTATCGGATTTTTGCTTCGCCGATTACATACGCTCGTCTTCTCAAGAGTCATCGCATACGCTTCTCAGCTTTCTGCATCCAAGTTCGTATAACCTGGGCAAGCCGCTTGCTGATGTTTAGTTCTTTCACTCCACTCTGAGCGGTGAGGTACCACATCCGTACTTCCCTCTTCCTTCATTACAGTTCCCCCCGAGCCTTCCCTCAACTCGGCTAAACTATAATTTCCTAACGGACACCAGAAAGATTCGTCCCACCACTGTTTATCAATTATCAGGGTTTCAATAATACAATCACAGGAATTACCCTCTCTTATATCAATCCACCTGAGTATCATTAAAACGATTTGAGGATATTATGTCAAGGGGGGGTACGAAAATCAAATAGAGATAAATTTCTCAATCCCTAAGTTCTTATGAACATACTTGTATATAAGATGCTAGAAGGCTACTCGCATACGTCGTTTAGACTAATAATCTCTCGCAGTATATTGCCAAAACTCGACAAGTCCTCAAGCATTCCTGTCAGATTATCTCCCATTTCATCCCATGAAGTCAGTCCGGATCTTCTTGCATACACTTGACACACATTTATTTCGGGCTTACTGTTTCCGGCAAAAGAGATAACATAATTGTTCGATGAATAATGAATCATGTTTCTGAGCTTTCTTGCAACATCTCTGTACTTAAAGTTACCAATGTTTATGCACCCTGTTTGAAATAGTGGACCTAATACATTTTTTTCCTCTTCCTTAATATGAGCAAGTAGATTCTCAAGACTGTCGAATACCTCATCGTATTTTATTGCTACAAATTTATTTAAAAAACACAGCCACAAATCCGACTTAAGCGTGATGTCTAAATCTATATACATTTCAAATAGACATTCAATATAGCTGACTGATGAGAGCATCAGAAGTAGACGAAATGTTGTTGTATTGTCCAAAGATGTCCGTTTGAATAACTCCTTACTTTTATAATCAAATAGTTCTATTTGCATAGACTTATTAATTAACACCGTATTATCAGGTGATGGTAATACGAATAAATCTAAGCACGAAAATGTATTAAGAAATGAAGCTGTGTTTTTTGAATAGTTTCGAACTTCTTCTCCAGACCAACCAAATTTATCTTCCAAGATGTGAAAAACGCTATAATTTGTTCCCAATAATCTTTTGCCTGTTTTGCTTAAATCGAATATTACTGAAATATCATTGCGCAAGTCGATGAAGGGATCCATCTCAAGCATATTGAATTCCTTAAGTTGATTATTTACAATCTTAGTCGCCTTTGGTCGATATGGCCCTGATTTATTATACAAGTGGATTGAATTGCGAACAGATTTCAGTCTTTCGAAATAGCCTGGCATACTGTCCGCAAACAGTTCGTTTTCATTCGACCCATATCTACATAACAGATTTGTGCCTTCATAAACTACTGTTGATATATCCTGACTAAAAAAGGTAGACAAGAACGCAGATGAACCATTTCCAACGCCTAACAATGCAGGTCTGTCTTCTTTTGAAGTCTCAATTAATTTCATACAAATAGCGCGATAACATTGTGCGTCTGTAATTAGCAGACCCAAGGAATTCAAAACATCATATTGTTCTATATCCATGCTTACCACCTTGAATCATATCTGTTTTTAATTATTCGCTCTGTTAGATAATATTATTGGTATTGAACATATGTTCGTGTTATGATATAATAGAACTTAGAACAGGGGGTTTTATTATGCCATCATTATCAGCAATCAAATCGGATATATCAACATTAAGTGGTATTCAAATAACAGAATTGTTTGAATACATTGGGCAACTTATTACAATAAATTCTATGGAAAAGGATTTACAAAAGGATTGTAAAGAAAAGCATTTTTCAGACGGGCAGGTATGTCCGTCTTGCGGTTCTCTTCATGTTATAAAGAATGGTAAAGTATATGGAAAACAAAGATACTTGTGTAAAGATTGTGAGAAATCTTTTGGAGATTTAACAAGTTCAGTTTTCTCAAGTTCGAAATTGTCATTACGAATTTGGATGGAGTATGCAAAATGCATGATTATGGGGTACTCCATAAGAAAATCGGCCGAAATAGTTGATGTATGTGTGAAAACCTCCTTTTTCATGAGACACAAACTTCTTGATGCCATTAGAACTTATATGGGTATGGGAAAGTTGGAAGGTATTGTAGAAATGGACGAAACTTTCTTTGCAGAATCGTTTAAGGGTAATCATAAAAAAAGTACTACTTTTATTATGCCAAGAAATTCGAGAAAGAGAGGAAAAGAAGTCAAACTAAGAGGTATCAGTCATGAACAGGTCTGTGTGACCTCTGCAATAGATAGAAATGATTCGATTGTTCTGGAATGTGTATGTATGGGTAGAATTAGTTCTGCTGACCTTAAAAGAGCCTACAAAAGCAAAATTGATAGTCAATCTATTATTTGCTCAGATAGTCATAAATCATATGTCATGTTTACAAAGGATTTCGCATTAGAACATGTAAGAATTAAGACGGGAAGCCATAAGAATGGTGTTTATCATATTAATCATGTGAACTCACTGCATAGCAATCTCAAAGAATGGATAAGGCGATTTAAAGGAGTTGCAACTAAATATTTAGCAAATTATTTATATTGGTTTAAATGGCTGGAAAAAACTAAGCATGATAAAGATTTATTTAGAATGAGAACTCTCGTTTTAGATAGTGTGAGTGAACCAGTTGATGTACGACAAAAACAATTCAGAGATAGACCGCCAATATTTGTCTAACAAATAATAATTTATGGGGATAAAATATGTCGATAGAGATTAGAGAAGCAAATAGTTTAGAAATGAAGAAGAATATAAGAACGGTTAAGAAAATGACAACGGGTATGGGATTTGACGAGAATATGGCTAAAGTAAAATGGTCTGCTATTCGTTGCATTTCTAATTTTGGTTATAAGTTCATGCCGAAAGAAAAAGGTGTAAAAGTACATAAAATAAAATTGTCTAATGTAAAAGCAGAAATATCTGAGCCGATTCAATTAATTTATGATGACATTATCCTTTATTTACATGGTGGAGGATTTGTATCTGGAAGTGCATCATCTTCAAGAGGGTATTGCTCTATGTTAGCAAGTTTTTCTGGATGCCGAGTGATTGCAATCGATTATTCATTAGCACCTGAGAAACCTTATCCAGCAGGAGTGAATGATTGTTTTAATGCATATTGTGCGATTGTTAAGCAATTTCCTAAATCGAAGGTCGCTATGGTTGGAGAGAGTGCTGGTGCGAATTTGTGTTTAGTTACTACTTTAAAGACGATAGACTTGAATATTAAAAAACCATCTTGTGTAATTGTGCATAGTCCATTTACTGATTTCAGTGGCAATCTTAATCGAGCAGAACATATAGTAGATGATTTTACTGTAAAGGAAGGTTGCTTAAAATCATTAAATGATATTTATGTTAAAACTTACAAATCTACTGAGCCTTATATTTCTCCCATTTTTGGTGAGTATATAGGGTTCCCACCATTATTTATTACTTGTGATTATAACGAGACGCTTTTCGCTGATTCTATGGCTCTTTATAATAAGTGTAAAAAAGCTAATGTAAATGTTAGAATGGTACAAATGAAAGGGGCATTTCATGCTTTTGCAACGATTGGTTCAGGAACGCCAGAGACAAAGAAAATTTTGATTGAAAACACGGAATTTATAAATGAATGCTTTCAGTGATAATATAGTAAAAAGGAGGGAAATCATATCCCTCCTCTTATCATATCATTATACCAATATTAATATCTAACAGAGCGTTTTCTTTTTACGGATGACCAGTCTTTTCAGGGCCTCCCGGAAGGTGCCTCCTCTCTCGTAGGAGGTATAGGTTTTTG
>CAZCTO010000034.1:0-6861 GCA_964501725.1 uncultured Oscillospiraceae bacterium | reverse complement strand
GCATGAAGAATAGACTGCGTCGAACGGTAGTTACGCTCAAGCTTGATCACCTTTGTATTTTTGAAATCTTTCTCAAAATCAAGAATATTCCGGATATTGGCGCCCCGAAAAGAGTATATCGACTGGTCGTCGTCACCGACAACACAAAGGTTTCTGTATTTCCGGGAAAGCATCAGAATCAGTTTGTACTGAGCCATATTCGTATCCTGGTATTCGTCAACCAGGATATACCGGAACTGCTCCTGATAGTAAGTGAGAACATCCGGATTTTTCGATAAGAGCTCAACGGCATAGAACAGAATATCGTCAAAATCCATGCTGTTGCTTCGCAGAAGCTTGTCCTGATATTTGCGGTACACGGCTGCAATTTTCTGTTTCCGGTACTCAACCCCAGCCTCTTCTGTGTATGTTTCGACGGACATGATGTCGTTTTTCGCCCGACTGATCTCAGATAAAACACTTCGGGGTACAAATACTTTATCATTCAGATCCAGTTCCTTAATGCATTCTTTGACAATCTTGAGCTGATCATCCGTATCCACAATCGAAAAGTGTTTTGTAAATCCCAGAAGTTCAGCGTGTCTTCGAAGGATTCTTGCGAACATGGAGTGGAATGTCCCGATCCACATATATGCCGCGGTATCTCCGACCAGACGAAAAACTCGTTCCTTCATCTCGTTGGCGGCTTTATTGGTGAAGGTAATGGCAAGAATGGAAGAGGGTCTTACTCTTCTGAACCGGATTAAATAGGCAATTCGAAAAGTAATTACACGTGTTTTGCCGGAGCCGGCACCCGCAAGAATCAGGAGAGGTCCCTCGTCGTGGCTGACCGCACATTTTTGCTCGGGATTCAGCCCTTCGAACAGTTCGCTCTCGTTCATTTCACGACCTTGTTCTTCGCTGTTTTCTGACTCTGTCAAAAGCATTTCCTCTTCTCGTTAGTATCTTTGAAGTGAAGCTCATTATAACAATCGCCGTAGGGACGGGCAATAGCAAAAAAAGAGGCTGCCCAACCATGTGGGCAGCCTCCGTCGCGCATCAGACGGCACAAACAGAAAAATCAATAACTCAGTAGGTTGGCTCAATCAGACCATAATGACCGTCCTTGCGCTTATACACAACACAGACATTCCCGGTACTGGCGTCTAGATACACTAGGAAGCTGTGCCCGAGCATCTCCATTTGAAGTACAGCATCATCAGGTTCCATCGGTACTAATTCAAACGACTTGCGTTTGATGATCTTCTTCTCTTCTTCATCTGCGATATCCGCTTCTTCGGTGACCTCCCGCAAATATTCTTTCATAAAGGAGTAATCCCGAATTTGCTTTTCGATCCTTGTCTTCTGACGTCGTATCTGAGATTCCAGTTTGTCTATGGTTCGATCTATCGCTGTGAGGACCTCCTCATCCCTTGCCTCAGCCCGATAGATTTTGTTTTGAAGTTTCAGCGTGAGCTCTACTTTCTTTAGTTCCCTCTCCGGAAGAATCTTTACATTGAACGATCCCTCCTCGCCAAAATGTTTCTCGAATTTTGATAGTTTGGATTTAATTTTCTCCTCAAGTCTTTCACCGATATGAATTCCGTTTCCCTGCGTTGTGACTTTCATGAAATCACATCCTTCCGGTTGATATTCTTATGAACAACCGTCTTCTGTTGTTCATGTTTTCATTATATCGAAAGGTTGTGAAAAAACTTGTAACAAACATCAACGTGAAAAAAAACAGTTTGTGATATAATTAAAAGGGTGTCGGGGATTTGGTAATCCCCGACACCCTTTTTTCGGAATCGTTAAGACGATAATAAATCCGACTTACTTTTCTTCCGCCGGTGCTTCTTTACCGGCAGGTTCACAAGTGATCGCTTCTGCGGTTACCTGTTCAACTTGTTTATCGGAACCTTCCGGGAACTTTGTTCCGCAACCGGAACAGAACATGTGATCCAGCGGGTTCTCCTTCTTACATCCGGAGCAGATTTTAAGCCCTTTCTCAAACAGTATCTTGAGCTTATGGGTCTCAATATCTTGAAAAAGGCTTGAAATTGCATCGCATCTGGAATTAATATCCTTGGATACGTCAACAGAACAATCCTTGTACTGTCCGTAATAAAGTCTTCCGATCTCATCAAAATACTGAAGAATGCTTGTGTTCTTATCGTCAATCGCCTTCTGCAGCTGTGCGATTGTTTTGGATTTGGGATCAAATAATGCCATGTTCTTTCCTCCTGATGCCTACGTCAGCGGAAGCTGATGCGTTTGGGCAAGATCATTATACAGCGAAACGCCACAAACACAAAGATTGTCCTTCATATAAAATCATTGAATTATCTTACCGAGCTCCCGTGCTTTAGCGAGCGCATCCGTCTTTTGAATATCACCTTTAGCGTTTACGGATTTCTGCATTACAACAAACTGCTCTTTCCAACCGAGAAAGTCACACATTGTGTGGAACTGCAGAAGCGCCGGTTCAACCACTCTTTCGTTGTTGTCACCGTACACAACCAGCAATCCCACTGACTTTATCGGATAAGGCCGTGTACTTCCGGCAAACATGCGGTCAATCATTGCTTTGATTTGAGCTGTCAGGCCGTACCAGTATACCGGGCTGGCCAGTACGAGAATATCTGCTTCATAAAGGGCCGGATAGATCTCCTGCATATCATCTCTTATCACACATTCCCCGTCGTTCGAAAAGCAATATCTGCAATCATTACAACCTCTGATATACATTCTTCCGGCATCGAAGCGGACGATATTATTTCCGCTTTCTTTTGCCCCTTCGATAAATGCCTCGGCAAGTGAATCCGAGTTCCCGCGAACTCTCGGACTTCCGGTAATGACTATGATGTTTTTTGACATAAACATACCTCCGGAATAATATACTCAAACATTCCTGATCTATATCCATTATACATGAAAAAAGAGGCTTTCCGCAGATGTATGTTCTACGGAAAGCCTCTTTTGTTGTTTGGGTCAGAGCGTGTGATTAAGCGTCAATCTTCGCCATGTGCTCGATGAGCATGATGATCTTTGAAGAATAGCCCCACTCATTGTCATACCATGAAACCAGTTTCACGAAATTCGGATTGAGTGCGATACCGGCACCGGCATCAAAAATCGATGTGCGTGCGTCATGGATGAAGTCGGAAGAAACGACCATATCTTCGGTATAACCGAGGATACCCTTCATCTCGTTCTCGGAAGCCTTCTTGACGGCAGCCTTGATTTCATCGTAGGTTGCGCCCTTTTCGAGACGGACAGTCAGGTCTACAACAGAAACGTCAGCGGTCGGAACACGGAATGCCATGCCGGTCAGCTTGCCGTTGAGCTCAGGAATAACCTTACCGACTGCCTTAGCGGCACCGGTGGAGGAAGGAATGATGTTGAAAGCAGCACCACGTCCGCCTCTCCAATCCTTCTTGGAAGGACCGTCAACGGTCTTCTGTGTGGCTGTGGTAGCATGTACGGTGGTCATCAGACCCTCGACGATACCGAAATTGTCATTGATGACTTTTGCCAAAGGAGCCAGGCAGTTGGTTGTGCAGGAAGCGTTGGAAACGACCTTCATGTCCTTTGTGTACTTGTCCTGGTTAACGCCCATGACGAACATCGGAGCATCGGCGGAAGGAGCGGAAATGATAACTTTCTTGGCGCCGCCGACAAAGTGAGCGGAAGCCTTCTCTGTGGTTGTGTAAACGCCTGTGGACTCAACAATGTAATCTGCGCCGACGGACTTCCAGTCGATCGTAGCGGCATCCATGCAAGCAAAAACTTTGATCTTCTCGCCGTTTACCGTGATGGAATCCTCACCGACTTCAATGGTGCCCTTGAACTGTCCGTGAACCGTGTCGTAACGAAGCATGTACTCCATGTACTTGGCGTCGATGAAAGGATCGTTAATACCGACAACCTGTACGTTGGGATTCTCGATCGATGCGCGGAAAACCAAACGCCCGATACGTCCGAAACCATTGATACCAACCTTGATAATAGCCATGTGAATTCCTCCTACATTTTCCCTGCAAACTGGGTAATTACTTCGCAATGGTGCATTACACCAAAAAGATTTTACCTCAAAAGAACTATTTATACAACCAAAAGGAAATTTTCGGAGTACAAAAATAAATTGAAAAAAAGGCTGCTTTCTCTCTATTTTGACGGAAAAGACGGGCGGTTCGGATAAAACGGCTGCGGGAAGGCGGTGAATCAATTTTTATGTGCTTCCGCCCGCTTGATTTTGATCCCCTTTTCCGCAAATTTGGTTTCAAATTCCGTACGTATGTTTGTGTCGTTCCAGGGACTGGAATGAAGGTCTGTAGTCACGTCCGCAAGTCTCAGTCCGGCCGCCTCAAATTCCTCGAGAGAAAACTCGAACAGAATCGAATTGTCGGTCTTAAAATGGATTTGCCCGTCCGCTGCCAAAATAATCTTGTAAGCCTCCAGGTATCCGCGATAGGTCAGCCGGCGCTTGGGTTTGTTTCGACGCGACCAGGGGTCACAAAAATTGATGTAAATCCGATTTGCCTCGCCGTCCGCAAAATAATTCTTCAGCAAAAGTACGTCCGTACATACGAAAAAGACATTCTTCAATCCCGCCGCGGCCGCTTTTTCAACAGCGGCAAGAACAACGGATTCATCCTTTTCAAGTGCGACATAGCAAACATCCGGATTCAAAGCCGCCGTTTCGACCGCAAATTTACCCTTCCCGCAACCCAGCTCAACAAAAAGTTGCGCTGTTTCCGGAAAGCCGCACACCGCACGCCAGCGCCCCCTATTTGCGACCGGAACATCAAACCAGTAATTTCGGCACGCATTCATCCGAATCGACAGATTTTTCTTTTTTCTCATTCTTGCCATTTTTATTGCTCACCATTTTCGAAATTATTTATGATCCCGCAGCCAATCTAATATAATCTTATAACCTCTGTTGTGTCTATAAAGTTTTGCCTGCGAGAAGACATCACGGTTTTCCATTTTATAACGAATCGTTGCTCCGGAAATTGTAATTTTCTCGATAACGGGGTCTTCCATCTTGTTCATTCCTGCCGCGGCGGAATATGGATTATTGCTTTGCATCCATCCCAGGTGAGCGCCTTCTCTCCTGTTGAGTAATGCTTCTCCGGCTTTGGATTCGAAATCCCTTGAGCAAGCCAGCCGGACAGCATCCGAGAATGTTGTTCGCTTGACACTATCATCACGAACTCCGAGCGGATCAAAAAAAGACGTCGTTGCTATAGCATAATCAGGAATCGCGACGGTAATATGATATATATCACCCTCATCCGTAAGCAAAAAGGAATGAATCTCATCGCGATCATTCAAAGCGCATCGTAACAAAATGATGATGCCCAAAAGGGTAGTGCCTGCCAAAACATAGATTAAAAAAATCAATTCCCCGGGGGGAAATCGATCTTTCGCTATAAAAATGATAAATGCGAACAGGATGCCTGTCATGACCATCCCCAGACCGAACTTCATCCCATGAGGACTACTCAGCCAAATCCGGTGGGAACGAAAAACCCTTACACCCATATCAAGTCTCCTGATTATTTAGATACGGTTTCCTTGCTCTTCATTGATTTGATGTGTTTCATGATTACATCATACCCCTCATTGTGCCTGAAAAGTCCTGCTCTTCGAGGATCGGTTCCGGTGGGCAAGTGATACCGTATGATCGCACACCCCATCGAAAAAGCTTCAAGTTCGGGGTTTTCCATCTTCACCATCGTAGCGGTCGCGGAATAGGTGTTGTTATATTCTTTCCACTCCGTCTCACGCCCGTCAGCACCTGCAATTATGGCTTCCTGAACTCTTTCTTTGATGTCGGGAGCGCATGCCAGGGCTGCCGAATCCGCAAAGGAAGTCGTTTTCTCCCGGCCCAATGCACCCAGACCGAACAAGTCTGACATGTTGCTTTGATAAGGAACAAATTCCGGAATTCCGACGGTTATGTGATATAGATCTCCGGTCTCTGTCAAAGCAAAAGCGTGAATATTGCGCGGGTCACTTTTTAAGCACAGAAAGATCATGATAAGTCCCGCTATAGAAAGAGCAGCTGCAATTCCGAGTGCCATCCACAGCACAAATGCCGAAATCTGGTACATGAGAAAATAAACCATAACTGCAATCAGAATGCCGGTGAGTATCATTGCGATCCCGTACACTTTCATCCTGGGATTGATGAGCTTATTCCGGGGTGACCGAAAAACTTGAACTTCCATACATCCTCCGCGCTTGTTAATCAACTGATTTCATGCAATATGATTTTAATGACGTTACTTCGCTTCGTCGGAGATTACTTTTCCGGCCACCGCGACAGTCTCCATGGCGTCTTTGGCATAATAATCCGCACCGATTTGCATAGCGACATCCGGCGTCAGAACGGCTCCGCCGACAACGACCGGGCAAACGCCGGGTATTTTTTTGAGCTCAACAATGGTTTTTTCCATATAGATCACCGTCGTGGTCATCAGCGCGGAAAGACCGATCAGTTGTGGCTTATAGGTGTGATATGCTTTTACGATTTGCGCGGCGGGCACATCTTTTCCGAGGTCGATCACTTCATATCCGTAACTTTCCAGGATCACCTTGACGATGTTTTTGCCGATATCATGGATATCTCCCTCAACCGTTGCCAGAACGACCGGTCCCTTGCCTCTTCCGTTACCGGAAGATGATATCGCGTCCTTAAGCTCCCCGAAAGCCACTTTCGCGGTCTCGGCGGATGATATCAATTGCGGCAGGAAAAGAATTCCCTTCTCATACTTCTGACCGACTTCGCCCAGCGCCGGAATCAAATGGTTGTTGATTATGTTCATCGGATCCGTTTGAGTGAGTTCTCTTCGAACCGCTTCGGCAATCCGT
>CAZCTO010000033.1:0-8336 GCA_964501725.1 uncultured Oscillospiraceae bacterium | reverse complement strand
GTAATTCCAGATAAAATCTCATAACCATTTTCAGTAACCAAAACAGTATATTCCCATTGAGCACCCAAGTCTCCATTTTTACAATAAAGATTCCAATCATTTCATGGTTTTGGATTGAAATCTTTGGAATTTATTGCAGTGATTGGTTCTAATGCAAGTACCATACCTGACTCCAAAAAAGTATTTTTCATAGAAGGGTGTGGTATGTTATAAACATGAGGATCTTCATGAACTTTATTTCCAACACCATGACCAGTAAGTTTTTCTATAACAGAAAATCAATCATTGGTTACAGAAGTATAAATATGGCGAGAATAACCTATCAAAGCTTGTTTTGGTCAAATATATTCAAGTCATCAATCCAAAGCTCTTTTGGTTGCAACTACAAGACTATGTGCCAATGGATTCGCTAATTCTCATCAAACGACAATACTTATGGCAGAATCAGTTATTCATCATTTGTAAGTAATTCAACAATCTATTTTGAGAAGGTCTCCATTTTTGAGAATATAATCATCAGGAATTCCATGAACTACACAATCATTTACAGATAAACATAAATTAGCGGGAAATCCATGATAATTTTTAAAAGCTCCTTTGAGATTGTTTTTTTTGATATAATCTTCTGCTATAAATTCTAATTCTATCAAAGGTCTACCAATTTCGGTAGCATGGTAAAGTTTATATAGTAATTCAGTAAGATATTTACCAGATTCTCTAATATTTTCTATTTGTTGCGGAGTTTTGATATTGTTCATAAGGTTTATAAAAATATAAAGTCCCTAAGATCTAAATAAAACGATATATAACCGTTCGCTGTTGCATTTTCTTAACGGCTAAAAATACAAACAAATTCTTGGCTCTGTATTTTTTTGCCTAAAAATGCAAGCGCTCACTTGTTATATATTCGTTTATTCTCTAGTCCCTAAGTTCTAACCTCTAAGTCCTAAGTCCTAAAAACAATCACCAATATAAATATCTTACCACAAAAAGCAAAACGAAAATGATTTGACTTGAGAATTGAAAACAATATATATTCTTGCAGCTAATTTTAGTATTTATAAAAAAAATGAGAAGAGTATTGATATATACATTTGTTCTGATAAGTTTATTTTCATTTGCAAAAGCAGAAGATACGGAGGATGTTTTTAATCCACATGAGGAAGATATAATAATAGAACTTGATAAATCTGATATTCCAACCAACCCAACACAAGAACAAAGAAATATTCGATATAATCAAAAACAACAAATAAAATCCAGAATATTATGATTATATAAAGATCTCAAAGAAGAAAAAAATAAGGATGACAAAAAAGAAATAAGATATCAGATTTCTTACTTCAAAAAAGAATTATGGAAAATAAATGCCAAAATAGCCCATAGTTATAAACTGCAATTCAAAAGATTTTTTTGACTAAAATAAAACTGCCCTTTATGGACAGTTTTTTTGTTATTTACCTGTAGATCACCATCATCATTCTCCTCTTTGACTTTCTGGAAGCTCTAATACCTCTTCTCGTTGTACTTCATGACATTTTTCTATAATAAAT
This sequence comes from uncultured Oscillospiraceae bacterium, assembly GCA_964501725.1. Taxonomy (GTDB): domain Bacteria; phylum Bacillota; class Clostridia; order Saccharofermentanales; family Saccharofermentanaceae; genus CAZCTO01. The sequence goes on along the minus strand of CAZCTO010000033.1, from coordinate 6,783 downwards.
TGAGCTATTTTATCTCATTCGTTTATCTGTAATGCTTCATTCCCAAAATTTATCATAATTACTCAAATATCTCATCTATATCAACTATCAATTACACCTGCCAAAACATCTATACCGTGTTTGTATGCCAATCAGCTACGAGGAGCGATTCTTCCATAATATCCATGAGGAATAGCAGTAGAAATATTGGTAGGAAAAAGTTTTCTTTCTCCAGGTTGTAATAAATGACTTTCTGTGCTAAAAAGATCATAACCAGCATCAGAAAAAGTAGCTTGAGCAGGGATTTTTGCTTTTTCAGAAAGCTTTTTAAATGGGACAATAACGTGGTTCATACGTATATAGAATTAAGATTTAAAGAGATATTTCTGACCAATCAGATACTTTTTGTACTCATAAATGTTGTAATTGATTATAATGATGGTTCCATGGTTTATCAAGAAGATAGACTTTGATTCAAAAATTAGCCAATTCCATAGCAAAATCAAGATTGTCTTCTATCATTGTATTTATTCAACTTTTTTTGCAGAGTGTTGATTTGGGAACTTCATTTTCGGAGAAGTGATTTGCAAAAAGAATATCGTCAATAAGTCATGGGTAAAAACGATGTAGTCGATTTTTGGTGTATTCAGATATTTCTTCTCTTCTAGCTGTTACTACAACTATTTTTCGTCAATTATTTTTTAGTTCTTGAAGTTTTTCTTTGGCTCATTGTACAGGAAGAATATTTTCTCTAGCTGGAGAACTCAAAACACTTCAGAAAAAAGCAACAGCATCATCTTTTACTAAATTATATTTGGATATATTGGAAATATAATAATCTGATATATCATTTCTGTATATTGCTTGTCATTTGACGGTGTAATTGTTGAACTTCAATACTTCATCTACTGTTTCTGCCAATACTTCATCCAAATCAACTCATAATATTTTGTTCATAAAATAATATTTGATAGTTAAAACAACAAACTAAGATTAAAAATTCCAATAATTTTTGCAAGAAGAAAACCCTGCTTCCAAAAAAGCAGAGTTCTTAAATAGTTTTTTAATCAGTTATCCCACAAATAAATGGGAACTCTTTGTTTTGTTGTTTTTTCAATAGTTCATCGAGGTCTTTTTGATTTCCTTTTAAAATGAACTCTTTGAACTCTTTTGTTGCTCGGTCAAAGATAATAATATCTCTACAAACAATTTTACTTTCATCCAGATAGGCATCTGACATAATGAATGCAAAAAGGCCACCGGTTTCTACAGCCATTTTTTTAACAAATGGCTTTTGGTTATCAGGATATTCTTCATTAACCAAACATCCAATTACGGTGATGTTTTCTGATTGGATATTGGTTATTAGTCTCTGAAGTAAATCCTGCTTTTGAGCACATGCTTCTATAAAGCATATAAGACTCAAAAAAATAAAGAGGAAATTTTTCATAAAGTTTGGTTTTTTTTGGTTTCTTTTTAGTTTTTCAAAGACAACAGACGATACTATAAAGAATAAACAAAGGAAGTCAAACAATTATTTTTTACAAAAAGATATTTGAAATTGTTTGATAATTTCTGGATCAGTAAGTAAAATTCAGATTTCTCTATTATTATCCATACTATTTGCAGAAAAATTTATACTTCAAAGGTAAAGAATCTGATTATCTATCAACATCATTTTTGCATGGATATAGGGCTTTTTAATAAGTTGTACGATAGTTGTTCACCATTGTTGTTGAAGTTGTTTGTTTTTGTCGGTATCGGGGAGCTGGATGTGGATATTTCAGGTTCAAAGGGTTTTTATCTTTTCTCCCAGAAGTTCAAGGAGGCGAGGGTCTTCGATATATTGGTTTTGAATCAGTATTGAATGTTTCGCCGACTCGATCAAATGCTCTAAAATAGCTCTACAATTGATAGGACAGACCAAAAGATTGGGATGAATATCAGAAAATGTAATTGGTTTGCCTTCCCAATCTTTTTGGAAAATAGTAGCCAAACTTTGATACACGCCTGTATGTTGACTGGAGAAAAAATATTCACGATTAGTTGCAAAAGTTGAATGGGTTAGATTTGCGGTTTGAATCAAAAATCCACTATCAATCAACGCAAATTTGGCGTGTACATACGTTGTTTTCATCTGTTTATCTGATTTTATTTGGAAATTAGTATATCAACTAAATAGATTCTGAATTTCTTTAAAGGTATTTTTGAATTGTTGGTATTTTTTATCTTCCATAATAAGTTTGATATTTACGTTTTTTTCCAATAAATTTTTAAATAGAGCTCTGATTCTTTTTTCTGTGAATTCATAGGTCTGAAGGTATAAAATATTCTTAGCACCTCAGAAAATTTGCAAAATAAAATTGATATCGGTAGGGGAGATAAACAGTTTCCCAGGTATATTTTCAATTTTTGAGAGATTTTCACTTGGGGAAAAGATTTCCGGTTTCGCCTTCTGCTCAAACCTAATTCCCCCAAACCAACTCCCCAAAACGATGATTCCAATAATACTAGCTATCCATAATCCCACTATTTTTTGCTGTTTTTTCATTATTTGACAAAAAATAAAAGTTATTTATAATTATAAAAATTATTTTATATGTTTTCAAGAGAAAAATGGAAAAAAATAATGAACTAAGGAATAATAATGTATTAAAATGATTACAAAAAACATGAATTTCAGAACTTGATAGTATAAATTTTGGATTAGATAAATATCGAGATGATTTCTGTGATTCTTATCGAAAAACATACCGACATAGATATTGATTAAAAAATTGTAGTAAAAAAAATGATTTTAGTCCATATAGGGATGCTGATTTAAACGAAGAAAAATGATATAATTTATTTGGTATATTTAAGGATTTAGAAGAATATAAAAAAGAAAAATATTCTTTTGATGGCATTAGATCTATACTTCAAAAAAGCATAAAAAAATATAAATTTCCAAACATCAAAGAACAGTGAATAATAACAGATATTCCAGAAAAAATAAAAACATTATTTGATTCTTATGTATTAGAACCCAAAAAAGAGTGAGAATTTTCTAATTTAACAGACGATAATTTAACAAAAGTTTTCTATATGATTTTATTGGTTTCTATTTATGAGAAATTGCAAAATACTCAACATAAATATACTCAACAAAAAATAGATTTTTGATTTGATAAGTAAAAACAATATGATAGAATCCAATTCATTACTAGAAAAAATAAGAAATATTCCCAAATGATATAAACATCTCATTACAGGAACAAGTCTTGCTTTGATGTTAACATTTTCTAGTTGTTGAGAAAAAGAGAAAGAAACTCCCAAGAAAATAGGTGATTTTGAACGAGTTGGTACGCAAAAAGAAGCTTGAAAAGAATGGAATATTTACAAATACAATCTTAAAAAATGAGAATATCCCTTTACTGTTTCATGATCTTTTAATACGTTAGATAGTGTAAATGGGGATCTTTTTGCTGAAGTTGGGACAAAGAATATGTTGGATAAAAACAAAAAGGAAATCAAAGATAAACAGACATTCCAAATATGAGAAACAATTTATGTGAAAGCAAAAATAAACAAAGAAAAAGAATCAGAATATAGCTATTCTTTTGATAAACCCAAAAATTATGATTATCGAAGCAAAAGAGACCAATGATTAGTAGAAAAAACAGAAAGAAAAATAGAAAGAGAAGTTGTGATTAACGGTAAAAAAGAAAAAATTATTCTAATAGAAGATTCATGATTAATGTTTTATGTTGTGCAAAAAGATGATTTTTTCCCAAATCCGATGATAGTAAATTGAATAAAAATAAATCGTTGTATAAATTTTGATAAAATAACAGAGAAAGTTTCTCAAATAGAAGACTTCTCATATCTTAAAGATCCCACATACAAACGTGCGATTGTTTTATGAAAAAATGAACTCAAAACGATAAACGACAAAATACAATGATTTAATATTAATATTTTAGATGTAGCAAAATTTACAGAATCCGAAATCAAAAAATGACAGGTATTATTACCTGTCCCTATACCAAAATCAGAAAGAATTATGGAACTCCATGAATTTGCTTATTATGCCCAGCAAGCAATACAGGAAATGGAAGAGCATCCTTATTATTGATCTATGATAAAAACACTCTTGAGATCAGTAACTAGAGAAGAAATTTTAGAAGAGGCTCTAACGTTTGCTTATAACGAATCTTCCTGATATTGAGCAGAAAAAATAGGTGAATTTGAATTACATCGTTGGGAAGGAAAAGACCATAAGGCATTTTCTTTCTCCTATTATCATATTCTCATGACAAAATGATCTCCAGGTAAAAATGCAAGAATCAATCTATGATTATCAGAAGGAGAGTGTTATCATCCCAAAAATGCTACAAAATTGTTTTTAGCATTTCGAGCGGAAAAAGCGAAAGAGATGACAAAACCATTGAGTAATTTTTTCCCATTAGATAATACTATGTGCGAAAAATTAGCTCGTAATTTTAATTGATGAGATTATAAGGAAAATAATTATCATATAAAAACACGAGATAATTACCAGAAAGTTATGAGGAAATTGAAAAAATACAAACATTAATTTTTACAAAGAACACAATCAAATTACAAATTCTCATTTAATAGAAATCTGATTTTTCTTTATCATTTCTTGAATGTCATCCAACGTTCAGGTCACTTGTTGTTCGAACATTTTACTTAATTCTCTACAAATACTTATTTTACCCGTAAATCACAAGGCGCTGAGCTCGTTAAAAAGTTTTTCCACTCTATGGACGGATTCATAAAAAAAGACAGGTATCTCAGATTGTATAGCATTTTTTAACGCTGTTTGTCTTCCTTTTTTTTGGGGAAGGAATCCAATATATACAAACGATGAAGTATCGAAGCCAGCGCCTACGACCGCAGGCACTAATGCATTCGCTCAAGGAAGAATAGAATAAGGAAGGTTTTGTGTATTACATAATTGAATGAGGCTCTTTCCTGGATCAGAGAGTCAAGGAGTGCCAGCTTCAGAGACTATTCACACATCATGTTCTTTGAGGATATTGAGATAATGATTCATTTTACCTTGATCGGTGAAACTCGTTAGCGAAGAGAGCTGTTTATCAGAAAAATCGATGTCATACATCTGCAACAATTTCATTGTTGTCCTCGTATCTTCGCAAAATAGATATTTTAATTCTTTCAATAGGCGTAAAGCTCTCAAGGTAATATCTTCTTTATTTCCAATAGGTGTCGGGATAAAATAAAGCATATTTATCAAAGTGTTAGGTGTTAAATGTTGAGTGTTGGGTTTGTTATTTCCGCTTAAAGAATTTGGGGCGGAAATCTAACTTAGTAATCTTATTACGCTTTCTCCCAATAAATGCAACTATAAACACTTGAATGATAAAAAAAAGAGGAGAGTAAGGGATCCTTCTGGAAATATCCAGGTGCCTTACAACTCCTCAAAGCTTTCTCCCTCTCTTTTTTGTGGAGGTGAGTTTTGGGTTTTTTATATCACAAACAGAAGCCGATTAGCGTTGCTTCAAAACATTTTCCAAAGTCGGAATTAGCGTGCCTTTTGCTTTAACACATAATGAAGGAAAATGCCTGTTTGTAATATGCGTAATTTAAAATATATTTCAAAGGACGCAGAATCAAATCTAATAAAACAAAACCAAAAATCAAGATAATGTTGCTATTTTATAAAAAATATGTATAAGAGATAAAATAATTAAAAAAAACAAATATGGGAAATTACCAATCTAGACAGGCTCAGCTTGAGTCTGAAACCAAAACTATCTTCGATAGGCTAATGAAGAAAAAAACTATCGAAAAAGGCGATGTGATGAGCTTAGTTAATAAATTTAAAGCTCTTAAAGATGAAAATCCTGCGCAATATACAACTATTGCTAACAAGGCAAATTCACTAAACGCAAAATTCAAAACAGTTTCTCAGAAAGGGAGAGTAAAACCCCAAGATTGGGAAAAATTAAAATTGATTCATGAAGAATTTAAAGGATTAATTGCGGCATAATTAAGTGTATTATTTAATAGGAGCGAAGTACAAGTAGCTCCTTTTTTTTTATTCCAAAAATATTTTAGTTTTTTTCATCACAACCAATCTTTCTTTCACCATCCCATCTACAATCATTTTTACATCTTTTTTGGAAAATTCTTCCTGCACACGAGAAATCAAAAGCGGAGATTCTTTGACTAATTGTTTCAAGATCCATCCTCTCACTTGTCTATCAGAGCCTTCAAATTTCGATTGTTTGGAAAGCGGTTTAATTTTTGTCTTTCTCGCGGTTAATTCCAAAGCTCCATAATCCATCAACGCATTATGCCAATCACGAGATTTCCCTTTGGGAATAATAGTGGTAGCAAAATCTTCTAATTCTTGCATCGAAATAGTTTCTGGAAGTTTATATAAGAAAATAAGTACTCTTCTAATATTGGTATCGATCACAGGCACTTCTTGATTATGAGCAAAAGCGAGAATTGCTGCTGACGTGTACGGTCAAATTCAAGGCAATCATAAAAGCTGGGTTCTTTCTTTGGGTAATATTCCTTTATGATGTTCGACTACTTCTTGTGCACACGCTTGCAATCTCAAAGCTCTACTATTGAATCCTAGTCATGATCGATGTTTCAAAAGATCAGTCTTGCTTGCTTTAGCTAAGCTTGCATAATCCGGAAAATCGTTCATCCATTGATGAAAATAGGGGATAACTCTCTCCACCTGGGTCTGTTGGAGCATAACTTCAGAGATATGAATTGCATAAGGATCCTTTGTCTGTCTCCAAGGCAATTTTCTTCCGTTTT
>CAZCTO010000032.1:0-12522 GCA_964501725.1 uncultured Oscillospiraceae bacterium | reverse complement strand
GACCTGCTGATTACAAATCAGCTGCTCTACCAACTGAGCTAAATCGGCGTAAAACGCGTTTTGGTGTTTGCGCGCACATGAGATTGTACGAATTCTGGGGGGAAATGTCAACAGCGAAGCGTAATTAATTCGATGACGTGCCCTCAAACGGTCGTTGTCATTATCCGGCTTGCATTTTATCGCGAGAGAAGAAAACCGGACAGTCTGATATGATGAGTTGTCGTATGAGATCGCCTCAGTACGAGCCGTTACGGTTTTATTTATTACGCCTTTGCGAAACACTTGCGAATAATGCTTAATCGTGTCTTAATATCTATGTATTAAAATCAGCAGAATTCAATGGGGGCAAAGATAGATGGGCGGATTATTCGGAGCGGTATCGCGAAAAGATTGTGTTACGGATGTGTTTTTCGGAACGGATTATCATTCTCACCTGGGCACCCGTCGGGGCGGTATGGCAATCTGGAGCGGCTCCATGTTTAACCGGGCCATTCACAATATCGAAAATATCCAGTTTCGATCCAAGTTCGAGACCGAACTTTCAGGCCTGCACGGGCAGGTAGGTATCGGATGTATCAGCGACACCGACCCGCAGCCGCTTACCGTCCACTCGCACCTGGGTCATTATGCGATCTGTACCGTCGGCAAAATTACCAATTCAAACGAGTTGATCGAAGAAGCTTTTTCGAGACCCAATGTCCATTTCCTCGAAACGAATAAAGGGAAGATAAATACAACGGAGCTGGTATCCGTGATGATTGAAAGCGCAGACTCCTTTAAAGACGGTATCCTTACCGTTCAGGAGCGAATTAAGGGATCGTGCTCACTGCTGCTTCTGACGCCGGAGGGGATCTATGCCGCGCGTGACAAATACGGTCGCACGCCTCTTGTCATCGGTCGCAAATCTGACGGATATTGCGTATCTTCGGAATCGTGTACTTTTGCGAATCTGGGTTACGAGCACGAATACGAGCTCGGTCCCGGCGAAATAGTACTTCTGACGCCGGACGAGATAAAGACGATCGTACCTCGCAGAAACGAGATGAAGATTTGCGCTTTCCTCTGGGTATATTACGGTTATCCGTCCTCATCCTACGAAGGTGTAAGTGTCGAGATGATGCGTTACCGGAACGGTGCCGCGATGGCCAGACGCGAAAATTTGGATATCGATATGGTTGCCGGTGTTCCGGATTCCGGTATCGGCCATGCCATCGGATATTCCAATGAATCTCACATCCCGTTCGGCCGTCCTTTTATAAAATATACTCCGACATGGTCGAGAAGTTTTATGCCTCAGGATCAGAAGGTTCGCAATCTGGTTGCGCGCATGAAGCTGATGCCTATTCCGGAACTGGTTGCCGGTAAGCGTCTACTGATGTGCGATGATTCCGTTGTTCGCGGAACACAGATGCGTGAGACCGCAGATCTCCTATATCGATGCAATGCCAAAGAAGTTCATCTGCGTGCCGCCTGTCCGCCGATCCTTTTTGACTGCAAGTACCTCAATTTTTCAGCATCCCGCTCCATTATGGATCTGGTTGCCCGTCAGGCGATCTCTGCCATTGAAGGTCATTTACCCGAGAATATCGATGAATACTGTGACCCGTCTACCGAAAAATACCGGAAGATGACCGAGTGGGTCGGCAATCACTTGAACCTAACATCTTTTAAGTATCAGAATATCCATGACATGCTGGATGCCATCGGAATTGAGCCATGTAAGGTCTGCACACACTGCTGGACAGGAAAAGAATAACAGGCTGGTGAAAAAAGTGAGGGCGGTCTCAAAACATTAGTTTTGAGACCGCCCTCTTTTGCGTCAGTCAATTACCGGCACCTAACTTATCCGGCACAATTGCCGCAATTTCCGCCGTTACCGGACCGCTGCCCTTGACCAGCACCTTTTCCGGACCCATCGCATACGCCGTTACCTTGTCCGCCGATTTTCTGACCGCTTCCGGTGCCGTCGCGTAAACCGTTACCCTGTCCGGCGCCGTTACCCTGTCCTTCACCCGTTCCGTCACAGTTTTGAATCCGGAGTTCCGCTTGCGAAAGCAGTGCATCGGCTTCTTCCTGTGTCATTTTCTGATCGAGAACGGCTTGATCCAGGTTTTCTTTCAGAAGGTCCAGTCTTTCCTCCTGGAATTCCGGAAGCTTTCCTGCTGCCTTTGCCTGCTCGCCGTAGGATTGGCCTTCTTCGCGCAGATCATTTACTTCATCTACGGTTTTCCCGGTAAGATCAGCTACGATTTCTGCCGGAGTTTCTCCTTTTGCGATTGCGAATGCCGCTGTGGATAAAGCGATTACCAGGATTGCAGCAACGCTGATGATTGTTGCGAGTTTGCTCTTTTTCATGTTAAGTCACCCTTTCTGTATTTTGTGTTATACTTCGCCGGTTGGCTTGTTCCTAATTTGATTATGGAAGAAAGATGTGCGGAAATTGTGTTGAAATAAAGCAATATTTGTGTGACTTTTGTAATTGCTGATGCAATCGGAATCCTTCAAGATTTCAACACATATTATCGGTATAATAAGTAGCAGAACAGGTTTTTTTCGAGTGAGACGAGGCAAGGCAAAATGATTCAAATTCTCTTGGCGGACGACGATCCGCATATCTGCGAAATAATAAGGGATTATGCGAAAGCGGAAGACTGGGAGTTTCGGGAGGCCGGAAACGGGCAGGATGCGATTAAGCTCTTTTCGGATACGGTTTTTGATTTGGTTGTACTTGATGTGATGATGCCCCGCTTGGATGGTTGGGCTGTGCTTAAACAGATTCGTAAGGACAGTTCTGTTCCGGTGATCCTGCTCACGGCAAGAGACGAGGAATATGACCGGCTGATGGGTTTTGAACTGGGTGTGGATGATTATATCGGGAAACCCTTCAGTCCGCGCGAATTGATAGCCCGCATGAGAGCACTACTGAAGCGATCCGGTGCATTGACTCAGGATCAGCGGACGGTGGTTTTCGGCAGTCTCAAGATTGATCTGGCGGCACACCTGGTACAGCTTGAGGATGCACCGGTTAGCCTGACACCGAAGGAATATGATTTGCTGGCTTTTTTTGCTTCGCGTCCGGGGGTTGCGTTTACCCGGGATCAATTACTGAACCATGTATGGGGGTATGACTATTACGGCGACGCCAGGACGGTGGACACACATATAAGGAGCCTTCGGGATAAGCTCGGAGTTTGCCGGACGCTCATTGCGACGGTGTGGGGCACCGGGTACCGGTTTGAGACGGAGGGATGTAAATGAAGCATATCGGGACAAAACTGTTCCTTGGCTTTATCAGTATGACGATTCTGACGGTCTCCGTAATTTGGGTCATTCAGGCCGGTTTTATGAACAATGTATATTTGAATCAGCGAATCGAAGCGGTACGGGATGATTTGAATCAGGCGATCAAAGAAGGGGATACCGACTATGATGCCCTCGCGGAGAGATTGAATGCCAGCCTGATTGTGATCGACGGAAACGGCGAATTGAAGTATCGCTCGCAGGGTCTTCCGATGATGCGAAAAATGCTTGATGCTGCGGCAGCGATGATGAACTCCCATATGGATGGTTCGGCTCAATACATCAGCCCGATGTCCGGGGACAGGCGATACGCCATAATGGGTTTGCAGGGAGAGGACGATTGTTGTATTTTCGCCGTTTTTTCGCTGGCCGATTTGGATGCGGCATCAAGGCTTCTTTATCGCCAGCTTTGGATCGTAACGGCGGTTATGGTGTTGCTGTCGGTTTTGCTGGCCGCATTTCTTTCCCGCTTGCTTTCCCGTCCGATTCGCGCCGTTACACAAGCGGCGCACGATATCGCAGCCGGGAAAACGGACGTGCTGCTCCCGGTCAAATCGAAAGACGAAATCGGACAGCTGACGGAGGCATTGAATCATTTAAGTGTTGAAATCGGGCAAACGGAAAGCCTGCGACAGGAACTGATTGCCAATGTATCCCATGAACTTCGTGCGCCCCTTGCGGTAATTAAGGGATATGCGGAAACCGTTCGTGACGTAACCTGGCCGAGTGAAGAGAAAAGGACCGAACAGCTGAACATCATATCGGATGAAGCTTCCAGGCTGACCCGCGTTGTGAAAGATATTCTGGATTACTCACGGCTTCAGGCAGGTGTGGAAATGATTCAGGTGACGTCATTTCCGGTATGCCCTATAATGGAGGATTTGAAAAAACACGTTGATCCGGATGCTAAAACGCATCGGATTACGATCCGTACGGAGTGCTCTGACCTGACGGCATTTTTCGACAGGGACCGGTTCGTCCAGGTCATATATAATTTGCTCGGCAACGCGATGAATCATGCGGAGCCGGAATCAGAAGTTTGTATCAGGGCGCTCGAAAAACAAGGCGTCTGCAGAATAGAAGTTGAAAACAAAGGGGAGACCATCCCTCCGGATATGTTGCCACGGATCTGGGAACGGTATTTCCGAGCGGATCAAGTCAGCACTGGGAAGGCATTGGGGACAGGCCTGGGCCTTTCGATCGTCAAAAGCATCTGCGACCGGCATGGCGTGCGCTATGGTGCGGAAAGTACAGACGGCAGAACGGTTTTTTGGTTTGAGACGGTTGCGCCGGCGAAATAACTATTTGCCTTTGATCAAGAATATTCGATATAGTTTGGCCTATTTATGATATAATTACAATGTAACAAACAAACCAAATGCTTTTTTATAGGAGGAAACGAGAATGGAAGAGATTACAAGACTACCTTTGATCGGCGATCCGGCTCCTGAATTCAAAGCGAAAACAACACAGGGCGAAATTAATTTCCCGAGTGATTACAAGGGGAAATGGGTCATTTTGTTCAGTCATCCGGCTGATTTTACGCCGGTATGCACGACCGAATTTATTACTTTTGCAAGTATGCAACAAGAGTTCAGGGATATGAATACCGAACTGGTCGGACTCTCCATCGACAGCATGTTTGCGCATATCGCGTGGCTGCGTGCAATTAAGGAAAAGATCGAGTACAAAGGACTTAAGAATGTAGAGGTCATGTTTCCGCTCATTGAAGACATCACGATGGATGTTGCCAAGCTTTACGGCATGTTGCAACCCAGTGCGTCCACCACACAAGCAGTTCGTGCGGTATTCATCATTGACCCCAAGGGAATTGTCCGCCTGATTATGTACTACCCCGCTTCCTGCGGCCGGAATATGCAGGAAATCAAAAGAGCGATCATCGCGATGCAGAAGGCAGATTTGGAATCGATCGCCACACCGGCAAACTGGCAACCCGGTGATGATGTCATTCTGCCGCCGCCCGGTTCCTGCGGAGCGGCAAAGGACAGAGTCGAAAAGCATGGCGATGACGTCTATTGTCTGGACTGGTTCCTGTGCTTCAGAAGAGAAAAGAAGTAGTTTGACAACATAGAGGTTCTCATATGAGCCCGCTGCATATTGTTAAATGCACAGAAAATGATCTGGATGCCCTGACGGAAATGTTCGGGCATCTGGTTCTGGATGAACAATCAGATCGGGTTTGGACCGAAGAGCAACGCAGAGGAGCGCTTCTCGAATTCATGCGAAGCGGATCCTCTGCGTATTTTTTTCAGGACGGCGACCTGATCGTCGGTTATGCGCTTGTTAACGAAAAACATTCCCGGCTGTACCTGCAGCACTTTTTCATTTGCCGGGATCAGCGGAGAAAGCACTACGGACAAGAGGCTTTTCACGTACTGATGGAAGAGCTTGGCGCGGATACCATCGACCTTGATGTGTATATCTGGAACAGTCCCGGCCTGGCATTCTGGAGAAGTCTGGGATTTTCCGAGCGCAGTATTATGATGCGGTATCACGCAAAAAAGCCCGAAACGAAGCCGGATAATTAACCTTCCTGCGAAGTTGCTTTGAGCAGAAGGGCAATGACCGCATTTTCCGATTCCAGCTGATCATAGTCTTTTTGGTAGCCGTAGAGGATGCCGTTCTTTTGATTAATCAGAACGCATTCCGCCAGTTTTTCGATGCCGTACTCCTTCGCAAACCGTATAAAGGCGCGCAGTCGCAGATCGTGCCCTTCGCTGAACATGTCCTTGTCACAGGGACCAACTTCGCATTCCCAACATCCGCGGAGGCCTTTTTGCTTACAGCACTCGTACTGAAAACATCCGCTTGCGCTGAGTCGCCGTTCACAATTGTTTTCCTCGGAAGAACACCCGGTGCATTCGTCAGCGCGGTGGCAGAAAGTACAAATCAATCCGCAATAGCCGATGTTTCCGACGACTTTTTCGAGGGACGGAAATGAAGCATTCGCCATATTTATCTCCTTTTCATTTGAAACCGGCAGACTGTACCCTATAGAGAATAGGTGCCGGAATGCCCATTACTTATCTCCGTTCAGCCATTTGCGGCACTGTTCGATTCTTTTTCCGTCATCGCCGTGCTCTTTGTCATAAGCAAAACCGTGGAGCGTTTCACAGGGAAAATCGACGCACAGTCCGCAATGAGAAAGATTCTTATCCTCACAGCAAATCTTAACGGGGCAATCGCCCCAGAAAGGTTTTGACATCGTCGCGCAACCGGAACAGCCGGTGGATTCGCGATACGAACACGCGGAGCAGACAATACCGCATCTTGATTCAATCATTTTATTCTCCTCCTTTGATTTCGCCTTGAGGCGGATACTGAAACATTGATTTTTTACCGATCGTATCGCCGGCACTCTTATTCGAACGCACCGATCTCGATATAATTTCCCTCCGGATCCGCGAAAAAGAAATTTCTTTGCCCCCAAGGCATATTACGCGGTTCACCGGTCAACGAGATAACGCCCAGCGACGTAAGACGTAAATACTCGCTGTCGACATCTGCAACCGTCGGAACACCGATCCCGATTTCCATCGTCGTATTGAATCCCTTCGGAGATATATATGGCTGATTCATCGACTCGGAAAAACTCTTCCGGTCGAACATAAAAAGGCCGCCGTCCCGGATCGCAAATTCGGCGTACGGGCCTCCGTCCCAACTAGCCTCGAGTCCCAGAATGTCACGATAAAATCCCACCATTTTCTCCATGTTTTCGACAAACAAACCGATGTGCACACTGTTCGATAAAATACTCATTTCGATCTCCTTCCGACTTCTGATTGCATTATGTACATTGAAACAAGACAACTATGTGTCAGGTTCTTCGAAAATGGAGAAAATCTTTTTTGCGTCATCCGCCGGGTATTGCCCGTTTCAGTCAAGAACAAATGTTTGCTTCATTATATCACCGGCACGAAAATATGAAAATGGTATACTGATATCATTCAAAAACATTTGAGCAAAGAGGTTTTCATGGAAAACTACATTATGATGCAGTACTTCGAATGGGAAGTTCCTGCCGATCAAAAACATTGGGAAAGACTGGCGGCAGACGCGCCACACCTTGCGCAACTGGGTGTCTCGGGCGTCTGGATTCCGCCGTGCTGTAAAGCCACCTCGCCTTACGATGTCGGTTACGGCGTATATGACCTTTTCGATTTGGGAGAATTTGATCAGAAAGGCAGCATCCCCACAAAGTACGGGGATAAAGCCTCACTCATCCGGGCCATCGACGCCCTTCACGCGCAAGGTCTTAAGGTATATGCCGATGTGGTACTCAATCACAAAGCCGCCGCGGACGAGACGCAGGAAGTGACGGTTGTTAAAGTGGATCCGATGGATCGGAGAACGGTTATTTCCGAACCCTTTAAGATCGACGCATGGACGCGATTCACGTTTCCGGGGCGGGCAGGAAAACACTCTCCATTTATTTGGAACTGGGAACATTTTACAGCAACAGACTTTGACCAGCGGACCGGACAGACAGCGGTTTATAAAATTGTCGCAGACAGCAAGGATTTTTCCAAAGATGTCGACGAAGAGTTTGGGAACTACGATTTTCTGATGTATGCAAACATTGACTACAGTCATCCGGACGTCATGGAGGAGACGATCCGCTGGGGCAAGTGGATCACGAATGAACTGAAGCTCGACGGTATGCGGATGGACGCGGTCAAGCATATTGACGAAAATTTTATGGAGCACTTTGTCCGCAGCATACGTGAGAGTCTGGACAGGCCTTTTTTTGTGGTTGGTGAATACTGGCGCGGTGATCCGGATCGTCTCCGGGCGTACCTCTCCGATGTAAATTATCATCTGACGCTTTTTGATGTGCCGCTGCATTTCAATTTGTTTGAGGCGTCGAGGCAGGGAAGCACGTATGATTTGCGTAAGATTCTCGGAGATGCGCTGGTCAGTTTCAACCCGATGAACGTGGTGACCTTTGTCGACAACCACGATTCGCAGCACCGTCAGTCGCTTGAATCGTTCATTGAAGATTGGTTTAAGCAAATTGCCTACGCGATTATTCTGCTGCGTAAGGACGGGTACCCGTGCCTTTTCTACGGTGATTATTACGGGATCGGCGGATCGGTCCCGAAAATGCCGCTCAAAGAACGTTTGGATCCGCTTCTTCTTGCACGAAAATATCTGGCGTACGGCGAACAGACGGACTCCTTTTCAAGCCCGAACTGTATCGGATGGAAAAGATCCGGCGACAGCGAGCATCCCGGTTCCGGGATTGTCGTTGTAATCAGTAATGAATGCGAAAACATGCTGCGCTTCGGCTTTGAACCGGACCTTGGGGGAACCATATGGATTGATGTTACCGGAAATTGCAACCGCGAAATTGTCCTCAATGATCAGGGTGAGGGTGATTTCCCGGTCGCCGCGGGATCGGTCAGCGTATGGGCACAAAAGGAGGCGGCTCGAAGAGTTTTTGACTTGGCTTTTGAAAACGGGGCGATTTAACTTGTTCTTACTGAAAAAATAGAAACCATTGTCATTTTTCGGTTACATATTGTGCATGTTTCCGAATTCACGACACTGCTATAACGTGATATTGTATCAGGTGATATTAACGACTTATATGAAATCTGCCCCCGGAGAGGTATTTATATGTACATGAGAAAGACCAAAATCATCTGCACGCTCGGACCGTCCGCGGATACCGACGAGGTCATAGCCGCCCTGATGAAAAACGGCATGAACGTCGCGCGTCTCAATTTTTCCCACGGTTCCTACGAGGAGCACCTCAGAAGAATCACCCGACTCAAGCGCTTGCGGGAGGAACTGAATCTGCCCGTCGCGTTACTGCTGGATACCAAGGGGCCTGAAATCCGTACGGGTGAATTTGCATCCGGCGCGGCGATCCTGGAGGAGGGCGCCGAGATCTACATCCGTGAGAAGGATGTCGTCGGGACTCCGGCCGAGTTTTCGGTATCTTATAAAGGTCTGGTCGACGATGTGACACCCGGCACCCGGATCCTGATTGACGACGGATTGATCGGGCTCGAGGTTCTTGCGATCGAAGCGCGCGACATACGGTGTAAAGTACTGAACGGGGGCCCCGTTTCCGACCGCAAAAGCATCAACGTGCCGGGAACCGAGTTGAGACTGCCGTCCATGACGCCCAAAGACCGCGAGGACATCCTTTTCGCACTCGAAAACGACTTCGATTTCATCGCCGCATCCTTTGTCAGAAAACCCAAGGACATCCTGGAAATCCGCCATATATTGGAGCAAAAGGGTGACCACGGCATCAATATTATCGCCAAAATCGAAAACAGCGAGGGCGTCAGCAATTTCGAGGATATTCTGCGCGTCGCCGACGGCATCATGATCGCACGCGGTGACCTCGGTGTCGAGATTCCGGCAGCGCAGGTACCGTCTGTCCAGAAGAGATGCATTAAGCAGTGCTATTCCGCAGGCAAAATCTCGATCACCGCCACGCAGATGCTGGACTCGATGATCCGTAATCCGCGGCCGACCCGTGCCGAGGTCAGCGATGTCGCCAACGCCATCTATGACGGAACCAGTGCGGTCATGCTCTCCGGCGAAACGGCAAACGGTAAATACCCGATCGAGTCGCTCTGCATGATGGCCGAAATCGCTTGCCAGTCCGAAAGCAACATTAGTTACTGGAAAAATTTCCAACTGGCGCAACAGGTTATGATCCCTTCCGTCGCCAACGCGATCAGCCATGCAACCTGCACAACCGCCATGGACCTCAACGCCAAGGCAATCATCACGATCACCCACGCAGGAAGAACCGCGCGTCTGGTCTCAAGGTTTCGGCCATCATGTCCGATTGTTGCGGCAACGGTTTTCCCGAAGATTCAGCGGCAACTTAACTTGAGCTGGGGTGTTTTCCCGATTCTTGTCGATGAAGTCCAGACCACGGATGAATTGTTTGAAGTCGGTGTGGATGCCGCAAAAAGGTGTGGTTTTATTTTTGACGGAGACATCGTCGTCATTACCGGCGGAACACCCGTCGGCATGAGCGGCACGACCAACACGATCAAAGTTCAGTCCATCGGTCGTGCGATTGTCCGCGGCAAAGGTCAGGTTCCTTCGGATATGCGTATTGGACTAACCACGGGAACGGTTATGGTGATCCGGGATCCCGAGCATTTACCGCCCCTGGATCTTCCGGATGATGAAGATCTTGTTCTGGTCGCTCCTTATACCAACAATCAAATGATGCCCTTGATTCGCAGAGCCAAAGCCATTGTCGTAGAAGATGATGATCCGTCGAGCCATGCCGCGGCTGTCGCGCTCGCGCTCGACATTCCGGCGATCCTTTCCTGCGAGGGAGCCACACATATTCTGATGACCGGTCATACCGTAACGGTTGACGCGGAGCGGGGCACGGTGACCTGAAAACAATCGTTCCGATGGAATTATAAGGGGCTGTCTTAAAGACTTGTAATGAAGTCGGACAAGACAGCCATTTTTAACTAAGTGCATCGGGAAACGGATCAATGCAAAAAGAAACGGAGATAGTTGCCCGCCTCGCCGGCCCTGAAATACAGCCTGGATTCGAGTTTTGAAGTGCACCCCAAACATTGGACGAAAAGTTCAATAATTGGAGGTGCATTTTCAATGACAACGTACAGTAACGAGATCCGGATGCAAATCATCTTAGAAATGGAGAATGGAGCGTCTCTTCATCGGACGGCCAGCAAGTACAGTGTTTCGGAAAGAATGGTGCGCAGATGGCGGGAAAACTATAGGAAATCCGGCATTCACAGTCTGATCGCAGAGAATCAAGAATATTCTGCAGAATTTAAGATGTATGCTCTTGAATATCGGAAGGCACATGCATTATCCTATCCTCAAGCAGCAGCACAATTGGGAATTCTACACGACAGTACGCTATATGGGTGGGAGAAAACCTATTTGAAATACGGGGTTGAAGCGCTGCACGATACAAAGAAAGGTAGGCCACCGAACGTGCCAAAGCAACCAGCATCGTCTAAGAAGCCTCTGTCACAGGAAGAACAGCTTAAGGAACGCATTCAGCAACTCGAAATGGAGAATGCCTACCTAAAAAAATTGAACACCTTAGTTGCCGAGCGGGAAGAATCCAAAAAGAAGACAAAGTAAGAGTTGTCTCCGAATTAAGGTGTACCTATCCGCTGGAAGCACTTCTGAAACTCGCAGGAATCCCCAGGAGTACTTACTATGCGATTTACAAGCGATTGGATCGCAAGGACAAGCACGCAAATGTGCGGGCAGAGATCCATGCCATCTGCGGTGAACATACCGGCCGTTACGGTTACAGACGTGTAGCCATGGAGCTTCACAACCGTGGTTACAACACAAACCACAAATTAGTAATGAAGCTGATGAAACAGGAACACCTGACGAGTCGTGTTCGGATGAAGAAATATCGGTCCTATAAGGGAGAACTTGGCAAGATTGCCCCCAACCTATTGAAGCGGAAATTTCAGGCAAAGAAACCCGACAAGAAGTGGGCAACAGACATTACGGAATTCCACCTCTTCGGTCGTAGATTATACCTGTCACCGATCTTGGATATGTACAACGGTGAAATTGTCAGCTTTGAGATCTCAGAACATCCTGTTTTGGAGCAGGTAACCGACATGCTGAAGAAGGCATTCGCCAAGATTCCGGACAACACACAACTCATCCTTCACTCGGATCAGGGGTGGCAATACCAACACAAAACATACCAGAAAATGCTCTGTGACAAAGGAATTCGTCAAAGTATGTCCCGTAAGGGGAACTGTCTGGATAACAGTATTATGGAGAACTTCTTTGGTCTGCTAAAGTCTGAATTGTTGTATCTTCAGGATTTCGAGTCGCTTGAGGATTTCCGGATGCAACTTGAGGAATACATGGATTACTATAACAACCGCCGGATTAAGGGTAAACTAAAAGGAATGAGCCCGGTTGCTTTCCGAACTCATTCCTTTAAAGCCGCTTGATTCATGTCCAATATTTGGGGTGCAGTACAAATGCTTTTCTAGGCTGTACTTCTCTCCTGCCAGAGCATCTGTAATCGGCAAATTTACAGCCTAGATCGCTAGAACTTCGATTCTAGGCTGTATTCTCACCTGTCAGAGCGGCTGTAATCGGCAAAATTACAGCCTAGAGCACCAGAACTTCGATTCTAGGCTGTACTTCTCACCTGCCAGAGCATCTGTAATCGGCAAATTTACAGCCTAGATCGCT
>CAZCTO010000031.1:0-15076 GCA_964501725.1 uncultured Oscillospiraceae bacterium | reverse complement strand
TATGCTTTATTGATTTCGGGTCTTTATTATTAAGCAAATGAATTCTCATCTTACTAAGTCGTGTCATCTCTGTGAAGATTTTTTTCCGTTTTGGTGATAGTTCTTCTTTAAGTCGCCTTGCTTCCGGCTCCCACTTATTAGCAATATCTCTTGTTTTACCAGCTAATTCCTCTGCAGTTTCCGGTTCCTCATAGTGAGTTGAGTGAGCATTTCCTTTTCTGGTTACTTCCACAATAGCCTCTGGCACATCGATCATAGGGCAAGGTCTCAATGGGTTGTCTGAGAAAGGCTGTGCATCACGAAACGCTCTGAAGAATGGAGATTGAAGCGCCTGTGGTAATGACATATCATGAATATTACTATCCGAATAATGACAAAATGCACACGGCTCTACATCACCTTTGGCATTGATATGGATAAATCCTTTTGCCGCAGCAACACATCCCGTTGCTATATGTCCCATATTCCAAAAATCAATTATCGTAAAATTCGTTTCTTCACAATACTTTTCAATTTGATCTTTTACATATGCTCTTTGCTCTGGCGAACAAACCAAGCTTAAATCTGCATCTTTTCCAATTGGCGCATAATTAAACAACCAGCCCATCCAGGCTCCCTGTTCCTGAAGCCACTCAATATATTCTTTCGATGCAATTGTTTGATAATTTTTCGCATGATAACAAGTAGAAAAAGCAAATGCGACATCTCGATCTTTTAGTAGTTTCATTGCATTTAAACAACGATCATAGGTCCCTTCACCTCTTCTGAAATCTGTTTCCTCTTTACTTCCTTCAATACTAATAAACATTGTAAGGTTTGGAATACTGGCTATCTCATCAGCTACTTTTTCATCAATCAATGTTGCATTTGTAAATACACCAAAAAACAGTTTTTTGTGTTTTCTGGCGAGATTAAATATATCTTCACGACGAATCATCGGTTCTCCGCCGCTCATCAAAATATCGGTAATCAATAGCTTTTCACACTCATCAAATATTTCATCCAACTTATCATAGCTTAGGCTATCCTCTTTGCTATAATCTGCCGCCCAACAACCTTTGCACCTTAAATTACATGCCGATGTTGGATCAATTAATAAATCTCTGGGAATTACACATCCATAACGAAAACTCCTCAACATTTGACGTAATTCCAAACCATAATCCGCCGTAAATATACTCCTCGCATTTTTGGGATGAAAAAACTCATTACAACGATAAACAAAGTTTTTATGGTGTGGAAATCTGGGAATTTTCTGTTGCTCGCCTCTGATTCTTAAGTAAGCCATTCAATTTCCCCCATACTCTCTGATTTATTGAACCGGTACCATTTTATTGGACTTCCGTAGCAATGCAGATATTATATCATAGTCTCTGGTGCATCAATCCGAACTGTATTTGAAAGATGAGTTGTCTCTCACCGCTAGAGAAGTTTCACTATGCTATCGGTGCAGTAAAAATCAGTATAATCAGCGAAGGAAGAATTGATTATTGCGTGTTGTGCGTTCTAAAATTGAAGGAGTTATATAAACTGCTTTATTAACAGAAATATCTGTTTTTGCAGAAATCATTTCAGCAGAGATTTTTCGTAATTCTTCATATCTCTCTTTATCATATTTATCTTTTCCATATTGAAGCCCTGCTTGTGCGATGCTTTGAATACGAATCGCGAAATCAATCCATTTATCATTCATATCTATTCCCTCTGCAAATCCCGAATTGAATAATTCTTATGCGCCCGGTGAAACTGCTGGTTTGCTTGATAAGTCAACAGTAATCGTAACACTATGTCCTAGTTAGGAGTGTATAGCAAAATCCATTTTTCAAAAAATGCAATTTTATAATTAATTACTTAAGGTTCAGCCTTTCCGGCATCCTGGCAATCTCGTTCCTCATCAAATGTCAGTTTTGATAACCGTATTCTTTTTCCATTTTCCTGTAAGAAAATAAACCAGCAGAATCAAACCTGAAGCCAGGCTTGCAATAGGCGCTGCAAGGCCCAATCCTGCCATTCCTTTTTGCATAACCAATCCAAATAAGACAGCGATCGGGACACGAAAACCGATTGATGACAGGACTCCGCAGATCGATGCTATAAAGGTATGTCCTGAACCGGTTACTAAGCCATTCAAACTGAATGTCGCAGGCACAATCAGGTAATCGATTGAAAAAGTCCTGATATACTCTACCCCGGCAGAAATCGTATCCGGATTGTCATCAAAAACAGATAAGATCTGTTCAGCGAAAATCTGTGTAATAACAAATACTACACAGGTAATTGAAAAAGCCAGTGCAAATCCGGTATAGAATGTCTTTTTGGCGCGATCAATTGCTCCTGCACCCATATTCTGCGCAACCATTGCGGAAACTGAAGAGCCTACTGCAATTGCCGGTAATATTGCAAAACCGTTATATTTGCCGACAATGCCCACTGCCGCAGATGCATTTACACCCATACCGTTTGCAATGGTGGTAAGTACAAGAAATGAAAAGTTCACAATTACGTTCTGGATTGAGATCGGCATGCCTACTTGAATCGTTTTAAATAAATGTTTTTTCATGATTCTAAATGATTTAAGTTTGAAATCAAATATAAAATCACTTCTAACCAAGGTAATAATGCAAAGAATCATGCTGATAGCCTGTGAAACAACAGTTGCGATCGCTGCACCCTCTGCTGCCATGCCATATACCCCAACAAGCAACAGATCCAAAACGACATTAATTGTGCATGCTATGGATACGAAAATTAATGGTCTCCTGCTATCACCAAAAGCTCTCAGAATAGCAGAAAATGCATTATATCCAAAAATAAATACCGTCCCTAACATTGTAATATCAAGGTAGTCCCTTGCCTGCTGATAGGACTCTTCCGGTGTTTGCATTAACCGGAGTATGCCATCTGAAACCATTAGCAGAATAGCGGTAATGGCAATACCGACAACAAAAAGAAATGTGAGCAGTGTACCGATCGTTTCCTTCACACTCTTTCTGTCTCCGGAGCCCAGATACTGACCAATAATAACGGTACCGCCAACCGTCAGGCCAATAATAAAATTCGTCAGGATAAACGTAACCTGTCCGCCAATATTCACCCCTGAAATAGCTGCAGTCCCCGAATAATGACCGACTATCAACATATCCGCAACATTGTAAAGGCTTTGTATAATATTGGATAACATCAAAGGTAGCGCAAACTGTATAAGAAGTTTAGCAACATTACCCTCAGTGAGTTTCCTTTCAATCGATCCTTTTCTCATATACTTCAACCTGTTCCTCATCTAATGTGTCAATAAGATAAAATAATACAATCATTCTGATTGGATTGCATCAAAAATCAGCCAACTCAATATTATACATATACAGCCTTACATAAAGCGACAAAATAATTATAGATTATTAACCACTCTCTCTTGGCAGGGCAAAAAATGTAACACGAAAAACTATAATGTACTGATTGTGATATTAATAAGCTTCAGAACCGCCGGTTGAATGTTCGAATCGCGTCTCCCCTGCCAAGCAAAAGTCCCGTGGCTCCAGTGAAGTGCACCCCTAATATTGGACGAATATTCGATATATGGAGGTGCACTTCACAAGGGCTTCGGGACTTTTCGTTGATTATAAAAAAGAATTGCGTTCATAATTATCTGCTCCCCGTCGGATCACCCTAATAGATAGAGGAACGATCATGTATCCCGATTAAGAAGCACTCAAGCGCCGGTATTCCGACGGCGAATAACGGATCTCTTTCTTGAAGGCCTTGCTGAAATAGCTGATATCAGAGAATCCGGTGCGCTCGCAGATCTCCGTCATGCAAAGCGTCGTATCACGCAAGAGCGCCGCCGCCATCGTCATACGGAGTTGGGTAAGGTAACGGTTAATCGACTGCCCCGTGCTTTTTCTGAATTCCGACAGGAGTGTCGTACGGTTCGTATGAAAGTAAGCAGTGATTTGCTCGACCGTGATCTTCCTGTCAATATTCGTCTGCAGATAATGGATGACATCCGCCGCCAGCGCAGTGAAGGTGCTCGACTGTATATCATTTTGGATAAACGGCTCCTTGGATTCGTCCGTCCTTGACAACGCAAAAAGTATCGACAGGATGAATGCACGGCTGCGGCACGGCCATTTCGCGTCCTCCTGTGTATCCAGAAGAACTTTTATGCTCGAAAGATGACGGTCGATCTCCGCCGCATCAGACGTACTTAAAGCAAAGATCCTCGGAGACTTATCCGCGTCGTGAATGAAAGGAATAAAGTAGAACATATCCGGACGATCCTCGGGACGGATATCGTTGTTCTTGATGGCCTGATACGTTAGGCGCGGATTGATTACCGTCGGCAACAGATAAAGGACAAACAACGGCGACTGGTAGTTATTTAAAATCTCCAGAACATCCTGATCGTTCAGGCAGATGACATTCGCCCCGACAAGGATGCGCTCGATGCCGTTGACGCGAATATGCAGCGTCCCCTCCCGCATCAGAAGAATGCGATAGCACGGTTCGACCGAAGGCAACATATCGGGCGCGGATACCTTGATGGCAATCGCGTCGAAAACATAACCGATATAGATCCGAAACCCGATCGTCTTACAATCCATAGACTCCTGCCACTACTGAAAAATATAGAAATATTATATTTGATGCCGCAATAAAATGCAAAAAACTGCCTCATCCGACTTTATTACAAGTCATATGAGGCAGCCTCTTTCGTTGGTCAACCGAATATATCGGGCGGTGAGGTTGCTATTCGAAAATATTGTTGTTCCGGATGATGACGACGTTAAGAGTATCTGCGGGTAAGTCTTCCGTCCCGATCGCGAACAGATCGTCGTAATACGTAATCGCGCCGTATTTCTCCTCAAGCACCGGAATGGCTTCCTTCTTATAATGTGTCGGGATGATGATCTTCGGGTTTAACTGCTCGATCAGGGTGAAGCCCTTCATATTCTCGAGAGTCATCGAGGAGAAAGAGTTCTGGAATTGCATGAACGCGATATCGATCTCACCGAGCTTTTCGAGCTGATCTTCGGTTAGCGAGGTTTGTCCGACGTCGCCCATATGCGCGATTCGAAGGCCGTTGACTTCGAATACGATGATTACATTTTTGCTCTCGGGTTGTATGGCATCGCCTTCATGCGAGCAGGGAATTGTGAAGACATGGAAAGATCCTACTGTCACGTCTACCGACTGGCTGAGAATCTTCTCGCAGTCGAAAGCATCCGTAAAGGTTTTATCGTTATGGTCGTCATGCTTATGAGTGGAACATATGATGACGGGATCCAGAGCGAGATTGCTGAGCTTCGGCATCAGCGCCGGGTCAACGACCGCCGTCTCTCCTTCGACGGAGGTGATCAGATACGAATTGAAAGCATAAGAGAAACTCGTCGAAATCGTTCGGATCTCGACTTTGCCGGATTTGTTCGGGGGCAACGTCGGCACTGCAGGTTCGGAAGGATTAGCCTTACAGGCACCGGTCAAAAATCCGATGATCAGGATCGTAAAGCATACTGATAAGAGTTTCAGTTTTTTTCTCATATATAATCTCCTTGGTATCGCATCGGTTTATGGTTCTACCGATACAATACCAAGGAGACGAAACACTTCCCATGCAATATTTGCAGTTAAATTTGTACTTTTCGCTTATTCTCCCTACCGGGGCGAAATGATTCCCGATTCCCGTGGTTGTATGGCTTCGGGGCTTTTCGATTCTGCGGTTTTCGGATTGATTGCGAATCTAATTTTCGTCCTTACTTCGTTGCCTTACATTTACTGTTTCTTTCTTTTATCAGTGAAATAAGTTCCTCAGAGGCGGTTCTTGTCGCTTCATCATTTCCTTCATCTACAGCCTTTGAGAGCTCATCCATTTTTACAGTGATTTTTGCTTCGATCACAGAAATTCCTTCACTGCTCACAGGATCGGAATATTTAACAGCTTCATATACTTTTTTGCAGTCTGCTTTAATAGGATCGCTTTTCGCACGATTCACAAGATTTTCTGCTTCAACAGCAAGCGGTTTAATGAACTGTCTTTGTGCGATTACTTTCTCGTCAATTTCTGCAACAATACCAGCGGCAGCACTTGCCTTAAGCACTGCAACGGCATTAAATGCAAGAACAAGCAAGCAAACAATTATTCCGACCCATTTCGGCATACCCGGTATTGCCATAAATAGAGCACCCAAAATTATTGTTAATATAAGACCGGAGTAGCTTATCGTTATAAGCGGTAGATTATAAAAGAATTTCTGCAGGTTGTCTTGCTTAAATGCGATAAACGCGCATGCCAGTTGACCCAAAAATGCAACCGTTATAAATATGTATCCTACCCAGAATGCCCCGTCGAACTTTGAAATGCCGGCGACTTCATCAGGCGTGACAAAACATATCACGTTGAACAATATTAACGCAATAGCCCAACATATGGCATAAAATTTAAAAATCTTCATCATTGCATCTTCCTCCATTACAGAATACTTTTAAGCAACTCTGCTTTCATGCTGTTAAACTCTTCTTCCGTAATCAGCCCTGAATCTTTCATGACGGTCAATTTTTCTATCTTAGTCTTAAATGCTGTCATATCATCTACAGGCTTAGCAGAGGTTTCAGAAACGTTCGTTGAATTCATTGCATTATTAACTGCACCACCAACAACCGATCCAACGACACCACCCACTCCGGCCATTGTTCCAAGTCCTACGCCCATGTTAGTAAACTGCCCAACAGCTTCATTTTGAGCTACTTTTTCAGCAACATCAAAGCCTCGTTCCTGCGCATAAGTATAGCCTTCCTGTGTACGCTTGGTTGACTGAGCCTGAGAATCAATTACCACCTTGTTTGCTTCAGTCTGGGCATAGATCAAGTCTGTCTGTTGCCGGAGTTTTGCTTCGGCAATATCTGCATACTGACGAAAATGCAATTCTTTAAACTTCTCATACTGTCTGTCGCCGTCAGGCTTAACAATATTTGTAACAAAGAAACGTTCGATTGAAACACCGTAGTTGACGAAATCCGGTACTAAAAGCTTGAGAATATTATCGGAGAAAACTGTCAGATTTTCATCGACTTCAAATATACTGATAGCATTTGCTTTCATAACTTGAGCAATGTATGTTTTTACTCTTGTCTTAATAAATGAGCGAAAATAAGAAACCAGTTTTGTCTGCCCCAGTATGTTTTCTGTTCCAACCAGCTTTATTAACAGCTTCCGGCTATCTTCTACGCGGAGGCTCATTTCGCCGTTTGCGCCTATGGAAATAGGAAATCCATATGTTGGATCAACATACTGAACTTTACCATCTGTTCCCCATTCAATTGACATGTGTTCAGCCTTATTGATGAAATAAACTTCGCAATGAAACGGGGACCGATCACGGGTAGAACGGTTTAAAACTTTACCAATTTCCGGTATATTCTGTGTTTCAAGTGTATAACGCCCGGGACCGAACAGATCCAGTGCCTGACCGTTCATGAAAAAGATTGCTTCCTGTGATTCATGAACAATGAGTTGTGTCAGGCTATTAAAATCCTCACACGGATGTTTCCAGATATAGGTTGAATTATCACCTTCGTGTTTAATTATTTCTGCTATGGCCATAACGTACCTCCTTAATTATCGAAATTCTACAAGAGTAATTCTCCAGGCAGGCTATTTGCGGGAGGATTTTTTGCAAAATCCATCAAAGGCAACTCTGCCATATAAAGGCCTCCCTAAAACAACTCTGGAAATTTATTATTATATTATCATATATTGTAGTTACTGCAAATGTTTAGAATTTCGAAGCGATCTTGCAGGTCGTTTCTATGATGTTTGCCGCCTTCATGGCACCCTTGGCGAATTGAATCCGACTTTCAGACTGGACCCGATGAAGGAGCTGCGGTTGATAGACGATATTTATTTTTCAAGGTTCGTTGGTTCCGGTGAGGCTTTTCGAAAAGGTACTATTTATTCTATTATATCGCTTCTGAAGATCATAAATAATGCTGATTCTGTTTGTAGGGACACAGACATCGTCGGATCGGTGGTCGTATCACTTAACCTGGTGGTGACGGGGGGGCGGGATATTGAGGGGGAGAAAGAAAGTCGCCGGAGGCTACGGTCGAATGAGAGGCGTCCGTGATCTATAAAAAAGGTGTTCCTTACCAGCCGGTCATGTATTTACGAGAGCCCCATTGTTTCAACCCTGACATTACTGCAACGACTGCTATACAGAGTTCACGGATGGCCGGTAGCAAGCACATCGATTACAGGTCCGTTTTCCCCGAAGCTATAGGCAACTAGGAGAATTATGTATTCATTACAGGAAAACACTTATTTAAAATTAAGAAGCTGCGGATTAATTATCAATTCTTTTTCTATTTTGTAAGCAATCCCAGTAATGGTAGCAATCCCGTATGTTCCCATAAATCTCGGTTGATGTAAAAGTTTCCGGCCATCTTCTTTATAAAAGCCCCCTCTTCCAAAACTGTAGAATCCATAATCAAGATTCTTTTCATATTCATCTATCGGGATATTAGCGATTGTGAAAAAAAACCCTCTTCTCCAATAACTATCATCAACAATTTCAGGTCCAACAAGAATTTTGTCATAATTGGGAGAATATTCTGACAGGTCAAGAGATGTTGTTTTGTTTTCAAAAATGAACACCATGTTTTTTCCGTTAATGAAAGTGTCATTTGCAATATGTTCTATCTCTGTTTTGTGAACCCGTCCATAGAAATATATGCCTTCTCTGGGACGTACCAGGAAAACATCACCTTCCTTCGGTTTATCTCTTGTTTTTTTAATTACCCTAAATTGATAGTCTCTTGGGTCTTTTCCTTTCAACTCATTAAGTTGAAGTTGAATATCATCTGGCAATTCGGCGAACCTTTTCATCCACCTTGAGGAAAGTGGATTATCATCTACATCCATCATTCTCATAAGGCGCCTCCTATCCAAATTTACTAGTATATTGCTTTGCCCATTCCCTAGCTTCTTAATAATATTTTGAAATTCCGGTTCCCCAGGTTCCCATGGTGTGCTCCTTTTCATTCTCTGATTATATTTAATCACAACTACTCGTAAAAATACCCTCCAACATAGGTTTCCGATTCATCTGCCAATACAAACGATGCAGTAGCGTCGTATGTAGGCTTTCGGGGATTAGTGGGACTGACGCCGTTAATCTGATTTTTGGCCGGGATTAGTGGTCTGCCCCCGTTTTCTATACCAAAATAAAAGTTAGTTATGCCACAATAACCTGAGGTGCCGGCGGCTGGTAACCGATTGAACTGTGCGGTCGAATCGTGTTGTATTCTTGAACCCATCTTCGAGTCAGCACCTCTGCTTCCCACATTGTATCAAAGATCTCTCCGTTTAGAAATTCATCGCGCATCCGGCTGTTGAAGCTCTCACAGTATCCGTTCTCCCAGGGACTTCCGGGCTCAATATAGGCCGTTTTGACCTCGATCTCCGAAAGCCATTCGCGTAGCTTAATCGCCGTGAACTCGGTTCCGTTATCGCTGCGTAGATACGAAGGCGTTCCTTTCATCAGCATAATGTCCGCAAGAATGTCGATAATCATCTCGTGGTCCCATTTGCGTTTTGGAATACTGGCCAGGCATTCTCGGGAATATTCATCAATCAGGTTCAGCCAGCGCACTTTCTTTCCGTTTCGAAGCCGATCTTCCACAAAGTCATAACTCCAGACATGATTTTTGTGTTCCGGTCGAAGCCGGATAAAGCTTCCGTCGTTGAGCCACAGCCGTTTCTTCTTGGGCTGTTTCTGAGGCACCTTGAGCCCCGCTTTCTGCCAGATTCTCTAAACTCGTTTATGGTTGATGCATCTCCCTCTCGCCCGCATTAGGGCGGTGATCCTTCGGTACCCGTAGCGTCCGTATTGGGCCGAAAGTTCGATAATCTCCGCGGTCACCTCGTCTTCGTCTTCTCGCCTTACAGGAACATATCGCGCACTGCTTCGGCATATCTTCATCGCCCGGCAAACCCGCCGCTGAGGCAAGTGGTATTGATCCTGTATTTTCTCTACGACGGCCTTTCTCTTTGCCGGGCTTAGAATTTTCCCGAGGCGACATCCTTCAAAATGGCGTTATCTAAGCTCAGATCTGCCACCAGTCTTTTCAGGCGCGCGTTCTCTTTTTCGAGTTCCTTCAAGCGTTTGGCATCGGATGTGTTCATTCCGCCGTATTGCTTTCGCCATCGGTAGTATGTTTGTTCGGTCACGCCGATATGACGCACGGCTTCCCCGATCGTTTTTCCCTGACCGCACAGCACCTCGACTTCCCGTAAATATCGGATGATCTGTTCCACTGCAAATGCTTTCCTCCCCATGCCCATTCCTCCTTTTAAGCTAGTTTACTCCTTCTTTTTCTAACTTAAAATCTGGTGCGGTTTTCGGGGGGCAGGTCAAAACTCGCTGATCATGAGTGAGATTTCTTCGCATATCACGACATTATGCTTAATCAATACTAATGTTGCACTAGCAATAAAATCGGCATATAATTCAAGCAGAAAATAACAAGAAATATTAATAATTATTAGGAGGAGGAAATGTGGGTATAGTAGGTTACACATGGAAAAGAGCCGTGCTCTGTTGCTTGGTATTGTGCTTATTATTTTCCTCCAGCATGAGCACTATTCTGGCGGAGACTAATGATGATCATGCAACAATGTCTGATGAAGTAACAACAGATGATTCTTCTCAAATCAAAGAAATTGAGTCGATGAGAGAGCTTCACAGTAAAACTTATCTGTTAGAAGACGGAACGTACCGATATGTCGGATACGCAGAAGACATTCATTTTGTTAACTCGGAGGGTACGCTTCAGGATATTGATAATAGGATTACTGAAGTTACCGATCAAACCGGTTATAAGTACTGCAATACCGCCAATTCGTGGAGAGCTTTTTTCGCCGAGAATTTGCGCGTTTCCGAGGCCGTTTTGCTGACAAAAGACGAGTATCAGATATCGTTTTCTATGCCATCGGCAAACATCAGCGGCGGAGTGGCAAAATCTGATTCGGCAAATGCCGCCGATGCCGATTATTATAAGGATCTTGCGAGAGACAATCGCGCTATCCTTTATAAGGATGTTCTTCCGGATATCGATATTTCATATACAGTAAAAACGAACGTACTCAAAGAAGACATCATTTTGAAATCCGCATCTGCTCCGGCCACATTTACATTTGATCTTAGAGCCAAAGGTCTTTCGCTGACTGAAAAGGATGAGAAAGTTTTCCTCTGCGATGGTAAAGGAAATGCCGTATTCGAGTTTGCCCCAATGTATATGGTAGATGCCAAAGGCAAACGCTCAAACGTAGTGTCATATCAAATGGAAGCGATGGAGAACGGATATAAGATAACGGTAAGTGCGGACATCGGATTTCTAAACGCAATGGATACGGTGTACCCTGTCATTGTTGATCCATCCGTTATGGTGACCGGATCATCAAACACATATGATAGCTGTGTCGACCAACAGTATCCATCCTCCAATTACTATTTGAGTGAAAATCTTTGGACCGGCGGAGCATTGGGCACGAATGCGATGAGAACGTATATAAAGTTTAATTTACCTTCAGTTATCTCTCCCGCAAAAGTAACGTATGCATATATTCGAATTAAGAAAAAAGATTATCAGACACCATATGTTAAGGCTTATAGGGTCGTTGGCAGTTGGATCTCAAGTGGCTTAACGTGGAACAATCGACCTGATTACTCATCAATAAATGTGTCTCGTACTGCGGAACCGGACACCGTCAGCTGGTATAGATTGGATGTAACCCCTTTTGTAAGGCAATGTATGAAGGGAGTATATAATAACTATGGCGTGGTAATAAAAGAACCATCCGAGTGGAATTCGAATCAAAAGACGAAGTTTTATTCCTCTGACGCTCCGTCTCCGAACAAGCCTGAATTGGTTATTGAATACTTAAATGATTTGCCAAACGCAAGATTGGTCGGGGTTACTAATGCAGGGCACGACCATTCATCCTGTTTAACAACAGCCAGTTCTTACCTTGAGAATTGTGATTTTTCAAGTGTAAACATAAACACTGGTGCTTTTGCTGTATCAACGATTCATAGTTATTTGGACACCGATTCAAGCGCGACATTTATTAGCCGAAGCCATGGATGGGTAGAATACGATAATTATGGCAATCAGACCGCCACAGCGTTAGTACTTAATGATGATCCGAACAACTATGTCATGTATAGAAGTTATTCGATGAATACTGCAGGCCTAAACCTAAGCAATATGCAACTCATTCTATTTGTCGCATGTTCATCGGGTCTTGGTGGCGAAGGCGGTAATAATTTGCCAACAGTTGCAGTAAGCAGAGGTGCTCAGACAGCTGTTGGATTTTCCAGTATTGTATCATGCAACGCTGCAAACACGTGGACTGAACTTTTCGCTAAATGTATGGAGGACGGCTTATCAGTTTACGATGCGTGTGATGATTTGGGGAGTTTATTCATCAATACAGGTCTGGAAAATTATGTTATTTGCGGTGATAGGGCAACAACGTTGACGGGAGGAGTGTAAAATGAAAAGATGCTTACTTGCACTGGTATTAGCTTGCATTTTGGTTTTCCAGGTAGCGGCTTGTTCGAATCGGAGTGGACCCTTACATACATCCGCTTCATCGGAACTCAAGGTAATTAAAATCGAAGTGCTCTCCGGTTCCTCCGATGGAGGATCGATGGTTTCGGAACACGGATCCAGCGATGACGCCAAACGTAATCCGCATGAGGATAAGGACGCCCCCAGAACGGCGGAAGTCCTCTTTAGCGGAAAGACATATACCGGCGAATACATGCTCTCGATTGTCCAAAGACATTATTTTCATGTGTCAGATTATTATTCAAGCTCATTCGGAATTTTTTCTGTCAACAGAGAAACCACTCAACTGGAAAGCATGATGTTATACAATCATGGTGAAGGGGATAAGTCAACGGATGAATGCAAAAAAATTGCTGAAGAATTAGCGCAGCAGTACATTGATTTATCCCAATATTCGATGACAACAAAAGGAGACTCTCTTCGCACCTATTACTTCATTCGAATGATAGACGGGGTGGCGACCTCCGACGTTCTTTCTGTTGGTGTTCGTTCTTCGGGTGAAATAGGAATTTTTTCGAATTACACTTCCGGAAAAACGAAAAACGCCTTCAGCAGTGCAGACCCCAAAGCGATCGGCGATATGATTGAGCGGTTATCCTCTTCTGAAGTAATGACAATGATTGATAAAAAAGTAAATGCAATGTATGAAAACTGTGCGTCTTGGAGTATAGTCGACAAAGTACTCGTCGAACTTGAGAATCATAAAATCGGTTTGGCTTATATGATCGACGGTGAGCTCGAACCGATAAGAACAGGAGAAAACCAGATCATGAAATCCGGTTTCAGAATCGAGTTGCTTGTCAGCGAGAACTGATACGCGCGATTTGTGTGCCGATCAGCTCTCTCAGGATAAAAAATGCAAGTCATGTTTTCCTCGCCGGATTCAGAAATGTGCCATTGGTACATTTCTGAGGTAAACCTCCACCAACAAAAAAGCCTATGACCTTTAACTGAATGATGATCCGAACAACTATGTCATGTATAGAAGTTATTCGATGAATACAGCCGGCCTTAATCTAACCAATATGCAACTCATTCTATTTGTCGTATGTTCATCGGGTCTCGGTGGCGAAGGTGGTAATAATTTGCCAACAGTTGCAGTAAGCAGAGGTGCGCAGACAGCTGTTGGATTTTCCAGTAATCTATCATGCAACGTTGCAAACACGTGGGCAACGCTTTTCGCAGAATGTATGGAGGACGGTTTTACTGTCGAAGATGCGTGCGTTTTTTTGGCTGAGGATCCCTATTTCACCGGGACAGGTCTGAAAAGCTTTGTTATTTGCGGCGATAAGTCAACCATATTGACCGGAGGAGTGTAAAATGAAAAGATCCTTACTTGCACTGGCATTAACTTGCATTTTTGTTTTCCAGGTAGCGGCTTGCTCGCATCGGAGTGGATACTTAGATACATCCGCTTCATCGGAACTCAAGGCAATTAAAATCGAAGTGCTCTCCGGTTCCTCAGATGGAGAAGCGATTGTTTCGGAACATGGATCGACCGATGAAGTGAAACGGAATTCGTATGAGGATAAGGACGCACCTCAAACGGCGGAAGTCGTTTTTAACGGAAAGACATATAAAGGCGAATACGAGTTTTCGATTATTAAAAGGCACTTTTTTATTGTGTCAGATTTTTACGATGGCCAAGGTGTGTTCTTCTCTATAAACAGAGAAAACGCCCAACTGGAATCGATCGTTATTTCCGATAAGGCAGAAGAAGGGGATAAGGTAGCGGATGAATGCAGGAAAATTGCTGAAGAGTTGGCGCGAAAATACATAGACCTATCTCAATATACGCTTTCAATAAATGAATACACTCGTCTTTACGGCTTTTCATTCATTCGTATGATTAAAGGGGTTGCGACCTCCGATGTTCTTTCTGTAGTCGTTCGCTCCTCGGGTGAAATAGTATGCTTTTATAATTACACTTCCGGAAAAGCGGGAAATGCGTTCAGTAGTGCGGATGCTGGTCTGCCCCCATTTTTTATACCAAAATAAAAGTTAGTTATGCCACAATAACCTGAGGTGCCGGCGGCTGGTAACCGATTGAGCTGTGCGATCGGGTCTATAAAATAGTTTGTGCTAATGGCAAAACCATATAAAATAAATGAATATGGGAGGCCAAGCAAATGGACAAACTATGGACCAAGGAACAACTACGAGCATTTATCAAAGAAAACAACCTGAAAACCGCAGACGATGCCCAACAAGCCCTCAAGGATTTATTCAAAGATACCATTCAGGAGATGTTGGAAGCGGAACTGGAAACGGATCTGGGCTACAGCAAGAGCGAGAAAACCGGTACGTCGGATCAGAATCGAAGAAACGGTCACAGTACGAAAACGGTGCGCAGCGAGTACGGAGAATTGGACCTGACGGTTCCCCGAGATCGCATCGGAACGTTTGAACCGATGGTTGTAAAGAAGCACCAGAAGAACGTAACCGGGAT
>CAZCTO010000030.1:0-15200 GCA_964501725.1 uncultured Oscillospiraceae bacterium | reverse complement strand
CATCTTTGCTTAAAGTTGCGGCCTTTTTACCGGCATCGGTCAGATCCCACACTCCTTCGAGCGGATAAACTGTGTACTCGAAATAGCCCTCCGGAGTAAACCCGTTTTTCGGCATCATCCTGACCGCATAGGAAAGCGAGTAAAGGACACCGATTCGCTCCGCAAAATCAGGATCATTCGGATTCCCCTGCCCCTTAATCTTGAAAAAATTCTGCCGCGGGACGTTTACGAGCGACGGTGTCCCCTTCGGCAGGTAAAGTTCTTTTTCGCTCTTTTTCCATTCGTACTTCATTTGATTACCTCGCATTCAGTTTGTTGTGAGCCGCTAATCTCATCATAAACGGCTATATACGACATGTGTATGTCATATTATGCAGGTGGGCTTTCTTTTGCAGCCTCCGGGCATGATGTCAAGCCTGCCTTCTAAGGTGTTGTTCTCGATAACCAGCATCGTTTACTCTGAATTTTTTACGATATCAAATGATTACCCCCTGTGTCCGCTTTTATCTTACCTTTTCCATCTTGGGACGCCGGTTGTGTCGGAATACGTATAAAACTGTGTGAGACTGGCCATTTTATATGTATTAGACTATGAAGAGGAAGCCATTTTGACCCCAAAATGCGTATAAAATCGCGCGAAATGCGTTGTTTTATATGTATTAGACTGCAAAAAAGAGGCTGGACAGGCCCAAAAATGCGTATAAAATCGCGTAAAACCAGTTGTTTTATATGTATTAGAGTATAACATGTCTTTCAGATCTGGTCTTTCCCGCAAAATAATTCCGACTAAACCGCACAAATCCGGCTTTTAGTATGTATTAGTACGTGTTGCTAAGTCCAGCCAGTCGATACAGAGACCGATCCGCGCCGTCTCGCGCGTATCATACTGCAAAAGGAACATACACTCCCGGTATCATCCATTCGCCCGTGCTTTTTCAAGCATCACATTCATTTTACATGCGGTGATCACTTTTTACCTCCTTCTAACAAGCGGATAAAGATCGCCGCGTATGCTGAAGACATCAATGAAAAGGAGAAACTGCATGATTAAAAGAATAAAAGTCATTATTTCGTCATTACTGACATCCGCCTTACTGTTTTCCGTCGCCGCTTGCGCAGAGGTAACCTCGTCCGCAACAACGGCCTCTTCCTCCGGAAAAACAACGACGCAAGCAACCGACTCTTCCTCCGAAGCGCCCTCGCTTTCGGGCACACTGACGCTCACCGGCTCCACCTCTATGTCTGATGTCGGATCTGCGCTCGCCGAAGGCTTCATGGCTGAGCACCCGGATGTGATGGTGTCGGTCGGCGGAAACGGATCCGGCGAGGGACCAACCGCCGTCACGGACGGCACCGCCCAGATCGGGATGCTTTCAAGAGATTTGAAGGACTCGGAGAGTCCGGATTCTTTTGACAAGTACATCATTGGTTTTGACGGCATCGCGGTCATTGTCAATGCGGAGAACAGCGTGAACGCGTTAACCACCGAGCAGATCGCTCAGATTTTTAAGGGAGAAATCACAAATTGGAGTGAGGTCGGCGGTGTGGATGCGATCATTCAGTGCATCGGACGCGAAGCCGCTTCCGGCACACGGGGCGCTTTCGAAGAATTGATGGGAGTGGAAGATGTCTGTGTGTACGCGGAGGAGCAAAATTCGACCGGCATTGTGAAGCAATCCATTGCCGGCAATCCCAACGCGATCGGATATGTTTCCCTTTCCTCGGTCGATGATTCGGTGATCGCAGTCGATCTTGACGGAGTTGCGGCAACCGTGGAGAACGTTACCTCGGGCACCTACACCCTGCAGCGTCCGTTTGTCATGATCGCGAAAAAGTCCGGTTCGGACGAATTGACAAACGCTTTCATGGACTACGTTTACAGCGATGCCGGGCTGAAGATCATCGGGGACGACGGAGTCGTTCCCAATCCCGAAAAGCCCTGAGAGAAGGAATTTTGAACGAATCCGGACGAGACTCGATCCGGAAAAAGGAAAGGCCGGTCGCAAAGGATTGCAATCGGTCTTGATTCCTTTTCAAGAAGCATTTTCTTTGTGGGATAAAAAGCCTCAGATACTATATAATTGAGTCATCGGGTAAGGAGCATACTATGGCAAAGAACACCGCACATCCGGAAAAAGTCAAGCGCATCGTCATCATCGGCGCGGTTGCCGCCGGTACCTCAGCCGCGGCAAAAGCGCGCAGAAATGACGAGAACGCGGAAATTGTGCTTTATGATATGGACGAACATATCTCCTACTCCGGTTGCGGCCTGCCTTATTATATCGGCGGGCGCGTGGAAAAATTGTCGGAGCTGACTCCGCGGAACGCGGCGTTTTTCAAGAAGAAATATCGGGTAGATGTGTTCACCCGTCATCAGGTGCTCCGTATTGAACCTGTAAGTAAAACCTTAGCCGTTCGTAATTTGGCGGACAACACAGATTTCACGGATCATTACGATACTTTGGTCATCGCAACGGGCGCAAGCTCCGTGACTCCGCCGATCCCGGGGGCAAGCCTTCCGCATGTTTTCACGCTTCGCAATCCGCTCAGCGCCCGCGCCATTCGCGACTTCATCGATGAGCGGCAGCCCCGTACCGCGGCCGTCATCGGAAGCGGATTCATCGGTCTGGAGATGGTCGATAATCTGGTCCATGCGGGATTGTCCGTTACACTGATTGAGAAGCTTCCCGCGATTTGCCCTTTTCTGGATGACGATATGGCTCCACATCTGCATCAATATCTCGAAAAGATGCAGATCGTTGTGCGCACCGGCACAACCGTTTCCGGAATTGAACCCTCCTCCGTCGTGCTCGATGACGGTGAGCAGATCGCGGCCGACCTGGTTATCCTTGCGGTCGGTATCAAACCGAACACCGCGCTGGCAACCGCCTGCGGCGTGAAGCTCGGCCCGACCGGCGCTATCGCGGTCGACAAAAGAATGCAAACAAATCTTTCCGATGTATATTCCTGCGGCGATTGTACCGAGAGTTTTTCGATCATCGACGGCAGACCTCTTTATCGACCGCTCGGTTCCACCGCCAACAAGGCCGGACGAATCACCGGCGATGTGATTACCGGCGGGAGTCTCACCTTCCGCGGGATTGCGGGCACCGGGATTTTCAAGGTTTTTGACATGAGTATCGCGGCTTGCGGGCTGAGTGAGAAAGAAGCCCGCGACAGTGATTACGATATCGTCGCAAGTCACAATATCAAGCCGGACAAGCCGGCTTATTTCGGCGGACGCGACTTGATTATTAAGGCGATCGCCGACCGCAAAAGCGAAAAACTGCTGGGGGTTCAAATCATCGGAACGGAAGGGGTCGACAAGCGTATTGATGTTTTTGTCACCGCCATTACGGCAGGGCTCAAAGTATCGGATCTTTTTCATCTGGATCTGGCATATGCTCCGCCTTTTTCGACCACCAAGGATCCGGTGATGTACACCGGAATGATCCTCGATAACGCGATTAACCACGGTCGGGAATTGATTTCGGCGGATGATTTGATGAAGTCCCCCGCGGGTCAGGTTCAAATTATTGACGCACGTTCGTCGGCTGATTTCGTAAAAAACCACGTGGATCAAGCGATTCATATTCCGCACGAGTCACTCCGTGAGCAGATGGATACGCTGGATCGCGAAAAGCCGGTCGTCACGTATTGCAACAAAGGCGTCACCGGCAATGCCGCACAGAACATCCTTGTCCAAAATGGTTTTAAGAAGGTCTACAATCTGTCCGGCGGCAACACACAGTATCAGGCATACCGGAAATCAAAAACCCGCAAGGACGCCTTGCCCCCAAAGGAGGAACCCCATGCTGAGAACAATTCGTAAAACAGTGACAGGCTCGACACAATATGACGGCGCCGGCGTTCGCCTGGTCCGCGTCATCGGACATGATACCGTGGAGGATTTTGATCCGTTTCTGATGCTGGATGCGTTCGACAGCGAAGATCCGGATGATTATACGAAGGGTTTTCCGTGGCATCCGCACCGCGGCATCGAGACCATTACGTATTTGATTTCCGGAAACATCGAGCACGGCGACAGCATCGGCAACAGCGGGAGTATTACGGATGGCTCCTGCCAGTGGATGACGGCGGGCCGAGGCATCCTGCATCAGGAGATGCCCAAGCCCGTTAAAAGAATGCTCGGTGCGCAGTTGTGGCTGAACCTTCCCCGAAAAGATAAGATGACTCAGCCAATATACCGGGATCTTCGCGCGAAAATGATTCCGGAAGTGAATGAAGAAGGGGTCACCATAAGGGTCCTCTCCGGGGCGTATCTCGATACCAAAGGTCCGGTAAGCGGCGATTATGTTAAACTTCTTTACCTGGACGTGAACTTACGCGCCGGCGCCAAATGGAGCATCCGTATTCCTCCGGACGACACGCTTTTTGTGTATATTGTGGAAGGCGACGGATGGTTTGATAAGGCCGGGCTTAAATTTCAGACCAACAAGACCGCCCTGCTTTTCGGAAAAGGCGACGAGCTTTTTGCCAAAGCGGCGGAAGAAGGCATGCGATTTTTCCTTTTTTGCGCCAAGCCTCTGAAGGAGCCGGTCGCCTGGGGCGGCCCGATTGTCATGAATACGAGAGAGGAACTGAATCAGGCGTTCGCGGACTTAAAAAACGGCCGTTTCGTCTGATATCCCGGGGTCCGTCAATGGTTATCGGACATGTTGGCAAAAAAGAAGAAAAAGGAACGCCGCTTTGGTTTCTGTCGATTACCCGAAGCGCTTTTCGGCGACATGATTTTCCGTTTTCTTTTTCGAGATACGCTCTTTAACCGGGTCCTGTGCCGCACGAGCACATCTTCAATCGCCTTCAGCGCGCGAAAATGATTTCTTCAAACGTTTTTCTTGCAAATCTCGTCTTTTTTCTTAAAAATCGATTAGCCTTTGCAAGTTTTATTCCTCTTGGTTGCAAAATGTCTTGTTTTTATTTTTTTCTTATCGTACAATGTAATTCCATAAGATGGCTGGAAAAGCCACCGTATGGGAGGATCCGATTATGGCAATGAAGTACGTTTTTGTGACCGGGGGCGTTGTATCGGGTCTGGGTAAAGGAATCACCGCAGCATCTCTCGGACGGCTTTTAAAGTGCCGGGGCATACGCGCCACGATGCAGAAGTTTGATCCGTATCTGAATATTGATCCCGGAACTATGAATCCTTTTCAACACGGAGAGGTTTTCGTCACGGATGACGGCGCGGAGACCGATCTGGACTTGGGTCACTACGAGCGTTTTATCGATGAGAATCTTTCGCAGAATTCGAATGTAACCGCAGGCAGAATTTATAACTCCGTTCTCACTAAAGAGCGCCGGGGTGATTATCACGGCGGCACGGTTCAGGTGATTCCGCACATTACCAATGAAATCAAGGAGCGCATGCGCTGCGACAAGGACGGCTATGATGTCGCGATTATCGAGATCGGCGGCACCATCGGCGATATCGAGTCCCTGCCGTTCATTGAAGCCGCGAGGCAGTTTTCGACCGATGTCGGTCGCGAGAACTGCCTTTTTATTCATGTGACTCTGGTTCCTTATTTATCGGCATCACATGAGCAAAAATCCAAGCCGACCCAACACTCTGTAATGGAGATGCTCTCCCACGGAATTCAGCCGGACATTCTGGTGTGTCGCACCGAGGTGGGTCTGACACCCGAACTCAAATCCAAAATATCGCTGTTCTGCAACGTGCCTCCGAATTGCGTCATTGAAAATAAAGATCTTTCCTTGCTGTATGAAGTACCGCTGGCGCTGGAAGCACAGCAGTTTGCCGACATTGTTTGCGGGAAGTTCGGCCTTTCTTGTACTCCTCCCGATCTGACGGAATGGACAAGCCTCGTTCATAATCTGTCCTGTCCGGAGAGCACAACCGTTATCGCCATTGTCGGAAAATACATCGAACTGCACGACGCCTACCTTTCCGTGGCAGAAGCGTTGACGCACGCCGGTGCGCAGAACCTCACCAAGGTCAAAATCAAGTGGGTGGAATCAAAAGACGTTACGAAGGATTCGGCGGCCGATGTTTTTGCCGATGTTCAGGGAATCCTGGTGCCGGGCGGCTTTGGAAACCGCGGAACCGAAGGCAAGATCGAAGCCGCGCGCTACTGCCGCGAAAATAACATCCCGTACTTCGGTATCTGCCTCGGCCTCCAGATCGCGTTGATCGAATTTGCCAGAAATGTCCTCCGGCTGGAAAACGCCAACAGTTCGGAACTTGACCCCCGCACCCCATATCCGGTCATCGACCTGATGCCTGAGCAGAACGGCGTAACACAACTCGGCGGAACCATGCGACTCGGACAATACCCGTGCCGGCTGACAGCAAATTCAAAGGCACACGCCGCTTACGGTCAGGACCTGATTCACGAGAGGCATCGTCACCGTTATGAAGTCAATAATGATTATCGCGAACGGTTTGAAAGTAACGGTATTCTGCTCGCCGGCACTTCC
This sequence comes from uncultured Oscillospiraceae bacterium, assembly GCA_964501725.1. Classification (GTDB taxonomy): domain Bacteria; phylum Bacillota; class Clostridia; order Saccharofermentanales; family Saccharofermentanaceae; genus CAZCTO01. The sequence goes on along the minus strand of CAZCTO010000030.1, from coordinate 8,741 downwards.
CCGGACAACCGGATCGTCGAAATGATCGAACTCCGCGGCCATGACTGGTATGTCGCCTGCCAGTTCCATCCCGAATTCAAGTCCCGGCCGAACCGGCCGCATCCGCTTTTCCTCGGGTTTGTTGAGGCGGCGATGAAGGCATCGGCAAAATAATTGATTTGGCGGAAAGCAAGGGGGCCCTCTCAAAAGACCCGGAATAAAGTCAGATGAGGGCCTTTTCCAGAGAAAAGCAGGGGTTCTTTGGGAAAGATCTTCCGGAGAGAATGAAGGGCGACTGTCTGAGGCATCTTAACATTGGGTTAACTATCGGGTAGAGGTGATTGTCGACTTGGCGCGTAGGATTAATCTGAGTCAAACACACAGGTGACTGTATTCGGACAGGGTGATTTTTACCTCTGTTTCATGATATTTGCCGCATAACAGGAGTCGGAGCAAAATGTCCGTCTTGTATACCCCCTGTGTCCGGTTTTAGCTTACCACTGCAAAGAAGAAACCGGAGAATGCGTATAATTCCAGCCTCTTTGTCGCTTTTTATACGCATTACGGGCTACGGGAAACGCCTGAGAAACCGGAGAATGCGTATAAATCCAGCCTCTTTATCGCTTTTTATACGCATTTCGGGCTGCGGGAAACGTCTGGGAAACCGGAGAATGCGTATAAATCCAGTCTCTTTGTCGCTTTTTATACGCATTCGAGATACAGGGAATCCCTTTCAAAGATAAAAAGAACGTATAATTTCGACCTTTTTGCCGTTTTCTATATGTGTGAGACTGAGTAATGCTTATTCACTAAGGCAAAAGACCCCGCAAAAATGCGTCCAACATCATCATATCGGACGCATTTCAATTCGCGACATCTACAGGGCACATTTTTTCGCCGAAAAAGCATTGAAGCCCTACGCTTCCGTCACGCGACGGCTTTCAGTAATCTCCGGACACTTCAAACCATCTTTCTGATTCGATCCATCGCCAGCCGGGTGTTCTCGTGTGAGCCGAACGCAGTCAGGCGAATGTAGCCTTCACCGCAGGGACCGAACCCCGATCCGGGCGTGCTCACCACGTTTGCCTCTGCGAGCAGGCGGTCGAAAAAGCTCCAAGAGCTCATATTTTCGGGCGTTTTCAGCCAGATATACGGTGCGTTAACACCGCCGGAAGCGCGGATTCCGAGATCTTTCAGGCCTTCCAGAATGATTTTGGCGTTTTGTTGATAGTATGCGATGGTCTCGCGCATTTCACGCTGACCGTTTTCGCTGAAGACTGCCTCGCCGGCTTTCTGACTCATGCTCGAGGCGCCGTTAAATTTGGTTGCCTGGCGGCGCCCCCAAAGTTTACCGAGGCTGACGCCGTCCACAACAAGCTCGTTCGGGAAAACCGTCCAGCCCAGACGCAGACCCGTGAAGCCGGCCATTTTCGAGAAGCTGCAAAATTCGATGGCGCACGTTCTCGCGCCTTCGATTTCGTAAATGCTGTGGGGATAGTCCTCGGTGATGTAGGATTCATAAGCCGCGTCATAAAGGATGACCGATCCGTGCGCATTGGCGTAATCGACCCACTTCTTGAGTTCGGCTCCGGAAATCATGGAGCCGGTCGGATTGTTGGGAAAACACAGGTAGATCAGATCCGGCACGGGTGTACCGGGCGCCGGAAGCATAGGCAGGAAACCATTTTCTTCGGTGCAGGGAAGGTAGATCAGATCGCTCCATCTGCCGTCCTCCCCGATATGCCCGGCACGACCCGCCATGACGTTCGTATCGACATAAACCGGATAGACCGGGTCGCAGACCGCGGCGACGGTGTTTTGGGAGAAAATATCAAGGATGTTTCCGACATCGCACTTGGCTCCGTCGGCGACGTGAATCTCTTCGGGTAACATTGCCACATTTCTGCGGCGGTATTGAAACTCGGCGATCTTTTCCCGCAGGGAATTGTACCCGCCGTAAGGCCCGTATCCGGAAAACGTCGCTGCGTCGCCCTGTTCGTCTGCCGCGTCATGCAGGGCAGATACGATGGAGGGTGAGAGCGGCCGCGTAACATCTCCGATGCCCAGGCGGACCAGTTGCGCGCCCGGATTTTCGGCGCAGTAATTCGCTACTCTTCGTTCAATTTCGGCAAAAAGGTAATTTCCGGGAAGATCCAGGTAGTCAGGGTTTGCTTTCAACATATGTGTCGCTCCTTTGCGATCGCTATATTTTTTATTCCAGCCATCCGTCAAAAACGAATTCGGCGCCGCCGGTCATGATGATTCCGTCCGCGTCATTTTGCCAGTCGATCCGGAGGTCTCCGCCTCTCAAATGAACGACGGCGCCACGGTCGCAACGGCCTGTTCTCACGGCGGCGGCCAACGCGGCGCATGCACCGGTCCCGCAGGCAAGTGTCTCTCCGGCGCCGCGCTCCCATACGCGCATGCGAAGATTTTTGTGATCCGTGACCTCAATAAACTCTGTGTTAATTCTGTCCGGGAAACGGGGATGTTTTTCAAAAAGCGGCCCGATCCGGGTCAGATCCAACGAATCAATATTTTCCGTGAAAATGACCGCATGCGGGTTACCCATTGAAACGCAGGTCATCTTGTATTCGATCTCCCCGACCCGGATCGGCTCTTCGATCGCTTCGGTCGAATCGGAAATGACCGGTATGCGCGACGCCTCGAAAACCGGTGCGCCCATATCCACCGAAACAGAGCGCACCTTGCCGTCACGGACGTCTAAATTCAGTGTTTTCACTCCGCTTAAGGTCTCAATGGTCAGAGTTGTTTTTTGCGTATGACCGCGCTCGAAAACGTATTTACCGACGCAGCGGATCGCGTTGCCGCACATCCTGCCCCGGGACCCGTCGGCATTATACATGTCCATCGTAAAGTCCGCCGTGTCGGACGGAAGGATCAGCACCAGTCCGTCCGATCCGATCCCGAAATGCCGGTCGCTGATTTGAAGAGCAAGCTTGCCCGGATCCGGAATACGGTCCCTGTCTGTATAAATATAGATGTAGTCGTTTCCGAGTCCCTGCATTTTCGTAAACTGAATCACGTTTCACCTCTTTTATGCGTCTTTTTCCGTCTCATTGATTCTCCTTGCTATTTCAATGATCCGTATTCCGGTTTTCATGCTCTCCTGCTGCAAATACCGGTGTGCCTGGTCTTCGGTCATGTGATAAGCGTTCATCATGTGTTTTTTTGCTTCAAGTAATATGTTTTCTTCGGCTAAAGATCTTTTTACGGACGAAGGCTTTGCCGGAGGAAGTCTTCCGTAGGACCCACGACTGCCGACAACCGTCGTCCGGTACTCAAGCAGATTCGATGCAGCCTCCGCCAAAGCGGTTCCCGGGACGGGAAGATTCAGTACGGTCACTCCGTCGAGGCGGTCAATTTCTGTTTCCCGGCTCGAATGGCCGAGGATGATGAAGTCAAATGTCTCCGGCATCATGGAATGAATTTCTGTGACACTCATATCCGGAAGATCCGGATGGAAGATGACGACTCCGCCGTCCCCGAGTCGCATCGCCTGCCGGAGAATGCTTCCGCCGTTAAAGGGAACGACCCGGACCGGAAGTCCCGCGCGGATGAGAATTTGGCTGATCCGTGAGCCGAAATCAGGGTTGGAAACGGCAAGTATTATACTTCTCATAACCCCTCCTGACGCAGATCAATAAAATAGCTGGCTGATGTTAAAATCTGAGTAAGTAACGGTCAATTTCCCATTGCGATACGCTGATCTGATACTCTTCCCATTCCCGGCGCTTTGCGGAAATATGCTTATCGGAGACATGTTTTCCGAGGGTGTCCATCACCAGATCATCTTTTTCCATTTCGTCGAGGGCTTCTTCCAAATTCCTCGGCAGGCTGTTGATGTCCCGGAGAGCGCGCTCCTCATCATCCATATGATAGATATTCGCATCCGTTGATTCGGGCGGAATCAGGCCTTTTTTTATTCCGTCGAGTCCGGCCGCGAGGCACAACGCCAGCTCAAGATACGGATTACAGGAAGGATCCGGACTGCGAAGTTCGATACGGGTACTTTGACCGCGCGCCGCGGGTACACGGATCAGGGGGCTGCGATTTCTTCCGGACCACGCAATATAGCATGGCGCCTCATATCCGGGGACCAGCCTCTTATAGGAGTTCACCAGAGGATTGGTGATCGCGCACATCCCCTTGATATGAGCGATGATACCGGCGATGAAGCTTTTTGCTTCCGGCGATAAACCGTCCGGGCTGTTCATATCCGCGAAAATGTTGACGCCGCCTTTGGAAAGCGACATATTGGTGTGCATTCCGGAACCGTTAATTCCGAACACGGGCTTAGGCATAAAGGATGCGTGCATGCCGTAACGCTTCGCAATGGAGCTGACCGCTAATTTAAATGTCATCACGTTATCCGCGGTGCGCAGCGCCTCATCAAATCGAAAATCGATCTCGTGCTGTCCCTTGGCAACTTCGTGATGCGAAGCTTCAATCTCAAAACCCATTTCCTCAAGGGTCAGTACAATTTCCCGACGGACATCTTCTCCCTGACCGACCGGCTCCAGATCAAAATAGCCGCCCTCGTCCAGGCTCTTCGTCGTCGGTTTGCCTTCGGCGTCCGCATTAAAGAGGAAAAACTCCACTTCCGGCCCGACATTGAAGGTATATCCGATTGCCTTTGCCTCAGCGATTGCTTTTTTCAGGACATACCGGGGATCTCCTTCAAAAGGTTTTCCTTCGGGCGTATAAACATCGCAAATCAGTCGCGCGACCTTCCCCTGCTGGGGGCGCCACGGAAAAATAACAAACGTATCCAAATCCGGCCGGAGATACATGTCCGACTCTTCGATCCGGGCAAAACCCTCAATCGAAGATCCGTCAAACATACACTCGTTATCGAGTGCTTTCACAAGCTGGCTCGGTGTAATCGCGACGTTTTTCAGTGAGCCGGCGATATCGGTGAATTGGAGGCGGATGAATCGTACTCCCTGTTCTTCCACGATGCGGATAATGTCTTCTTTTGTATAGTGCATAAAGGACCTCCCGGATAAAACACAAAGGGCTTCCGAAAAAGGAATGCCCCGGCCTTTTCTAACATCATAAGTATATATACCTTACATGGTGGTGTCAATGCTAAATTGCAAGTTTTATGTCGCGGCATTTCACTATATGGCAATTTTTTCATTCTTTTCCGCTCAAACATTCATTCTTTTGCAGGCAATTTTCAACCAACTTTCATTTTGACCGTTTTGTGTGTGCGGCTGAGCGCTGTGACGCACTCGCGCGAAAAGAAGCTGTTCTTCCTGTAAACAGCTCTTCCCGGAGGACGCAACTGCAAACCTCAGCCGCCCGGGAGTCGGCATTCTCCCTTGTTCCCGTACAGCATCAAAAAGGCCGCCTCATCCGACATCATTACGAGTCATTTGAGACAGCCCTTTTTCCGTTTGTCGCTTCTTTGCTCCGGCTGATCAGTCCTTCACCGGTGCCCGACGCATGGCCAGATAAAGAAGTCCGAAGAAGATCACGGTCACAACCACCATGCAAAGAATGTTATTGATCGGTTTTCCGTTTGAAAGACCGGTGATTTTTCCAAGGGTATCGAACATATTTTTGATCTGTTCCGGAACGAAATCGACCAGAACCGCTAATCCAAAAATGAGCAGAACCGGAACACCGATGGTAACAGTCACCTTAACAAATGCGCTCATCCTTGCATACAGCATGGCAACGAGCACCGCACCCGCAAAAAACATCACACGATTCATAAACTCTAAGCCGATTTTTATCATTTCGCGCGCGACAGGCCCGAGGCCGGATAACGTATCGTTAAAAGGCATATAAGAAGGATCTGATGACTCGAATGTTATGGAAGAGGCTTTGAATAAATAGGTAAAGATAACATTCGCCAATCGGTCTGCCAAAACGACCACTGCAGATATCAGGACGACTCCGATAATTTTCGCGGCGATCTGCGTTTTATGACTCACGCCCATTTGCGTTAAAAACCGGAATGTCGGTCGGGTGAAAATCAGCCCTACTACAATAAGCAGAATAGAGGAATTGATCGAGATGCCCGAAAAGCTTCCTTCCACATCCCACGACGGAACTTTACTTGCGATAAATAACAACAGCGCCATAAAGACAAAGAAACCGTAAAAAATCGGAATCGTTTTGGTGACGACATCCTGAACATTATATTTGACGGCTGGAACTAATTTCATTTTCTTTTACCCCCTTACGAATTCGTTAACTGAATGAAAAGACGCTGCAGGCTCATCTTGCTGATTTCGAGGCTCTCCGGGACTTCATTCTTCGGACACTGTCCAAATAAATAGGCGGTCTCAAATCCACCCAGCGCGTCAACTCCCAGAACTTCTCTTCCGCTGATAAACGCCCGCACATCTTCCGCGCGCCCGCTGACCGAATAACCTGATTCCAGAAGTGTCTCGCGGGACTCGTCACGGATAATGTGCCCTTCCTTAACAATAACAACATGCTCCACCACGCTTGCGACCTCCTCGATCAGGTGTGTGGATATAACCGCGGTAAAAGGCGACTCGCTGTACTTTTCAATCATGAATTTGTAGAACATATCGCGATGATTCGCATCCAGTCCGAGAACCGGCTCATCCAGAAGAATGAACGGCGCGTTGGAGGCCAGCGCGAGAATGTTTTTGAAAATAGATGTGTAACCTGTCGACAACGACTTGATTTTCTTCTTGATATTGAGTCCGAACGCATCGGCCAGACTCTTCGCGTACTCCGGATCAAATTCCGTCCTGAACTGCTTCATCCAATAGAATGCCTTTTCGACGGAGAATGAATCCGGGAAGTAATTGTTTTCTCCGATGAAGAACATTTTTCCGAGGGCGGTGTCATCTCCGGTGATCTCCCGATCATCCACACGAATCTTGCCGGTCGAAGGAAAAAGCATCTCATACATAATCTTCAGCATCGTCGTTTTGCCGGCTCCGTTACGTCCCAGGAGCCCGTAAATTTTCCCTTCCTCGAACTTCAGATTGATATCGCTAAGCGCATTAACATTCCCGAAGTTTTTCGAAATTCCAACCAGTTCAATGGAACTCATGCCGAATACCCCCTCTTAATCATTTCAAAGACTTCATCCGCGGAGATGTTGAGCCGTTTGGCTTCGGAAGCCATTGCTACCACATACCGATCGAAAAACTGGCTCTTTCTTTTTTCGCGTAAAACCTTGACCGCACCTTTGGAAACAAACATGCCCAACCCTCTCTTCTTATAAATAATATTTTCATCGACCAGAATGTTGATGCCTTTAAGCGCCGTAGCCGGGTTCATTTTGAAGCGCACGGATATTTCCGTTGTCGAAGGAATCTGGGATTCCTCGGGAAAAGCGCCGGCCAGAATTCCGTCTTCCAACTGTTCCGCCAGTTGAATAAAAATCGGCCGTTCTTCCTCAAATCGTAAATCCATTCTTTTTCTCCTCTCCTGCAAAGTAGTCTTCTTTATATTCTGAAAACTCTATTGATCGACGGTCTGTGTTGTGTTCGTTGGTTAGTTGCTCTTGTAGCTAACTATACGACCCGATTATTCGCTTGTCAAGGGGCAGAAAGAAAAAAGACTCTCTCCGAAGAAAGAGCCTTTTATTTAATAATCGTATCTTGCCTGAGAAAACTCGCCCTCTTTTTACCCGCCTAATACCTCGCTGACGACGCCCGCGCAGCGGACTCCTTCCGATATCGCCCACACCACAAGGGACTGGCCTCTCCGCTGATCGCCGGCGGTAAACACTTTTGGATTTGACGTCCGGTAAAGCCCGTCGCCTTCCGGATAGCCTCTGCCATTTCTTTCCACGGAAAAAGCGTCCATGACCGCTTCCTCCGGGCCGGTAAACCCCATCGCAACGAGCAATAAATCGCACGGGATGGTCTTCCCGCTTCCCGGAACGGGCACGGGGAGGAAACCCTTGTCTGTTTTTTCCCAGGAAACTTCGGTAATATCGACGGAAACAATATGATTGTTACCATCCTTATTCACCCGCGTCACGGTCGTCAGCCAGCGTCTCGGATCGGCTCCGAACGTGAACTCGACTTCCTGCTGACCGTAGTCCTGCTTATAGACCATCGGCCATTCCGGCCATTGGTTTCCGGGCGCTCGCTGCACCGGAGGGCATGCCATGATTTCAATTTGGGTGACCGATTTCGCTCCCTGCCGAACCGCGGTTGCGGCACAGTCCGTTCCGGTGTCACCGCCGCCGACGATGACCACATGCTTTCCGGAAGCGGAAATGGCTTTGCCGTCGGCAAGCTTAGAGTCCAGAAGGCTCTTCGTATTGCGGCTTAAAAAATCAACGGCAAAAAAAACTCCGTCAGCGTCTCTTCCGGGTACGTTCAGGTCCCTGGCCTTGGTCGATCCGCAGCACATCACCACGGCGTCGTATTCGGAGAGGATTTGATCTGCCTGCTCCTTGGAGGTAATCGAGGCGTTGCATTTGAACTTCACGCCCTCTTTTTCCATCATCCGGAGGCGCCGGTCAATAATCTTCTTGTCGAGCTTCATATTCGGAATACCGTACATCAAAAGCCCGCCCATCCGGTCGGCTCTTTCGCAAACGGTTACCTCGTGGCCTTTGCGGTTCAGTTGATATGCCGCGGCAAGACCCGCCGGGCCGCCGCCGATGACAAGCACTTTCTTGCCGGTGCGGTTGGTGATTTGAACCGGGGCGGCAACCCCCGTTTCGAAGGCTTTTTCGATGATTTGAAGTTCGTCATCCTTGATGCTGGTCGAGGGCTCATTGAGTCCGA
>CAZCTO010000029.1:0-16164 GCA_964501725.1 uncultured Oscillospiraceae bacterium | reverse complement strand
CTGGTGGGTACTACTGGACTTGAACCAGCGACCCCATGCGTGTGAAGCATGTGCTCTCCCGGCTGAGCTAAGCACCCACGGGTTGAGATGCCCTCAAAAAGGCTATTTCATACTATAGCACATGCGTGAAAAACTGCAAACAGTTATCAGCAAACCGTCCGCAGAACTTTGCATTTCCCCAGAATCCGATATGCTCCGGTGCCAGCCGGAATGAACATGGAGTCGCCTTTTTCGGCATTCAGGGCACCGTTTTCCCCGAAGCCAGGGTCCTCGATAACAATCCTTCCCTCACCCTCGATAAAAACAAGCGACACAAAAGACTCTTCTCCGCAAAAAAGATCCGCCTTCGTATCTACCGAGATCAAGTCGACCTTAAAATAGGGGCATGAAGCGAGTCTGGCTATCCCGTAACCTGTCGTTTGCACCATCGCCGGCTTGGTCACCGGACGGGCCGCCTGAGTTCTGTGTGTCACCTCGAGCGCCTCTTTGATATGCAGATCGCGCTTGTTCCCGGACGGATCCGTGCGGTCATAATCATATACGCGATAGGTCGTATTGGAGTTCTGTTGGATCTCCGCAAGCAAAATACCGGCGCCGATCGAGTGAATCGTTCCGGCCTCGATCAAGAGCACATCGCCCGCCGTCGCACGCACCCGGCAGAGGACTTCCGTGATCGTGTTTTCCGCGATGCGTTTTTGCATTTCTTCGCGAGTAATGTCGCGCGAAAAACCGCAATAGAGATAGGCATCCTCCCGTGCATCCAGCACGTACCACAGCTCCGTTTTCGCGAAAACGCCTTCCTTATCGAGCGCATAATCCTCATCGGGATGTACCTGGATTGAAAGGTCATTTGCGGTGTCAATGAGCTTGATAAGGATCGGGAAGTCCCGCAGGGTCGCGTTATTTGTGCCGAGAACACTTCCCGGCTCCGACCGCAGGGCCTCCGCAAGCGTCCGTCCCCGGTGCGGACCGTTCCGGATGATCGATTGACCGTCCGGATGACAGGAGAGCATCCACGCTTCGGCAAGGACCGTGTCGTCCGAGTCGATCGCGAAGTCTTTCTTGAGGCGTGTACCTCCCCAGAAATAGCTCTTAATTGCCGGTTTTAAAAGAACAGGAAACATGCAATCCTCCCTTGTTCCGGATACTCCTTGCTTAGTCTATCACGGTACCGGCAGGATGATTATTTCTATTTTGAAAATTCCTATTGAAAAAACATCTTCATCTGCCGCCTTAAGACCTCCGAGCATTGACAACCGGACGCGCGCTGTAATACAATGCGCATATTGTCCCGGGGCATTAGCTCAGCTGGGAGAGCGCTTGACTGGCAGTCAAGAGGTCAGGGGTTCGATCCCCCTATGCTCCACCAATAAGATAGCCGCCTGCCGATCAAATGATCGGCAGGCGGCTTGTTTTTGTCCGGAAATTTACGATTGCCGTTACTTCAGGTCTGGTTTTTGGAATAACATAGGAATGTCGATGAGGATCATGACAACAGGCAGTCCCGTTAGGCTCAATATCACCGTTTTCATAATCGGAATTCGGGAAGGAATTTTTTTATTTAGCGAATCAGGCAATAGCAGACGGAAAAGGCCGCCCGGCAGTCTGCCGCTAAAGGATGAGATATAACCCATAGCGGAAAATCTGACTTTTATATCTAAGAAGATTTATGATAAAGTAAAAGAGGTATATCGGCTCGGCATTTATGTTTTCTTTTAGGGGTGACAACATGGGAAAGCGACTTGGCGTATTCTTGTTATTATTGGGTCTGACCTTGATATTTATACCGTTGGGCGTTTTTGCCGCAGACAGCTATTCCTATGTTAATCAAAACGGAGACATTCTGACTACCGAAGGTGTAACGGTTACACCTGTCACCGCCGGTACCACCGTGTTATCAACCGGATGGTATGTTGTGGAAAGTGACGTTACTTGCACAGCTACCATTACCGTGAGCGAATCAGTCAATTTGATTCTGATGGACGGATGCACGTTGTCCGTAACCGGAAGCAATGATAACGCAGGAATCAATGTTTTGCCGGGTAACAGCCTTACTATTTACGGACAAGCAGCCGGAACGGGCACCCTTTCCACACAGGGCGGAACGAACAGCGCCGGAATCGGCGGCAGGAAAAACAGTTCATCCGGAACCGTAACAATCAATAGCGGTACGGTCATTTCCACCGGAGGACCTTACGGATCCGGGATCGGCGGCGGATATTTCGGCAATAACGGAACGGTTAACATCGCAGGCGGAACCGTTACCGCAACCGCAGGACCGGGAGGGACAGTAACCACAGACGGTTATGTACTTTATACCGGAGCCGGAATCGGCGGCGGGTTTATGGGTACGGGCGGAGCAATCAACATCTCCGGAGGCACAATCACAGCGACCAGCGGTCCGACCAACACTGCCGCAGGAGCCGGAATCGGCGGAGGTGCCGGAAAAGATGCCGGAAGGATAACTATATCCGGAGGAACTGTTACCGCACGGAGTACCCAGAACGGTTCGGGCATCGGCGGCGGTTCCTACGGGTCGGGCGGAATCATATTGATTTCCGGCGGAAACATAACGGCAAGCAGCCTCTATCGCGGCGCGGGGATCGGTGGCGGTGATATGAAAGACGGCGGCTCGATCACGATCACGGGAGGAACTGTCAATGCATACTCCGAATACGGTGGCACAGGCATTGGCGGGGGCTATCTTGCAACCGGCGGAACAATCTATATTCAGGGCGGGGACATTACAAGTACAGGCGGCATATGGGGCGCCGGAATCGGCAGCGGCGGATATTATAATGGCGGAAATATTACCATAAGCGGTGGTGTTGTCCGGGCAAACGGCGGTGAGTTTGCCGCCGGCATCGGCTCCGGCGGACACAATTCCGCCAGTTCGCATACCGGAGGCACAGTGAAAATTTTGGGTGGAAAAGTATTTGCCAAGGGCTATTACAGCAGCACCTGGGCACCGGATTGCGGCTTGGATATCGGACATGGTCGTAACGGTGTCAACGGAACCGTATTGATCGACGACGCTGCTCAGGTTACCCTCATGGCTTCCGGAGTCGATTCGTCCGTTACAACAAAGGGCACCTGCATTATTCAGGGCCCGGCTGCAGGATCTCTCCTTGGAGCTTACGAAGACGGTGTCAAAATTGCAGGTACTCTGATCGATTTGGGCAACTCTGCGCTTGCAAGCGGAACGGGATATACGATCAGCGGAAATACCGTAACGCTGACCGGAAGCGGAAGCTCCTACGTTATTTTTGGCGACACAATCAGTCGGAATATTGTCGCATCTTCCGGAAAAACCGCGAATGTTTGCTTGTTTGATACGAATATTCAACCGGCATCCGGTTGTGCTTTCAATATGACGGGTGCAACCGTTAATATGAGGCTCGTTTCGGATAATGCGCTGACAAGCAGAAGCGGTTATGCTGGGCTTCAGGCACCTGCCGGAGCCGTTCTTACCGTAAGCGGAACCGGTTCTTTATCGGCGACAGGCGGAACTGACGCGGCCGGTATCGGCGGCGGCAACGGCGCTTCGGCGGGAAGTTTTTCGTTTACAGGCGGTACCGTAAATGCGTTCGGCAGCGGTGGCGGAGCGGGAATCGGCGGCGGCAGCGGCAGGTCCGGCGGCAGTGTATCCGTAACCGGCGCAGACACGCTTGTTTCAACCACAGGTGGCTTAACCGGCTATGATATCGGGTCGGGTGACGGAAATACGACCGGCGGTACCTTATCGGTGAATCATAACGCTGTTGTCCGATTGAATCGAAACGGAACCAACGCCAATGCGTCCTACATCACTTGTCTCATTGACGGCGACGGTGCCGGTCTTGCAGCCGGGACATATCTTGATTCACAGAAGCAATTGTCTTTTATCGACAGCGATATTACTCCGGAATCGGGTGCGGACGCATTTGACACCGTGTCATTACGTGTCGATTTGGATGGTTTATCTGCCGTACTTCCCGAAGGCTATGTATCATTTGAAGCTAACGGTGTTGAAATCGGACAGAGTACCGTCACCCGCACAGCCGCAGGGAGCTCCACGGGCACAGCCGGCGTGGACTTTACACCGTCGGCGGGTAATTACACGTTATCCGCGCGGTATGTTCAGAGCACGATATCAGACAGTTATTACACGACGGGCAGCACTTCACTCTCGTCGGCATACCTTGTCTCGAAAATCGGCCAGACGTCTCTTTCCGTCGGGGTTCCGGGAATCACGACATACGGCGATGGTGCTTTTTCTTTGCTCATAAGCGGCGGCAGCGGATCCGGAAGTCTCTCCTATGAAGTAACATCCGGTGATGCGGTCAGCGTGAATTCGGAGGGACTGATTACTCCCGAAAAAGCAGGCACCGCAACAGTTACCGTGACGAAAGCCGGTGATGCAAATTACGAAGAGGAAACCGGAACAATTGAAATTACGGTCCGAAAAGCAGTACCGGACGAAGTGGTTTTCCCTTCATCCGGAAGTCTTACGTACGGCGCATCATTATCGGATTCACTTTTATCCGGCGGAAGCGGCGACGGCAGTTTTGCCTGGGAGAATCCGGACACCGTTCCGACCGTTACAAACAGCGGATATGATGTCGTGTTTACCCCGCGCGATTCCGATAATTATGACTATTCCGGCTTAACGCTCATCCAAACGGTTGCAATTACGGTAAGCAAAGCAACACCTGATGTTACCTTCCCGACCGCCCAATCCGTTACATACGGGAGCGCGCTTGCCGATTCGGTGTTATCGGGCGGCAGCGGAGACGGATCCTTTGCCTGGGAATACCCGGACATTGTTCCGACGGTTATCAACAGCGGGTATAACGTAGTGTTCACCCCGCTTGACACCGATAATTATTTTACGGTTGAACAGATTGTCAGCATCATTGTCACAAAGGCGGAACAGGCGCCTTTGTCCGTGTCCGGCATTCCGGATGAACTCACTTACGGTGATACTGCTTTTTCTTTGCTCATAAGCGGCGGCAGCGGATCCGGAAGTCTCTCCTATGAAGTAACATCCGGTGATGCGGTCAGCGTGAATTCGGAGGGACTGATTACTCCCGAAAAAGCAGGCACCGCAACAGTTACCGTGACGAAAGCCGGTGATGCAAATTACGAAGAGGAAACCGGAACAATTGAAATTACGGTCCGAAAAGCAGTACCGGACGAAGTGGTTTTCCCTTCATCCGGAAGTCTTACGTACGGCGCATCATTATCGGATTCACTTTTATCCGGCGGAAGCGGCGACGGCAGTTTTGCCTGGGAGAATCCGGACACCGTTCCGACCGTTACAAACAGCGGATATGATGTCGTGTTTACCCCGCGCGATTCCGATAATTATGACTATTCCGGCTTAACGCTCATCCAAACGGTTGCAATTACGGTAAGCAAAGCAACACCTGATGTTACCTTCCCGACCGCCCAATCCGTTACATACGGGAGCGCGCTTGCCGATTCGGTGTTATCGGGCGGCAGCGGAGACGGATCCTTTGCCTGGGAATACCCGGACATTGTTCCGACGGTTATCAACAGCGGGTATACGGTGGTTTTCACACCGGACGACACGGACAATTATCTTCCGGTCGAAAATACGGTCGCTGTCATCGTCAATCAAGCAGACCAAATGCCTTTGACTTTATCCGGAATTCCGGAAAATCTCCGTTACGGTCATGCAGCCTTCAATTTAACCTGCAGCGGCGGAAGCGGAACAGGCATGCTTCAGTATGAAGTGACTTCCGGAAATGCCGTCACCGTCGATCCAAACGGCAGGATCGTTGTCATGAAGCCCGGCATCGTCACTCTAGCGGTAACCAAAGCTGCTGACAGCAATTATTTTGCTCGACAAGACAGCGTTCAAATCATTGTCAAAAAGGCGAATCAATTGAGCCTTTCCGTGATCGGGATTCCCGAAGAGATCGCAGACGGAAATCCGGGCTTTAATATTGCCGTTGTCGGCGGCAACGGAACCGGTACACTCTCCTATGTTTTGACCTCCGGTGATTCGATCAACGTTGATCAGACCGGCAAAATAAGTGTCCTTCAACCCGGCACCTCGGTATTGACCGTAACCAAAGCAGGCGATGCTTATTATCTTCCGATTTCAGCATCCGTCGAAATTCATGTAAAGAATAAACCGGTTACAGATGATTCGGGAGATAGTAAAATAACGCCGACACCCACCCCTGTCCCATCCGTTACGCCGGATACGACGGAAGCAACAACCCCGGACGCAACTTCTCCTTCGATCATTCTGTCTCCTTCGGATGTTGAAGAAGATTCAAAGACAGGGGCTATTTCGATTGAGGTCCGAATTGCGGACTTGCCCGATAACGCTGCCGCGATTCAACTGGAAAACGGCGCAATAATCGAGATTGACCGGACGCGTGAAACAATTCGGATTGAAGTCCAAAAGGATGATTTGAATGATCTCGGAGAGCTTGAGGCTCTTGTTGTAAGTCAGGACAAATCTGTTACTTCTCTTAAAATCCCGGTGAATGAAGCAAAGTCACCCGCCGGAAATCCTTTCATATTCTTATGGATTGCATTGGGACTCGCCGGACTCGGTGTTGTCATAGTTGTTATCGTAAGGGAGATCCGGAAGCGTCGTTAACGCGCGTAAGGAATTCCCGCAGCTGTGAAACAGCCTCCATTTTCGATACAATAGTAGTTAGGAATATATGCCTTTCTGTCCTTTTCGAAGGTTGAGATTAAAGGAGACTGCAGATGACGGAAATCGAAGTAATTCAATGTCCGCAGTGCGGAGGAAATCTTGAAGGCGTAAGCCAGCCCGGCTATTACTCCTGTCCTTATTGCAAAAGCCGAATGCGTTTACATGTATATGAACCTGACCCCAATACGAGACCGGACGGGCGTCGCACCATTTATGACCGGGATACAGGCGGAGAACTTTGTTATGTCAAGTTAGCCCGCGGTTGGATTGCTACCGGATTTACAGAAAATCGCATGCAGAGCGCAAACTGGCCTTACTTTACACATGTTTTAGCGAAATCACCGGAGAATGATGCACTGATTCACTACGTGTCCGGCGCTTCTTTTAAAGAAGTTGTTTCGGGTATGATGCAACGCCATAACGAGGGCGGTTTTGATCAGGCCGATATGATGCCGATGATGCGTCGAAGGACACCGGAAGAATACGCCGACGCATATATGGCAGGAGATGTCCCGCAAGGAACCGCATTGACTCTTGTGGAGACGCGGCCTCTTCCCAAGTTTCCGGCGGAGGACGAGGCAGCCAAGCGTCAAGGTGTTTTTCAAGACACTGCTTCCGTGCTTCAGGCTAAAACACCGCCCGGCATGCGTTCCGGCGTGGATGAAGCCTTCTATGGCGGCACTACCCGTGTTTTTGCTTTTTCGGAAAACGGTGTTGAAATGCGGCAGGCTGTCGCAACCATCATAAGCGGCGTGAAGATTTCGTTCGGTGCCCCGATGATATTCGGTAAATTGTCTGTCGCCATTTTTTGGGATTCTCATTATGTCCTCACTTTGCGGACGCGGGCGGACCTTTTCGAAAAGCAATACGAGAATCTGATCATGTTCTGCTCCTCAATGCAGGCCAGTCCGGCAACGGCAACACGCATTATGGATGAGCGCAACCGGATTCTGGGTTATCTTGAAGAGCGGCAGCGGACGCAGCATGAAGCGCTTCAAAACATGATTCGTGAGCAACAGGCGGCGTTCGACTCTTATAACGCGGCATGGCACGCGCGTTCAGACCGGACCCACCGGGCAAACCGCGCCGCTTATGCCGATAAGCTGGCTGCGGAGAGTCGTATGTCCGATATGCAAAGTGAAGCGACACGCGGCGTCAATACGTATATCCGGCCGGACGGCACGGAGGTTGAGTACTCGGTGATCAACGAAACAGCCTTCGCGTCCGCAACTGACAGTCGCGACACGTTCGCAACCCAAAGCAAGGCGTTTGAGTCCATCGATTGGGTGGAAATGAAAAAGAAGTACTGAATGGAATCCATGAGCAGTTAAGCACTTAACCCTCATCTCCCATCGTATGAATATGCTGCCGACAATAATAATGTCCTTATTAAGGCTCTTTACAATTTGCTCTGAAACTTTTTCAGACATGAATTCCCAATAACATAAAGCTTCACAAGATCTCTTTTTATTCCGTGAAAAGCGCTTGCCCGTAGGCATTGAAATATGCTTCGCAGTCTGCAAGAGGGATCGGAAACGTCGGATTTCCCGCCGCATAAGGGGCAATCGAATATATCTGATACATGACGACAAGTTGCGGGCCGCTTTCTTCGGAAAAATACCAAATTGCACTGTCAAACTCGGATGCAACTGAAGTAGCATATTCCGGAAATACCATTTGATCCTCGGCAGGCACGGCATCGATTTGCGCGACAATATTAGAGGTTACAAATTCTTCGAAAAGAGATTCATCCGAGAACAAATCAGAGAAGGTCAGCAGATCTCCGGTTCTCGTATCGAATGTGTATGCCTCAAGCGTCACATTGCCGTGAGCACCGCCGGAATAGGAGTAACGGGTGACCACAAAGCTAATCAGCTTATCACTTACATACGAAGGTTGGACAAAAGAAGTCAGTTCATATGGCCCCGGCAGCCATTCCATTCCATAATCATCATATGTGCTTTGCGCGTCAGCTTGCATCATGTCATATATCCCGGTGCTTTCGCTTCGAATCACGTTCAGCGTATCGTTAATCACGGTCGCTGCCGACTCGTGTCCCGCGATGGCCACGGTCACATTCTGAAGAGACCCGGTCATCAGGACAGTTGAATCGTCATCTGAAAAGCTTAATTCCGCCGTGTCGTAAGTAATTGTAATTCCGCCGATGACTTCGGCGTTCGGATCGATTGTCGTTTCCGCGGTTGAAGCGCTTGTCTCTGCCGTTGTTGCTTCAGTGGTCGATGCCGTAGTCGCTTCTGTTGTTGTCTGGTTATCATCATCGTCTTCGTCATCACGCTCATAAGGGTTTTTAATACAGCCGGATAAGAGTATCACACAAGAAAGAAGAATAAGGATCAGTTTTTTTTTCATATGGAAGGCCTCGACTTTCTTCGCGTTTTATCATGAAAAAGCAAGTCTTGTCATGTACTTTCTGCATTTTTCTATCGCAATTTATCATACCAGAAAGACGTTAAAAAATCTTTCATTTTTGATTTTTGGCGTTTGATTGCGTGTGAGTAACGTCTGTGATATTCTTGGGCTAAGAACACGGGAGGTTATACCCATGAGAATGAGAAAGCACATCTGATAACAGGTTCAGAGCTTATGCAAGCTCCTTCCTTCCGCGCATTCATTTTGAGGCGTCGGTAAGCTTTCTCATCGAACACTCATCCGGCGCGGATGCGGTACTCATATCGACAGAGATGATCGGAAGCCTTTGCATAGCAGCAGAGGCTTTTTTATTTGGAGGTCACCATGACACAAATTACCGTAACCGGTTTATCCGTATCTTTCGGAATACAAACCCTGTTCGATCATATATCATTTTCCATGGAAGACGGCGAGCGCATTGGCCTTGTCGGCTCGAACGGAACCGGCAAGAGCACGCTGCTTTCCTTAATCGAGGGCAGCCGGATGCCGGACGAGGGAAAAATCTGGCGCAAAAGCGGCGTTACCTGTTCCGTCCTCCGTCAATCCCCGTTGGACGGCTCTCTGAAAGATGGAGTGACCGGGATCAGCATCACTGCGTCTATACTGAAATACATGCGCTTACTGAACCTCGACGAGGACATTTTTTCGCGCCTCGATCATCTTTCCGGCGGGGACCAAACGAAGTTGGCGTTAGCTGTTTTGCTCTCGCAGGAGTCGTCCGTTCTCCTTCTGGATGAGCCGACAAACAATCTGGATTACGAGGGAATCACCACCCTGATCGAAGTTATCCGCAATTATCGGGGTACAGTATTAATAGTATCTCATGACCGGTATTTCCTCGACCAAACCGTCGACCGGATTCTGGAGCTCGAGAATCATAAGTTAACGCCCTATTCCGGGAATTACTCGGAGTTCAAACGTCAGAAACAGGCGCTTTTCGAGGAAAGTATCCATCGGTATGAGGTCGGCAAAAAGGAGCAGCAGCGCCTGAAAGAGGAAATCGACGAAGTTCGCGCCTGGTCGGAAAAAGCGCATCGCGAGTCAAGGAAAAAGGACCGCAGCGGAAATAAGATGGGCATGAAGGAGTTTAAGCGAGCCAAAGCGAAGAAGATGGATCAGAAAGTCAAAAACGACTTGAACCGCTTGGAGCGCCTTGTTGACAAGAGTGAGAAGCGCCCTTACGAACAGCGAGCCGTCCGGTTCGAGATTTCGTCGAGCGGGAACCGGGGGCGCCGGATTCTGGAGGCAAAGGACCTGTCAATGTCTTTTTCCGGTCAAACGCTTTTTTCGGAGAGCAACTTTTACATGCAGAGAGGTGAAAAGTGCGCATTGTTCGGCAGAAACGGCTGCGGCAAAAGCACATTGATTTCCATGATTCTGGGGGCATTACAGCCTTCTTCGGGTTCCTTGCGGGTGAGTAAAACCAGCACGCCATCCTACCTTCCGCAATCCTTCTCCGGCTTTCCTCCCGAAAAAATTACACTTCGTCACTTGATCGATACCGTCGGGAAACTGGACGGCAACGATCGCGCACTGCTGTCGAATATCGGAATTACAAAGGAAATGCTTGAACGAAAAATCGGTACGCTTTCCTTTGGTGAGCAGATGAAGCTGAAGCTGATCGAACCGATCCTTTTGAAAAACGACTTCATCATCATGGACGAGCCGACAAACCATCTGGACGTCGGAATGCGCGAAAAACTCGAAGAAACACTGCTTGAATACGACGGGACGCTGCTGATTGCATCACACGATATTTTTCTGCTTCGGGGGGTCTGCAATAAAGTGCTTCTTTTTGAAAACGGGATCATTCGCCGGCTCGAAGACACTTTTGAAGAATTCTGGGAGAAGTATGAGAACGGAGAACGGTATTAGAAAGTCGCGAAACACAGAAGCAAGCGCGTAAAGCGATGAAACGCCTGTCAGCGCCATTGAAGTCAGCCTCTCAGAATTTTGTCGAGTTCCTTCCGGCTTGATGTAATACAGGGAGTGTATTGCATTTTGTGTGCGCCGTCATATAGAAGATCTCTGTAGTTCCGATATAACTGGCCGCCCCGTCCCTTATCCGATATCATTCCGGCAAGGAGCATCATCAGATAATTTTGGCTGAGCGGTTTGGCCAGACACAGTGACGCAAGGGTTTCAAGAAAAGTATTCGGATCACTCAGGACATCCGACGAGCAAAGGCCTTCATCCACCAGCGCACACCGCGCAAGCCGCTCAAGAGCGATCAGTTGTGTCTCATAAAGCATTTCGGACGGATAAGAATATGTGATGCCGAGTCTTTTGACTTCGAAGGCGTAATTTTTATCGCGAAAAAGGGAGACCATATCCTCCACATGACCGGACATGGCCTGGCCGAAATCGCCCGACGGAATGTCCTTTGAAATAATTCTTGCTGTCTTCTTTGTCTTATCAATAAGCCATGTTCGAATGATATATCCTTCATGCGAGCGACATACCGTTCCGGTAATAAGGAAATCCAGGGATTCCTTTGAGCAGAGAGAGAACAGACTCTGAACATCGGGTTCGGCATTTCCCATGTCGGGTCCCTTCTCGAAAGACACGGGGAAAAGAACAATCGGAATGACCGGAGACGTGAAAAGCAACTGCTCGGCAACGCACATGGGGATCGCAGTTGCCAGCTGTCCCGGAGAAACAGACGTGTCGCTGCCTTCGCCCGACAAGCCGCGGGGAGACGTGTCCGCATACAAATATAAACCGACGCGCGGTCCTGACTCTGTCTTGGGAAGCAAATCAGAAAGCGCCGGAATCCAGCTTTTCCAGATTGGAATCTGCATCATTTTCGCGCGTGCGGCAGATCCGGTTATCTCCGGAGATACCGCTTGCCCGAGAGGCTTTTCTGCTTGTGGCGCGGACACGACGGTTCCGACCGCGGCGGATGTGCCTTCCGGTTGGCTTGTCTTCGCTGCGGGCGACGGTTCTTGATTCATCTCATTATTATCCCGGACTTGACCTGACATAAAAACCCGCTCGAATGTTTGCAATCCCTTTTCGATTTTGGGTCTGTTCAGTAACTTCAGACGTTCAAAAAGACTTTTTCCGCGATTGATATCGCCGGTTTCCTTATATGCCTGAAGAAGATTAAGACCAATATACTCATTGTGCTTCTCAGGGTTATAACATGGGCCTACAAGCGTAATCATCTCTCCGGGATATCCGTTTCTGCCCATATCCGCTGACATTCGCAACAGAGCGAAATCCCCGGTGCTTCCACTCGAAAGGACAGCCTTGTAATGTTCTATGGCCTCCTTCGGCTCTTTACGCTCGAGTGCCATCGAAGCAAGGACGAGTTGCGGAAGATAACTGCCTTCCTGAAGTGCGAGTTCCGTTAATGCGGCATTTACGGATGCCGGTCCCTTCCGTGTCTGACAAAATCGTATCAAACGGTTCAAGTTCTTCTCGTTGTTGGGATCGTCAAGCAGCGAGAACCATAGGCTTTCCAAATCGTCCGGCTCCCGGACGGCAACCGGTTTGTCCGGTTCGGAAGTTTTTACATCAGGCTTCAACGGCGCAGAGGGTATCGCGGATTCGGGAACCTTCAGAGATACGGTTTCTTCAATATCAATAGCCTCATCTGCCTGTACCGATTCGGTATCAGGATTATCTTTCGCCGTGCCTCTGTGGCGAGGATGAAAGTTTTTGATAAAACCCGGTATTTTCATAAAACTCCTCCGCCTTCTTTGGTTACTTACCCATTCTATTCCTCTTGAAAACATGTCGCAAGTAAACTAAAAAAACAGGTCATTCCATTGGCCTCAAAGTATCCGTTAACGTTTGCTATGAGCGGATCCCGCTATTTCGTCCGTCATTTTCAAATGAAAGCAATCCTTATTATATTCGATCCACCCTTCCCTTTTCATCACAGAGAGAATTTGGGACAGGGCACTGCGGTCCACACAAAGATAATCGGCCATTTCCTGTCGATTCATGCGGAGCGAAAACGGATTGGTTCCCTCTTCCTTTTGCCGCATCGCCAGAAACACGGAAACTTTCTCCCGGATCGACCGTTGCCCGATGCACTGAATTTTCTCGTTGAGCGCGACATTTTTCCGGGCGATCAGTGCGAGCAGATTCCAGACCAATTGTCTGTGGTACGCACAATTGGATTGACAAACATGAGTGACTATCCCGATATCCAGAAAGGCCGCTTCCGCCTCGGATTCGGCATGCACGGAAACGGGACTTTTTTCACCGGAAAGCGCGAACACCTCGGCAAACAAATCGCCCGGAGTCAAAAACGCGATCATGTTGCGATAGCCTTCAATATTCTCCGACAGGACGGCGGCACTGCCCGAAAGCAGGATGCCCATGCTGTGAACCGTATCACCGGAAGATATGATCACGCCTCCTTTGGGGTATTTCCGGACGGTGACGCCCAGACATTCCGCAAGAGCGGTGCGGTCCTCCTCCCGGATGTCTTTCCAGATCGCTGACGCAAAAAGCGCTTCGTTTTTCGATAACCTCATAAACAGCCTTCTTTCGTTGTAAATACAACAGACTCGACGGTTTCAATATACTATGATGAACTCGGTTAAACAAGGTGACTATGGGAGGAATCAATATGAAAAGACAAATTATCGTCATCGACGAAGAGAAATGTAACGGTTGCGGATTATGTGTCAACGCCTGTCATGAAGGCGCGATCGGCCTTGTGGACGGCAAGGCGAAGCTGCTGAGAGACGACTATTGCGACGGACTCGGCAACTGTCTGCCGGTCTGCCCGACCGCCGCGATTACGTTTGAAGAACGCGAGGCACTGCCCTTTGACGCGGAAGCCGTCGCGAAAAAATCCGCCGCCGCGCCGCTTCCCTGCGGATGCCCCGGTACTCAGGCAAAGGCGCTTCGTGAGACCGAATCCAGAAGTCCCGCAGCCTGTCCCGTACCGGAAAGAACCGGTGAGGTATCCGCGGAGCCGTCCCCGTCCGAGCTGATGCAATGGCCGGTTCAGCTTAAGCTGGTCCCGATCCGTGCCCCGTATTTTGACGGTGCCGAGCTTCTCATTGCCGCAGACTGCGCCGCCTACGCGCACGGCGCTTTTCACGAGAAATACATGAAAAACCGTATCACCGTGATCGGCTGCCCCAAGCTCGACGACGGCGATTATACGGAAAAACTCACCGGAATTCTCTCAAATAATAACATCCGAAGTGTTACAATTGTACGTATGGAAGTGCCTTGTTGTCAGGGAATTGCTGCCGCGGCCATCACGGCGCTCCGGCAATGCGGCAAAAAAATCCCCCATCAGGTCATTACGCTATCTGTGCGCGGAGAAGAATTGGAATAGCCGGGAAACGGCAGACGGAGGACATTTTATGAGTATGTTTTGTAACCAATGCCAGGAAACCGCCCGCGGGACAGGCTGCGATATTCGCGGTGTATGCGGTAAGACGGAAGACGTTGCCCAATTGCAGGATCTTCTGATTTATACGCTGAAGGGCATCGCGCAAATCGTCGTCGCCTCAAAGCTCGACGTAACCACGATTCCGGATGTCAATCATCAGGTCCTTAACGGTCTTTTCATGACCATCACCAACGCAAACTTTGACGCGGACGCAATCGAAAAACAGGTTGCCCTCGCCATCTCTTTGCGCGATCGGTTGCCCAGGCCCGAAGGCGTGGTATTCGATACGGACGCAACCGTATACACTGCTTCTTCGCGGGAAGAAATGCTCCGCAAAGCCGCCGTTGTCGGCGTACTGTCCACACCGGATGAGGACATTCGCTCCTTGCGCGTAACGGTAACCCTCGGCCTTAAAGGAATCGCCGCCTATGCGGAACACGCGCTCAACATCGGCGATTTTTCACCTGAGGTCATGGCATTTATGTATGAAGCCCTCGCCAAGACGCTCGACAGCTCGCTTTCCGTCGACGAGCTGATTGGCCTGGTCCTCCGCACCGGTGAGTGCGGCGTCAAGGTCATGGCGCTTCTGGACGGAGCCAATACGGGAAGATACGGCCATCCGGTCATTACCGAAGTCAACATAGGCGTGCGTAGTAACCCGGCCATCCTCATCTCGGGACATGATTTTACCGACCTCGAACAACTGCTTGAGCAAACCCGGGGAACCGGCGTGGATGTTTATTCGCACGGCGAAATGCTTCCGGCGCATTACTATCCGGCTTTTAAGAAATACGACCATTTTGTCGGCAATTACGGGAACGCCTGGTGGAAGCAAGTCGGCGAGTTTGAGACCTTCCGCGGCCCGATCCTCTTTACGACAAACTGCATCGTCCCGCCGAAAAGCGAAGAGGTTCTCGGACGGATTTTCACGACCGGATCCACCGGGTATCCGGGATGCCCTCACATTCTCCCCGGAGCGGACGGCAAGAAAGATTTTTCGGCTATTATTGCATTGGCCAAAACTCTCCCTCCTCCGCAGGAGATCGAGACCGGTACCATAATCGGCGGTTTTGCGCACAATCAGGTCATTGCACTGGCGGACAAAGTGGTGGACGCCGTCAAATCCGGCGCGATTCGCAAGTTCTTTGTGATGGGCGGTTGCGACGGGCGCATGAAATCACGCAGTTACTACACGGATTTTGCCGCGGCACTGCCGTCCGATACAGTGATCCTTACGGCGGGTTGTGCGAAGTACAGGTATAATAAGCTCGGCCTCGGTGACATCGGCGGCATCCCCCGCGTGTTGGACGCCGGTCAATGCAACGACTCTTACTCACTGGTGGTCATCGCGCAGAAGCTTCAGGAAGCATTCGGCCTCGACGACATCAACAAATTGCCGATCGTTTTCAATATCGCATGGTACGAGCAGAAGGCCGTCATCGTGCTGCTGGCACTCCTTTTCCTGGGCATTCGCAACATTCACCTTGGTCCGACACACCCGGGCTTCCTGTCGCAGAACGTCGCGCAAGTGATCATCGATAAATTCGGTCTTGCTAAGATCGGCACTGCCGAAGAGGATCTCGCACTTTTCATGAACGCGTAATCTGTACCGACGACATCAAAAAAGCGGGGCTCCGAAGGGAGGGACTTCATAACGAAGTTCCTCCCTTGGCCTTTGTAAAAAGCCGGA
>CAZCTO010000028.1:0-16192 GCA_964501725.1 uncultured Oscillospiraceae bacterium | reverse complement strand
AGATAACATCACTGTTTTTATTTAAACTCTCTATATTTTGAAATAAAGTTTCAATTACAAAATAATCAATCCAAATTATTATCAGTAAAAAAATCAAACAAGCCCATCTAGGAAATTTTTTATAAATTAATCGTGGAATAAACAAGACAAATAAAGTTACAATTATCGATGTAATGAAAATTAAATAATAAGACTGTGATCCAAAAGTGAATACAAAAGTTAACAAAATTGCAGTTAAGCCACAAAATAATTCTAATTTGAATTCTAAAATATAGTCAACAATATTTCTTAGCAATGGGTTTTTTATCCTCTCAATTAACCTCAAGAGTAATTTCTTAATCACTAAGCTATCTTATCACCAAAAAAATAATATATTTGTTGTATCAAAAAATTAAATTATAAACCGTAATTAATAAAATTATAACAATAATAATATTATTCTATTGACAAATTAAATTTATGATATAAAATATAAATAATGTTAATTTATATATATTTTATATTAACAATTTGTTTAAATATTTATTAAAAAATAATGGAAAACATGGTAAAAGATTTTAATGACAATAATCCTAACCCTTTTAGGTTAATTGATGCTTTAAGAAATGTCGGTTACGATACTTTTTCAGCGATAGCAGATATTGTCGACAATAGTATTGACGCTAAAGCATCAAACGTTTCTATAGGAGTTAAAAAAGCTGGTGATAACGATTTACAAATTGAAATTATAGATAACGGATGTGGAATGGGATTCAATACTTTAGACCAGGCAATGAGATTGGGTTCTAATACGAACAGAGAAATTAATTCTGATTTGGGAAAATTTGGGATGGGTCTTATTACTGCTTCAATTTCAATTGGTAAAAAATTAACAGTAATTACAAAGAAAAATGGGGACTATTTGACTTCAATCCAAGACTTGGATTATATAATTAAAGTAAATAAATTTGAAAAAGAAATAAGAATTTCATCTGAAGAAGAAAAAAAATATTTTGATTCTCATGTAATTGGTAATGACAGTGGAACAATAGTAAGAATTGAAAACTGTGACTTAATCCAAAATAAAAACGAAGATGAACTAGTTTTAAAGTTAAACGAAGAAATAGGAAGAATATTTAGATACTTTATAAAAAACGATGTTAAATTTTATGTAAATGATAAATTAGTTAAAGCGATTGATCCACTGTATGAGTATGATGACAGAACAGAAATAAGGTGTAATGAATCATTTGAAATTGAATTTAACAACAAAAAGGAAATTGTAGTTATAAAAATTGCTTTATTACCTAATTTTGACAGTCAGACTTGTAAAATTAAAAAAATTAATATTCCCAATCAAGGTTTTTATATTATGCGTAATAATAGAGAAATTGCTTCGGGAATTACGCTCGGCACTTTTACCAAACACAACGATTTTAATCGACTCCGAATGGAGTTGTATTTTTCCGGTAATTTTGATCAAGAGATGAATATTAATTTTACTAAAAAAAATATTAGTCCTAGACAAACTATTCTCGATAAAATAAAACGCATTGTAGCTCCACAAATTGTATCTATTCGTAAATTAATAAAAAGTGCACAAGCTGTAAATGATAACAGTGAAGTCGACCACGATATCGCGGCTAAAATTATCGCAAATAAATCAAAATTATTAATTAAACCAAAAGTAAAGATTGAAACAAGAAATCCAACAGATAACAATCCCGGGGCTATTCTACCAAAAAATTCTGGCTCGGAAAGAGTCCCTCGTTTAAATAGTCGAGAATTATTAGCGGATAAAGCTAATTGTAAATTCGAATTTAGATCGAGAGGGGATAATGGAGTTCTTTTTGATTGTGAACAAGTAGGTAAAAAAACAATTATTTATTACAATATTGATCATCCTTTTTATCAATCTTTTATTACTCAAAATAAAGATAATCAGGAATTAATAAACGCATTTGATTTTGTTGTCTATGCATTATCTAGTGCACAACTATCTCTTACCTCCGAGGAAAATGTTAATTTATTTGATAGTTATCAAAGTATTTTTTCTAGTAATTTACGGACATTAATTTCTTAAACATGCAAGTAAGTTTATTTGACAAAGAAAAACTAAATGGGGAAGAAGTAGTAATTCCGTATCAACCATTACACAAAAACGATTTTGTTGGAGAAATATTGGTTGAAACTTTAGGTTTAGACGAAAAAACTTTAAATTATTTAAAAAAAGCTAGTATTTTTAAAATAAATGATTTAGATGGTAGAGACCTGTTAGAAATAAGAGGTATTGGTGTTAATAGTAAAAATAGGATTGAAAAACTTATTAAACAAATTTATTCAGATATAAATATTCCTGGTAAAGAAGGAGATTTAGTCAAAATAATTCCTTATAAAAACCAAAGTCAGAGAATAGTTTTCTTATCTTCATCAGTAGTGAAAGAGATTAGAGAAAACCTAATCGAAGATTTATGTTTAGATATAAAAACTTTAAATTATTTAAAAAAAGCGGGTTACATAAAAATAAACGATTTATTAGAAAAAGATTTAACTAAAATAAGGGGTATTAGAGAGGGTAGTGTTTGTAAGATTAAACAATCGATTGATTTTTTCATTGATAATTTAAACAAAAATACTATTTTCAACCTAAAGGAATTTATAGAAAACACTTTAGACGAAAGAGAGCTAGACATAATCTATGACAGGTTTGGTTTTTATAGGGAAGAAATAACACTTGAAGAAAAAGGGCAAGCACTAAAAGTTACTCGAGAACGAATTAGACAAATTCAAAAAAAAGGAATTTTTAAATTAAAAAGAAATATTCATCTACAGTGTGGTAATGTGGAATTTTTAAATTATATGTTTGATAGCGCTCAAAAAAACCTTAATGTCAGCGATTTACTTAACTTACCTTCAGAATATAACCCCAAAAGTGTCGTCAAACTATTTGCAGAAATGTTTCCGAAAGACATTTTCTTATATTCTAATAAATTACTATCAGTCGAACTAATCGTCCACCCAAAAAACATAAACACACTTAACAATTTAATAAGTGAAATTAGAGATGTTTTGTCAAATCAGACCGGATCTGTCGAAATTAATGAATTAACTAATCATTTTAAATGTGACAAAAAATTTATTGAAAAACAGAAAGATGTAATTATTTATAACGGTCTTGTTACCACTAAATCAAATAAAATAGCTCTTGGTGACGACAAATATCATTTAGTTGAACAGATATTAAGAAATAATCCTAGACCCGTACATATTAGTGAAATAATGGATAAGGCTTCAATGACAGAACGCGAAGTTCGCTCAATGATAGAGCGAATGAAGAGGAAGAGTGATGTTGTCAATGTCGGCCCATCTCTTTTTTCATTAAAAGAATTTGGTTATAAAAATTTAGACACTAAACATTTAATAATTGATCTTTTAAAAGAAGCCGGAGAACCAATGAGTATAAGTAATCTAGTTAAATCTGTCCAAAATCGTCGAGTAGTCAAAAAAACAACAATTTTAATGGCTTTAACTGACAAAAACTTTTTTTATAAACCAATTAAAGGATATGTTGGTTTATTTGATTATTTAAAAAATTAAATTTATACCCTAGGTCGCCTTAAATCAATCTTCGTCTTTATCAATCGTGTTTTTTTTAATGATTATTTTCAAATCTTTTTTTTACTATTTCTTGGACAGTTTTAAAATCATTTTCGTTAACCAAATGGAATCGAGTTGCCCATTCTCCTTTTTGTAGAATCGAATCAGGTTTAGATAGTTTCCCTTTTAAAAATTCAATTTCTTCAGAAGTCGCTCCTCTTAATTCCATATATATCCACGTTTTTGCATAGTAATAATATAAAATAGTTTTTCCATTATTTTTCAAATATCTTTCCGTTTTTGAACTACCATAAACCAATGATAAATCATCGTCAGGGAATTCATTATTAATCCATTCTGGAATAATCTGAACCATATTTTTAACAAAATCTGATTCAATTTTGGTGTCATTTTTTGAATCATTATTAGCCGATAATTTCCAAACTTGTATCCCATTTATATCTTTCCAATCAGCTTGTCCATTACTAGCCCTACCAAGCACAACCGCCGCAGCAGCACTAGCGCTTTGGAAAACATAATCCGAAGAAAATATCAAAGAAGATCCATTTTCGACTAAAATTTTATCTTTTATCAATTGTTCTCGAAGATTAAAATATCCATGGTTTTTAAAACTATCGGCTATTTCTTTTCGAGAAGTTGATCCTTTAAGGACCCGAATAAATCTGTGGTCGACCACATTAGCCTTAGCTGAAGCATCTGGACCTATACAATAAATTTCAAGGTTCTCATCAACGTTATAAATTTTTCCAGTAGATTCTTTTGTCAACAAAGTTAAGTCAATTGTAGGAATAGGCTTACTGAATTTCCAAATCTCAACAGCTTTTTTGGATAAAGATTCAGTTCTATCTAAAACAGTATTAAATTCCCAAGAAGGATATTCTGATAAATTTTTTGTTGAAATAATTTCTGAATTTCTATAATAATTACTCTTTTCGGTGAATATCTTATTAGACATACTAATATTCCATTCTCCTTTTATTAATGCAAAATTCCCAATTTTATTTAATAACAAACGATGACTCTTTTTTATTTCAGATTCTTCAAGTCCAGTATTATTTATTAATTCATTAACCCATTGGCTACTAAGGGATTGTGGCATTATATGTTCAGTGTGTACCTCATCAAAATTTAATGAGATTTCACCAGCAGGATTTCCTAATTTCCAAATTATATATTTAGTTCTGGTAGCTGAAGGTTGAGCGAATTCATTTTGAAACGCAGCTTGAAATATTGAATCCGAGATTGGTTGAGCCACAGCCAAGTATTCGTCTTCAACAATATTTGGGATATTACCGGCATCATCTTCGTTTATTTTTGTACAAATACGATTATAAATATCGCTTAATCTAGAAGTTGATTGACCACAGATTCCCCAACGAATATGAAATAATTCAATTAATTCGATAACCCGTAAATATTGGTCTTCGTTAAGCTGGCCACTTTTCAAAAGAGGAGTAATTTTCATCAGTAGAGTGTAACTTGGACTAGCTTCAAAAAACCTTATATCACTTAATCGGCGATTAATTCTTTCATTTCCAACATTTGAATTCATTAATTCTGAATAAACAGATGCCGCCTTTTTTAATTTAATTGTAAATTCATAAATATATTTTGCATCCCAATTTTCATCTCTCGCTTTTTTACTGATTACTTCATAAAGTTGTTGAGCCGATATCTTTCCTGGATATTCGGATAACATAAACCGATAAAAAAATGTAACTGGATCATAACTACGAATCTTTTGGTACATTACTAACCATTCTTCTACTATAGAATTTAACAAAACATCATTTTCATCAGCCGCTGCTCTCATTAGTAAATTATTTTTTATTAAATCTACAGCTGAAAGTGCTAAACCACGATCGTTAAGTGTTTCAAATAATCGAAAGGCATTAAGTTTATCAGCGACGTTGATATAAACAACAATAATTTTATTTGTTACCCTCTCTAATAATTCTTCTAACTTATCAAAATTCAATTCAGAAATAATTGAATTAAAATAGTTATAACACTCATAAATTCGATGGTTTGTATCTTGAGGATTATTTAAAAGTTCTCCTTTATAAACTTTATTAAATTCTAAATCATCTAGATGACCTAGAGTCATTTTGGGAACAATTTGCCTAGATCCGCCTTCAAAATAATTAGAAGTTAAAAAATGATCATCTATATATTGTGCAAATTCATTATTACCTAATTTTTTTGCTTGATCTCGAATTACTGAAAGTAAAATTAAGATAGTAGTAAGTCTTTGTTGACCATCATTAACTTCAAATTTATTAATTTTAAACCCAGCTTTGTCAGAAGGAATTACCACAATCGATCCCAAAAAATGACTATCACTTGTTTCTCCTTCTTGAATATCATTCCACAAGTCACTCCACTGTTCTTTGGTCCATTCGAATTGTCTTTGGTGACGAGGGACAACAAACGAACTACTTGGATTATCTAATAATGCTTTTATTGAGGATTCGTCAGCGTCAATTATTTTTGGCATTTTTGAGTTTATTAATTATTAATTATATCTCCACTTGGTAATTCTAGTGATTCAATTTTAGGAAGTGCTTGACCTGTTAAATCTTCAAGATCACCATACATCCCGATAGTATTTTCAATTACCCTATTAATTTGTGATTCTCTTTTTGCCCAAATTTTGGTGTAAGAGTCTTTTTCTTTTTGTAAATCAATTCTTAATCCTCGGAATGCTTCAACAATTGCCTCAACTCTCTGATTAAAACCAGTACCAGTCAAATAATTAAACAAAACTTCCATTTTTTCATTTTTACCTACGTTGGCTAATTTAAGAGAAGTTAATTGAAGAAGATTTGTTCTTAATGCTAATGCTAAACCCAAAAATGAAGTAAAATCCGTGATCCAAATACCATCTTTTTGACCAAAGTTTTTCATGTCTTTTGGTAAAACAGTGGTGACTATAACAGCAATTTCTGCTTTTAAATTTCTTTGATCATCCTTTAGTTTAGGAATCCAGCTATCGGTCCAGGCTTTAGTGTGTTTTGATTCCCAAACAATAGTTCCACAGTGATGTCCAAAATTATCAAATACTTTTTGGGTAATATCAGCTCCATTCTCTCCTTTCCCAACTGGGATGATTTCGTCTCTGGTGAATTCTCTTTTTAATAGCTCTTCTAACTCTAATTCTTGAACTTCGCCCTGTGTTTGTTGAGATCCTTGTTGAAGTTTTCTTTTTAATTCATCGTTAACTTTCATGGCGTCATTAAGCTGTTTGGATAATTCTGCTAATTTATATTGCTGTTCTTCTGACGCTTTCTTACCTGCCTCTTCCGCAATCTTTTTTCTCTCTTCATCAAGTTGTCTTTGTTTTTCTAACTCAAAATTCTTTTTATCTTCTTCGAGAAGATTTTTCTCTTTTCTTAAATTAAGTTCGTTCTTTCTAGCTTCATCTAATTTTTTAGTATTTTCATTAATTTTTTCAGATAACATTTTAATCTCGTCTGCTTTTTCTTTTTCGATTTCTTGTTTTACCTCATTTTTTAATTTACTTTTTTCGACCTCAAGGGCCTTTGTCACACCTTGATCAATTGATTGTTTAACATTAGTTTTTGCGTCTTCAATTTTTTTCTTCTGTTCATCAATTTCTTTTAGTTTTAAAGCTAATTCTTCTTCTTTTGCTTTATTGTCTGATTCAAATTTTTTCTTTAGTTCATCTCCAATTTGATGAGTTAAAACCTCATCTACCGATATTTCCGTACTACATTTTGGACAAATTATTTTTTGTGTCATATTTTTTCAATTGCTTGGAAGAAATCTATAACTATACTTCTTAAATCATCAGCTTTATAACTAGTTTTTGGAGTTGTTGAAGTGGAGTCGTCATGGTGCCAGTAACTTGTCATAAGATCATTAATTTGGTTGATTGTTTGATCATCATAAATGCCTTTTTCTTTAAGTCGTGCCATATAAGAACCAATACTTTTGTTGGTAACAATTAAATCTTTGATGTAGAAAAAATATTTCTTTTTGAATAGTTCTTCTAGACAAACTCGTATTGGGTCTAATTTATCCCAATTTATTTCATTGTCTGGAGCAGTTTCTAACGCTTTAAGCGTTTCTAGATGTTGGTAATATCCATCGTTGATAAATTCTTTTGATGGATCCATTGGAATTAATGTTGAATTATCGGCAGATGGATCATAATTGATTTTGAAATATTTTGTCGATGAGAATTTTCCTACTAACATTGATAAGAATTCATCATCATGTGTTAAAAATATTAGTTGTTTTGGTTTATTTTCTTCAAAGAATTTTCGTAAAGTTATTGATGTATCTCTTTTTCTGCCACAATCAAAACTTGAAACTGGGTCATCTAAAACGACAATTTTTTGGTCTATTTGGTTTTGTGTCTTAATTGTGGCAAGGAAAAAGGCAAATGCTAATACTCTTTTATCACTTTCACTTAACGAGTTGGCAAAACATGGTAACGAATCGGTATTTGCTAATGATACTTTATGTGTGTCAAAAACGATATTAAAAAGTCTCATCGAACTTCTAATGCTGGTTTTAGGTTTTGTATCTATAAGTTTGAAATTGGCTCTGAGGCTTTTAAGGATATCATTTACTATTCCTTCATATTTTTTCAGAATGTCTTCTGAGTATTTATTTTTAGCAGCGAAAGCTTTATCTCTTTTTTGCTTTAATGTTGCATCGTTAGTTTCTAATTCAGAGTATTCATTGCACAATTTAACCCAAACTACTTCACCTCTAGCCATTATTAATAAAAGTTGATTTTTTTTGGATTGGATTAATCTATTTTGTTCTGGAGTTTGTTCGGTTTTATATTTTAATAATTGTTGATCAACTACACCTTCGATATTAATTAATGCCCCTGAAATTTTTTTGATTGAAGAAAAATCTATTTGGTGTTTTAGATCTACTTTTTTTACTAACTCTTTTTTGAACTCTTCAATTTGTTCCTTTATTGTTTTAATATCATTGTCAAAATTTAATACTATTCCACAAGTCTCCATCTCTGCAGTAAATTGATTTGTTTCATTCACTATTTTCCAGTTCTCAAAAAAACTTGTTGCCAATTTAAGATTTGAAACAAGATTTTCATAAGATTTGCTGAATAATAATTCATATTCACTTATAAGTTTTTCTGCTGGATCTAAAAGTGTTTGACCACAGAATACACATTTTCGTGTACTATCGTTTTTTGGTTTCAATAAGTTTTTTCCAGTTGAAAGAAAATCTTCCGCTTTGTTTATGTTTTTAAAATTTTCTAGAATGTGTTTTTTTATTTCTGCTTGTTCTAGTTTTATTGTTGGTGTTAGGTCTTTTTCAATCTGAATTAATTTGTCGGTTTTGATTTTCCCTTCAAAGGAGGTTATTGTATCGATAATTTTTTGTCTTGATTGATTAGCTTTGATTTCTTTGTTTAATTCTTCAATCTTTAAGTCAATATCAGGATCAATCTTAATTTTTCTGAATTTTTCAAAGGGATACAAATAATGTCCTAGATGTTTGGAATATTCTCGTGAAATATCTGCTTTTTTATTAGAGCTATCTTGACAGTTTTTTTCAATTTCAATCAATGCATCATAAAGTTGCTTACCTGTTTCTCCTAATATTATTGATTCTATTGATTTTTCGTTTTCTTCAGTAATTGATTCTGCCCAATAAACATTTTTGTTTACAAAACATGAATCGAAAATTAAGATGTTTGGAGATGGGGTCGACCAGTGATTTGAAGTGAAATTGTAAGATAAGCTTGTACCGTCCATTAATATAGATACCTCAGGGTTGGCACTAGATCCAAAGGATTTTCTACCGATAATATAATCTGGTTCATTGGTTGAGAGTGATCTTAAAATGGCTGTAAAAGTGCTTTTTCCTCGTGCGTTATCACCATAAATTATAGTGTTTTGATTAAATTCACACTCTGATCCGCCGTGACATGAATAATCTCTAAATCTACCCACATTTTTAATACTTATGATTTTTTTAATCACCCCAAACCTCCTCAATCTTTTGATTTATTTTTTCTTGGTAAAGTTCGATGAGTTTTTTAAGTGGATCAATTATTGATTTTTCCTCTTCGATTTGGTCGATGATTTTTTGTTGTTGTTCAATTGAAGGTAATGGAATTTTTATTGACTCTATTTGTTTACCACTAATATTTCCTTGCCTGATTCCTCCAGTTGAATTCTGATAAAATTTGTCCTTGGTTTCTTTTTGGTTTAAGGATAAATATAGATAACTATTTAATATTTTCGAATTTGGGATGACTCTTCCTACTCGTTGATTTAATAGAAATTTCCCATTCGTGTCGACAATACAAACATTACCATAGTCTCTTTTTCCGTTTGTACCCGTCATTGAAATTAAAATATCACCAATATGCAATTGATAATTTTCATATTTTTCATAGAATGATTTTTCAATGAAACACGGGTTCCTTTTAACATTAAAGTTTTGGTCTTGAACATTACCAATTCTTATTAACTGTACTTCACCATCTGATGTCATATCTCCACTCTTAAAAGCAAATCCGCCTTGGACTTTTGCTAAATTTCCAATTTCAACCATTTCCCATTTTGGATTGATTTTGAAATTTGGTTTCCAATTATTAACAACCTGTTTTGCCCCATCTATGATTTTTTGATATCCATCCAATACTTCAACAATTTGTTTTTGGATTTCGAAAGGGGGAATTGGAACAGTAATGGTTTTTAGATTTGTGATATTTACACTTGCTTGATTTACAGCCCTTTGAGCGAAAGGTAGAACTTTAGAGATAAATTCTTTTGAGTGAAGAATATAAGAAATAAATTCAGGTAAAACTATTTTTTGGTCTGGTCTTAATCTAAGTAGATTAATTCCGTGAACTACTTTTTCATTTATTCCAGTGAATAGGGCATTTTTTCCTAAATGTTCAATGCTATTAATGTGGCTTAATAAAATATCTCCTTCCATTAAAAAGTCTTTCTCTTCGATATTATCATTTGTCCATTTTGTTTTATTTAGGTCAACGTACCAATTGGCGATAGTTTGGATTCTAGATACTTTATATTTCCCTTTTTCATCAATTTGTTTAACATTCTTCCCGTTTTTAATTTCATTAAAAACTTCTGAAAGAGGAAGCATTGACCATTTTTGATGTGTTTCATTAATTTGATTTCCATACTGTTCTCCGTTTAGGTTATAGAAATTGTTGATTATTTCTTTTCGGTTGACTGTTTTGATATTTTTACTTTCAACTTTTTCTTCTTTTCGCCATTTATCGATTTCTTCAAGTGCGATAGGGAGATCATTTTTATTGATTGGTTTTTTGGTGGCACCGAGATCGAAACCGTCATTTTCTACTTTTACAAAAAGAATGTCTTTGACTTTGTCTTTTAATGATTTGTCGAAAAAGAGAATGCTAGTTTTAACTCCAGCATAAGGATTAAAAATTCCGCCTGGTAAGGAAACAACACACCAAAGACCTGCGTCTTCGACTAACATTTGACGGATTTTTTTGTGAGCATTAGTTGAATTGAAAACTACACCTTCGGGAACAATTACACCTGCTCGACCTGAAGATGAAAGATGATCGATTATGTAGCGTAAAAAAAGGATTTCGGTTGATCTGGTTCCCATTCTTAAATCTTCACTAATACTGTCGATGTCTAAGGCTCCTGCGAATGGTGGATTAGCTAAAATTACATCCCATTTAGTTCTGTCCCCTGCGGTATCGACTAGGGTGTTTTGTCTCTTCATGTTTGGATGTTCCAATTTATGAAGATAAAGATTCATGAGACCAAATTTGAACATATCAAAATCACTATCGAATCCAGTAAAGGTGTACTTGTAGACGAAATCTCTTTCTTGTGGAGTCAATAAATCCATTGGATATTTATCAAGTTTTTTGAATTCATCTGAAGAATATTCTTCTTCAAGGTGTTTGAGAGCTGCCACTAAAAATCCTGCTGTTCCACAAGCAGGGTCTAGAATAGTTTCACTTTTCTTTGGATCAATAACATCAACAATAAATTTAATGATGTGTCTAGGAGTTCTGAATGAGCCAAGGGTACCAGCTTGAGAAAGTTTGCTTAATAAATATTCGTACATGTCACCAAAAATATCGGTGTGACCTGCGGTGGCTTGTTTTTCCAAATCAGAAAACATTTTTTCAATCTCGTGAACCAATCTTCTTAAAGTTGGTTTGTCAAAAACTTTGACATGAGCATCTCGGAAAAGTAATTTGATTGTTTGATTAGTAGTTATCTCGGGAAGTTTTCTAAAAACCTCTTCAAGAGAATTAAACAGTTCGTCAGCATTAAGAATTAATAGATTATCCCAATGATATTTTCTTAATTCACCACTAAAAATCTTTTCGGCTGACGGGTCGAGAATCATGGCATTATCATCTTTTCGGGAAAGAGATCTTAAAAAGACAAGATAATTAATTTGTTCAATGATGGTGGCATGACTGGCAACTCCAGCACCAAAAAGAATATTCATTAAATTGTCGACTTGGTTTTTGAAATCTGTTTGGGTCATAGGTTAAGAATACGGCTGTTTTTAACTTCCAAAATCATACTAATCAAAGCATCTCTTCCAAAGATATTGACCCATTCGTCTGGATTAAAAGTATTGAAAGGACTGGTATTCAAAAATAAAATATTGGGTGATTTTTTGATTTCGTTTCTTAATTCTTTGTTTTGAATTAATTCGTCGATGAGTAATTTGGTCATCATGACTTTTTGTTGAGAACCGCCTGTTATAGATTCGCCATATTTCTCAACGATTCCATCTTTCCATTCCTTTAATTGTTGGTCTCGATTTGGTAATTCTTTTTTGCCGATAGCTGATAAAAAGAAATCTCTAATAGTGGCAACAACTTGATGAGACTCAATTAACGTGTCTTCGTTGAAATAGAGTTCTGGTTTGTTGAGTAATTCAGTATTGATGATTTCTAATAACTCGTCTTGCCTGTTTTCATCCTCGGAAATTTGTTTGATGTCTGGTCGGCTTTCAGCAAATTTAATGACAGTTTTTTTCCAGTCGCTTTGATACATTTCTCGATCAACCTTATCACCATTTGGACCATAAATAAGTTCATCTCTTCCACTAACAAAGTCGAGGCGATTAATAATTGGTTTGTCTCCATAATCGACAATAACTCCAGTATTTTCTCCGATTGGTTGTTCAATAATACCTGTTTCACCTGGTGAGGGTCTTTCAATTGGTTTGGCTGATTCTTCAGTTACTTTTAATGGAGCTTCCCAATCATATTTTTCTTCGAAGTATTCACAGACACCACAGAAATCAAAAATGACAAATTCCTTTTTGTCGATTTCTTTACAAAGACGAGTTCCTCGACCTTTGATTTGTTGATAAAGTGTTGGTTCAAAAACTGGACGACAAAGAACAATGTTCAAAACCTCTGGAGCATCAAAACCAGTGGTCAACATATCAACCGAAACAGCAATGCGAGGTAGTTTTACTGTGTCACTGCGAAAATCTTTGGCTAATTCATGAGCACCTTTGACTTGACTGGTAATCGTTTGGGCAAAGCGACCATTAAATTCTGGTCGAAGATTATTAAGAATTTTTTCTAGAGCTAAAGCATGTCTTTGATTGACAGCAAAAATAATGGTTTTACCAATTTCAATTATTGGAGTTTTTAAGGCATATTCCAAAAACTCTTTCATCATTAATTCGTTTCTTTTAGGGATAGAGACTTTCTTTTCAATGTCAGTTATTTTATAATTTT
The DNA here is from genome assembly GCA_964501725.1 of uncultured Oscillospiraceae bacterium. Lineage (GTDB taxonomy): Bacteria > Bacillota > Clostridia > Saccharofermentanales > Saccharofermentanaceae > CAZCTO01. Next base: position 2,856 of record CAZCTO010000028.1, on the reverse strand, counting down.
CATTTTCAAAATCACCTTCACCGGCTAGACCTTGATCGCTAAGGGCTTGTTGGGTAATATCGGAAGTCATTTTGTGAAGTTTGGCAGGGACTAGATATCCATCTTTGACTCCATCTTGGATATTATATTGATAGGTAGCCTTACCATCTTCACAACCAAAATATCGATAGGTACTTCTTTGAATTCTTAATTCAACTGCTCTTGGATCATCAAGGCTCAATTTATTAATATCAATGTTTTTTAAGAAATCTTTTGGGGTGGCGGTTAAACCAATTCTTGTGGCTCCGACAAAGTAGTCCATTATTCCTCTAGCTTCGGCTGAATAAATACTTCGATGAGCTTCGTCGTGAAGGATTAAATCAAAATAACCAGGAGTGAAAACCTCTCGACCATGGGCAATTAGTGATTGAATAGTGGCAACAACGATATTGGCTCCAGTTAAATTCTTTTTTGATTCTCCCCAGTAGGTAGCAATGGCTGATAAGTTTCCAAGTAGTTTTTCAAAAGATCCTTTAGTTTGTCTGGCTAATTCAATTCTGTCGACAACAAATAAAATTGTTTGAGCTTGATTGGTTCTGATAAATTTGGAAATAATGAGGGCTGATAAAACAGTTTTTCCTGTACCCGTTGCCATCTCCAATAAGAATCCTCTTTTGCCTTGACCATATTCATCAGCAATGGCATTAAAGGCATCGAGCTGATAAGGTCGAAGTTTAATATCAGAATTAATGTCTGAAAAATAATCAGAACTTACAGGTTTTTGATTAAGCGGTTCGCTGATTTTGGCTGATCTGGTTTGTCTTTTTCTAACTAAATCATCCTGAGAAAAGAAAGCTGGAACTGGTGTTGCATCACCACCAGAATTAAAATCCCAAAAATAAATAATGTGATCGTTAGCTAAAAAAATATAATCAATATTTCCTTTGTACTGTAAATCGGCATAATCAAAAGCTTGTTTTTTGGCTGAATAAGGATCAATATCTGGAGCTTTGGCTTCAATTAAAGCGATTGGTTTGCCGTGTTTATCTTTAAGAATGTAATCTGCTCTACCAGCCACACCGTGATCTTCAAAAGCGACTTGATTTTTGTCCAAAATATCCCACCCTACATCTTTCAAATGTTGATCTATAACTGCTCTAGAATAAGCTTCACCAGACATATTGTATTTTACCCCGAAATATATAAATTATCTTGTTTATTTTTCATCACTCTTTCTCGTTTAATACACTTTTCGGGTTTACTGGTATTCCAAATACATTAATCTGAAAATGTAAATGTGGTCCTGTTGACCAACCTGTAGAACCCATTTTGCCTATTACTTGATCTATTTGTACTTTTTGACCTTTATAAACTTGGATTTTATCAAGGTGGGCATAAATAGAGGTTAAATTATTGCCATGATCAATAATGATATGTTTGCCAAAACCTATTTTAGTTTCAGCCGCATAAGTTACAGTTCCTTCCATAAATGGAGTAATCTCAGTTCCTTTAATATTGGCTAAATCAATTCCAGTATGAAGTAATTGATAAGGTAGATGTGGTTTACCAAATTCTAAAGTTACTCTTCCTTGTGTTGGCCAAATAATTGGCTTGTTGATTGTGGCTACTGTTTCTCCGGTTTTTGGATCAAGAATGTTTATTGAATTGCTAATTGTGTTTTGTTCTATCAGTTTATTTGAAATCAAATTAATTCCGGTTTTGGTTAGAATAATTATGGCAACTATGGGGAGTAATAAAACAATTAGAAAAGTAGTTAGGACAATTTTTAATTCTTTTCTATGATTCCAAAGAGTAACGAGGACTAATTTATTCATTAGTTATAAATCTCTCTTGGGTCTGTCGTTAATAATGGATGTTCTTTTTCTGAGGCCACTACTTTTAAAGCTACATGGTTTTGGTCAGCAATAATTAAAGCTTCGCCCCGATCACAGGTTAGTAGTAGTTGTTGTTCATAGGCACTTAAATGAAATTCTTGAGCCACTTTTTTAATAGTGGTAGTATCTTGTTTCATTAAGACTCTTAAAGCTGACTGAGAAGCTATGGCTCGGCCATATTCCGAGGCTAAAAAATCATTAGCTTGTTGAGAGATTATGGTCACTCCTAGGTAATATTTTCTGGCACGTCTGACCAGCCCCGAGATAAACCTCGCACTTTCTTCCTGTTCTAGTAGTATCCAAGCCTCATCAATAACTAGAATTCTTTTTTGAGGATAGGATTTAACTTGAGAGTTAACAAAATTGGCAATTATTAACATCATTATTGGCCGTAAAGTATCACTTAAGTCTTTAATATCAAAAATAACTAATCGGTTATTTAGTTTTATATTTGTCTGTTGATCAAAAACAGAGGATAGGGATCCTTTGACATATTTTTCTAGTTTTTCGGTTAATTCTTTTTGTTTAAGCCGTTTAAGGGTAAGGTATAGATCTTTAAGTAGGGGGAATTTCTGTTTCTTTTTGGCCACGTTTTTGCCATTTAGGGTATAACCAAATGATTTGTAAGTTGTGATTATGGCTTTATCAATTATGGCTTTTTCTTGTGGTGTTAGACCGCCAACCATTAGAGAAATTATTTGAGTTAAGTCTTGAATATGTTCCGACAGCCCATTTTCTCCAGTGACGGTTTTAGTCGAGAAATCAAAGGGATTAATTTTTTCTTTTGATTTAGTTGACAGTTTTATATTAGTTCCATTCACTGATACTCCCAGTTGTCGATATTCTCGCTCTGGATCAATCACAATTACTTTTGTCCCCTGCATTAATTGTCTTAAAATTTCTACCTTGGCAGTATAGCTTTTACCCGCCCCCGATTGAGCAAAAATAATACTGTTAGCATTCGTTAGTGAGAATCGATCAA
>CAZCTO010000027.1:9460-19626 GCA_964501725.1 uncultured Oscillospiraceae bacterium | reverse complement strand
ATTAGATGTGTTTGCGAGCAAGTCCTCGAAGCCATGGGTAAAAATAGATTTTGATAATGAAACATCAATGATTTTGACAGAAGATCATTTGGTCATGACCAAAAATGGGTGGAAAAAAGCCGTAGAATTGTCAGAAAATGATGATTTAGAGGTGTCTTCTCCTATAAATAACTGAGACGGTGTCCGTCAAAGTTATAGGAGGAATATGCCAGGAAAAATATTACAGGATCGGTACGAGAAAATATATAGTTTAAAACCTAATATCATCGAGGAATATAAAAAATGTTACTCCGTGACAGAAGTTTTAACTAATTTGAATTGGCCGAAAACTTACAGGTCATGTGTAGAGAGGATTTTAAAAGAAGAAGAAGGACTGTATCAGGGTTGTGGTGGGAAATCGGCTTTATATAAACAATCGAAAATACGGCAAGCCGTATTCGAAAAATATGGAGTAGACAATATAACGAAACATCACCAAAGCGGTTATACAATCCAAAATAAGATACCTTATACAAAGCCTAAAATTTTCGTTGAATTCAAAAAATACAGGAAAGAGGTAGAACGAATAACAAACATCAACAAAAAAAAGTTAATAGATTCTGGATATTGTTACTACACAGGTATAAAATTTGCAGATTCGGATGGTAAAACGGTAAATCCTAATGATCCTTTAAAGCGAACAATCGATCACAAAATACCGATAATATTTGGATATATAAATGACATAAAACCAAGCGAAATATCATCGGTGAGCAATCTTGTTTTTTGTCTGCGTTTGTGTAACAATATCAAAGCGAGTACTAATTTTAAAGATTTTTTGCCCATAGCAAAATTTATCAGGCAGTCGTTAATAGATGAAAATTACCAAAGTAACTAAACTTTCTTTCAAGCCAGACCAGTATGATATTTCTACATCAACGGAAAATTTTTATGTTGCTCTTGGAAATCGTGGTCTTTTAGTTCACAATTCACCTTCAACTATAACCGGTATAAATCCAGAAAATGGCCAATTTTTTGTTGCAACAAAAGGAGCTTTTTCAAAAAATCCTAAATTGTGCTATACGGTTCAAGATGTAAATAAGTACTATGGCGCATCACCCGGTCTTGCGAAAAAACTAAAATTGGCACTCCAAGAATTTCCGAAACTCGGTATAAAAGGCGTGCTTCAAGGCGATTTTCTTTTCGACAAATCCAATTTGAAGAAAGAGACTCTAGCCGGCGAAACCTGTATAACATTCAAGCCGAATACTATTACATATGCGGTTCCAATAAATAGCAACCTTGCAAGAATTATAATGTCTGCCAAGGTGGGCATAGTATTTCATACAACATATGTTGGTGACAGCATCGCTTCTATGAAAGCGAGTTTTGGTGCAAATGTTTCCAGTCTCCAAAAAACAACATCTGTCTGGTGTAAAAATGCAGACTATGAAGATGTTTCCGGTACTGCAACCCTCACCGCCGCGGAGACAAAAGATATAGAAACTTCCATCGCGAGAGCATACAATCTTCTTGCCTTGTTAGATTCGTCGGTTGTATTTGAATTGGTGAATAATTCTGAATTGAACGCACTAATTCAACAATTCACGAATAGCATGGTCAGAGGTGGGTCTTTACCAAACTCAGCCAAATATGTGAAAGATTTGACAAATTTTATTTCTGCCGCATATGATAAAGCCATTGCCGCGCTTAAAACAGACAAGGGTAAAATGTCGCGACAGGAAAAATATAAAGATCTTGTCAGATTTATCAAATCAAATTCAAAAACATTGACTCAAATAGTTGATCTTCAGAATCTTTTATCTGATATCAAGTTAAAATTAATCCGGAAACTTGAAACTGCTAATAACATCGGAACGTTTCTTCAGACGCCAAACGGCTTTCAAGTCACTGCGCCGGAGGGGTTTGTAGCTGCCGACCATCTTGGAAATGCGGTAAAGCTTGTTGATAGGTTATCTTTCAGCCGAGCAAACTTTACTATTCCTAAGTCATGGTAAAACATAAATATCAGTGTAATTTTAAATAACTATCAAAAGATATCAAAATGATCAATGATAAATTAACTGAGAAAATTTCAGAAACCGCGAGTGTTGTCATGGAGGCCGACACACAAGTAACACCAGTCAATTACTTGTACGTTCAAATAATGGCAAGAGATATGGATCGCCTGAAAACTAAATGCGAGGGGTATCTCACAGAACAATTTGCCGGAAAAATAATAGGCGGCCGTTTTTCTCTTGCTCCCGGAAAACCAATGGGAAATTATGAAGAAATCGAATTTGGAACTGCCAGAGTCGAAATAGCAGAAGACGGTGAAATTTGGATTATCATCTGGGGAAATCAGACATGGCCATGGAAGCCAGTAAGAAGACAAGTTGTTAGGTGTTTCTCGGAAGGTGATCCTATAAAAGTGATCGGCCGCGGCGCCATGATGACTAATTAATTGGGTGATTAGTGCGAATCTTAAATGAAATACTCGGAATTAAGAAAGTAGTATTTACTTTCGGCCGCACAAATCCTCCTACTTCTGGACATTCTGTTGTTTTTTCAAAAGTGCTTTCATACGCACAATCTCAAAATGCTGATGCAAAAATTTTCGTGTCCCAGACTCAAGATTCAAAGAAAAATCCTCTTTCATGGAGAGAGAAGGTAAAATATATCAAACTCGGCTTTCCCGCCATTTCTAAACACATAGTAACAGAGCAGATAATAACACCTTTTGCTGCAGTTCGATGGTTAATAGACCAGGGATATACCGATGTAACTATGGTAGTCGGACAAGATAGAGTTTCTAATTTCAAATCTCAGATAGGTGCATATGTCAACCACAGAGACCCAGAAAAATCGTTGAAACTTAAAAAATTCTCGGTTATATCAGCCGGAGATAGAGATCCAGATAGCGATGATGTGACTGGTATGAGTGCGTCCAAAATGAGAAAAGCTGCCGAGGACGGCGATTTTAAATCTTTTCTCCGCGGATGTATGAGCAATCTGAGTCCGTTATATGCAAAAGAAATGTTTAATGCCGTCAGAAGAGGATTGAGAATAAATAAATTGTCCGAAATGGTCGAGCAGGTTTTTCTCAATAGATGCTCAGATGATCTTTCTGTCAAACGATCTGAGATGCCACAGTTTAACAAGAGCGACAAGAAAGAATTTTTCAGAATGATCATGGATGGAAATGTTCTTGTTACGATAAAAGAAATACCGGTCGGATCTCTTAAACCGACCCAGACGGACTATGATGAAGAAAAAGTTAAAGACATAATGAGGTCTACTCTGTCCACTGAGCCGATTATCGTTTCGAGTGATAATTACATAGTCGACGGACATCACCGATGGCTTGCGTCTTGTTGGCTTTTTGATAAAGCATCAATCAAGGCATTTGTTGTCGAACTGCCCATAATTAAATTGCTTGAACTCGCAAATAGTTTTTTAGAAGACGAAGTTCAAATTACAGAAGAATTTCTACGAGGAATCAGTTTATGAAAACGACAATTTATTCATTTCAAGATTTAAACATCCTTCTTGAATTAGATAAGAAAGATAGAGGTGGTATAGATAAAACCGAAGTCGAAAAATTGAAAGATGTTCAATCTCGCGAGAAAGACGATTTGGCAAAAAAACAAATGGCTGCAAAAGAAAAAGCTCGCCAGAAAGATTTCCAAAACAAAGAAATTGAACGAAAAAAAGCGTCTGATACCAAAGAGAGAGAAAGACAGGAACTTCGCCGACAGTCTGAATTGAAAAGGGAACGGGAGAAAACTCAGAAAGAAAATTATTTACCAGAAGGCTCAAGCAGTTGGATCGCCGATGCATCTGGCAAAGATAAGCAAAGCGTCGAAAAAGAATTTCTTTCTGCAAGAGCGGCAGTCGAGAAGGCAAATAAAGGAAGTGACAACGAAGGATATACTGGTGATATTGATACATTGGATGGTATCAAATTCGCCGATAAAATATTTAACAACCGCAAAGATGCACAGAAATATGTTTTAGACCATACAGAAAAGTGGGGCCATGCCCTGGCTGTTCAGTATAAGGATGGTGCGACTAAAAAGTGGTTGATTGGAGGTTGGTTAGCCGAATAATATATTATGCCATTATATGAATTTATTTGCCCCGTTTGTGGTAAGTTTGAAGAAATAGTAGATTTTGGAACATCGAAATTAGAATGTCCAAAATGTAAACAGATTTCGTTGAAAATAGCATTTTCGAAAACTGGTATGCCCATTTTCAATGGACATGGATTTTACCAAACTGATTATAAGAAAAAAGAGAAACATGAAAACATTTAAAGAGATAAAGACTTTGTTAGAATCACATGCACCAGAGAGCTATACTCAAGGATATACTGCTGCAAAAAATGGCAAGAAAAAGTCTGATAACCCATATGACGGATCTCAGACGAAATTGAACACCGAAAAAGAAAATTTTAAACACTGGAATTCAGGATTCGAGGACGGTAGTAAGTAAATGAGAAAATCGTGGGTTTATAGGAAAATTTATAGGGAACACCATGGGCCTATACCCAAAGGTTGTCATATCCATCACATTGACGGAGATAAAACCAACAACGATCCAGATAATTTGGTGGCCATTGAACCTTTTAAGCATTGGCTAATACATTACTGTAATAATGATTCGTTTGCCATTAACGGAAAATTCATACAGGGAGCTTCGGAAGCAGGGAAAAGGGGTGGTGCTAAGAGCCTGGGCAAGAAGGCAAGTCAAGAAACTCGTAAAAAACTATCCGAAGCTCAACGCGGCGAAAAGAATTTTTGGTATGGAAAACACCTTTCCGAAGAAAGAAAAGAGAAACTTAGGCAAGCAAATTTAGGTAAAAAGCAATCCGAAGAAACTATTGCAAAGCGAGTTGCCAAAACAACTGGTCAAAAAAGAACACCAGAGCAATGCGATGCCCAGTCCAAGAGGTCAAAAGGAGAAAATAATCCGATGTTTGGCTGGACGAGCAGGCCAGATTACAAAAAGATAGTTGAAAAGCAAAAACTTGGTAGAGCCAAAAGCGAAAGAGCCCGAAAAGCCTTTGCGGAAATGCAAAGGAAAAGTAGAGATCGGACAATTAGACCAGAGACTCGGGAAAAACTGCGGAATATAGCTCTGCGCCGATGGGAAAAATGGAGAGAGAAAAATGTCGATCATTTGCGCTAAATGGCTTCCAGGAATCGGTTTCCTCGCTGCCAAATCCCGGGATAGGTCATATAAGCCGGATATCAGAATTCGAAAATCTTTTCGAAGAGATGTCGAGCGTCTTTACCTATGGGACAACCGCACCAAATTTTCCGAGGGCGTGAATGAATTTTCGGTCTGTGTTCTTTCATGTTCAGACGAAAGCAAAAATATATTATCTACTGAAGGAATAAAACTCCGAGTAGCTCTTTTCGAAAAAACCGCGCGTGAAGCCGCTAAAAGTCTAATAGACCAAAGAATGGTCGGCAAGACTCTTGTTCTCGATGTCGCAGACTGTTTCCTTGTTTCCGGAAAAGAAGAATCTGGCGACTATGATGGCAATATCGCAGATGTTCATAAATCATCTGTTATAGTTTGCATCGATTCCGAAGACGGCGACGGATATAGAGAAAGTGTTGTCCAGCAAAGGCTGTCGACTGCTATAAATATCGAGAGTATTTTGGATGCATTGTCTGACAGAAGCCATTCTGATCCGACGAAAAATCCACTCAAGGTGATTCAAACTCGGGCAGCAAAGAAAACAACCGGTCAGGTAGTTCTTTGTCCGAAAGAAAGAACAATGCATTATAGGGCGATTTGGTGTTCTGTTGCATTCGATTTAAATAAATTGAATTCTCCAAACCAGAAAACCTTTTTCGAAATTGTAAGTACTCGAAAATTATTATCTTTCAACGAATCTCTGGAAATGAAAGAAACTATTCAAGATACAATTGCAAGATATGACCAGTCTGCATTTCGGAGATGGAAAGTAACAAATTTAGTTTCTGTCGATCCGACTGTTTATTCGGGCGAACAGATTGGAGCCGGAATAAGCTTCGATGTCAACACAGGGCATTTCCATGGTAATATAGTGGTTTCACTAAATATCAATGAAACATACGATGTGTTTTCATTCATATTGAAATCCGGTGTTTTAGATTTAATCAATTCTGTCAGAGATGTTTTGGTGATAGATTTAGTTTCAGTTATCGACGATTTAGTAGGAGCACAGTAAATATGTCATTTTCTATCAAGGACCTTCCTGCCGGTCTTGTTGAGGCGGCGGAGAAATTAATCAAAGAAAATCAAGTTTCTACTGATCCAAATTATATCCATATCGTCACTCGGGCACTGAAGTTTTTCGGTGTTGAATCTCCTGATATGTTGTCTCCGGAAAAAAGAGAAGAGTTCGATCGCTATGTCAAGGTAACATGGAGAAATGGTGATAATCAAGTTCAGAGACCACCTGTTCAGGCAGACTATGGTTATGATCAGACATTGACATCGGTTGAACCTCGGTGGAATCCAGATGATATCGGCGACGATACAATGTATAACGAATTCGAGATGGAAGAAATCTCTCGTTCAGGAAAATTGATCAAAGAACCTGAAGAAAATTCAGAAGAAGAGTAAATATATACACAAGAGAAGCCCAGATATGAAAACATGGATGGACACTATACGAGAAAGTCTTCAAGAAGAAATTCTCGCGGAAGCAGGAACACAGAACATGTTCAATGCTCGCGGCGATTTGTACAAACGCCTCAAAGATATTGAATCTCATAAGTCAAATTTGCAGTTTGTTTCAAAGAAATTGACAGACGCAGAATTTGCCCTATCTTCCCTTTCTCACGTTTCTACTGCAAAACACATTCAAGAATTTGTTAATAATGCCATCAAGGAATTAGATAATATCCTTGAAGAAATTGCCAAAGTAGATCCCAGATATGGTATGATTATAGCAAAGTAATAAATAGTTTAGAATTTCGAAATACGAAGAAGATTTAACACAGGAGATTTAAAATGTCAAATTGGACTATCGACACCCCACCAGTTTACAGAACAGACGCGGTTGCAAGTGACACCGGCTGGAAAGTCCCATTAACTCGTGCAAAAGGAGTATTTACTCTTACATCAACCGGACCAGCAGATGCGGAGACTGTCGTAATAGGTGGCAAGACTTATACTTTTAAAACGTCATTGTCGAATACCGATGGCTATGTCAAGATCGGAACAACTCTTGACGCATCATTAAGAAACCTTGCCGCTGCTATCAATCTCGATGCTGGCGCCGGCACGACATATGCAGCCGCTACTACCCTGAACGCATATGTTGAAGCAAGCGTGGCAGAAGGCAAATTAAATGTTACTGCAAAAGAGGCCGGCACCGAAGGAAATTCTATTGCTACGACCGACACTGTAAATCTTGGTTCTTGGGTATTCTGCAGCGTTGACTATTGCGGAGAAGAAAATGTGCGATAAAGATAAGACGGTAATATCAGAGGGACGAATCGAAAGAGGAGGAGTTTCCCCTAAGCCCGCCACTGAAAAACCCGTTTTTAATCCTCCTGGGCAGGCCGTCAAGATTGCGCCCGTATCTTCCCTTTCTCACGTTTCTACTGCAAAACACATTCAAGAATTTGTTAATAATGCCATCAAGGAATTAGATAATATCCTTGAAGAAATTGCCAAAGTAGATCCCAGATATGGTATGATTATAGCAAAGTAATAAATAGTTTAGAATTTCGAAATACGAAGAAGATTTAATACAGGAGATTTAAAATGACTTGGACTATCGATACCCCACCGGTTTATAGAACAGACGCGGTTGCAACCGACGTTGGTTGGAAAGTCCCGTTAACTCACGCAAAAGGCGTATTTACTCTTACCTCGACCGGCCCAGCAGATGCGGAAACTGTCGTGATAGGAGGCAAGACTTATACTTTTAAAACGACTCTTTCAAATACTGACGGCTATGTTAAAATTGGCACGACTCCTGACAGTTCGTTACGAAACCTTTCTGCGGCGATAAATCTCGGCGCAGGCTCCGGCACAGTATATGCCGCAGCTACTACCCTGAACGCATATGTCGAAGCAAGTGTAGCAGAAGGCAAATTAAATGTTACTGCAAAAGAAGCCGGCACAGAAGGAAATTCGATTGCCACGACCGATACTGTAACTCTGGGTTCTTGGGGCGCCGCAACTCTTGAAGACGGTACAGATGAAGTGTTGGTTTCTATCAGAGATTTGGCTGATAAAGCAGGCGCCGCCGATGTTGTCGGTGTTGCGTTTACCGGTTCTGATTTGGTTCGTGGAGATCCTTACTCGGTTACTGTTCAGTACAATGAGAGAGTTACCGTGACCGCCGGTTCGACGATTGTTGTGACTTCTACCGGAACGGGCAAGACTCTTTATGCTGCAGCAGGCCAGACTAATGTATACGAAGTTGTCTATGATAGACAGTCTGACAATACTACTGCAGAAACAATTCCAGACGAAGCGGCGACTCTTTCAGTCGCATCTCAGACTCTTGGTGGAACAGTGGTTGACGCATCCGTCGGTGATCAGGTAAAAGCATACGGAACATTTACGGTTACCGGCCAGCCGGGGAATAATAATACGGTCACAATTGATGAAAAGGTATATACATTTCAAACAACCTTGACAAATACAGATGGAAATGTCGCAATCGGCTCAACCGCTCAGTTATCTCTGAACAATTTAATTAAAGCTATTAATCTTGAAGGTACTGCCGGTTTAGATTATGCCGCGGCGATGACTATTCATCCGACGGTAACTGCGGCTGCAGGAGCAACGGCCCTTACAATGGTTGTGACGGCAAAAACCGGCGGAACCGCCGGCAACAGCATTGCCACCACTGATACACATGCTACTGGTGCATTTGCTGCTGCAACATTGGCTTCTGGTGCCGGCCAAGCTTCTTCTCGTGCTATCTCTGTTGCAGTTGCCTCAGATGAATCCGCCACTGCAGTGTTGACTTTGACCGGTCAGCCTTTGAATACTGAGACTGTTGTGGTCAATGGAAAAACTTATACTTTCCAAACCACTCTGACAGAAGCCGATGGCAATGTCGCAATTGGCGCATCTGCACAACTTTCTCTCGAAAATCTTTGCAATGCGATTAATCTCGGAAGTGGCGCAGGAGTTGCATATGCAGAAGCTATGACGGCGAATGCTCATGTTACCGCCACTGTTGCAAACCTTGCTTTGACAATTACCTCGATTATTCCAGGTACTGCCGGCAATGCATATACAGTTGCCGAGACACTTACGAATGGTTCTTGGGCTCCGGTAGATTATATGTCTGGTGGTTCTCTTGCGGCTGTTGCGACAATCAAGAAAGCAGCAGTTTCTTCTGTTGCATTTGATGACGCTTCATATTCTCGCGGAGACGAACTTTCCGCCACAGTGACTTTTGATGGTACTGTAGATGTTGTCGAGGGTTCTACTTTGGTTGTAACATCGACTCAAAACTCTGGCAACATTACTTTGTATGCAGCCGCGCAGTCTGGTGTAACGGACGTGCTGTTTGCATATGATTCCGACGCGGAAACCGAAATTGTTATTCCAGACGAAGCAGGAACTCTTTCAATTGGCGCACAGACAATTGGAAGCACAATCTATGATGCAGGAACAGAGCTAGAGGTGTCATATGACATTTCTGCTGACCAAGGAACTGCAGCAGGAACAAGAGTTATTGCGGCCCCTGCAATAACGGCAATTGATTGGAGCGCGGATGAATATGCTGAAGGTGAAGCCCTTGCAGTAACAGTAACATATGACAATCATGTTGATGTTTCTGCTCACGCAGGAATTGTGATAACATGTTCAGACGGAGCTTCTCCGATTACACTGTATGCCGCTGCACAAACTAATGTTCTTGAAGTTGTTTTTGATAAGAAAACTGATAATACTACACCCGAGACAGTTCCGGCCGGTTCTCATACAATGTCAATCGGCGCTCAGACTTTGAGTGGAACAATTGTTGACGCGGTAACTCATGGAGTTTCTGCTTCTAAGACCGTAAGTTCGGCCATCGGAGCTGCCGCGGAAACTCGTACGGTGACAGACTCTTCTTATAGTCCTTCTCCGAGCGCGAGTGTTTCTGCGAGTCCGAGTGAATCGGAATCCGCGAGTGTTTCTGAGAGTCCGTCCGAGAGTGTTTCGGCCTCTCCGAG
>CAZCTO010000027.1:0-9360 GCA_964501725.1 uncultured Oscillospiraceae bacterium | reverse complement strand
CGGAATCCGCGAGTGTTTCTGAGAGTCCGTCCGAGAGTGTTTCGGCCTCTCCGAGTGAATCGGAATCCGCGAGTGTTTCTGAGAGTCCGTCCGAGAGTGTTTCGGCCTCTCCGAGCTAATACTTGGAGCGTTTTAGATTATGAACATGTGAATTATGGGCGGCGATGTACCATTGACAGAAGATACATTTGTTCTCTTTGCAATGAAGCACTATGACAATCCAAATTGTATTAGTGTGGAAGAATTTTATCAAGATTTGCGAAGAATCAAATATATCAAACGTCATTTAAACAGTTACCTCGCCACCCATAAACTCAATGAACGCCTGATTTTAAATCACCTGATAGTATTTTTCAATCTCTTCGAGATACCTGCAGGTGTTCGTCTGCTTTTCTTCAAGCTCGATAAAAAATTCCATTCAATACTCCGCACATTTCTTTTGTATCTCAACTATGTCAAAGAGGATGATATAAATATTGAGGAGCCTGTAGATTTGCATGTTGCCCAAGTTTTGAGGAATCTTAAGTGAATAATAGAAATACATTACTGATTGAGGGACGTGTCATAGATATTTTCGTATTGTATACACTGATCAAAAAGTTGGTCACTCCATTCGAAAAAACTCCTGCATTCAAACTCGGAATAATCGATAAGAATGGAAAAGTTCTCAGAAGGCGAAAAGACCTCCATACAAAAGAAGAGAAAAACGCATATACAGTATTCGATACGGTTGTTTTCAATATCAAGAAAATAATTCAAATGCTTCCGTTTGGTAGAAGTATGCTTGCAACATATGCTGCAGCATTGCTATTAATGAAAGAAGAAAAGAACCTTGAAAACATGTCAGAAGATCAATTATATGAAAGTTTTGCAGATTTCTTCGAAGAGATAGAAAGCGATCCCGAAAAAGTAAAAGAACTGGAAAAGCTCGATGATATAATGGAAGACGAAGGAGGTCTGCCTGCAAATCATACTGGGCCAAATGTTTATGGAGTTTCTGATGGCAATGCAGTAGTCCGGAAAAAGCCTAAAATGTTGACAAGAACTCCTGTTTTGCCTCCGTTGGAGAAATAATATGCCTTGGTTAGTAGTCTGGGAATTTTTAACATCTAAGATAAGTCTTATAGTAATCGGCATCATACTTGTAGTTGGAACAATTTTTTATTACCAACACAGAGTCGACAAATTAACAAATGAAAAGAAAGAGTTGATAGTTTCTGCACAACTGCAGGAACAAACGATCAAAAATCTTGAATCTGATATAACAAAGATTCAGTCAGAATACAAAAACTACCAAGACCAGATGAAAGAAGCCATTGACAGTTCGAATCAATTGAGAGACAAACTCTATCGAGAAATCAAGAAAAAGAAAACCTTGGAACAGGTTACCATTTCTGCTCCCGAACAAGTAGAGAAAAGAATCAATATCGCGACAAAGCAAGTGTTCGATAGTATCGAACAGATCACTGGAGCTCAAACAAAATGATTAAGAAAATCCTTTTTGTTCTTTTTCTTGTATTATTCTTTGGGGTAATTGGATGTAATTTACTCGTTCGGACTAAACCAATTGACAAATCAAATCTGAGTCTGCAAGATCCTTCTCCTCTAAAACTCCGGCAAGTTGAATTTGTTGTTGTGACAGAATCGACTTGCGCCGGCGTGTTCAATGAATTGAAATCGAAAAAGATTGATCCTGTTATTTTTGGTCTGACAGGAACTAACTATAAGAATCTTGCCGAAAATACGGAAGATATAAAAAATTATCTGATCCTTCAAAAAGCCGTAACCACCTCGTACCGAAACTACTACGAAACATCAAAATAAGCATTCTAACTGCTTGATATAACTACTCAAAAAATAAGTATTGACTATATACCATAAATCGTGCTAATATACCTATAGAAAGTTTGAGAAAACTTCATTAATGAGGAAATTATGATAACACTAACAGAAAAGCAAGCTTTTGTAGATTTACTCAAAAGCGCTTATGGTCGCACCACAGTGACAAGGAAAGAAATTGTGGAGACACGGAAGAAAGCCGGTCTAAAGCCCCAAAATTGGGCAGTAAATGCAAAACTGAGAAACGGCCGAGGAACATACGATGTTGAGCGGGGACTGGTTGAGAAGATTAAAACTGCGCCTCTCAAGAGTCCTAAAACGCAGAAAGAAACCGCGGCAAAGAATAGAGCGGTTAAGCCGGTTAAAAATGTTAAGCCGGTCGCAAAAAGCGGCGCAATTGTACAAAATAAGAAAGCTGAAAAGACCGAAGCGGTAACTGTGCAGTAAGTAAATATTAAAGTCAGACTGATGAGGGTTTAATACCCGAAACATTCCGAAATTGACAGGAAGTTATTTTCGGATTGTCTTTGACAATGTTGTCGGTGTAAAGTCGCACGTGCCGAAGATCGGTGGAGGTAAGGTAAAAGTCCTTTGCAACATTGTTGATTTATGACCGTTAAGCTGGAAAGATTATTGATTATAATCACAGCAGCAGGAACCGACGGGACCTGGCTCTTGCCAAGTACAAGCAAGGTCTGTTAACCACCACAGAAACGGTCGACCGATATTAAATATGAGTTGTATAAATAGTTTTGAGGGATTGCTTCTGAAAGAAAACGCGAAGCACATATAAACACGAATCAAATAGGCGAAAGAAAAGCGCAAAGAGGACGACAGAAACGAAGAAGACGAGAAGCGCAGAAAAACGACGAAACGCCTGAAAATGGAAGCAATCCCTCTTTTTATTTTATAGAACGGGGACCGAATTTAAAGGGTTATCATTTGGACTGAACATCCCTTTAGAATTAAATTGTCCCATTTTTACATTAGTACCTCGATAAACATACATCTTGTTTGAAAGAGACGGTTTCTTACCGTCTCTTTTTTTGCTTTTAATTCCAGTTTGTGCTATAATATATCCGATATGTCAATTCAACTTGAAATAACTTATGCAAACAAACTGAAATTATATGTCGAAAAGTTCAAGCGCAAATCCGACTATCTTTGGAATTTCAGATGTCCAATATGTGGCGATTCTGCAGCAGACACCAGAAAAAAGAGAGGGTTCATTGTTAGGTGGCATAATACGCTTTTTTATAAGTGTCATAATTGTGGTGTTTCTGTATCTTTTATTCGCTTTCTTCGCGATTATTATCCTGATCTATATCGTGGGTTTTGCACCGAATCAATACGGGGACTGCGAAACGGAGAGGTGCGCTCGCCGGATGTGCCAGAATACGAAGGGGACATATCATCCAAAATGCAAACTCTTCGAGCAAGAACAGAATGCGCAAAGCAAGAAATACAAACCGGGAAGGAATCCAAATCGATCGATGTGGAATCACTAAAAGAATTGCCCGATGGACATTATGCCAAAGAATACGCGAAAAACAGAAAGATACCCGATTTGTCTAAGCTGTATTTTGTCGCAGATTTTTACTCTTGGGTTGATAGATATACTCAGAAATATCCCGACTTAAAAAAAGATGAACCGAGAATTGTCATACCGTTTT
Organism: uncultured Oscillospiraceae bacterium; assembly: GCA_964501725.1. Taxonomy (GTDB): domain Bacteria; phylum Bacillota; class Clostridia; order Saccharofermentanales; family Saccharofermentanaceae; genus CAZCTO01. The sequence continues at coordinate 5,848 of CAZCTO010000027.1, read as the reverse complement.
TTGATAAAGAAAAGAGATTGATCGGTGCCCAAGCTCGTTCTCTCACTGCAGACAAACTCAGATATATCACTGTACGATTTATAGATGATGCGCAGATGATTTATGGATTGGATTATTTTGATCCGGCTGTCAATGGTTATATTGTCGAGGGTCCAATCGATTCTATGTTTCTTCCTAACGCAATCGCCGCGGCGGGGTCGTCTTTAGATCGTTTGAGCAATTTTGTAGACGTTTCTAATTCCATTTTTGTATTCGACAACGAGAAACGAAACAAAGAAATTCATCACGTGATGCACAAAGTTATTTCTCATGGCCATAAAATTTGCATATGGCCGGATTCTGCTCAATTCAAAGATATCAACGACGCGGTTTTGGCTGGAGTAGATCCGAAGAAAATCGTAGACGAAAACGCCTATTCCGGACTTAGCGCTGAATTAAAATTTGTTGCATGGAAATTATAAATTGCTTGACATTGAATCTCGTTTCTGATAGTATATAGATAATGAAAGAGGGTCGCCAAAATATCGTTATCAGGAATGCTATCTTAAAAACCGGTATTTTACAAAATTGCCCTCATAGAATTTGACATGGACCGAATGAGTAGCGTTATCAACTTGAAATTGAACCAACACCGCTATTCAATAACTTGTCCATTTATTTTTAGTTATGATGCGGAACGAATGGACATGGATTATCAGAAATTGTAAATCCGAAAAAACTCCATGACCGATAAATTTTCCGCAATTTTATTTTGAAAGGACCGACTTGATTGGGTTATCAGATTGAAAATCTCCAGTATGCGGGTTCGAATCCCGCCGGGCGTAGCCGAAAGGCCGTCCGTGGCCGAACGGCAAGGCAGGCAACTATCCCAGTCAGATAAATTGTCCTTGTATTTTGTGTGAGACGGTTCAGAATTTTGGTTAAGAACCTGGTTTGATTCCAGGAAACTGATTAAACTTGTTTATGTTATCTGAACCGTCTCGTTTTTATTTGATAAAATGAAGCAGTATTTAAGAAGTGAACAAAAACAAACTAATGGAGTCGATATTATGTCAATGAATTATTCCAGCCACTTTAATACTGTTTCAACACCTCAGAATTGTCCGATTCCTGGACAAAAGCAAGTTAAAAATAATGCTGGCGGATTCGTCTATGAGTTGGACGATCTGACTCGCCTGACCCGCTTCCTCGTTCTTGGCACCGAGGGAGGAACATACTATGCATCTGAACGTAAACTGACGGTCGAGAACGGAACATTCTTGATGGAGTTAATCAAGAATGCTGGAGAAGAAGTCGTAAAGAAGGTCGTGGAAATTTCTAAGTCTGGCCGTGCTCCTAAAAACGATCCGGCTTTATTCGTCCTTGCAATGTGCATGAAACTCGGCGACCTTGGAACGAAAAGGGCTGCCAGAGAAGCGCTGCCAGAAGTCGCACGAATCGGAACCCATTTATTCCATTTTGCAGAATACTTGAAGGCATTTGGTGGCTGGGGCCGTAATACCAAAGGAGCAATCTCTGATTGGTATACTAAGAAAGATGTCAAGGATCTTGCAATGCAAATTGTCAAGTATCAGCAAAGAGACGGCTGGTCACATGCCGATTTAATTAGACTTGCTCATGTTAAGCCTGGCTACGGAAATAGCCGACAGGCATTGTTGCAATATGCCGGCGCGAGATATACTGCATCAACTGCAACTGTAACTCAAGATTATCCAGAGTTGAGTCTGTTGGCCGGCGTTGAGGCCATCAAACTAGAAACTTCACCCGCCGTTGCGGCATCTCTCATAGCCGACTACAAACTTCCGAGAGAGGTTGTTCCAACCGAACTTTTGAATCATTCAGAGGTGTGGGAAGCATTGCTGCCTCATATGGGCCTAACCGCATTGATTCGCAATCTTGCCACTATGACCCGAGTAGGATTGATTGCTCCTTTATCTGATGGTTTAAATGTGGTTCTTAAGAAGCTTTTAAACTCTGAGGATATTAAGCGTTCGAGAGTGCATCCTATTCAAGTCCTTTCTGCTCTGATGACGTATTCTTCTGGTAGAGGATTCAAGGGAACTCATTATTGGACTCCGGTTCAGCAAGTCGTGGATGCTCTTGATACCGCATTTTATGCAAGCTTTGGAAATGTTGTTCCGTGCAACAAAAACCTTCTAATCGGCCTTGATGTTTCCGGCTCGATGCAGACTGGTTCTATCGCCGGTGTTGCCGGCTTGACTCCAGCCGTTGCTTCGGCCGCCCTCTGCCTGGTCACAGCAGCAACCGAGACTAATTATCATATCATCGGATTTTCGACGCATCCTGTTGAATTGAAAATTTCACCGAAGCAGAGACTCGAAGATGTTATCAAGTATATGTACGGTCGTCCTTTCGGCGGCACCGATTGTTCTTTGCCTATGCAGATAGCTCGTAAAGAAAAACTCAAAGTCGATGGATTCTTGGTTTATACTGACAACGAAACTTGGTGCGGATCTTTGCAGCCTTCGCAAGCTCTTGCACAGTATCGGAAAGCCAGCGGCATCAATTCTAAGTCTGTCGTGGTTGGTATGACATCGACTGGGTTTACTATCGCGGATCCGAATGATAAGAATTCTATGGATGTTGTCGGTTTTGATACTGCAACTCCGCAATTGATCTCTGATTTTATCAGAGAATAAATACCTCCATATATCAGAGGAAATATGGGAAAATCTTATAGACACACGGCAATTGCTGGTGTGGCTTCAAGTTCCGAAAAAGAAGACAAAAGAAAAGCAAACAGAAAATTCCGAAGAATCTCGAAAGAGAGAATTCGGAATGATTTAGAGCCTCTATACGATTTAGATGAGGCAGTAGATAAATGGTCTATGTCTAAGGATGGATCTTTCTATTTCGACGAAAATAAATATCCAGACTTGATGAGAAAATGACCGCATAAGTTTCTGGCGCACCACGGGTAGAAAGGTGGTGAGTCGTGAATAGTAGAAAAAAGTGGAAAGGATCTTCGAAGAAATGGTCAGAAGCGAGAGAACTCAGACGTTATTTGGTTCGTGATCTTGGTGGAAAATGCAGCATTTGTGGCTATGATAGATGCCCAGATGCTTTCGAATTTCACCATCTTCACGATAAAAAGTTCACAATTTCTGTCAATTCGATTGTTAATCACATTCCAGCAGTAGTTTTAAGAGAGGTTCAAAAGTGTATTCTTGTGTGTTGCAATTGCCACAAAGAAATACACTACCATCAACGGATTGATGGAAAGGGTTGATTTAAAACCCGTATATGATGCACCAGAAACGCCTTGTACTAGCGTTATAGTACTAATTTTCAATAATAAAATCTAAATGAAAAATTGGAAATTCATCTTACTGACAACGGTTGCGATCATAATAATCTTCTTGGGTCTTTTCAGAATCAAAAATGCATCGAGTGATGCTCTAAATAGATCTATATACACACTAGGAGAATAGATGACAAGTTATTTAGGAATGTCCGGTTTTGCCTGCACACTCAAAAAATTCCCGACAAAAAGATTTTTAAAGCAATATCCGCCGAATCTCAGAAAAGCGGCCATTGCAATCATGCCAGGATCTTTTGGATGGAATGCAAAGACCATCACTCAATTTCAAGAGATGGGCTTCAAGCGGATCATGGTAGAAATCCATATTGCGGATGGTCCCGGAAGACGCAGAGGGAATTGGTCTTCTGATTTATATCCATATGGTTCCGTCAAAGATTGGAACAACGATCTTGTTTCCAAAAATCCAAAAGTGCTGAAAGCTGTACAAAAACACATGGAAAAACTTTTGGATTGGCTCCCAGATTGCCCAACAGAAACAAAAAGAGAATTGGTGATATGCCCAGAACTCGAAGATAATCTCTCGGATGAAGCATGGACAGTTCTGGCGAATACAGTCAGACAGGCCATTCCGAAGAAATTTGCCAAGATATTGAGAAACCCATGCACCGGTGGCAGAGGCGGAAAATGGGATTTGTACGAAAGACACGGAGCTTTTCCAATATCCGGAAACAACGTCATTTTAAATTCTGATGGTATGTCTGTCGATGTTTCGGATGATTCTTCATATGATAATTGTCTTTCTGTTTCTTCTGCGAGAAAGAAGATCATCGAGGCAGCAAAATATGCTCATTCTGTCATGATATGGCACCATGACCAACAAGGTTGGCATAACGTCAAAGATTGGAATATTAGTATTCCGGCATTAGAAAGAGATTGCTGGGTGACAGACGGCTGCATCGAAACATTCAAGTCGATATTCAAAGACGCTGCCGGACTATAAATTATTTGACATTTTGGTTTATGTATGATACCATTATGGAAAATAAGATAGTACTCAAATCAGATATCAAAAATGAACAAATAACAGACCAAAATCTCCAAGAATTGGTAGATTTTTGCATGCCTTCTATTTGGGCATATATCGACAACTTTTGCGATGGACAAAATGAGAACACGACGATCATTATCAACAGAAGAGAGAAAGATAGCTCAGATAAACACTGACGGTAAAATTTATGCAATAGGTGATATCCATGGCTGTTATGATGAATTGCTCGTTCTTATGGAAAATATATACCAAGAAGATGATAAGGATTCTGTATATGTTTTTATCGGCGATTATATCGACAGAGGACCTAAGTCAAAAGAAGTAATCGACTGGTTGATTTCTTTCAAAGAAAAAGTCGGCGATTCTCGGTGCTATTTTCTCCGAGGTAATCATGAAGATATGCTGTGTGATTATCTCGGCTACGAGGGAAAACACGGCATGTATTGGATCGATAACGGCGCTCGATCGACACTGAGAAGTTATGCTCCACACGACCAATACGGTTATATTCCAACCGATGAAATCAAAAAATTCATTCCAGAAAAACACATAGATTTCTTATTAAATCTGTATCATTGCGTAATATCAGACAAGTACTTTTTTGTACATGCCGGATTTAGTCCATATGTCGATGATATATTCGAGACATCAAAAGAAGATCTTTGTTGGATAAGAAAAGATTTTATTCTGTCGGAAAAAGATTTCGGAAAAATAGTAGTCTATGGACATACTTCGTATAAAGAAGTTTCTTTTGCGTATAAGAATAAAATAGGAATCGATACCGGCTGTGTATATAAAGGCGCTCTTTCGTGTATCGAATTACCTTCTAGAAAGACGTTTTCGGTGAAATATGGAAGTCAATCAGTATCAGAAAAAGAATTTCATCTTCCAGCAAGTTGATTTGCTATCCACGCCTTTGCTATATGAGATTGGATGGGTTTTGACATAAATTTTTTGATCGCATTAAAAACTAATTGTAGAACATCTTCGCCCGGTCTAGAATTATCGACTATCAGAAAATCTTGTGCGCCGAATAGATTCTGATATTTTCCGATGTTGCGCTGAACTTCTTCCCAACTCTTTTTAACTATAATCGGATCAACGGTTCTTTCTCTTGACGCATTGCGAGCAAGCGCTACTTCTAAAGTAGTATTGACAAATACCATATATGCGTCATAACCAAGTTTTTCGACCTGTTCTTTATGATGTTTTATTTTGTCGAAATCTTTTCCTGTTCCGTCGATTATCATTCCTAGTCGGCCAGCTACCATCAAATCTTCTTTGTGTTGTATGATGGTCTTTGCGCGTTCTCTTGCAGTATTCCATTGAGTTACTTGCCCGTGAGTCAATTGAGTCATTTTAGGCGTCATTCCAATTTTCTTTAGAGTATATTCGAATGCATCATCTGAATTGATGATTTTTAGCCCAAATGCAGCATTTGGCATTGCGGTTGTTACGAAGCTTTTTCCGGAACCCGGCCCGCCAGCAAGAAAGATTGCTTTGAAAATCCCGGGATC
>CAZCTO010000026.1:0-22174 GCA_964501725.1 uncultured Oscillospiraceae bacterium | reverse complement strand
CCTCTCGCGTAGACTCCGGCATCCTCAAAAGAGGTTGATCCGAAATCTTCCGAGTAAGAAACCGGGTTATAATTCGGCGCATCATATATAGGCATTTCGGGAATGTCCCGTCCACTCGATGTCATCGGTGCCGGGGCGTCCGACGATTCAAACGGGATATAGTAACCATCATTCCCTGCAGGTGCGGGCGCGGAATATACGTCGCTCCCCTGTGAGTATTGCTGCGGGCTGTAATCATAATACTCGGCATCCTGATTATACGCAGGCGCTTCCTCCTCGATGACTTCGGGAACTTGATCTCCAAACATCAGCGGCGCACCTTGATCATTCTGGTCATCGGGAATGTACTTCGGAGTGTCTTTTCCGTCAAAATCGAAATAACTCATACCACTCTCCGTTTCTTCGCCTGATTCAGCGGCGGCAACTGGTTTCTCAATGCTTAGAGGGGCGGCAGGTTCAAGATTCTGAAGAACGACAGGCTGACTCTCCGGCATCATCAATGACTCCGGTGTCTTCTCAATTCCTTCAACCAAATTCCGGGGGGGCGCTGACTGTTCAACAGGTTCTGCAATCTTCTCGGTTACTTTCTCCTGTTTGCTCTCTTCATCCGAAACAACGTCTGCTGATGCCTCTTCATTCTTTTCAACTGACTCTTCCTGTGTCGGGACTGTTTTAACAAAGCCGCCTTCATCGGTCTCGGATTCGGTCTGTACGATCGGTTCGCCAAACGGCTTCATCGTCTCATCATGTATCTGAATCGCCGTATCCGGTCCGACCTCCGGAGCGGGTTTCTCTGCCAACGGCTGTATGAAGGGGTCTGAAGGCTCGTTCCCGAAAAACAGGGTCTCTCCCACCGGAATCTCTGCCGGCGCTGCTTCGGGCATCGGCGGAATTACGACCGTCGGAGAGACCGAAACCTGTTCCGGAACATCCTCAAACACTTCTTCCTGCTGATTGTTCTTCTTGCGGCCGAATCCGAAGAATCCGCCTTTCTCGGAAGAGGTGACATTCTCGACAAAAGAGATCATGATCTGAAGCGGCACATTCGGAACCTTCGCGGCAGCTTCGGTAATTGCATTCCCGGCGGCTTCGCACTGATCCTCGGCATCATAAAGAATCCTTAGTAACTCTTGCTGCCCAAGTGCGTCATACAGCTCCCGATTGCAAAGAATAATACAATCGTCAACTTTAAGTTGAGCAATATTAGAGCAGAGGGCGGTTGCCGTCTTCGTCGCGCAATAGTTGTAAAAATGATCCACTTTCTGTTTCTGGGTGTTGACCGGATCGATCTTGATATCCGTTGCGGTCATCGGGAAAAGCGTGTCATCACGATAAAGAAACGCAAGCCCCTTGCCGAGCGTAATCGCAAACGCTTCGGAATCCTTAACCATGACTCCGGCGAAAAACGGCGATCTGGCATTCTCGGCCTGAATCTTGAGTCTGCCGGTTACGGAGACAGCAGTGTTCACAAGCTCCCCGATCTCATCGTCCAGTGTCTTGCGTCCGTTCTTCAGTTCGTTGTAAAGCTTACGCAGTGCGGGCTCATACGGCGGCAAAACATCCTGGTCTGATCCGGGAATCGTCGCATGAGAAAACAGGGAATAAAAGAATCCCCTGTCCTCTTTGTCTGTAGTAATATCTGCTGATCTTTTCTCGCGCTTACCGGAAAGACGTCCGTCCATATAAAAAGCATCGGTTAAGTCAGCGGAAGGATAAAACCTTGCGGTAACCGTCGTGGCCAGACGAGTCATTTTTGCCATGATCGAAGCCTCCAATATATTGTTCACTTACCCCTCAGCGGGGCAGAAATAGACTGTTTTCAACCTGGAATCGCTTATATTATACCATAATGATTTTTGCAAATAACAATACAACCATAAAAAATCGACACATTTAATTATTATTTACAAATTCGTCCATGTACTTTTCAATGATTGCGAACGGAGCCGGACCGATTTGCAGGTAAGCCGTATGAATGTCAATGATCGGAACATCCGCCCCCAATTCTTCCACTGCATTGTCGATAATATCGATCGTTTCGATTTGACCGAAGCAATACGGTGTGATATAGCAGGGTATTTCAATCGCAAAGTCCCATACCCAGTCAACGTATTCGGGGTAGCCCATTCCATATTCCTCCAGGTATTTTTTGACTCCGGCCTTGTCCCAGCCTTCATAGTTTACGCCGATGTCCACACGTGCCATTAACAATTTCTGTATCTTCGCATCCAGATATTCGACTTTGATCATCTTGATGTCATAATCGCTTCCCTCAAGGACATATTCTCCGGAATATTCCGCCCAGCCTTCAGAAAAAGCCGTAAAACTCGCGATCCGCTGATAATAGTTATTGATGTTTTTGGCATGATAAACGTTCTGGTATAAATGTCCCGGGTACCCTTCGTGGGCTGTCGTATCCAAAAGATTGGTTTCACCTTCAAGTGAACTTTCGTTGGTGATGATCACGTTCTTATCAGGATTATCGATCCTGCAGCTTAAATATGCGGCAGGGCTGAAAAATTCCTCGAGCTGTGGAGGTACCTTCTGGAGGACCAGACTGTGCTCGGGCAGTGCCGGAAAATCCGCACTGATGTATTCCTTGCAGTAATCAATATTCTCCTGCACGGTTCCTTTTGAAAAAACAGTGGCATAGTAATCATCCCAAAATTGATCGCTGCTCAAATCCAATCCATATATTTCTTCATATAGCTCATCCATGGTTCTGTCGATTTTTTCAGCGCCCTCCAGCGGAGATAGATCCGTTCCGGATCTCGTCTTAAAATATACCTCATAGTATTCTTTTCCGGACTCAACTTCGCACAGTCCGCCGTCGTTGGTTGATGTTCCCTTAAGCTCAGTGAATCCTGTAATGAGCTGCTCATATGCCGGGAAAAACGATTCGTTCAGTGCCTGGTCATGGCGAGTAATGAAATCTTGTTTTTCAGCATCGGTCAAGCCTTCAACCGCCGCAAGCCGATCAGCGAAACTTGTCCTCATAAAGTGAGTATCCTGATCTTTTAGCATTGATTGACAGCTTTCAATCAGCTTATCCAGATACATATCTGCGACCGTAAGTCCAAGTGCGGCGCGTTCCTTCTCATATGCCAGGCAATCACCGTAATACCGGTCGACATCGCCGATCAGCAAAATGTAATTCTCAATGCTTTGCTTGTCCGTGAACTCAATCTGGACCAGAGTAATCGGAAGGTTGGACTGTAAGCCTGTCAACGAGTTAAACGGAGAACCGAAGTAATAGAAGTCCTCATAGTCCAGAACTTCTTCCATGTCATATTTAAGCACGTCATACAGAATTGCATACTCACGCGGAAGAATGGAAGGATCAATCGAGTCAAGTAACTCAAGATTGCTCTCCGCTTCCTTTAAATCTTCCTGGAATTCTTCATAGGAGAATTCTCCCAGCGTCGGCGATGGGGTTTCTATGGAAAGAGCTTCCGGATCAGTCAGTATAAAGTACATATCCAGATAACTCGACGTTGCCGACTCTTCCAGTTGCTTAAAATCCATTTCATCCAAAATCGCGATCGCATCCGCAACCGCTTTCTCCTCCTCGTCGACTTCCGTTGTCGATTCGGTGGTGTTTTTGGCTTCTTCTTCCTCTTCTTCGTTTAAGCCAAAGAGTGATTTGATATTAGAGCACGAAACAGAGAAAAGAATGGATAGAATCAATAGTGCTGATATTAAGCTGATTTTTGCCTTATTAAAAGAAGGCTTTTTGCTCATTGTGTTATCCTCCGATATACTAGCGTTCAATTGTTACCGATTTAAAAACATTTTGACATATTTTTTCTGAATTGTCACTTATGCATTTTCTCCGGATGGTGAATGCAGGGCAAACTGCTATAATCAAAGAACAAGGTATTAAAGAGACGGGGGCCTCATGAAAGCAGCTTGGGTTATATTTCGTTGGGAAATAAAGAGAATACTCTCCAATTGGCGGCAGACACTTGCTGTGTTTCTGGTCCCTGCATTGGTTCTTCTTATGGCTTTGTACCTTTTCCCGATGGTTGTCGACTACTTGTCCTCGGGAGCAGTCGGAAGAGCAAGGGTAATACTGGTTGATCCGCACGACAGTTTCACAGACTTCATCGGTCAAAACACACTTGCAAAGAACTATGAATATACGGTGATCAGCTCCGGGGATTTCGAGAAAGCACTATCAGACGGTTCCGCTAAAAAAATGACTGAGAGAGGCAGCTTTTATATTGCCTTTTCCGTGCTTCCTTATGAGGGGCAGACCGACGAGAACTCCTTCGACGATGCAATTACCGGATATTACGATCGCCTTGCCGTCAGTAATAATCAAATCGGCAGCACTGCTTTCATATCGGTTATTTTTAATCCGAATAATGCAAAATCCTATACCGGTTCACTTCAATTTTCCGCCGATCTGCTGGTAAAGTATAAGCAATATGTGCTTCAAACCGTCGGCAAAGAATTCTTCGAGGGCGGCGGCGGATTCGCATTTTCCGCAAACACCTTCAATCCTTATACTCAGCTCATGATTTATCGCAGCGTTGCAAATCCCGCAGCCGCCAGAGTAATCCCCGGAGCCGTTATACTTCTGCTTTATTATTGCATCTATTCACTTTCGGGCGACACGCTTGCGGCAGACAGAGAACGGGGATTCCTTGCCAAAATCGCCTTGACTCCGATTAGTTCGAGGTCGCTGCTTTTGGGCAAGGCCATGGCAGTTATATCCGTCGGCCTGCTTGCCTCTCTGACGACTCTCTTCGTTATGTTTCTGGCTTCCTGGGCTAATCGCAGCAACAATCCGATGTCCTTGATTCCGTTCGGATTGTTTTTGTTTCCCTCCCAAATAGGCATGATACTGCTTGCCGTTCTTTCCGGTGCCGCTCTGATGACCGCGTATTGTTTTAAAGTAATTTTGGATTTGGAAAAGATGGAAGACATTATCATGAACCTTCAGATTCCGCTCCTTCTTTTCCTTTTAGACTTTTTTCTTCAATTATTCAGGGGAACATCTCCGGTGTCCGGCGAATATATCATTCCTCTCCATAATGTCATTATTATCATTCGGGACATTCTCTCCGGCACACTTCGTACGGGTACAACCATTTTTGTGATCGCGATGAATATGATTCTTGCGTGTCTGATTTTCTTTGTCGCCCGGAAGAATTTCTCACCCACGGCGATGGAAAACACATCAATGAGGAGGCAAAAATGATTAAGGTCAATCATGTATACAAGCAATACCGCAGGGCAGTAAATGTTGTGGATGACGTTACTTTTTCGGTTCGAAAGGGTCAGATTTTCGGCCTTCTCGGACCGAACGGCGCAGGGAAAACGACCCTGATGCAAATGATCGCCACACTGCTTTTCCCCACAAAAGGAACGATCTCGGTTTGTGGCCTCGATACGGCAACGCAGGAGCGGGAGATCCGGAAAAACATCGGGTTTCTAACATCGGAAGTGAAGCTCGATCCGTTTTCCACGCCGGATAAGCTTTTTGATTTCTTCGGGGACTTGTATCAGCTTGACCGCGACACAATCGCTGCCAAGAAGGAGGAGAGCTTTGATCGATTTGGCATCGGCCCGTTTGCCGGGAAGAAAATCATGGAACTTTCAACCGGAATGAAGCAGAAAATATCCATCGCCATTAGCCTTATTCATAACCCTCCGGTGGTGATATTTGATGAGCCGACCAACGGCCTTGATATATTAACGGCACACCAGGTGACCGATTATCTTCGCGAACTCGGCGCCAGCGGGCATGCCGTTCTGTTATCGACTCACATCTTTTCTGTAGCAGAATCACTATGCGATGAACTTGCTATCATCGTAGACGGGCGCATTGTTGCGCAAGGTAGTGTGCCCGAGCTCAAGGACAAAACCGGGACCGACTCGTTTGAAAATGCCTTTTTTAAACTTTATTCCGAACACCACAGGGAGTAGACCATAATGATGCGAGTGATCTGGGCAATTGCCGGGCGGAGTTTTTCGAGAGGAACTCATCTCAAAACCAAGGTGTCACGGCTTTCAGCGGTCACCTGTATTATGTTTATTCTTGTCTTTATTTTCTTTCTGGCCAGTTTTGTCGCTGATCGCTTCGATGAAGATGATTACTTGGAAGAAGCGTTGGAAAACCGCAATGCCATTCTTCTTGTTAACACCCCGCAATCACTTGAATTGTTCATGGATGAGGATGACTTTACGGGAGAATACATCAGAGACACCGCCATCCGTTTCGAGACCAACGCGTATTATGATTTCATCAGTATAAATAATACTCTGCGAGATAATAAAGCGTTTATGGCGATTGTCTTTCCGACTGATTTTGATGAAGTTGTTTTTTCTTCAGATCAGACAACACGTCCACAAATCATCACCTATTTTGAAACCTCAAACGCATTCTATAAAACCGCACATGACAAGATGATTACCTCTTTTACCAAGGAGTACGGGGACTATCTGGTTAAGGAAAAAGGAGCGGCGGTTTCGGATTATGAGCCATTTGTTCTGATCGATAACGATACGGAATTTCTCTCCGATGAGGATCCAGGGCAGAGATTTCTGGACGTTATCTCCAGGATGGTCATTCCTCTGATTATCTTCATCGCCGTCCTCTATTCCGCAATGGAATCCGGCGTTGCAGCGATTGCCGGTGAAAAAGAGAAAGGCACTTTTGCCGCAGTACTCCTGACTCCGGTTTCAAGAATGCAGATTGTATTGGGTAGTGTACTGGGCGTTTTTTTGCATACGCTGATACCCTGTGCAATACTGATTCCCCTGCTTACCCTTGTGTTCGGGTTTCTTAATGTCGGATCAATACTTTCGGTGGTCGCCATCACGATACTTTTGAGTATTCTTCTTTCTACGTTGATCATCGCGATATCGATCATGAACAAGAGCACTCTGTCCGCACAGACAAGCTTTCTTCCCGTTTTTCTGATTCTTCTTGTAGTTTGCGTCATTTCCATGCAGGAAAAAGGAACACCGGCGTCCGTATATTTCTTCATTCCTTTCTACGGACACTACCACGGCATCTCGACGTCGTTAAACGGCTCTTACTCTCTGCCCTATTTTCTTGCCCTTGCCGCTACCAGTCTATTCTCCTCTTTCCTCCTCATCCTTGCGTCCGCACGACTTTTGCGTATGGAGCAATTTACAACCACTAATGACTCCACCGTTGATTTTTGGCAGAAACTGGAGCTTGCAAAGCTGAATAACCCGAAGAAGAATTATGTCGCTTTTCCGAAAGCGACGATTTATGGTTATCACCCGACGCGAAGGCGCGGAACCTTTTCCATGCTCATTTATCACTTCTCGCTTCCTCTGTTTCTGATTTCACTGTTCCAGCCGATTGCGCTTCTGGTTCCGCTCATTCATTATCTCCGATCGGAAGCATCGACTAAATTTATTGAATCAATCGGATCCATGATCAGCAGTATGCAGATCGGTAATATTGCCGGTGCTGTCATGAGCCTTTTCAATACTCTGATGCAGGACAAATTCTTTATCCTGGCGATGAGCCTGTGCTATGTTCTCATCATCGTCGTATACTTGTTTATTGTTAAAAAGATCGAGAAAAACCCGCTTTCCACGATGGGGCTTCCGCTCAATTCTTTCCAGGCAGTCAAGAAGGCATTAAAATCCTACGGCAAAGGACTTCTGCTCGGTTTCTCAATGATCTCGGGCGTATACCTGTTATTGCTCATCACCGGCCAACTTCGCCCTGTCGGCATTGCTATTGACTTTTCGTCGATTCCGCTATTTATATCCTACATTCTTATGTGGATACCGCAGGGCGCCTCTGAAGAGGTGATGTTGCGAGGCTACATGTTACCGCGTGTCGGCGCAAAATTCGGTCGTGGCGCAGCCGTCGGATTAACGTCACTCCTTTTTGGTCTGCTTCATGCCGGAAACGTCGGTTTTTCGCTTCTGGCTCTGATAAACCTGATTCTGATTGCTGTCTTCTTTGCGCTTTTAGCCTGTCATACACAAGAGATTTTCACCGTGTGCGCCTCACATACCGTATGGAATTTTGCTCAGGGTAATCTATTCGGCATGCAGGTCAGCGGTACAACCGGTGCTGCCAGTGTTCTCGATACAAGATACAGTTCCTCCAGTTTCGACTGGCTTACGGGCGGAAGCTTTGGTCCCGAAGGCGGTCTTGCCGTCTCTGTTATTACCGTCTCCGCGCTCTTGATTTTGCTGCTCTGCAGGCATAGAATCAGTAAAGCAAAACAGCCCGGATAGGAGATCTCATGCAATCCTGTAATGACTTTACCCCGGATCAATTTCCGGTGATTGATGTTCACGCCCACGTTTTTCCGCGTAAAATTCTTGAAAAGGCCGTGGCCGCTATAAGCACCTTTTATGACGGCCTTCCGATGCAGACGGACGGTTCTCTCGAGCAATTAGAGAGCAGCATGCGGCAATGCGGGATCAATAAAACGGTTATATTTACGACAGCAACCGCGAAAAGTCAGGTTGCGTCAATCCATGATTATATCCACAAGCTTCAGGAAGAGTCCGGCGGGACATTCATCGGTTTCGGAACACTTCATCCGGAAATGACTGAATTTGAAATTGAAAATGAAATCAACAATATCCTCCGCCTCGGTCTGAAAGGTATAAAACTTCACCCGGATTTTCAGCACATAGCCGCTGATTCCCCCGCCGTTTTTTCAATGGCGGAAAAGGCGGAAGGGCGACTACCCATCCTTATTCACGCAGGTGATTACCGTTATGGCTTTTCCCACCCCGAGCAGATCCGCCGGCTTGCGCTTTCGTATCCGAAGCTGACTGTGATTGCCGCGCATTTCGGAGGATGGAGTCAGTGGAACAAGTCCCCGGATCAACTGGCGGGGCTTCCCAATGTTTATGTGGATACTTCAAGTTCACTTGCCTTCCTTTCGGAAGATAAAGTTCGCAAGATGATTGAACGTTTTGGAGACGGGCATGTTCTGTTTGGCAGCGACTACCCGATGTGGGATATTCAGGCTGAACTCAGCAGATTATGCCGTCTCGGACTGCCCGAAGAATCCCTGCGGAAAATACTTCACGATAACGCCGCAGCCCTCTTTTCGATTTCTTCTCTCTCGAGCCGGACATAATCTATTTTACCGACCAGCGTCTTGGGGAGCTCATCCCGAAATTCAATTTCGACCGGCCTTGCGTGCGCAATCATGCGATCCGAGCAGTTTCTCATGATATTATCCTTCATTACTTCGTGACCCTTGGCGCGCCCGGTTTCATTCAAAACGACGATCGCCTTAACGACATGGATTCTGTATGGATCGGCAATAGCAATCGCACAAGCGCTGTCCACGCCGTCGACACCACAAATCACGGCTTCAATCTGTGAAGGAAATACCGGAATGCCCGAAACCTTTATGATTCGCTTCAGTCTTTGTGTAAAGTAAAAATAGCCGTCCTCGTCCCGGTATCCGAAATCGCCCGTATGAACCCATTTCCTTCCGTCTTCATGCGTGTGAATCGCCTCATCGGTGCCGTCCGGATCGTTAAGGTAGCCAAGCATAACTGTCGGCCCGCTCACACAGATTTCTCCCTGTCCTCCGATCGGCATCTCATTATGAGTGCCGGTCTCAACAATCTTCATCAGAATGTCCGGTATGGGTAATCCGACGGATCGTTCGCGACTCTTATACTCCGGGTTAACACAGCAAACAGTGACTGTTTCGGTCAGTCCATACCCCTCGCGAAGCGATATTGCGGCCCCTCTCTCCTTCAAGAATTTCTCGAATCTGGTCTTAAGATCCGGGGAAAGTGAATCTCCGCCGCAAAAACACGCCTTGATGTGCGAAAGTTCTGCGTCATGAAGAAGCTTTGTTTTCAATATACCCTCAAAAAGTGTCGGAACTGCGGCAATATAGTTCGGCTTTTCGCGTAAAATGACCTTTGCAAGAGAGTCGGGCGTGAAAAGCGGTACGAGTATTGAGGTAATTCCGTTACACATCATCGTGTGCAGACTCATGCATAACCCGAATCCATGGAACAGCGGTAAGATGGCAACCATGGACAGCTTCGGATGATTATCGGTCTCGAACGGATCATCAATGCCGACGATCTGTGAACCGATTGTCGCCAAATAATTCATGTTGTGACTGGAAAGAGCAATAGTCTTCGGGCTTCCCGTCGTACCGCCGCTGTGAAGATATATTGCAGGATCATTTGCTCCGATAGGACTTTCAAAATCTTCATCATTACCGGCTTGCGCCTTCTGCAGAAGGATTCCGGAGTCCATGATCTCTTTCCACTTTACATATCTCGGTTCATTCGGGATACCGGCAATTTTACGTCCCTTTGTCAGATAAAAGCCGGCACGCTTGATCTTCGGCAGATAATAACCAATGGAGGCTACAAAAACCTTCTTCATGTCAAGTTCCCGAAAATGATCCGTACTTGCTGCCATAAACGCATCCAAAATGATAATGAAGCGGCTGCCGCCGGAGGTCAGCAATTCCGCCAGTTCCGTCGGCGGCGTCTTGGGATGAACCATACTCAGGATGGCTCCGATTTTGTTTGCGGCATAAACAATGACCACTGCCTGGGGAATATTCGGAAGGCAGACGGTAATGACATCATCTTTCTTTACTCCCTGCTCACCGAGAGCCAGCCCAACGGCGTCCACCTGCTTAAGTAACTCCCGATAACAGATATGGGTTCCCTCAAAGCTTATGGCGATTCGTTCCGGATAAACATGGGTTGTCCGAACTAGCATCTCGTACATGGAGCGCTCCGGACAATTTACGGTCTCCGTCATTTTGGGATCATAAAACTTAGTCCATGCCTTATCCATAATAGTCTCCCATTCATCAATCGCCGGGGTTATCGGCGTAGTGTTTTTATTTTATTGTAAAACCGCGTAAATGTGAACGAATATTTGGCAAGATTATTTAATTATTACGGTATATCAGAGTTAATAACGCCTTCCCGAGTGATATACTAGTCAATAGAAATTGGAAGAGTGGTTTCTTTTTATTATCCGGAGGACTTATATTGGCCAAGAGCAAAACACAATATGTATGCAATTCCTGTGGATACGAGACTCCGGGATGGATGGGGCGTTGTCCTTCGTGTCGCGCATGGAACAGCATGATCGAAGAGAAGATCGAGTCGGCAATTCAAGGCGGAAAGCCTTCCATGCCGAAGAACTGGGTCGGTGATGAGGGTATTGTTGCCCTGACTGATGTCGCTGCGGAAGCGAAATCGCGTTTTTCGTCCGGTATGAAGGAGTTTGACCGTATCCTGGGCGGCGGTTTTGTAGACGGCTCCCTGGTCATGCTGGGTGGCCCTCCGGGGATCGGGAAGTCAACACTGCTTCTTCAGATCTGCAGTCTGATCCGCAAGGACGGATCGATTCTCTATGTGTCCGGTGAGGAATCGAAATCCCAGATTCGTATGCGCGCAACGCGTCTCGGAATTGACAGTCCTTCCATATCTTTGTGTTCGCAAACTTCATATGAATATATCTCTGATATCATTTCGACAAAGCGACCTTCGCTTTGTATTATTGATTCTATTCAGACGCTTTATTCCGAGGAGTTGACTTCGACTCCGGGCAGTATCAGCCAAGCCCGCGAAGTTACCGCCGGTCTTCTGCGAATCGCCAAGAGCCTGATGGTTCCGATCGTTTTGGTCGGTCATGTGACCAAGGACGGAACGCTGGCCGGTCCGCGCGTTCTCGAACATATGGTGGACACTGTCATCTATTTCGAGGGTGAGAATTCCGGTCCGTTCCGCATGATCCGAGCGGTAAAGAACCGGTTTGGATCGACCGGTGAACTCGGGTTTTTCGAGATGACCGATAAAGGCCTTAAGGAGGTCGAGAACGCTTCGACACTGCTGCTTTCAGGTCGCCCGATCAATGCTCCGGGCTCTGTCGTTACACCTACTATTGAGGGAACAAGACCTGTTTTTGTTGAAATTCAAGCACTGCTCTCTCCGTCTTCTTATACATCCCCTCAACGGATGGCGCAAGGTATTGATCGCTCTCACATCGGAATGCTTCTTGCCATCCTTGAAAAGAAATTTATGCTGGGTTTGAATAATTATGATGCCTACATCAATGTCGTCGGCGGACTTCGGATCGATGAACGGGCGTGTGATCTTGCGGTACTTGCGGCGGTTTTTTCCGCTTTCAAAGATATCCCGGTTCGCCCTGATACAATGGTTATCGGCGAAGTCGGGCTTACCGGCGAAATCCGTCCGGTGGACCAGATCGAACGGCGCATCGGTGAAATGCGGCGCTTAGGTTTTTCCTATTGCGTCTTGCCGGGTGCCAATCGGTCGGTTTTTGAAAAATTATCAAAAAATATCGCATCAAATACACTTACTAATACACCTGAAAATGCTATACTGTCTATGCCTGAATTAATTTTTGTTGATTCACTTTCCGAAGCATTAGATGTCCTATTTTCATTTGATTGTGTTGTTCAATCTAAAAGAGGTGCAAAATGAGAGTATCCGCATTCAAATCCAATGCCCGTCCGATCAATCGTTTGTTTGTTATTATTCCTGCAGCCGGAATAGGAAGTCGCATGAATAGTACGGAGAACAAGCAATTTATCAAAGTAGCCGGCATTCCGATTATAGAACGCACACTTAGCGCTTTTGATGTTTTTTCCAACCGCCAGAACGCGAGAGGGTCGTTTTCAATTCAGACCGTAGTTGTGGTTGCCGAGGAACAGATTTTCAAGGTGAAGAGAATATGTGAGGATCGGAAGTTCAATTTTGTGAAGAGCATTGTTCCCGGCGGTGAAACGAGACAAGATTCTGTGTGGAACGGGATTGTCGCTCTTTCGTCACTTCCTTTTCCTCCCGGCGAAGACGATGTTGTTTTTATTCATGACGGCGCACGTTGTATGATCGATCAGGATACGCTTGACCGTCTCCTGAAAGCAGCCGCGGTTTACAATGTCTGTGCGGCGGCGGTTCCGGTTAAGAACACAATCAAGCAAACCGAAGGCCCTCAAAGTGCTGCCGTGCTTACCACCCCGGATCGTTCGACACTTCAGGAAATACAGACACCGCAGGTTTTCCGTTACAGTGTTCTTGTTGAAGCCTATTCTTCGGCAATGAGGCGCGGCAGAACCGCAACCGATGATACCGCGCTTGCCGAAGCAATCGGGGAGCGGGTTCAGCTTGTCGAGGGAGCCTACTCAAATATTAAAATAACAACGCTTGAGGATCTTCAGCTTGCCGAAGTCATGCTCAACAATCCGAAGGGCGCCGAACAGAAATAGCGCAAAAAACCATAATCCCTTCGCCTCTTCCGAATGCACTTAACCCTTCTCCGGAAGTGGCGGTAATTCCCACGGAAGATCCCGGAATTGAGAGCAGATTTGCAATGCTCCGTTTCATTTCGTCAATATGGCCTTCCAGCCTCGGCAATTTGCATTCAACCGAAAACGATGCATGGACAATTTTTGCGTCTCCGAGATAGGACAATGCAAGCTTCAAATATTCTCTGCTGTCCGTAATCCCCTGATTCAAGCAGAGTTGATCCGCGATTGATCCCAGGATATTGACCCCGGTGAAGCCCGAAACCGCATTGGTCAACGCATGCAAAATGACATCTCCGTCGCTGTTTGCATCAAGCGGATCGGCCCCGGGAATCAGGACTCCTCCGAGGATCAGATTGCCGGCATTTCCGGTTGCGCTTTTTTCGGTGATAAACCGGTGGCTGTCCTGACCGATCGCAACGATTGTTTCATACTGCATTTTTATTGCCTCCCGATTTCCGTTTCCATCATGTCCTACTTCTGCTGCGAGAGCGCACCGTTGACCCAGTCGATGAGTACATCCGCCGTCCATGTGCCCCTGTTGGCACTGTCGAAACGCTCGGCCATCAATCCATCCCTCAATATCACAAACTCCGGCACGGTTACAATTCCATAATGCTCGGCAATTTTGCCTTCCTGAAAAACGTTAACGGATACAACCGCGATTTGCCCGTGCAGATCTTCCGCAATTTGCTCCACTTGAGCCGTCGTTCCGGCATAATCCGTGTGCATCGATGTATAGAAATATACAAGTACCGGCACGGGTGACTTGGTTACGTAATTTGTGTAATCCAACACTTGCCGGTATTGGATTCCATTTCCTTCGCCGTCAAGATCCTCGTAAACCATAGCTATAATCGGAGAATCATAGGAATAATCTCCGAGATAGGATGCACTGCCCTTTTTGCCTCCGCACGAGGCACAAAGCATGATTATTAAGGATAACCCGACAACAACCATCACAGATGCCGCAAGCCGGCGCTTTCGAAGAACGGTAATCACATCTCTCCTCCATGTTCCACGCTTGATTTTATCGAACGCATGACCCAATATCCGCCGTCCTTTTCAAGCACTTCACAATTTCCGAACAATTCCAAAAGCCGGTTCAGACTCGATTGCGCCCCCTGTTTCTTTTGAAGAACTACATATAGTAAACCGCCGGGAGCAAGATGATCGTAAGCACCCGCGTAGAAAGAAAACACTGTCGCTTTACCGGCACGAACGGGCGGATTGGTCATAATCACTTGAAAATCGCCTTCGATCGATTCAAACCCGTCCGAAGTACCAATAGTAAGGAAAGCACATTGATTTGCTTTGGCATTCTCTTTGGACAACTCAACCGCTCTCTCATTGACATCCGTAAGCCAAACATCCATCGCGGGAAATGCTCTTTTCATGACAATCCCGACGACCCCGTACCCGCACCCCAGATCCAATAGTCTTCCCCGGCGCATCTCCCGTGTCGACAGATTATTGATTGCCGTCTCAAGCATCAGGCGCGTTCCGAAATCAACATGTTTTTTAGAAAAAACCTGCGTATCCGAAATAAATCGAAAATCGATGCCATGAATCCTTGCATCTATAGTCTGCCGGTCTGAAGGAGTCTCCGGTACGGGCGTAAAATAGTGAGCCATTCGATTGCTAACCTTTCCTCAGTTTCTCAAAGCCCGCCCTGCGCAGGATCAGAAGAGCCGGAAATCCGATCAAATATACAACAATAGTCTCGCTAATGGCAATGTAAGCAATATTGATCAGTACCATTGTAACCTGAAACGTTCCCGTCAGCAAAAAAGTCAAATAAGTGCCGACAATCAGTGCATTAAAAAAAACCGGCGGGATCAATGCGATCAAATCTTTCCCCGGGCCTTTCATTCCCCTCAGCTTTACAGATAACCATCGTGTGCTGATAGCCGAAAGAAGAGTCGCGAGAGACCCTAAAATAATGTCGACCGGTCCCAGACTCTCCGGATTAAAAAGATTAAACAGCAAACACCCGATTGTCAGCCCGGGAACTGCTGCCGGCGTAAGGACAGGAAGCACTGTAAGGCATTCGGAAAGGCGAAACTGAATCACACCGGAAGCAAATTTGAACAGCAGAAAGGTCAGAACCACGTAGAGCGCAGCGATCGAAGCTGCCGTCGCCATGTAAAGAGTTTTCCCGTAACGGGGGTTAAGCTTGTTATCCATTACATCCTCCAATATCAGCCGAAAAATGTCGACCGGAGACGAGTACCCCAAAGGGCAAAATTGACACTTGCAAGCCCACATTGAATGAGTCAAAAGGAATCCTGCAGATAAAAAGACTATATAGAACTCTCTGTCGAAAAGCAAGCCGGATCTGTCCGACTTTGTCAATTGAACTCATCTGACAATGTGCTAATATGGATATATATCTTTAATCTGTACCGGGAGGTAGCGTATGCTGAATCGAGGATTATATAAGTCACAAGCAAAAGAGTTTCTTCGCACTCATTTTTGGCAAGCGTTTCTGGTTTGTCTTGTTTTTTCTTTGCTGGCCGGCGTTATAAGTATTTCAGTTAAGGTCGACGAGG
This sequence comes from uncultured Oscillospiraceae bacterium, assembly GCA_964501725.1. GTDB lineage: Bacteria > Bacillota > Clostridia > Saccharofermentanales > Saccharofermentanaceae > CAZCTO01. The sequence continues at coordinate 6,333 of CAZCTO010000026.1, read as the reverse complement.
ATGGTTATGATGATATGTTTTTGATCTTTGATCGATCAGAACTAAATTTGCCTGAGCAGAACTATTACACCATCGGTCCTAAAGATTCGGATGTTGGATATTTGCTGATTGAGTCACCCATATCGTCCAATAACGTCCTTCGTATTGCCCTGAATCCAATGGTTCTGATCATTTTGTCTTCGATTGCAATTGTCGTAATCCTTTGGAGAACTTTTGTTTCAGAAGTTCTTTCTGTTGGACAAGCCCGGTATTTTCTCGAAGGTTTTAAAGGACCAGGCAGTTTCGGAACGCTTTTTTCCCCATACAGAACACGAGAATGGCTCTCGTTCGCCGGAAAAATGTTTGTTAAAAATCTTTATCTGTTTTTTTGGTCTCTTCTTTTATTTTTCCCGGTGATCGTGAAAAGTTACGCCTATCGAATGGTTCCCTATATACTGGCCGAAGAGCCGACGTTACCCATATCCGAGGCTATTAGAAGAAGTAATTCTATGACAAGAGAGATCAAGTTCGAGATGTTTGTGATGGATTTGTCCTTCCTCGGGTGGTATTTGCTCGGTTTAATACCTTTCGGATTAGGCACCTTTTTTGTCATTCCATATCATCGGGCAACAATCGGAAAACTATATGTGAGCCTGGCACAGGACAGTATCAGCGACTCTCCTTTTGTCTCTCACTGATCAACTGTTTCCCATGTTTCAATCCGATTTCCAGTGGCCGGATCAATAAGGTCCGGCCATCATTTTTTCACTAGTATCGTAACGGATATGTAAATGAATTTCGACGGACGATATCATTTTGCCCGAAAAACGTCTTGGCAATGAGAATAACAAAATCATTCGCGCTTTTCACATAGACCGCCTCACGAGCCATGATCGGGTCGGTCGCGATGATATTGTCGACGCCGAAGCCAACCATTTTTTGAACGCTTTGCCGGTCCTTCGCTCCCCAAACATGAACCTCATAACCGAGACGGTGAATCATATCAACCTGGCGCGCGGATATAAAAAGCGCATTCAGACTGTAGAAATCCACATACTGCAATTCTGTGTAACTGCCAAGCGGCATCGTGATGATCAGGCCGGTACGGATGTCTTCACTTACCGTTTTGACCTTACCCAATGCGTTGTAATTGAAGCTCGTGACAACGCACTGATTGGAAAAGTCCTTTAAAGCAATTACTTCGGCTACTTTTTGAGGCAAATCCGGTGTCATTGAGGACATTTTAATTTCGATGTTGAGACGGATGCGACCCGATGCAAAGTCGATCACTTCCTCCAGGGTCGGCACTTGCTCTCCGGCAAACTCCTCAGAATACGATGCGCCGGCATCCAGTTTTTTCAGGTCCTCGATGGAGACATCCCAAACCATCTCTTCTACTCCGGTTGTTCGCTTGAGGCTCGCGTCGTGCATCAATACCACCGTGCCGTCCTTCGTCATGCGTACATCAATCTCTGCGTAATCAGCACCCTCTTCAATGGCTTTTTCGACAGCCGCGATCGTGTTTTCGGGGGCCTCAAGAGAGCTTCCCCGATGAGCGCTGATATCCGGTGTTCTGGCAAACACAATACGTCTTATGACACCGTCGGATAGCGATTGGACCAGTATACCTGCATTGGCTCCGATAATGGCAAGCAATAGAAGCCCGAGTATCACGCGATGGCTTTTGAATGACCGAATTTTAAGCGGGGTAGATTCGAATTTTGGCTGCAACCCTTTTTCCAGCACCATTTTCTGGAAATACGTACTCACCACCACAAAGAAGAACGGAGTAAAAAAGCTATAAAGCAGAAAAGATGCAACACTCCCCACCGCGCGGGAAAAGGTGAGAAATGCCACGAGCTCCGTATCCGCGGGAAAAGCCGGCTTAATAATCGCCGCACCCGCAACAAGTACCAGGGCATAAAGCGCAAACAGCAATACAAAGACGATCAGATACCAAATCAAAAAGCGTACATTGATCCGGAAAACGCGTCCGCGGATCAGCTTTCGGGTCGCTTTTATTGCCTCTCTGAAATGCATTCCGCGAAGCACAATGAAGTGAATCGTAAAAATATACGACCAGAAAAACCACAGCACAACGGCACTGATGACAACTACAAGCCATTTAAGAATCGCGTGATCCTGAAAAGTACGATGCAGAAAGTCCGGAATTCCGGTGGCCGAAACCAGTACCGAGGCGAACGGAAAGTCCAGAAACGTCAGCGCCGCCAGCAAAATAAAAAAGTAAATAAAACCAAGCGGATGTAGAAATTTCCTTAGTTTCGTAAGGCCGGCAAAAGCAATCTCGATCGAGTTGACCTTTTCGCCCAGACGGCTCTTTTCAAAACAAACGATAAGTACCGAGAGCTCGTATAACGCAAAAACCACCATGATGACAATCAGAAGAATCCCGATTGCAAGTGATACCGGATTTGAAAGAAATACTTTAAGATTATTGTCAGTGAGGAATGTAAGGCCGGATTTTTTAATCGCATAATCCAGACCCGACAAAATCAGCGGATACAGAACGAGAGCCGCAAGCATCTTGTACAGCAACTCGAACCATAAAAGCGCCGGAAGATTTCTGCGAATCAAGGCAAAATTCTGCCTGTAAAACCCCTTCATAACACCGCCCTGGAACAATGATTGTTTTCTCTTCATGATATTCCAAGGACGGACTATTTTCCACTGAATTCGTCTGATACCGAACAAGGAGATATTATTCCGGCTTTCCGGTCCGTACCTGCGACGCGAATTGGTAGTGTTTCTTCATAAAATACGGATCGCCGGCCTCCACAAGCCGATTTGCCGCGCGGTCGCTATTTCGGATCGCCGCTCGCTCAAACGCGCATGTCAGCGGCGATACCTGATGGATGGTGCCGGTCATCACTTTATTCTGGCAACAGCAGTTGTACTTACAGCGTTTTTTGAGCGCACATGTTTGACACTCTTCCGGTTCCTGCAGGCCCTTTTCGACAACACTCCGTACACTCTCCTCAATCAATCCTCCAAAAACGTCGCCCATCCGGAACTCCGGATGATCGAGAAACTGTACGCACGGATAAATTGCCCCGTCCGGCGCGACGGAAAGCTGCTTCTGTCCGAACCGGCAGGTCTGATGGATCCCCATCCCGTCCATGATGTGCGACTTAATTTTTATATCGAAAACCGGTAGCGAGAAATCATACCCCGCCGCGGTCCACTTCACATATAAATCCGAAAGTTTCCTATATTGCTCATCCAGTGCTTCGAGCGCCTCAGGTGTCCAATTCGTTTTATCCCCAACTGCAGGAATGGTTTGAATCTCCCGGAACCCCTTCTCGAAAAGCCACTCGATCGAGTCTGCCAGCCGATCAACATGGAGCGGATGGATCGTGCACATCGCGGTGCTTTGGGGGAGGTATTTAAGCAAAAGCGAAATCTTTCCTTCCAGCAGGTCAAAAGATGACGAGCCGTCGCCCATTTTTCGCGACTTTTCGTGCATCAGTCCGTCGTGCGACAGTCCGATTTCCATCTTGTTCCGGACGGCGAACTCGAGAAACGACTCATCCAAAAGCGTTCCGTTTGTCACCATAACATACTTGAACTTTTCTCCGGTTGCGGCACGAATCCCCTCGCAGTATTCCACCGTTTGCTCGATGAGTCCGCGATTCAGCAGGGGCTCTCCGCCGAAGAAGGATAGTCCCGTATGCATACAACCTGAGGGAATCAGACGGTCTCCTTTTGAACGAACCGACAGATCCACCGCCGCAAGCGCTGTCTTTAAGGACATCTCCCGTGCTGAATGCTCCTGCGTGCAGTACGAGCAACGCATGTTGCAACGATCGGTAATGTGTAGCGTATAATTCATGCGGCGCTCTCCACTATTCCATAATCGCAATAGATCCGGCAAGGGTGGGATCCATCTCTTCTACTACAATGGTCGGGCCGACAATACCGGCTTCCACCGGATCCTCATCAATTTCACCTCTCCACGGGTTAGTCTCAGTAATGACCATTTCCCCCGCGAGCGTCGGATTAGTCTCAATAATCATGATATCGCCTGCAAGCGCCGGTTCTTCCGAAGTCTCTGTCGTCTCGCTTGCCCCGGTTGTACGCCACAAAAATCTTTCTGCTTTTGGCTCTTCCTCCATCTTCAGCCTGTCTCTTCCTGAATTCTCTACTTTCGGATTACAGTTCGACATCGCAAGCGCCGTCAGCGAAGCCATCAAAAGAGCAATCCCGCTCTTCGATCCACCGCTCAATTTACTCGAGCGCGCATCCTTAAGCGAAGGATACTTTGCCTCATCATACGATTCCAAAGGGTCAATCTTCATAAATGTTCGCCTCCGCTTTTCTCGAAAAGATTCGCTCCCGATTCGGGGCTATATCGATAAGACGAGTGTCACGGGTGGTTTGTTTCAAAATTGGGTGGGAGATGGATCTGACTAAGAGAATTGGGCTGCTTAGCCGCCGGATAGATTTACAAATATCCGACAGGCACGGCGCGAACGTTATTTTCGATCAGCATTAATTGGGGATATTGATTGATCAAGGCGCCGTCTCCGATCGTCAAATCTCCTGCTTCAGTGATCGGTTCCAACAAACGAAAAGCCCTGGTCATGTTTTTACCCGGCTTCGCCGACATCTTGATCTCGACCGGATACACAGTTCGGCCGACTTCAATGATCAAATCGATTTCTCTTTGATTCGCATCCCGGTAATAATACAAATCTCGCAGCGATTTCCCGGCATTGAGAAACGACTTCGCAATTTCGTTGACCACCCATGTTTCAAAGAATTGTCCTGCTTTTGCCCCGCTTTGAATCGTCTCCGGAGAAATCCAACGGGTCAGCCATGCCATCAATCCGGTATCTGTGAAATAGATTTTGGGCGTCTTGATTACTCGCTTCAGATGATTGTTGTGGTAGGGCTGAAGCTCTAAGACGATTCCGGCTGTAACCAGAATATTGATCCAGCGTTTCACCGTCACAGCAGACACTCCAATATCCTTTGCTATGCTCTCGTAGTTTATCAGTTCACCACTTCTGGCGGCTGTCGCAGCCATAAAACGAACAAAGTCACCCCTATCTTCAATTCTGGAAAGTTGATTGACATCCCGCTCAATGTACGTTGCCACATACCCGGCATAGAAAAGATCCCAGTCATCTTGGGAGACAACGAGTTTGGGCATGCTCCCCCGATGGATAGTCGACCATATATCTTCTATAACAATGCTCTCTTTCGCACGCTCCGTCATATATTTCTCATCCGGAACGAATGGAAGATTGCACTCAATTCCTTTATTCTCGCGATTTGATATTCCCAATAACGGGAGAATCGCCAGCCTTCCGGCAAGTGACTCACTTACGTTTTGCATCAAATGATACGCTTGCGAACCCGACAATAGGTATAAGCATTTCGCCGGAACCCCTTTGCTTAATGCATCGTATCTCATTTTATCTATTCTCATTTTTAGATATGGAAACAATTCCGGTGCATACTGGATTTCATCAAGGATCAGCCTTTCCGAATGGTTCATGAAAAAAAGCTCCGGATCTTCCTTTGCTTGCTGCAGCAAGATCGGGTCATCAAAAGTGATATACTCATATTCTTTTCCAACCATTTGCAGGAGCGTCGATTTCCCGGCCTGTCGAGGTCCTGTTACCAAAATCGCAGGAAAAGAATCCATAGCCCTTAGAAGCTGGGTCATAATTGCTCTTGAAATTTGCCTCATATACATCCTCCAGAGATAATCTAAGCTCATTATATAGTAAAACCTTGTATAATCCAACATGACACGTTAGATTATACAAGTTTTTGCTATTTTGTCGAAACCAGCAATATCTTGTATGAGATAGGTTTTGGTGTGATAGACAAATTACAACGTTGGAATAGAAAGAATGACCAATTAATTAATTCACCGGCAGCGGTCGGAAACGGGCCCCTGCGTACGCAGGCTCGTATACAAAAATATGTATCCTCATGGAAGATGACTCGAACCTACGGCTCACAGTAAGGTCGAATCGCTCGGTCTCGCTTCGCGATTCTCCCACTGTCACGCGCCCTTTTTCCTCGCTCCCTCCGCCGCAGGCGGCGCTCGGAAACGGGCCCCCGCGTACGCAGGCTCGTATACAAGGAATATTTATTCTCCTTGAAGATGACTCGAACCTACGGCTCACAGTATGGTCGAATCTCTCGCTGTCGCTTCGTGATTCTCCCACTGTTTCGCGGCCTTTTTCCTCCCTCCCTCCGCCGCAGGCGGCGCTCGGAAACGGGCCCCCGCGTACGCAGGCTCGTATACAAGGAATATTTATTCTCCTTGAAGATGACTCGAACCTACGGCTCACAGTATGGTCGAATCTCTCGCTGTCG
>CAZCTO010000025.1:19586-22792 GCA_964501725.1 uncultured Oscillospiraceae bacterium | reverse complement strand
ACCGCAAGAAGGACAGACTTTCGATGCACCGAGCGGATACCCGCACGAAGAACAGGGCGTACCCCGATTGGACCTCACTAAGTTTTTGGAAACAGCACCGGAGTGCGGTTTGCGTGTCGGTCTGCCATGTCCGCAAGAAGGACAAATTTTCGTTCCGCTATATTCAAAGCCGCAAGATTCGCAGCGCATAATAGTATTACCCCCCTCCAAAAAAGGAACATACATAGAATATACTGGATTATCGTTATTATAACTAGAACGAGGCTATTCTTCGACATATTACCGGAAAACACATCTTTTCAATTGTAACAACCGAAATTTTTCCAAAAAGCACGATATTTCAGGGGAGATTGGATCAGTAGCCTAACTTGCTCAAAATAGAATCCGCTTTTTTACATCTGCCTTGAGGTCAAATTTTATAAGCATAATCATAACTGTGTTTTTGATGCGATTTTATGATTATGATAGAATACAAGAGAACTCAGCCAAGGTGAAAGCGAGTCAGCACTCTGATGAGAGAGGATCATTATGTCCGGGGGACGGACCTATTTGTTAAAAAACTTATATCGGAGGGAAAAACATGAAAAGGAATTCAATTCGCCTGGTATCTCTTCTATTAGTCTTTACGATGATTGCGGGTCTTACATCATGTTCACTTTTTGATAACATTTCTTCAAAGCGTAGCAAAGGACAGATTGTTTTCTCGATGGAAACCGGGAACAAGAAGGGCGATGAGAGCAACTATGAACTATACATCATGGATGCGGACGGAAAAAAACCAAAACGGCTGACAAATACGGAAGATATAAACGAGGGCGCACCGTCACTTTCTGCGGATGGTTCAAAAATTGTTTTTGTTTGTCAAGTCGAGGACCCCGCACGTCTTTACAACTTCAAAAATGGCGGCGGGTCTTTGAGTGTCATGGACATTGACGGAGGGAACCGACAGGATTTTTCCCATATGGGATTTTTTCCGTACTTTTCTGAGGATAACTCACGAATTTACCTTTATTGTGGTCAATCATTTAAGTCATTCAGCGTCGACGGAACAGACGAAAAAGTGCTCATGAATAGTCAGCTTGGTAATATCGATTCTAACCGGTTTTTAGTAACGGAAAAAGAATATGTATTTCTTTCTAACGATGAGGGATTTTATCAAGTATATTCAGTGAATCATGACGGGAGTGACTACCGTGCAATCACTGATTTTGAAGAGGGAATTTTTGGATTGATCAGCCTATCTCCCGACCGAAAAAATATGATTATCCAAACTAGCGGCGATAGATTTCGCGAACATCCGGACAGAGGGTTGTATCTGATCGATTTGAAAAGTTTGGAGAGAACTCGACTGACCGATACAAATGGCTATTTCCAAAAACCTGTTTTTTCACCGGACGGCTCAACGGTATATTATCCCAAGCTAACGGATGAGGGATTGTTCATTTGCGCGATCAATACGGACGGAACATCGGATCGGGTGGTAACGAAGATCACATCCGATCAATATGCCGGCCTTTGTGTTTTTTCAAAAGACGGGAAACAGATATGGTTTATATCGGAAAACAAACTCTTCCGCTGTGACGCAGACGGGTCAAATCTCACACAGATCACGGAAGAAGAAACGCTCCACCCAAACTATGAGTGGATCCCCGAGTAAATATAGCCTCATTTCAGGGAAACGATCGGACCTGCTGCAGTGCTCAACTAAAACCGGGCTCAGAAAATGCTGCACAATTTATCTTAATAGAGAAATTATTCGAAGAAAGATATATAATTATCATTACTAACTACAGGAGGATCAGAACATGAAAAAGATCATCGCAGTAGGAATGGTCGTTGGTTTATTATGCCTCTCTTCGTGCGCATCTAGCCCGGAAGAGACGACGACGGTCGCGATAACAACGAATCAAACGACAGAAACTCCGACAGAAGCTACAACGCAAGAAACAGAACCGGTGGTGCCCGAGACACTTCCGATGCCGGACGATCCGGTCCTTTTCGAAAAGGATACTATTACACTGGCATACAAATCCCACGAGGTCGTGGAAGATCGTGACGGGAATGCGGCGTTGGTCGTTCATTTTGAATATACGAACAGCGGAGAGAAGCAGATGACTCCGGGCAGCTATTTTTGCGCACACGGTTATCAAAACGGAATTGAGCAGGGACAAGGCATGCCGGTTTTTTATAAGGACGGAAAAGACGCAAGATCGAGTGCCAGATGGATGGAATATACGCCCGGAACGACCATACCATACGATTTCTCTTTTGCGCTAGTTGATCCGACGGCCGATTTCTCGATTGATATCAATGATAATCTTTTTGACGAAAGTAAAGGCGAGACGCAAAGTATGATCTTGAAATTGTCGTGATGAGCGGGTGGCAAGTTCATCAGGGACGCTGTCTTCGATATCCTTTCGCTCGCTGTCGCAATGGTTATCGGAGCGGTAATCGGAAGTACTGTCGCTCGCCTGATCAACATCTAACGGCACTCGTGCGGATCAAAAGGTGACAAAACGTGTTCTTCCGTCATTCCGGAAGTGCACGTTTTTTGATTGAAAGGAAACATACGATGCTGAAATTAAGACACCTTTTCGCTAATTTCGATCTGGCAAGGGAAGCCCTTCAAAATTGGGCGCTTGACGAGGAATCTCTCGACGGGATGCTCGCGCAGTTCCGTATCTCCAGTAACGCGATTTACCCGTATTATCAGGACGGAGCAGTCTGTTTTCTGCGCCTCGCGCCGACGGACGAGAAGCTTCGCGGGAACATCGCGGGTGAACTTTCGTTCATCCTTTATCTGCGCGAAAACGGCTTCCCCGCAGCCGAACCGCTCGCCTCGCATTCGGGGGAATATCTCCTCACCTTGGAAACCGCCTGGGGCGACTATTTCGCGACCGCTTTCCGGGGTGTCGGCGGCATCCGGCTCGACCGCACCGATTATGCGGATGATATGATGCACACGTACGGAAAATCCCTCGGTCGGCTTCATGCCCTCTCGACCCGGTACTCACCGAAAAACCGGATGTGGACCTGGGAGGACGCACTTATATGGGCGAAGAAAGTCCTGCTCGAATTTCACGCCCCTGACACGGTCCGACGGGAACTCGACTCGCTTCGTGTCGCATTATCCGCACTTCCGAAAAGTAATGCCACGTACGGCCTTGTTCACTATGATTTCGAGCCGGACAACGTGTTTTTCGAGA
>CAZCTO010000025.1:3989-19486 GCA_964501725.1 uncultured Oscillospiraceae bacterium | reverse complement strand
AGATACTGGGTTCGATGTTAATGGAGTATGAAGAGGGGTTGGAGTGAAAGCAAGGAACTCCGGACAATCTTTTTCAGGCATGAGTGGCGCGGTCTCGAATACCGGAGGAGTATAATGGTAAAAACACCTTCGGGAGGGCATTATGGAATCGTCTGTTGCTTATCTGACGAATCACGCCTGCCCGGCGATCCGCCTTCGTCTCAGAAGGGAGATTCTCGGGAACATAGAATTCAAAGAGGAAGCCGCCTTAACGGAGGATATCCTCGGGGATGCGCTGATTCGTAAATACATTGCGCTGATCGACGCGGACGGCTGGATTCCACGTGACATTCACAGTCCGGAGGGAGTGGAGACCGCCGTTCGTGTCCTCACAGAAAAAGGCCTTGGCAAAAGCCATCCGGCTATATCCGGGATGCTGGCCCAACTGGAGCAGAGAAGCGAATCCTTTGATCGCGGTTGTCTGTCAAGGGTCGGTAAATACCTCGATGAATTGAATCTCGGCGGATCTCAAATGATTCGCGCCACGATTTTCGCGTATGCGGGTGAGGAGGGCAAGGATTTCGTTCGGGCGGAGATTCAGAAAGCCCTGGATGCTTTTGAAACGGTCTCGAGAGTGGAATCCATGGAGCAAATCACCACGGAACACCGGGGAAAGCTCATTTTCAAGAGGGGCGTGTCCTTTCCGGGGATCTATCACCTTCGGCTTCTGGCATTCACGGAGTCGTGGCGCGCGCCGGGCGCATATCGGATGCTCCGGGAAGCGGTTCAAAGGCTCGTTGAGCTTTCACCGATCCCCCGTGTGAACGGACTCTACCGGTCGCAATCGATTTCCCCGGGCTCGTTTGCGATGCATCAATTCCGCGTGAACTTCGATGAGTTCAAGGCAAAAGACTGGATGATGTGGTTTCACCGGATGGAACTCCTTTCACGGATCGGTGTGATTCCGGGCGTTCCGGAGATCCGGCGGCAATATGATGTGCTCCTTCGGATGCTCGAAAACGGCTCGGGCGTGTTCGCCGGAAAGTACACACACCAATATTTTACGAGTTGGGATACGTACGGCGGCCTGGCGCTGGAAGAAGATTGGAAAACAAAGGAACGCTATTTGTGCGACCTTTATTTCCGGTCGCTCTTAATCCGGCACTTTTGCGTGGAAAGGAGAGATGCGCCGGTCGGTACATCAAAAGAAGATGCCGGATATTGATATGAAGGGCCAAAAAATCGGACAGGGACGAACGGCCGAGATTTTCGAGTGGGGCGGGGAACATATCCTGAAGCTTTACCGGAATTTCATGCCCGAAAATGCCTGCAGACAGGAATTTGAATGGGTCTTACGTGTCAATGAGCACGTAAAGGTCGCGCCGGAACCGATCGAAATGATTCACATTGACGACCGGTGCGGAGCCGTTTATGAGCGCTTATACGGAGAAACTATGCTCTCGCTGTTGCTCAAGAACAAATTGAGCCTCAACAAATACGCCAGGATGCTCGCGAAGTATCACACGGACCTTCACAGGATAAAAGATATCGAAGGGATCACCGCAAAGGATAAACTGAGCGAAGAGATCCGGCGGGCTTCGGCGATCTCCCCGGAAGAGAAGAGTAAAGTTCTCGACGTTCTGAAAGAACTTCCGGAAGGAAAGAGCATCTGTCACTTTGATTTTCACCCGGACAACATTATGCTCGCGGACGGCAGGTGCCGGGTGATGGACTGGATGACCGCGTGTATCGGTGATCCCCTCGCGGACGTCGCGCGGACCCGCCTGCTCTTGATCTATGCCGAACCGCCCGAAGGGCATCCTCCGTCAGGGATTGCGGAAAGAATTTTCAGAAGATTCTTATGCATCGCATATATAAGGGCGTACCGGAAGTTGACCGGAGCGAAAAGCGCCGGTATACGAAGATGGGAAATCCCGGTCGCGGCTGCCCGCCTGAGTGAAGGCGTACCCGAAACCGAAAAGAAAAGGGTGTACGCGCTGCTAAAGAACAGACTGCGCAAAAGAAATCCATAACGGAAGGATTTGGTTATGATACGACAAATCGGAAAAGAAGAGATCCCCGAATGTGTTCGGATGATCCGCGCGAGTTTTCAAACCGTTGCGGAGGAGTTTTCCCTGACCGAGGAGAATGCGCCCCGTCACAGCGCTTTCGCGACTGATGAGGCTCGACTGGAGCGGATCTTGGAGTCCGGGTTTCCGATGGTCGGATACTTCGATGAAGAAGGCCAGATTGTCGGATATTATGCGTTGATTCTTCTTCAGAATAGCGAATGCGAATTGACGAATTTGTGCGTTCTTCCCGGGTATCGTCATCTCCGGATCGGCGCGGAGCTGATGGAGCACGCGTTTTCGACCGCACGGGAAGCGGGGTGCAAAACAATGAACATCGGGATCATCGAGGAGAACATACGCCTTCGGAAATGGTATGAATCTTTTGGAGCAGAACATATCGGAACGAAGAAGTTTGACTTTTTCCCTTTTACCTGCGGGTATCTGAAAAAGGATTTGTAGGGAGAAGAGTATTTGAAAAGCGATTCATCGGGGGAAGACCAATATGGTGGCCATTATTCTGGTCCTTTGCTTCATTCCTGTTAATGTCTATTCACAAACGACCGGAAATGCTTTTTAAGCATTGTGATGGTGCTGACGGGGGTGGTTCGGAGTTAACTATGGTCAACTTGAGCCGATATCATGCAAAGAGTATAATCCGCTTAAAAGAAGGAGGGAAAGGCATGGACATAGTAAACCTGAAGTGCCCGAATTGCGGCGGGTCCATTCGATTGTACGAGGCAAGAATGCTTCTTGATTAGAGAGAAGAGTTATTCAGCATCTCCGCTTGTCGTGATTAAAATAAATCATTGAGTCGGGACGGGTTAACATTCTTATTGTTTAAATAATCATAAAGGTAGTTTTCCAGTTCTTTGACGGCCTTTTCTTCGATCTGCATCGCGGCCCGAAAAACTTCGGACGCATCCGGTATGAGCTTGATGTCTCTGCAGGGATCAAAGGTCAGCGTCATCTTTTTAAGTGACAGGAGAGTCGATTGCAGTTCGTGATACCAATATGCCGCGTCTGCCAATTCGGGAATTTCCTTGATCACCATATCCATGTAGGATCCTATTTCTGATTTAACATCTATATACTTCTCGAGAAAATAATAGGCACCGGGAAAACTGAAGTCTTTGCTTTCGAAGGCTTGTAACAGGTTTTGATAGGCTTCTTTACCGGAGCCATAATCCGGACTAACCTTGTATCCCATGTTCCATTCTCTCACTGCGCAGGCCAGTGACTCGCGGAATATATCTCTGTTGTCTTTTTCTATTCTGTCACCCATGATCTGAACATACCAATCGGCTTCAGTAACGAGTCCGAAGTTATCAAAGAGCAGAACTCCATCTTCTTTGCTTTGGCTGTCCCGAAAAAAGAGTACTTGCTCGTCTTCCTGATATCCGGTATACAGGCAAAAAAGAGATCGATCGATTCCCCAACCGATGGCTGCTTTGCCATCATTGATGGAATGCTTTATCTTTTTAAGCATTTGAGTCCGGTATAGAGGATAGGTGAACTCTAATGGTGATCCGCCATAGGATTCGCTGTAAATCCCGAGCATGTTGACTGCTTGCCAGTTTTCCGCCTGCCATGAGTACATATCGAGAGAACTCGGCAGGAGCCTCTTATGGATAACAAATTTGAAGGCCATCCCGGTCATTCCGGATAACATGTATTTAGGCAAGTGAAAAAGGCCGGCAGAGGTCAGTAAAGAATAAAGGCAGTCGATATATGACCGGGAACCTTGCTCCAGATTGGACATATGTAATCTTTTCTCGCTCATATAGTCCTCCCGGTCGGATGTTCAGCGCCGCTGACACAGAATCATTATAAGCCGGTATTTACTCATTATGCATCTGCAAATCAAAGCAGTTTACTTCCTCATACTTTTTCCCCATCGCGATTTGCATTTCTCCGGTTCTGAGGTTGTATATAACAGACCAGACAGTGCTGTCTTGAGAAACATCTGACAATAATTGCATTGCCTGCTCCTCAGACAATATACCACTGTTTTCGTTCAGACACTCCATGGCTGTCTCATACCGGAAAAGGCCATTCTTATTGCGATCCTCCTGAGAAAGAATAAAATTTGTACATACCTGCCAATCCGTATCCGTCCGGAAGACAACGACCTGACCATCTATGAATTCGATGACTGCTGAATCTCCGCTGGCATCCGCTATCATAAAATGCCCGGCACCTTCGTGAAAAAGGATGTTGTATTGCTTGATTATTTCCACTGCTTCGTCGATTGTCTTGGCATCATCTAAAATCAATCTCATCATTCCGACTTCGTCCGTGTCCGGTTTATTCGGGTCAAACGGCGGCTCGGCAATGGGAACCGCGAGGATTGCAACGGCAAGTCCGTATTCATTAATCCCGTCTATCGTAATTCGAGGCGCGTATAGTAAATTGCTTCCGATGAGTGAGCGATCCGGTGGATTTTCTTTGCTGTAACCAAGATAGTTCAGATCGACTGTCGTCAATGCTGCGTTTTTCCCGGGAGCGTCGGTGAGCAGCACGCTGATTTGGTGTCCTAATAAGGTATAATCAAGATTTCTGCAGAAAAGAGGGTCACCGGCCTCATTTCTTGCCAGAAAGCAAGTGCACATGATTTTATCCGGCTCTGCGTTGACACCGGTTCTATGGCTCTCCGGAACGGAATAGTCCAGGTTGTAATCTCCGTAGTATCTCATGGAGTATAGGGGATAATTATCCACCTTCTTCAGACTGAGAATCGTTCTGGCTTTGTTCAGGTTCAGGACAAGAAAGACGCTGCAAGCAAGTAGTATAACAATCAGAATGACAAGAATCCATTTTTTATGGGTCTGCATGGGGTACCTCCGTTTAAGTTTCTCTATACAGCGGATTTAAAAAATCGATCACTGTTTTCTTCAGTATAGGGAAACTGGTATGACACAAAATGTCATACCGGAAGGAAAGGCTGTATTTTATCCGAAATTTCTTTACAACGGGTTTTGAGCTTCTCGCATAGCCAGGAGGGGGAGAGGATTTCCGACCATTGATCCGAGATCATCAGCTCTCTGATCAGCTGATCAATATCATAGAACTCTATTTCATATTTGTTTTCTTCCAGAAGAGTATGCTTGTCTCCCAGATTGCTTAATACTGCCTCAGGCAAAATCCGGACAATTGCTTTAAACGGTTTCTTTTTCAAGCGGAATACATAGTCCTCCGCCTGTATATCATAACGCCGAATGAAGGTACTCGTACTCTCTGTGATATTGATCATGCGATCGAGGCGAAAAACAGCAACATCACCATATTCTTCGCAATAAGCTACGAGGTAATCGGTATCTTCTTTTCCTAAAACCTGATATGGGTGAAGGATCAGTTTGGTCGGTTCGCCACTCGAAAAAACATAAGAGACATCGATTTTCCTGCTCATGCTGATACTTGTTTTCAGCTTGTGGAATACTTCGATTTTCTCGTCGTTAATGCTGAAAACAGGAGTACATGTCTTATTGCTTTCAAAATCGGAAAGACTTCTGAACAGATTAGCCATCCGATGACTATTCTCGGTCCCGTCGAAATTATCGTATCGATGGGCCAGGAAACTCAGCGCATGCTTCTCCTCATTTGTGATGACTAAATTCGGAAGTATAAAGGTCATATCAGTATAGGTATAGCCTCTTTTTACGGCCACATACCTAACCGGTGCGTTCAATGTGTTCTTAAGGTATTCCAGATCTCTGTTAGCCTGGCGCAGCGATATTTCAAAGTGCTCGGCTAATTTACTGCAGTTCGGATACATCTGCTGCCTTATCTCCAAGTCCAGCCACATGATTCGATGAACATTTGACATAAAATCCCTCGCGGATAAGTAAGATAATGTTATAGTACCTTTAAGAATGCAACATGGATAGAGGATGAAGCACTTTCTCGTACTTCTTGCGCCGCCGGATTTCAAACGGCTTCGCATGATCCTCGCATTGAGCGATCATCGTTCATGTTATAATCACACATGATTTGAATCGGACAATTATCATCATCAAAAGGAGATCATGAATGAAGACTCTATCTCGTATACTCAATATTTTTCTTGTCATAGCTATGTCACTGTCGGTCGCATCTTGCGAAAAGAAAATGATTGGCGTGGATGATTTCACCAGGATCATGGAAGATAAACTCAAATGTGTCGTCTTGACCCCTGACAAGTATGACAATCAGGAAGAGTATCTTATCGCCACAAATGCCGACGTCGGTTATCGAATCGAATATATGATCAATACGACAGAACAAGGCGCAGAAGATTATTTTGATAGAAATCTGAAGTCTCTTGAAGATGGAATCGAAGACGAAGAGGATTATTTGGAGGGAACGGTTAAGAAAACCGGATCCGGTAATTATAAGAAATTTGTGTTCAAGGGCCAGTTTGTCATCGACGGAAACGTCGGGGAAGAAATCTACATGATCATGGTCCGGTTTGATAACATGATCATTATTGCGTCCGCTAAAGACACAAGCGAAAAGACCACTAAGGAAGTCGACAAAGCGATCAAGGCACTCGGGTATTGAGGACTTGGATCAATAGCCAACTTGCGCACAATAGATTTGATCGCCGTTTTTGCTTGCGTGTATGTTTTTCCTGCGGCAAATTAGGTATAATTTCTCATATGCCTGATTTAGCCTGTGCAACCGAAAGGACATCATATGAAAAAAGAATCGATCATCGACTGGCTGATTCGCTTTTTTAAAGGAATGATTATCGGAACCGGGGCCATTCTTCCCGGTGTCAGCGGCGGCGCATTGGCGGCGCTTTTCGGTATATACGAGAAGATGATCGCCTTCCTTGCCAACTTGTGGAAGGATTTCTGGAAGAATGTGCTTTTCTTTATTCCGGTCGGCCTCGGCGGATTGGCCGGCGTGTGGCTTCTCAACAAGCCGCTCAATTACTTCCTCAATACGGCCGAAATCCAGGTGCTTTGGTGTTTTGTCGGATGTATCATCGGTACGTTTCCGGCGCTCTACAAGGAAGCCGGAAAAGAAGGGCGTAAGAGTAAACACATTGTGATCACTGTCGTAACCGCCATACTCGCGTTTGCCGGTCTTTGGACAGCGCGTCAGTATATGAACGTGGAAATGCCGCTCAACTTCGGCACATGGATCATGGCGGGCGCGATTTTTGCGTTCGGCTTCATCGTACCCGGACTAAGCCCGTCGAACTTCCTGATGTATTTCAACATGTATGAGCCGCTGACGGACGGAATCAGCGCACTCGATATGAAGGTACTGATCCCGTTTGGAATCGGCGCGCTGCTGTGCGTCCTTTGCTTTGCAAAACTGATCAGTATGATTATGAAAAAAGCCTACGCGGGTATTTTTCACTTTATTCTGGGCGTCGTTATTGCCTCCACCGCGATCATCATACCGACGGATTATTCTAAAGCAACCGCCGGTGTCATTTTGGTCAGCATTCTGGTTTTTGTGGTCGGTCTGGCTCTCGGATTATCCATGGGAAAACTCGAAGCGAAATACAAGCACGACTAAGAAGCGGAACCGTATACAGTTTTCAAGGGTTTCGCGAAGCCGGAGATTTTAGGTAATGGAAGAAATTCGCTACGAAAAGGACATGTACGAACCGGTCCGGGACTATTTGTCCGATCGTGGCTTTATAGTGCGTTCAGAAGTCAATAAGTGCGATATCGTCGCCAAGCGTGATGATTATGTCATCATCGTAGAGATGAAAAGGCACCTCTCTTTTGATCTGCTGGAGCAGGCATTGGAGCGGCAGGCCTATGCGGACGCCGTGTATGTCTGTATCCCGAAGTCCGTCGATTTCAAAGAAGATAAGAAGTGGCGTTCCAAGCTCAGAGTGCTCCAGCGCCTCGGGCTCGGACTGATTCTCCTCAGTAAAACCGATACGCTCTTCATGGCGGAAGAGGCGCTCGCGCCCATGGAGAACGGGGCACCGCGGACTTCCTCCCGCAAGCGCGCCGCGCTTCACAAAGAATTCGATAACCGCGCGCTCGACCTGAACACCGGCGGCTGCCACGCCGTCCCGCTGGTCACCGCGTACCGTGAAGCCGCACTCTATCTGGTCTACCTGCTGGATGCTTCCGGACCGCTTCTTCCGAAGGAAATGAAAAAAATGGGGGGTCATCCCAAGAAGACGACCCCCATTTTGAATGCAAACTACTATAAGTGGTTCTCGAAAATGCCCGACGGCCGCTATTCTCTCACAGAGGCCGGGCAAGAGGCGATGACGATGTACGCTCCCCTGATCGATGTTTTTCGAAAGCGTGCGGCTACAGCGACCGATAACTGAAATGCGTAAAATCGGCATAGGAAGTATGATCATAGAGATCATACGCCGCCATGCCGACGTAGGCCCCCGTAAAACCGAAGATATGATCATCGGACAGCATCGCGGCATCAATTACATAATCCAGATCCGTGAAGGTTTGCCCGTCCTCGGAATAGGAGAAAACCGCCGTCGCGCCGTGGCCGGTAACACGCATCCATGCCGAATCGCCCTTAAGCTGAATTTCTTTGTCGGAAAGCGGCGCGGAATATTCCCCGTCCTTTACCGCCATAATGCTTAAGGTGTGCCGGTCGACCCGCTCGTCGTAGGCGATTTTTAATAGATACTGATGCTGCTCATCGTAGCGGTAGATAAGTCCGGCAAACTGCTGGAACTGCTCGAAAGGCAGATTCACGCAGGTCGTCGCCTCGAAGTCGAAGTCCGTCTGACGACGCACAAACATCGCCTGTTCCTGATTCGAGAAAAGCGACTCGGCTCCATAAAGACGAAGCGTGTTTCCGGCACCGAGCATGTGAATCGAAGGTCCGCGGAGGGTATTGAAATTCAAATAGAACTCCTTGTCACCGAAGGTGTACTCCGTATACGTCTTCTCCGTAAGCTCTCCGTATCCCTCGAAAAACTCGTCGACCAGAAGGGTCTCATTCTTGAGGTACGGCCAGTCGTTTTTCCAGATCAGCTCATTGATTCCGGTTTCGCGGCCGAGGATGCAATTGATCCCGTCCACGGGTCTGCCGCAGAGAAAAGCAAGAAACCATCGACCGTCCGGACCCTGACACCAACTGGTGTGGCCGGTCTTCTGAATCGGGTGCTCGGGATGACCTTTCGCGGAACAGATATGCTTATTCGGATGAACTTCGTAAGGCCCGAAAATGTCTCTGGAGCGGGCCACGGTTGCCGTATGTTCATAGAACGTGCCGCCTTCGGCGACCAGAACGTAGTACCAGCCGTCCTTCTTGTAAATATGCGGGCCTTCGGTCAGTCCGCGATCCGTGCCCGTGAAAATCTTCTTCGTCTCGCCGATGAATTCGAGCGTGACGGGGTCGACCTCGGTCAGAAGAATTCCGGAGAAGGTTTCCTCATCCGGCCGGCGGAAGTCCCACTCCGCGTTCAGAAAATACTTCCTGCCGTCGTCGTCATGGAATAAAGATGTGTCAAAACCGATGCTGTTCATATAGACCGGCTCGGTCCATGGCCCTTCGATATTTTTTGCGGTGATGATATAGTTATGGGCATCTTTAAACGGATACACTTTCCACGATTTCACATCGGTATAGACCAGATAGAAAATACCGTCGCAATAGGAGAGGCAGGGTGCCCATATGCCGCCGGACACGACGTTGCCGGCCATATTCAAAAAACGGGTCTCCGACAGCGGCGTGCTCACACACTCCCAGTTCGCCAAATCTTTGGAAGCACTGATGCGAACGCCCGGAAAATATTCAAATGTTGAATTTGCGATATAAAAGGTGCCGTCAACGCAGATCATCGACGGATCGGGGTGAAAACCTTTGAGTACGGGATTTCTAATCATATTTTCCTCCGTTTCCATGCCCTTTCTCGAAGGACATCCGACCCTTTATTTATACCACATTCTTGTCATTAAGGATATGTTGACGAGCCTTCATCTTTTTCCGTGAAAGTTTAAAAGGCAGCGTCAGGAGCGGCCTATTTGTGGTTTCCCACCCGCCCGGCAGACCATGACACGGATATTTTGATATGCCCGGCAGTATATGCGCTGATCAGAACATTTGCCGGATTCGTTGTCTCCGACTTGGCATTAGCATCACATACTAATACGTACACGATGGAGCTTATACTGGAGTTTTATACGTAAACGAGGGCGGTTCGTGCGTTCTCCCAAGGGAAAAATGCGTATAAAATGATCTGTTTTGCCGATTTTTATACGTAAACGGGACGACCCGACCGCCCTTCTTAAGGGAAAAATGCGTATAAAATGATCTGTTTTACCGAGTTTTATACGTAAACGGGACGACCCGGCCGCCCTTTTCAAGGGAAAAATGCGTATAAAATGATCTGTTTTGCCGATTTTTATACGTAAACGGGACGACCCGGCCGCCCTTCTTAAGGAAAAAATACATATAAAATCGACCATTATGTCTCTTTTTATACGTAATCGGGGCGGTGCGTGCGTTTTCCCAAGCCAAAAATTACGCACGAGTCGGCGATTTTCCCGGGGTTTAGTACGTAGCCGCGGCTTCGGCAGAAATCTGCACTTCCATAAGCTTGGAATTTAGCGATCATTTAAGCCTTTTCCCGTCATAGCGCCTCGAAAAGGCTTTTTCCAATGATTCCCTGAACTGATAACGCGATCATGAGTCAACAATCGGAAATGAATTGATCGCTTAAGCATCTCATCAAAGCATTGGAAAATGAATATGAATGCTCTAAAATGGTAGGATAACGACAGTTGAATAGGGAGGCACACATGGCAAATCCATATTTACCTAATTGGGAGTATATTCCGGACGGCGAGCCCCGGGTTTTCGGAGACCGCGTCTATATTTACGGATCACACGATCAGGCCGGATCGGATCGCTTTTGCGATTATAAACTCAAAGTTTGGTCCGCATCCGTCGACAACCTGAATGATTGGACCTGTCACGGGGTATCCTTTCAGACCCGAACCGATGAGATTCGCGCAGGCGACACCGAATGGACCGACAAGGACCTGTATGCCCCCGATGTCGTTGAGAAAGACGGCAAGTACTACCTTTTCGCTTACATTCATGAGTCCGGGGGTTGCGTTGCGAAAAGCGACCGGCCGGAGGGTCCTTTTCAACTCATATCGACATACCGGTTCCCGGAGTCCCTCACCGGCCCGATCCGCGACGGACAATTCATTGATCCGGGCGTCCTGGTCGACGATGACGGACGGGTTTTCATTTACTGCGGGTTCCTTAAATCCTTCATGGCGGAACTGAATCCCGCGAATATGACGGATGTGCTCGAGGGCTCATATCAGGAGGACATCATTCCGTCGGAGAAGCCTTTCGAGTTTTTCGAGGCCTGCTCGCCCCGTAAAGTGGGGGATACCTACTATATGATCTATTCCCCGACCCCGCCGCATTGCAGTTGCCTGGCCTACGCGACGTCCAAATCGCCGACGGGCCCGTTCGAATACCGTGGCGTGATCGTCGACAGCGGCTTTGAATATCCGGGCGGCAACAACCACGGATCAATCTGCAAAATCAAAGATCAGTGGTATATTTTCTATCACCGTATGACCAATAATTCCATCATGTCCCGTAGGGGATGCGTCGAGAAGATCACGATGCTGCCGGACGGAACGATTTCTCAGGTCGAAGCGACCTCCCTCGGATTTGAAGATGCCCTATCGCCGTTCAAGGTAACCCCGGCGGATCTGGCTTGCGTACTGATCGGGAGCGCATTTATCACGGAACGCAACATTTTCAGCCGCCTGATTACGAACATCACATCCGGCTCTATTGTCGGATACAAGTATTTTGACTTCGGAACCGATTACTCGGGGACGCCCATGCGTTGTGTTCTTAAGATCAGAGGCAACGGCGGAAAGGGAAAAGTCAGCCTGATGCTCGACGACTATAACAGTGAACCGGTCGCCACCGCGAAAATCGGATTGGATGACGCGATGGTCGCGCTTCCCTGTAAGCGCATTACCGGCAGGCACGCGGTGTTTTTCAAGTTTGAAGACGACTACGTCGACAACAATCTCACTCAGTCTTTCAAGAACCGCACGTTGTGCGAGCTGGAGGAGTTTGTTTTTGAGATCTAGCGGAATCAATCCTTCCCGAAAAACATCAGCAGCGCGTTGATCAGTGTCGGCTTAAAAACACCGTTGTGATCATAGCCTTCGATGATCTCGTAGGTCATCTCGAGTCCCTGATAGTCGCGTTTTTCGAGATTTGCCACAAAATCATCGATTTGTATAACGTATGGCGAAGGTTCCTCTCCGCCGGCCGTAACATACACGCGCGCCGCAAGCGCCGTTGATCGCTTGTAGTAAAGCTCTTCATAATCATCGCAATTTGCGATTCCGGTCCGCGCGCTCAACGCCGGGCTGGCGATAACATAATTGCTGAAAAGATTTTTGCCGATTGTATCGCTATGTAAAAGCGAGTAGAACGCCCAATATCCGCCGTAGGAATGGCCTGTCAGCGTCAGATTCGTCTCGTCGACCGAATAATTCTCCAGAAGATACGGCATCAGATTATCCACAATAAAATGCAGGAAGCTTTCCGGATCATTAACGAGGTCGCGATCGCGAATGTTCTGGTAGTCGTAACCGTCCGGATAACCGATGCTGACCAGAATCAGATCCTCAATCCGACCGCCTTTCATCATCGGGCGCACCTCTACATGATCACTGAGCCGCCAGACGCCGTCGGTCATCACTACCATCGGAAAGCTTTTTTCAGTGCTGTACCCGGGCGGAACGGACACGTGTACGACAAAGGTGTCGCCGATTTCTTCATCAAAAATCTTGATCTCAGTGATGTACTCCAGACACTCGGGGTCGACGTATGTAACATCAGCATAGTAGGTGTGATCCGGTGAAAGCGGACCAACGGTGATACTTTCGAGTTCCGACGGAAGAATCGTATCGGAATATACTCGTTCCGTCCCGGGGGCCGGCGTTGGTTTTCGAGTTGTTGCGGAAAGTTTTGAAGTGTTCGATACGAAGGAGTCTCCTCCGGCTCCGCACGCAGCCGTGAAAAGCGCAAGCACCAGGATCAGCGGGATCAGAGAAAAACGTTTTTCCATATTCATCTCCTTTTCAAAAGGGAGAGCCAGGGGTGTTTCATGTTCCACGGAATCAAAGAATTGATAAATCTCAGCAAGCGTACCTGATCAAAAACAGTTTGGAATACGCGCAGTCCATTCTCTGAAAGTTTTCTTTATTATATCATCGGGAGGAGGAAGGTAGCGAGAGTGCGTCTATAATAGATATTTTCGAATATAGAGTTCGATGACCCGGGAATTCAAAGGACGAGAAGACGACTCAAATGTCAGAAGGAGGTTTTCTCCGGGGAAATAGCCAGACATAAAATATTTCTCCATTCTGTTTATCGCATAATCCGCATAATCCGAATCTGACATCATTCCATTATGTTCCCATATATATTCTTTGCGCGTGCTCAAATTCAGACAGGTGAAATCCGGATGAAACGTTCCGCTGCCGGAAATGCGGATCGGGTATTCGTACCGATACGGAATTTTGAATCGACTTAATGCGTCTGCAATTATTAATTCGGATTTGGATCTAACCCGTTCTCCGTTGGCTGTATAGAACTCCGGCGTGTTTTCTTCGAATCGTTTTCTATCATATTTTATGTTCATCCATCGCTTAATATATTCTTCATCAAGAAGAATAACCGGTCGGATTAATGACTTTCGGTTATCGTGAAAAGACAGGTAAAGCTCATCGATTCGTCCCGGCCGATAGTCCTCAAGGAGTCTGTCTAATGCTATAATTGCGACATTCAATTCACGGATTAATTTGCAATCATAATCCTTCTGAGCGAGCAAAGATGCAAGTGAGTCCTGTTCACGATTAAGATAAACGCTTCCTTTGTTTGTAGGATTAATTCTATGATAGTACTGTGGCGAATTGCCTTTCCGATCAATGCGAAGTTTTCCTTCCGGAGCGTCTCTTAGTGCTTTCTCTTTTTCAAGCAGAACCTTTTCTATCTCTGCTTTCCTTGCCCGTATTTGCTTAACTAACATATCCGGGCGTAGTTCTGTCGATTCGATTACCGTCTTAATCATATATGTCTGTCCCTTTTCATTTATGGGCGTTACTTTGGAGCAGCTTGACGCAAATCATCAGTTACAGATAGCTTATCCGCTGATAATCGTTTGAAAATTCAACATTTTCGACAATGACTGTCATAAGCCGCAATTGACAAAGAGATGATTTAATTGCAAAAAAGCATGCACATTTTCCTTCGTGCACGCCATAGTTGAAAATACCGACTAAACGCGGCATCTCGGGCATTTTAGTCGGTAGTCGAGGCCTTGGCACCTCTCTGCTCGGGAGTGCGTTAGCCGGAGGCCGGTGTGCAGTTTTCCTGTAAATCCGCTTTTGTCACGCCTCGAAAATTACGGACATGTCAATTAGTTGAAAGTCAGTTCTCCCTCTCGTATAGATCCTTGATAATGTTCTCGATTTCCAGACTTTCGATGGACATGTCGTTAATGACCGATTTTTCGTTCAGCCTTCGGATAAAATCATTCAGCTTGAGCGTGGACAGATCCAGTTCCAACTCCACCTCCCGGTCGGAAAACTGTTTGCGGATGAGAATACCCGGCCGGTCCAGCGAAGGAAGCGGTTCGAGCGTCGTTACGTGCACGGTTTTCTTGTCTCCGAGATTGGTGCGGAGTTTATCCATGGAGTTGTCAAACACGATTTCGCCGTGATTAACAACGATCACGCGTTTTGCCAGATAC
Source organism: uncultured Oscillospiraceae bacterium (assembly GCA_964501725.1). GTDB lineage: Bacteria > Bacillota > Clostridia > Saccharofermentanales > Saccharofermentanaceae > CAZCTO01. The sequence continues at coordinate 4,702 of CAZCTO010000025.1, read as the reverse complement.
TCCACGTCCTTAAGGTCATGGGTGGTTAAGATGAAGGTGGTGCCTTGCTTATTTTTTTCCTGAATGAAATCGCGGATATTGTCTTTTGCGATAACATCCAATCCGATCGTGGGCTCATCGAGAAAAACAATCTTGGGTCGATGCAGCATGGCCATGACAAACTCGCACTTCATCCGCTCGCCCAGCGAAAGTGCTCTTGTCGGCTTGCGGATGATTTTATCAATGTCCAGCATCTCAACCATCTCGTTCAGTGTTTTTTTGTAGGCCTGATCCGAAATGCCGTAGATGGATTGATTCAGCAGAAAAGAATCAACCGGCGGGATGTCAAATAGCAGCTGTGATTTCTGACCGAATACCGCTCCGATGTTGGCTACATATTTCCGTCTGTCCTTCCACGGGACATAGCCCATGATTTCAACCTGTCCGGAGGTGGGGAAAAGGATGCCCGTCAAAATCTTTAGCGTCGTCGATTTGCCGGCTCCGTTGGGCCCCAGAAAACCGATCAGTTCGCCTTCTTCGATTTCAAAAGAGACCGACTTCAGCGCCTCGACCAGCTTCTTTTTACGGACGACCAGGCTTTTCAGGGCTTCCCTGAAGGTACCGCCCCGCTCATATGTTGTGTACGTTTTAGTCAGGTTTTCAACTTTAATCATCGTATTTCCTCACTCCGCACTCGCGGCAATGGTTTGTAAAGGATCAGCCTCCTGCGCTGG
>CAZCTO010000025.1:0-3889 GCA_964501725.1 uncultured Oscillospiraceae bacterium | reverse complement strand
CCGTATGCGACATGCGTTCACCTCCATCATGCACCTACCCCGGTGAAGCGCTTGATTGCAAAATGCCACACCAATCGGTTCAGAAAGTAAGTCACAACCACCATAACCGCTTGCAGACCGATAATCTGCGGGATGGACATGGAGATACCCGCAAGTTCGTAACTTCCCATGAATACTCTTACCGGTACATAGGAGATAAATTGAAAAGGAAGGAAAAACAGAACCTTTTGTAATGCGTCGGGAAACAACGTCAGCGGCAGGAATAATCCCGAACAAAGACCGCTAATTACCATGATCGCCCGGTGAAGCCCGTTGGTTTTAACGAGCCAGAAAGCAATAGTGCCGACGGTATGGTTGATCAGGAATGAGAGTATGAAGCTGAGCGCTACGGAAATGATTGCCTGGAAAGGCATGACGGGAATGGGCTTGATTCCGAAAAGCAGATAGAACCCGAAAACCGGAACCAGTTCAATCCAGAAAGCCAGAATTCGATGCCCCACCTTATAAAAGAAGGCGTAATACAAATGGGAGACCGGTCTTAGCTGATAGATGATGAACCTGCCGTTTTGTACAAGCCTCTGAAGATCACCATCCGCACTGTCCCAGTTCAAAAAGCCTAAAAGGGAGGAGACAGCATAGTAGTAAAGCATCGTTTTCAGTGTGAATCCTGACACCATATCATGGGATGAGAAAACCGCCTGCCAGATAAAAAACTGCACCAAAAAATAGATCGGCTGAGTAATCAGCGAAACCGCCATATTGCTTCGGAACGCAGAATTTTCCTTATATGAGGTTTGAATAACGGTTCTGAACAGCGGTACAGACTTTTTTGAAACCGCGATCTCCTCTACAGCCTGCACGGACTATCCCCCTTGATTAATATCCGGCAATCGGGCTTGCACCCGCTATGTTTTCAGTTCTCAATGTTTCTGATACCATTTACTCAGTTTACTCGCATGCTCAAGCAGACTCAAGTATCTGAGCGAAAATTTTCTGATAAAATCAAATGATCCGCAAGACGGCTCTTTGCCACAAAAACCTTGTGACCTAGCCGATTTCTACGGGCTAGAATTTGCCCTTTTTGCGATTGGAACTTAAATAGACGGCAACGACAATCAAAGTAAAAACCAGCCCGATTGCCAGGTCTTTATAGAAATACCCCCAGGCATCCGCTTCGGTCATAAGCGCCGGTAAGTTTTGAAATGCCCACAAAATCTCTTTCATGCTCCAAGTTTCAGCTACTTTGCAAAAGGTAAGTACATACGTTGCGTAGTTTGCGAACACAAGCATAAGAAGGCTGATCCCTCCTGCAATAATTGGTCCTTTGCGGCTTAAATCTTCGGAGAGAAGGATATATCCCTTCATAGAGAGAATAAAGATTGCCAATCCGGCAACACCCGAAATGTATCCGAGCATTCCCAGAACAACCCAAAGGATACTGCCGATAGCCGCACCCAGGATCGCTCCGATAATGCCCGGAAGCAGTTTGCTTTTCGCCCCGGTAACCGGAGCAATACCCTCACGGGCAACTACTGTGTTGAAGCTTGTCCCGGAACCATTCTGAACATCTGTTGAATCGTTTTCCATTTCACATCTGCCTGCCTTTAGTCATTATTGGAATTATTGAAATAGTATTTTAACCCAACACCCATGGATTTTCTATAGTGCCGTCGCCCGAGATACAAGGATCGGATTTTAACGTAAGTGCGGGAAGCACGCCGCCGACGCCGGTTCCCGGATAAACTCCGTAAAAAATATGATTGTAATAGTAAAAAGCACCGCCGCCGTACGGAGTCATGTTTTTGCCGTTGGGATCCGTATCAATCGGAGAGCGCGTAAAGTACCACCAATCATTCCCCGGGTCAAAGGAGTCGTCGTGCGGACAGTTCGCTTTTGCCGCGTCCGTCAACATTCGGATGGAATCCTTATCTCTTGGGTCGCCGTCGCAAATGTATTTATGCACATCATCACAAGACAGGATATAAACCAGGTCAGTGCATTTGTCATGGGAGACCGGCTTCAGCAAGTTGTGTTCCGCTTCCGTAAAATTTGTTAAAAAACCGGGCTCGTCTGCATAGGCATTGTTTCCGCCCAGAATCGCCGATTCGACCGGAGGCTGCGTGGTGTATTTGACAACGGCATCCGCGCTGTTTAACCACTCACGCAAGTTGGATTTTTTCCAAGTTCTGCTGCCATACTGTTGCTCGTTGACATTTTTCGAAAAACTGCCGCCTTTTTCGCCCCAGATGCCGCTCTCCGCGGCGTCGTACGGTTTCAGGCATATGATATATTCCGAAAGGAGAGTGACCCCGTTTTCGGTATCGACGCACTTCCAAAGGATCGGCTCGCCGAAGTAAGTGCCGAAAGTGACATAATCGCCGACCTTGATGTTGACCGGGACGAAAGGCTCCTTGTTGTGTCCCGGAAGAATTAAAATCGCGACGATACAGGCAAGCAGCACTACCGCAACAATGATGAGTATAAATAGTCTCCGTTTCATAAAAGCCTCACAGAATCGGGCCTAAAATCAATGACATGCGGCACTGCCTATACAACAAGATAAATTATAACTTTTGCGGATCAGCGAATCAATTTGATTTTTTACGGCCGGACTAAAACATTGAAATTTCGGAATCCTGCGCAAATATCTTCCCATGTGATAACAGGCGTGCCATACTGTAAGTGAGTTGTTTACAATAAGACTGTCGGCCGCGGCCATTCTTGCACAATAGGGGAGAGCACACATGAAGAGCGCTGTGATTTATTACTCAATGGACGGTCACACGAAATATGCTGCCGGGAAAATCGCCGCCGCGCTCGGCGCCGACCTCATCCCGCTGATACCAATTAAGGAATATCCAACCGGAAAAGTTAGTAAATACTTCTGGGGCGGCAAGAGCGCAACCTTCGGGGAAACCCCCAAGCTGGAGCCGTATACCTTTGATCCGCAGCAATATGATCTGATTGTTCTCGGCACACCGGTTTGGGCAGGAACCGTAACACCTCCCCTGCGAACGTTTTTACGGGAGAGCAAGTTGGCGGGCAAGAAGATCGCCCTTCTCGCGTGTTGTTCCGGAGGCTCAGTGGCGAAGTGCTTCGAGCAGATGAAGAAGGAAGCGGGCGACTGCACCGTGGTATCAACACTGCAGCTAATCGCGCCGCTCAAAGGAATCGCGGTTGACGTTGATCAGAACATTGATGACTTTTGCGTTGAGCTGGAGAAAACGATTTAGATCAAAGCTGGAATAAGGATGTAATGAAATGAGCCCTCCCGGGGCGTTTTTGCAACCATAGATAACTCCCATATAAAGAATCTCACCTGTGAAATACTTCAAATGCGGAGTATGAGTACTCCGTGCGCGATCCGAATCAGAAAACTTTATTGCGTGCCCGATGCAAAGTTTTCGAGGGCTCGGTTGTATTATTAGTAGGAGGTGATTTTTTAGTGGGCGAACGGATAAGGACGGAGAGCGAAATAGAACGCGTAGTTGACGAGTACTCGGATATGCTGTTTCGCATCGGTATCACACATCTTAAGAACCGGCAGGATGCCGAGGATATTGTTCAGCGCGTTTTGCTTGTGTTTTTGGAGAATCAACCGGTGTTCCAAAGCAAAGATCATGAGAAGGCATGGTTGATACGTGTCGCGGTGAATACTTGCCGAAATCATCTGAAATCGGCGTTTTTCCGAAAAACAATTCCCTATGACGAGGACCGTATCGGATCTGTGGTATACAACATGGAAATTGCGGAGAGGGGCATCTTGAAATCCGTTCTCGCATTACCGGACAAGTATCGGATGATTATCTATTTGTTTTACTTTGAAGACTACACTAGGGACTACTGCTCAAGAGCCAATTTGAAAACCAGTCCACCCGAGGCGCAGCGA
>CAZCTO010000024.1:21159-30037 GCA_964501725.1 uncultured Oscillospiraceae bacterium | reverse complement strand
GGCGCGCGCCAACGGTTCTCACCGACGGGAGGCGCGGCAAAAGGGATACCCCTAAACGCCGTCACTCTCGGGTCAGCGGCAGGCAGTCCCCGGATGGTGCCGTTCTCGATGTCAGTAATTCGGATCATTAAAATTCCTTTGTGTCCCGGCTTGCTTTCAATTACCCGTATCTAAAAAAAGATCGTGAGACAAAATTTTCTATATTATAGCATGGTTGAACGTATATCTCGACGGAATGGACGCCCTAAACAAGGGATTTGAGCCGATTTTTATGGGCGAATCGTTTCGTTTTGGAGAAGACTACGGAAAGAGAGTAGGTTAACGTTTTCAAAAATTTCTAGTGAGATGATCAATTTTGAATTAAAATATGTAAAGACAAAACAAAGACCCATTATCCGGGTCGGAAATCAGGCGGTACATAATGAGAAAAGCATTTATCAAAATGGCGACTGTTGCAATCTGCATGGCGCTCATCCTTTCTATTCTCTCCGGATGTCAATCGGACGATTCCGGGACCGACAGCAGATCGCGAAAAGCATCTGCCTGGACATCTTCGTCAACGCAAAAGGAGACAGAATCGACAACCGGTGAAATAACGCCGGTCGATACACAGGAGACTCAGGCGGAGACCGAGGTGCTTTTCGAGTATTCGTGGAATCCACACGTATTTTCGCAAATAGACCGGGAAGCGATCGGGGAGGAAGCGGAGCTCTTTTTCTATGATTTGATTGATGCGGTGATGGCCGGCGAAGCGACCGTGCCTTGTGCCGATCAGGCATTATTATGGGATCTCGACTTGGCAATTAATATGTTTTTTCCGCCTTTTTGTTTCATTGTTTCGGATTCTGTTTATCAGGACGGGGAGGTCTTGCTTACGTATCGGCTGAATGATGAGCAAAGGGAAAAGCTTCTTTCTGACTTTTCTCAACAGATTGAAACGCTTGTCAACTACGCCGGTCTTCTGGAGGAAGACTCGCAAACGATTCGAGCCATTAAGCTATACCGGATGTACTCGGAGCTCATCAGCTACGACTATGCGGCACTGGATAACGAAATCGTGACGGATGTCAGTTGTTATCGCGGACTGATGGAGCTCGAGGGGATTTGTCAGTCGTTCGCATCAGCGTATGCGTATCTGTGCTTACAAGTGGGCGTGGAAGCAACATCAGCATCCGGGATGAGTCCTGAAGTCGCCCATGAATGGACGATTCTTATGCTTGATAACAAGTACTACTACGCCGACCCGACATTCGAGTCCGGGGACGGCGGTTATGGGCTTAAATATTTTGGAATGACCGCAGAAAAGCGCGAGCTTGCCGGCGAGTTTGTTGCCGACGAGTACAATATCGGCAACTCAAATGATGTCTGGGGCAAGGATATCGATGTAACGGACGAGACATTTACGCCGCTTTGGGAGGCTGTGTATATCGTTGAAGTCAACCAGAAGAATGGAATGCTGACTCTTACATGCGAAAAGGCGGACGGGAGCGTTTTCGAGTATGAAGTGAAGTAGAGGTGAAATCACATGAATGTAAATTATATGGAGGAGATTCCTTTTCAAGAATATATGCGCCTGCACGAAGAGGTTCTATGAGAATTTTGGATTTATCCGCCGCCCGAACGAGCATCAAGGAGCGTGAATGAGCCTGTTTCCTGGGGGCAAAGGGGCGTAGGGCTTGGCTTTTACAGCGCTGAGGGCTCGCGATCGAAAAGCGTCGACACCCGATAATTTTCGGAAAATACAACAAATAAAACCCGGAAAATCAGACAAATAAGTTCTAGTATGTCATTGCCCGATGGGAAACGGATCCGCCATGAGACTTAAAAACGGCGTGTTTGTGATACCAATCACTTGTTTGAAGGACTAGATTCTTCCTGCCTTCGTCCATGGATTCCCAAAACAGCCACTTCAATCTCTTCCCCGGTCACTACTCCACCTTAAACAGCGTATATTTTATCGGATTGCGCCCGTCATAGAGGACCGGAACACCCACACCATACATGTAATGGCCGCGCGAAACATGAATGTGCAGATGCGGTGTGCCGGTTATGCCGGAGTTGCCGATGGTGCCGAGCAGATCGCCGGCCTTTACCGTATCCCCTTCCGCGACGACGATACTGCCTTTTTCCAAATGCCAGAGGACTACATAGACACCGTCGAGCAGAATCACAACACCGTTTCCGGTATCGGTGACGGTGCCGTTCGGCGGGATGTCATCAAAGCCGTCTTGAACTTCAAAGATGACTCCGTCGCAGGGGCTATAGACATTCTCCCCGAAGATATAGTAGTCGTCGAGCGATTTCTCGTTTCCCCAATGCTTCCCTTCGAAACCGAAACTGTCGATCATGACGATGTCGTTGGCATATCGCTCGGACTTGTTATAGCGCAGACTAATGTTGCGTGCGTCTTGATAGTGATAATTGACCAGATTGCTGATGGATCCGTCGCCGCCGTCAGCAATGAGGTATGTCCCGTCGCGAAAAGGGAATTGAAGTTCAAACGGTGTCTCGCTATATACATGCGCGCGAAAAATATTAACATTCAAAATACCAAGCACGATCACGGCGAGAATTCCGAAGGCGCAGAGGAGACCGACGCCAAGGTTAGGTTTAAGAAGCAAGGGTGATTTTCGAATCTTGAGAAAAGAGAGAATGCCGGCGACAAAATACAGAACGACAACAATGTATCGCGTGTAGTGTCCCCCCGACAAGATCCAAACGGCAGAAAAAAACAGCAGGAAGACGAACAATCCGGTTGGGATAACGGTCAACAGCCAGGTCAGCTTGCTCTTAAAAGGATACAAAACAATAAACGTCAACAGGCACAATGGAATGATGAGATTCATCATGGGCATCGTAGCAAAGATTTTATACAAAAAGTCCAGAACTACCATATACTATCCCCCCCCCCCCCGAGCCCGTGCCGATGCGTATCGATTCAACCGAGTTCGAGTTGATCCCGATTTGACTTGAAGATGAAATAAACGGCAACAAGTTGCCACACGGGGACAAGTGAAAGCCACGTGAGAAGCGATGCCTTTTTGTCCGATATCAACCGGCCGGACAGACTGCGCTTCACGGCAAAGCGCGTGTAGAGGAAAACACTTGCCTGAACCAGAATAAAGGAAGTGACCAGTAAAGAAATGAAAAGTATATGATGAACCACCAGCCTCGATCTGTACGACAAACCACCGGATTGAGTAAAATCCAGCAATAAACCAACCGTCAGATTCAGAAGGAAGAGGAGGGCGGCTTCGAGCACTATCGACGCCATCGAGAAGAGGAAGACCTTGGAAGGAAACAGTCGACTCATCGCGTCCGATTGCTGCTTGCGCAAAAAGTATGCGGCATCGAAAATCGCGCGCCCCGCTATTGCCAAAAGAAAAGTAAACCATATTTGGATTAAAAATGAATAATACTGAAAAACCAAGCTGTGCTTTATATCATTCCGTAAATAGAACAAGAAATTACCCACACCATAATTAACAAGACCCTTATCGCTTATCAAAAAGAGCACGGCGCAAATCGCAAAGAGTACACCGTAAAGACCCGGAACGGGCCTCGGACGCGGTCCAAAAGCATGCGTATAAAGATCCGTCCGCTCTTCCGGATGGCGTTTTTTCTCGTCCTGCATCAAGATCAGCGAACTTATTATATCCAGGCAAAAGAGGAACTGCATAATGATATGCATGAAATAATCTTCCTCGGGTAATTCATTTCGTTTTCTGCGGACGATCAAACCCGAAATCGTATGCAAAGAGAAAGGAAGCATAAGAGAAAGAACGAAGATCAATGCTTTCGGACCGATCATATATTTCAAAAGGGGGAAATCCATTTTGAATACCAAAGCAACAAAAATAAAAACACACAAAAGGGAAATAAGTTTATATAAAAAGATTCGTGTAAAATAGCGGTCGTCGACGACTTGCCTGCGCAGCGCGATATCGATTATGGCAAGGATCGTCAACACCACACTGAAGCAAACGATTGCAACAGACAGACCAAATAGAATAATAAGTATAAAGTCAGAAAAAACACCCCATTTTAAAGACGTTGTTGCTTTCAAATAAAGAGCCGATGCAAAGAAACCGGCATACAATAACGTCAGTGAAGACAACCGCTTATCCACGTTGTATCTCCCTCCGAAATATCATTCTTTATAATACAGTAATGATAAACGGCACGAAAAGCAAGATGCCGGAAAAATCAGCGTAGGGAGATTACGGCTGAACGAGCTACGTGAGAACTCTGCCGCGAAGAATTCACGAAATGCATAGGGATAAAAATGATAATATATAGGAACAGAAATGCGAAATATGCAGGGAAGGAATTGCAAAAATGAGCGGGAGTAAATCTATGAACCCCATTGAACAAACCGTGCGCGAACGGCTTTTCGCGCTTCAGGACTTAGGATACCGCGACTTTCACTGTAAGCTGATGCCGACGGTTGATAAAGAGCGCATCATCGGCGTGCGGATACCCGCCCTGCGGGCGTTCGCGATCGAATTTGCAAAGACGGACGGGGCCGCCGGGTTCTTAAAGATTCTGCCGCACCGCTACTACGAAGAGGACAATCTCCACGGTTTTCTGATCGAGCGGATCGGGGAGTACGAGGCGACGGTCAGAGAGCTTGACCGGTTCCTTCCGTACGTCGACAACTGGGCGACCTGCGACCTCACGAGCCCGAAGATTTTCGGGAAGCACCGCCCGCAAATCCTTCAAAAACTTCGCGCCGACTGGATTACTTCTCCCCACACGTATACCTGCCGCTATGCGATCGGCATTCTGATGCGTCATTTTCTCGGCGGCGCGTTCACTCCGGAAATCCCGGAGCTGGTCGCGTCCGTCGATTCCGAAGAATACTACGTCCGTATGATGGTCGCGTGGTTTTTCGCGTCGGCGCTGTGCGATCGTTACGATGAGACGATTTCATACCTGACGGAGCGCCGGCTGGCGCCGTGGACACACAACAAGACGATCCAAAAAGCAATTGAAAGTTTTCAGGTCAGTGATGAAAAGAAGGCGTTCCTGCGGACGCTTCGGGTGAAGGGGTAGGGAGCGCGGGGATTACTCTTTTTTGCGGAACCGATGTTCGATTTATGCCCCCGCGTCCGGTTTTAGCCTCCCGCTGCAAAACCCAAATCAGACTGCTCCGGGATCGGATGCAAGTTTGCTGAAGTTTTACTCTCCGAAAAATCCTTCCAGCCCTCCGACGTTATATAAACCATAGAAGGGAAGGGTTTCGGGGATATCATCCACAGACCATACATTGGGGAAAGAGATCCAATCAATGAACTCCGCCGGCAGATCCGCGGTCGCGCGGCCGGGCAGGTACAGCAAAAACTCATCGGCGTTGTCCAATCCGTAGGGGTCGGTTGTAAAGATTCGCACACCGTCCTCAATCCGTTCGGAGCCGATTTCGCCTTCACAATTCAAAGATTCAAGACGCATGGAATATTCAAAATCACTCACCTTAACAAAATCGGTGAAATTACCGCTAAAAGCACATTCATACTTCGTACCGTTCGGATAATTATCCCCCGTGTCACCCATGTCCGAATCCGAGAAATAACCGTCAAACGTACCATCGTCGTAAATATGAAGGGTCGTCGACCAGGCGCCCGCTCCCGACATAAAGAGAAACTCAGTCGGCAACTCGGGCAAAATGACAGCCGGTTCAGTCTCGGCGATCGTTTCCGCGACAGTGGATTTGGTGGCGGGCGCATCGGAGGAGGAAGACTTACTCGTTTCCTCCGGATCGTCATCGTCGATATCGTCCGCATCTTCCGAGCGGTCATCATTATTATCATCGCGTATACGAAACCCTTCCCGGCACCCGGCCAGGCCAAGCAGTAAGCAGAGAGAAAGTAAGATCACAAGAAAACGCTTCATGTATTCATGTTCCTTTTCACTAAAAAAATCGGGCTCGGGCGGTGCGACAGAGAAAGACCGGGTACTCGGCGCGAGTCCATTGCCATTAAACATCAATAATGCATAAAAGTCCATCGGATGCATTCGGAAATTCGTTCGAATCGAAAACCTCATTTCTCCGGAAAACCGCCACAAATAAAAGAGGTTTTTCCCGGAAAAACTTGCTTATGCAGTTCACACTCGCGGCGTGAACTTTTCTCTCATCATCTGAGCTATTTACCGGGTGCGTAATTTTTACGATCAATTTTCAGGATCGGAAAAGAATCTTCTTCGTCAAACAGCTCCATCAGGGCATCAAAGGAGTTGGCCTTTTTGTAATCCAGTTCTTCCTGATAGATCGGGTACATATGAAGAAATTTGATCTTCTTGCCGCTTGATAACCGGAGATTCATGGGTTGATAATTCAAGTCCATCGCCAGAAACAGAAGGATGCAGTTCTGCCGGGTATTCTCGCCGAGGGGCGTCATTTCCTCGTTTCCGTGAATCGTATGGCCGTGACCGATCCAGGTATCGCAATTGATCGGAAGGCGGCCGATGATCTTCATCATGCGGATCGGCCAGTAATCTTTTTCCTGACTCGATTCGATATTCCAGTCGCCCGGTAAATACATGACAAGTTCTGCGTGCTCCAGTTCGTATTCACGGAGTTGCTCCGGCACGTTCATGCGAAAAGCGCCGACACCCATCGTGACCAGCCGATAGAACGGGAATTCCTCGGTCGGGGGATTCACGATAATGTCCAGATGGATGTCCGGCGAAACAAGCTCGTGAATGACCTTGTCGTATGGACCAAAATTCTCGCCGACGAAGGCTTCGTACTCGTCCAGTTCCTTTTCGGTATACCGGAATAAATCAAGATTGCTCTCTTTTTCTGCGCCATTCTTCTTAAAACGATCAAAAAATCCCATGTGCGCCTCCTTTTCGAATGACATATATGAAACCATTATTCGATTCAAGCGCTCATTCGAATATCATTTCCCCAACAGTCTGCCGAAAACCTCCGCGTACTTATCAATGACGGCGGCGTCCGAGTCCTTATCCAAGGAATCAATCACAAGCACGTTCTCATCGTAAACGAGGATCCAGGCCATGTCTCCAAATCGATAATCCCTTGCGATAAAGGCCTTTTCGGCGCCCCAGGGGGTCGCGTCAATATCTTCCCGAACATACTCAAAGTCCGGGTCGTTTTTTCCGAAATCACGCGCATAGGAATTGAGCAGCCAGTCGTAATGGCTGTGATAGATCTCGTAAGACAAATATCCCGGGTACGTATCTTGATCGGCTGATACGGACGAGTATTCATAAAGCCCTGCGATAAACGAACTTTTTCCGTCCGCCTCATTTTCACATTCTCCCGCCGCCGGATTCAAATCCAAAAGCGTCACGGGAATGCTGTCCGGATCCGGCAGAAAATTCCCCCGGATATCGGTTTTTACTTCGACCAAAGGCGTTTTATCTCTGCCGATGTCTGTGAATATAATAATCGAAGCAAAAACAAGAATCGTGAGTACAGTAACCAGGGAAATTGCAAAGACGACAGCGGATAGGATCGTTTTTGCGGGCGAGCGATCTTTCTTATAAAAAAAGTGAATCATCGCGAGTAATGCCACAGCGAAAGGAATTCCCCAAAAGGACGTACTCAGCTCTGTGTAATCTCCCCGCAGTGCAGCGGGAATGGAGAGCAGAATCGGGGTTGCCAGGATAATGCAAGCAATGATCCGCTCACGCATGGTCGCCCGATTGGCCGCTTTCGTGCCATTAAACGGAATCGGCAAACCTTCCGAAACCGCGCGTTTGGCCTTTCTGTACCAGATCAGAAACTCAAATGAATACATCCCGGCGAGAACAATAAGAATAATCGACGAAAGCAAAGTTAGAAGTACATACTGCTGGGTCGCGAATATCGAAGGAGACTCTATTGCGGCGAACATGAAAAGTTGGTAGAAAAGGGAAAAAATTCCCATAACCCAAAGGGGCAGATACATGCGACGCGACGCGCGCTTGACTGCCTGAAGCTTTTCGACGGGGTCTGAAACAATCTCGGGTGCCCTCAAGTCTTCGGAGCGAAAAATATGGAGCGGTCCGTAATGGGAGACCAGCGACCAGCCTGCCTGCTCGCATAAATCGATATAGTCCAGCGATTTTTGGGGGATCTGATTTCCGATGATGTTTGCGGTGTCGAGCAACTCCGCCGAATAACGCACTTTGCGCGGCTCACATCGCCGATATTCCGCCAAAAGGTGCAATGATTCGAGACGCCAACCTTCGCCTTCCATCTTTTCAAAACGCTCGCAAAGCGCGGCCAAATCGGAATAACGGATGAGCATGAATTCCTTACGCGTGTCTTTACTCATTGAGGTCCTCCACAATCTTTCGACCGTCGCTTGCGAGGCGGGCGATTCGCTCATATTCTTCTTTCAGCATCGCGGATCCATACGGCGTGATGAGGTAATTCTTACGTTTCGGCTCGACGCTGACGCACCGGATCATCTTGTTGCTCTCAAACTTCGATAGCATTGTATAAAGGGTGCCGGGACCGATCTGAACCCGCCCGCCCGAAATCTCGAAAACCTTGCTCATAATCTCAATGCCGCAGCGCTCTTCCGTCAGCGACAGCAAGACATAATACATTGATTCCGAAAGTGTTTTCAGCGATTCACGGGGCATCCGAATCCTCCTTGTATCGATTATCGATACATCTTGCGTCAATTTTATATCGATTATCGATACAAAGCAATAGGATTTAGGTTGCGATTAAGATTTTGCGTGTATCCTCTGATTCTGATTACCCCCACAATTGCCAACAGTAAAATTAAGACCGGAATCCAAACCCGGGCGCACTCCCTGTGAGAGGATGCGTATAAAATAGGCCGCATTAACGCTTTTTATACGTAAACCGGGCGGCCAGAGAGGCCTCCCTCGGAGAAAAATGCGTATAAAACGAGCT
>CAZCTO010000024.1:6515-21059 GCA_964501725.1 uncultured Oscillospiraceae bacterium | reverse complement strand
TAAACCGGGCGGCCAGAGAGGCCTCCCTCGGAGAAAAATGCGTATAAAACGAGCTGCATTAGCGCTTTTTATACGTAACCCGAGCGGCCAGAGTGACCTCCCTCGGAGAAAATTGCGTATAAAATAGGCCGCACTAACGCTTTTTATACGTAAACCGGGCGGCCAGAGTGACCTCCCTCGGAGAAAATTGCGTATAAAACGAGCTACATTAGCGCTTTTTATACGTAAACCGGGCGGCCAGAGTGACCTCCCTCGGAGAAAAATGCGTATAAAACGAGCTGCATCGACCCTTTTATACGTAAACCGACCTTCCGGGTCCCGAATCCTCTCCACTCTCTCGAAAAGACCATTCTAAACGATCCTTTATTCAAACCCCTGCCGTAAAAGCAAATGTCCGATTGCTCCGCACCCGGTCTGCGAGAGAGTAATCAATTCCGGGAGTTCCTTCCGCTTCGTTACTTTACAAATTCCCACCGCAGTCGTAAGTTTGAAATATAAGATAGAACTTGCTTTTTGTGACATGCATTTCACCGGGAAGCATCGGCTCGCCGCCGATTCATAGAAACAGAGGTACTGCTATGAGAAAATCGCTTTGCCTGCTTCTTGTCCTCATTCTCCTCGTAATTGTTGCCCTCCCGTCATGCGGCTCTCCCGCAAAAACATCCTCGCCCGACCCGACCGCGACGACAGCTCCCGACGTATCAGCCTCGTCGGCTTCGAAAACCGTCACCTTCAGCGACCCGGTTCTCGAGTCACTGGTTCGCGCGTCGATCGGAATGCCAAGCGGTGACATTACCGCAGCGGATACCGCGGCGGTTTCCCGTCTGGATTTGAGTGTGGCATTGCAGAGTTATTCTTCCGGAAAAGACGCTGAGGTGATCCAAAACATCGACGGGCTCCAGTTTTTCACAAGCCTCGAATACCTGGACTTATCCGGGCACGCGATCGGCGACATTACGCCGCTTGCCGGTCTCACGAAGCTTTCGACGCTGATCCTTACCGGCAACCCGGTCTCCGACATTGCACCGCTATCCGGCCTCACAAGCCTTCGGCTTCTCGACCTCACCGGGTGTGCGGCGCCGGATTACGCCCTTCTTACAGAACTTGAAGACCTTGAATACCTGAATCTGACAAAATCCACGATTGCAGACGCGACGCCGATTGCAGCGCTTGCAAACCTCAAATATCTGTTCATCGAAGGAAGCTCGATCGGCGATTTTTTCCCGCTTTCAGACATTTATCCGAAACTTCTGCAAAAAGATTTCATCAGCGCAACCACACTCGCTGAGCTCGGTTTTTACATGGATCATAACAACAAACTCGCGATCCTCGACGGCGAAGAGGCGTCTGTGCGCCTTAACCACAGGGAGTGGGGTGACCCGCCGGACTCCTGGATGGGCAACTGCATCCGGATCATCACGGAGCAAAACGGCTACAAAATCGACATCGGCTATTACCCCGAACACGATGCCTATGTTGCGATGGCATTTAAAAATGATCAGGTGTTCAACTTCGTCTATGATCTGCGCAATAACGGCGTTGATGTCAGCCCCGCCGAGCGTGAGGACCTGGAAGAAGCCGTACACACGGTATTCCCCGACGCGACCGATGAAGACATTCTTTTTGCGCCTGCCCGAATCCATCGGGAACTACTCGCGAAAACCGTCGGTCTTTCCCTGGAGTCGCTCTACAAGATGCCCTTTGACCCGAACGATCACACTCTGCCGACCGCCTTCACTCGCCTCGGGTTCACCTTCCTTGACTATAAGGGTGCCTACTACTACGAAGAGAAAGTGCCCCACGAGCTGAATCTCTACATTCATCGGTCGGATTTTGATGCAGTTGTCTCGCCCGAAAATATCCTCGACTGGAATATGCAATTTTACGATGATGATGTGAACGGCTATACTCTCCAGCTCTTTTATTACGAAGCGGACGATCGCTATCATGCCACTCTCGAGAAAGACGGTGTCCAGGCATCCGTCAGTATTCGTCCTGCGACCGGTGAGCCCGGCGACACCTCACCCGACCCCGACACCGCTCGTGAATTTTTCAATGACGCGTTTGGCACGGAAGGGGATAACTATAACAAGGCTGCGCTCTGGTACTTCGAACAGGTGCTCCAGGATCGCTTCGGGAGAGGCGCGGAAGAGTTGTATGGGATGGCGGAATAGAGACTAGCCGAAATCCTCATACGGAAGGACTTTCTCGATGAAGATAGCCACGATTTCGGCATCGAACTGAGTGCCGGAGCATCGTCTCAGTTCGTTGATTGCTTCTTCCCGCGTAAGTGCGGCCCGGTAAGTTCGCTCGCTGGTCATCGCATCATAAGAATCAGCAACCGCTATGATTCTGGCCTCTCGCGGTATTTTATCCCCGCTTGTACCGTTCGGGTAGCCGGTACCGTCCCATTTTTCGTGATGGTTCAAAATGAAATTGGCGAGCTCGGATAACTCGGAGGAAGAACTCAGTATCCGCCAACCGATTTCGGGATGTGTGTTGATTTGCTCCCTCTCCTCAGCCGTCAATTTCCCGGGCTTGTTGAGGATGTCCTCGTGAATGCCGATCTTGCCGATATCGTGAACGAGGCCGGCCATGCGTATTTTATTTACCTCATCCTTGTCGAAATTCATTTTTGATGCAATTGCATAACAGATACTGCTGACGCGATTCGAATGCATGGACTCGCGATTGCTCTTTTCAAACAGCGTGTTCATGATAATTTCGATCGTCTTATTCTTTGCGCTGGTATGTTCATAGAGTTTATGTCGATACATATGATTTTCGGCGTTTGCGAGCACTTCCCGTAAGCTCTGTTTATTGCTTGTTTTTGTCTCGTAGCCGAAGGAAATGGAGAGATCGATATTGGCGATTTTAATTTTGCTTGCCGATTGTTGCATAAGCTTAACGATTCGAAGGGCTTCTTCGGAGTGCGTCTTCGGCAAAAGGACTGCGAATTCGTCTCCGCCGATCCTTGCAAGAATATCACCGGGACGACAGGCCGACTGAAGTGTTTCCGCCGCCTTCATCAGAAATTGATCGCCGCTTGAATGGCCGAACGAATCATTAATTAATTTCAAACCGTTAACATCACACATGATGACGGAAAACGGCAGGTTATCGGCGGTATCCAAACGCTTCAATTCATTTTCGTAAAATCTGCGATTTTTTAAACCGGTCAGGCTGTCATGGTAACTCAGATAGATCAGATCATTTTCGGCTTTCTTTCGCTCGGTAATGTTCAGAAAAGTCGTAAGCCCTGCCCAAGGATGGCCCTCGGCGTTCAATACGGGACTGCCAAAAACCTCCAGTTGAATGCGTGTGCCGTCCGGACGTTCAACAATCATGTCGTCGATATGTGCGCTGAGACCGCTCATGCCCAATATAATCGGCATTTCAGAGGGGGGATACGGCTCGCCCGTAGATTCTTTTAGTGCCTGATACACTTGTGACAGATTTGACTTGTTGGTGTTCGGAAAAATTCCTCTTCCCAGCAACGTTTTTGCCATTTCATTCACGATCAACGGTTTTCCGTCTGCGGCATCCACCATAAATACACCCACCGGAAGAAGCTTCAGAAGAGAAGAAAAAAGCTCATTTTGCTTCCGGATAATCTGTTCCGACTGTCTTTTCTCCGTGACATCAATCATAATGACCATGGAGGCTGTTATTTCTCCGGTTGCGTCACGGAGTGGGGCTGCGTTCGAAACGACATATCGATCCTCAAAACCACGCCTCCGTATAAGCATTTCTTCGCTGAACGCTTCACCGGAGTGCAACGCTCTTATCAAAGGAACATCTGCGGGGTCAAAAGGCGTTCCGTCATAATGCAGTATTTCCCAGATATCTTGATAATGAGCTCCATTGATGTTGTTCGAGAGTTCTTCCTCGTTTATGTTACCGATGATAAGGCCGGCTTTATTGGTGTACCGGAGTCTTCCGTCCGGAGCGTCAGCGATTAAAATACCGGCCTGATTGTTCTCAAATGCGGCCTTAATGGTAATTTGTGATTCGAAGAGCGCCTGTTGCGCTTTCTTGCGATCGGTCACATCCAGCGAGGTGATTTGAATGCCGATCAAGTCTCCGGCTATGTTCTTCACCCTTGAATAAGTACTGACTAACCATACGGGCCCGCATCCCAGAACCAAATGATCCTCGTATTTCTGCGGGTCATCCGTTGACAACGCTGCATTCATTCTTTCCAAATATCGATCGGCTTCTGCCGCGGGTGCAAAATCACGGATTGACTTGCCGACGTAATCTTCAATCTTTCCGCCCATAAACTCAAGCGCTTTCTTGTTGAAGGAGATCAGGTGCCCGTCTGTGGTGTAATACCCGATACCGACACTCGAATTCTCAAACAAACACTTGTAGCGTTCTTCGCTATCCTGCAAGGCCTTTTCGGCCGCTCGCTGTTTTGTGATGTCCTGCAGGATACAGTGAGTCTGTTTAAATTTGCCGTGAGGGTCATAGCCGATTTTTCCGTCAAAAGCAATGAAAAGCTTCTGACCGGACTTGTTGCGCATTTCGAACTCGCTGTGTATATATCCCTGCGCCTTAAAAATCGAAAAGCGCTTGCGAAATCCATCCACATATTCGGGGCAAAGAAAATCGCCGAACCATTTTCCGATCACTTCTTCTTTCGTGTAGCCCAGTAAATCCAGCCATTTCTGATTTACTTCCAGAAAATAACCGTCACTATCGAGTGATTGATACCCAAGAGGTGCTTTATTGAAAAGAAGCTGAAATCGCTCTTCGCTATCTTTTAGCTCTTGCTCGATTTTTTTGCGCGTTGTAATATCCTGTGCCGATCCCCAAATCGAAACAATATTGCCGGAAGCATCTTTTTCGGCTTCGGCCCGAACCCACATCCAACCGCTGGATCCGTCGGGCTTTATTGTTTCCAATTCCAATTCATACGGAATGCCTGTAGTCCTTGTAGTATTAAGCGCAGATGAAAGTCTCTGCCAACTATCTGCCGAAAACAATTTCATATGTTCTGTGTATGGAGGAGGCGGAAAACCAGAATCAATACCGCACATCCGGTATAGTTCTTCCGACCAAGCCACCTCATTCGTTGCCAAATCGAGTCGCCAGGTTCCGATTTTCGCGATTTTTTGCGTCTCAAGCAAATCCTTCATGGTTTGCTTCTGCGCATCATTCATCTCCGGCATAAAAGTTACCTTCCTTCGAGAAACCCGTAACTTCGTTACTATTGTTGCGATAAAAAGCGTATGTCCGGCAAATCAGAAAAATCGGCAGCTTATGTGAAACAGGATTGAGTCTGATATCCGGCCGCTAAGAGACAGATAAAGCCCCGGCCGGTTATTTTATTATATCATCTTTAGAAGATAATTTGATCAGACAAATCTATTCGCTTGCCGATGAAAAGAAAGGGATCATTATTGACTGAAAACAGGGCGGTAATGGTACAATATTGACAATTGACACACGCCCGTGAAATGAATCAATCCGTTTATCAATCAATGCGAAATCGAGTCATCGAAAAGGACGGACACAAGATGAATTACGATGCAATTATCATTGGCGGGGGACTTTCAGGGCTGACCGCCGGCAGTCTGCTTGCGAAACGGAATCTGAAAGTCGCCGTGATCGATAAGGGATATCAGCCGGGCGGTTCGTGCGGCGCTTTTCGAAGGGGCAATGTGACGTTTGATCAGGGATCCGCGATGCTGTACGGATTCGGCGAAGCCGGATTTAATGCGCATCGGTTTGTTTTTAACTGTCTGGAAGAGCCCATCGATATGGTGCGTCATGACCTTTTATATTGCGTTAATTTCAAAGGGAAAAGAATTAAATTCTGGGCGGATATCGAGAAGTTTGCCGAAGAGCTTGCGGAAGTATTTCCGGGCGAAAAAGATAACATCCGGCGTTTCTATCGGGACATGCTCCGAATGTATGAGCATGTGATGGTGGAAGAACCCGCGTATAACACCGCAGACGAAACCGATCCCAAAACAGCTGTCAAAAGCATGCGAAGACACCCGATTTCATATGCGAGATTTCTGGGCTTCCTGAGCAAAAGCGCCCGGAAACTTCTGGGCAAATACTTTACCGATCCGGAGATATTCAAGTTTTTCGATAAGCTGACGTCGACCTATTGCTATGCAACGCTGGAAGAGGCGCCCGCGGTTCTTGCCTCGGTCATGTTTGTGGACAATCATGTCGGCGGCAGCTACTATCCGGCCGGATCGACCCTCTTTGTTCCGGGCAAACTGGAAAAAGTGATTGAAGAGCATGACGGTGAGATGTTTTCTCAAAGAGAAGTGGTGTCGATTCTTTTCGAAAACGGCAAACCTTCAGGCGTTTTGCTGGATGACGGCCGAAAGATTTTCGCGCCGGACATCATCTATTCCGGCACCGTGTGGAATCTTTTCGGCAAATTGATTGATCCTTCCCACACAACCCGAAAGCAGCGGGAATGGGCCGCAAAACAGGTGCCTACATACCCGAGTGTCGTGCTTTACGCGGTGGTGGATAAAAGCGTCATTCCGGAGGAGACCGCCGCTGTCGAAATGCTTGTGGGGAACCCCGACCGGCTCGACGAGAGCGAGGTCACCGCTTACATCCTCAGTATCGATGATAAGACACTCTGCGGCGAAGACGAGCATACGGTCGTCGCGATCGGGCCGACATTCGAGAACTGGGATCTGTCCGATAAGGACGAATACAAGGCAAGAAAAATAGCCGAGCAGCAACGCCTGATCGGTGTTCTTGAGAAGCGCTTTCCCGGTTTTTCAGAGGCAGTCCGTTTTGCCGAGGTGGCCACCCCGAAAACCATCGAGCGCTACACGCTCAAAAACGGCGGCGCGGTTGCCGGTCCGAAGCAAATGCTCGGTCAGCACATGTTCCGCCGGTTGCATACGCGGACGAAGTGGGACAATTTCTTCTGCTGCGGCGAGTCCACGGTCATGGGCACGGGCACGCCTACGGTAACCACTTCGGGGCTCTCGGCAGCCAATGCCGTGCTCAAAAAGCTCGGTAAAGAGCCGTTTATATATCAGAAGAACAGCAAGAATTACGTCCGGATGGTGGAGAAGCCTTTTACCGAGGACAGGTTATTCGAAGGTTACGATGAAGCCGCCCGCGAAATCATGCGAAATGCAAAGCGTTGCCGGTTCTGCGAGAATCCGACCTGCACCCCGGATGTGGATGTCCGCGGGATTATGCGGCGTGTGGTGGTCGGAAACATCAAAGGAGCCCGGAAATGCTGGCTCAAAAATCCGGTGAGCAGCGAAGCGCTTCAGCAATTTGAGAAGGACTGCATCTGTGCGCTCGAAGAGAATGCTCCGGTCGAAATTTCCGCGGTGGTCAATTATTTAAACGAGGTGCACGTATGAGCGCGGAATTCGACGTCATCGTAGTCGGCGGAGGGCTGGCGGGGCTGACCGCCGCCGCATATTCATGCAGAAACGGATATCGTACATTGCTTATCGAAAAATCACATAAGACCGGCGGTCTGGTTAACACATTTTGGCATCAGGGCTACGCTTTTGATGCGGGGATCCGGGCATTTGAGAATTCGGGCATTGTGCTTCCGATGCTGAAAAGCCTGGGGATTCAAATGGATTTGGTCCGGAATCCGGTATCCATCGGTATTGAAGATAGATGGACACGGTTGGGCGACCGTGAGAGCCTCGAGAAATATGCGGACATGTTGACCGGCATTTTTCCGGATAACGCATCGGATATTGCTCAAATTAAAGAAGAAATCCGCAAAGTGATGAACTACATGGACGTGCTTTACGGCATCGATAATCCGCTATTCATGGATAATATGCAAGATCGGGAGTACCTGATGAAAACGCTCCTCCCGTGGTTATTCAAGTATCAGATCAATATCCGGAAAGCCGGTCGCCTCAGTGAGCCGGTCACCGAATATCTGAAGCGCTTTTCGAGCAACCGGGAGCTCATCGATATGATCGTACAGCACTTTTTCAAGGAAACGCCCACGTTCTTTGCGCTGAGTTATTTCGGGCTGTATTTGGATTACATGTACCCTAAGGGCGGCACCGGTTCGTTGGCTGAGATCGTATCGAATTATATCCTCCGCGGCGGCGGACAAATCATGACGAATACGCAAGTGACAATGTTGGATACCGGGAATAATCAGATCGGGATCGCAGGCGGTGACACCTACTCATACAAGAAACTGATCTGGGCAGCGGATCAAAAAACACTCTACTCGAGCATGCGCGGCGCTTTCACACCGGCAACGGAAGTACAGCGGAAGCGCGCGGACAAGGGGATCGGCGGGGATTCCATACTGACGTTGTTTATAGGCGTCGATTTGGACAAAGATTATTTCGGGAGAAACTGCGGAGCGCACGCTTTTTACACACCGGTCACAAAAGGCCTGTCATCTCTTTCGGATTGGACGGATGCATCCCCAGCGGAGGAACGTCTTTATGATTGGCTTGAAAAGTATTATGAGCGAACGACCTATGAAATTTCCTGCCCGTCACTGCGAGACCCCTCGCTTTCACCCGAAGCAAAAACCGGCGTCATCATCAGCACGCTCATGGATTACCGATTGGTGAAACATCTGTCCGACGCCGGCGGTTACGATAAATTTAAAGAATATTCGATCCGCAAAATATTGTCGATATTGGAGGACACCATTTTTTCGGGGATATCGGAGAAAATCGAATTTGCGATATGTGCTACGCCGCTTTCGATCGAGAAGGAGACCGGAAATGCACACGGTGCCATCACCGGCTGGGCTTTCTCGAATGCCGAAATGCCGGCGGAAAACCGCTTCAGAAAGATCACAGGATCGGTTGTAACGCCCATTAAGGATGTTTTTCAATGCGGGCAATGGACATTCAGTCCGTCCGGTCTTCCGGTATCGATTCTAACCGGAAAGCTCGCGGCGGATGCCGTACATAAGAAGTTGAAAGGGAACCGGAAATGATTGGTTTGTGTGTTGAACTGGGCATTGTATTTGCAGGGCTTTTGTTCACGGCAGTTCTGTTTTACCGCATCCCGATCTTGCCTAAAGGCGAAAAGATACTATCGGAAACGCCGACGATCTCGGTGATTATCCCCGCGCGCAACGAGGAGCGCAGTCTGCCGCTTCTTTTAAAGGATCTGCAAGAGCAGACCCTACCGTTACATGAAATCATTTGCGTCGATGACGAATCGGAAGACTCAACAGCCCAAATCGCGTTGAACTTCGGTGCCCGATTAATACGCTTGAGTAACCGCCCCGAGGGATGGATCGGGAAATCCTGGGCTTGTCAGAGCGGCGCGAATGCGGCCGGCGGGGAACTCCTGCTTTTTCTGGATGCCGATGTGAGGCTGGGGCAGGACGGGATTGCCGGGCTTCTCTCGGCATACAAGAAAGACGGCTGTACGGTTTCCGTTCAGCCTTATCACAAGACCCTCCGGATGTATGAGCAGTTTTCAATGATATTTAATCTGGTCCAGGTTGCCGCCAACGGAACGGCGCTGCCCAAGCCGCAAAAAATCGGTCTTTACGGGCCCGTCATTTTGATCCCGCGGTCCGTCTATCAGAAGGCCGGCGGTCATGAACGCATCAGATCAAGCATCGTCGACGATATGGCGCTTGGCGCGCAAATCAAGAAAGAAGGGGAGACGTTCGCGCTATATGTCGGGACCCCTGAAGTATCTTATCGGATGTATGGCGGCGGGCTGAAAAGCCTTCTGGAAGGATGGATCAAGAACATGGCAACGGGCGCGACAAAAACGCCCCTCCCGCTGTTTGCGATGGTTTTCTTATGGATTACTTCGCTTTTGTCCGTACCGGTTCAGATTATCAAATATGCCATTCAAAGCAGTGAAAAATTATTACTGCTGTACGCCGCACTGTATGTTGTCTGGGTCATTCTTCTTCTTACCCTGACCCGCCGGGTCGGACGATTCCATGTCTGGGCATCGCTATTTTATCCGATATTGATGACGGTTTTGCTGTGTGTGTTTGCGGTTTCGACATATAAAAAGCTATTCAGACGGGAAGTTAAGTGGAAGGGAAGGTCCATTCGGGCGAAGGAGGATAAATGCAACTGATTGTTCTCCCGGGATGGATCTCAATCCTCCTTTGTTTCACCATATGGCCGGCACTTCAGATCGGCGTCTCGCTTCTTTGCTTGAAACTGCCGGATCGCTGCTATTCGCCCGGCTTGTATTTTTATCGTGCACATCGGTTCGAAAAGGAAGGACGTCTGTATGAGCAAATTTTCCGCGTCAGTCGTTGGAAGGGTCGCCTTCCCGACGGAGGCTTGATTTGGAACAAAAAGGCATTCAGCAAAAAGAAACTGGAGAGCTTTTCGAAAGATAGTCTGGATCGTTTCCTGATTGAATCTGCGCGGGCCGAGTTAACGCACTGGCTGGCCATTCTGCCGTTCTGGCTCTTCGGCTTTTTCACGCCGATGCCGGTCATTTGGATGATGCTTTTATATGCGCTCATCGTGAATATACCGTGTATAATCGTTCAGCGCTATAATCGCCCGCGTGTTCAGAAATTGATCCGAAAGATTTCGGAACGTGAAATAAATAAGATCTGAAAATCACTTTCGGCAAGGAGATATCAATGAAGTTAACCCCAAAGCAGCTTTTCATAAAGCTGATCAGTTTGATTCCGGCTATGGTACTGGGTATTTTCTTCAATAATTTTCTTACATCCACTTATGCGATAAACTGGGTCGGCCCGGGTTTTCTTCGGGCGATTATTATCCTGATCGGTCAGGTGCTGGTGTTCTATATTATCCTCCAGCTCCTCTTTTTCCGGGGAAAATGCTGGACACGGGCAGAATTGCTGATTGCGCTGATTATCTATTTTGCCGTTTTGTTGGTCGGACTGGTTTTCCGGTACGAAATCAGAGCATTTCCCGACGATTTTGAAGTCCGGCAAATATTGAATCACGTAGAACTAAATCCGCTCAGTTTCATCGCCGACTTTCTTGCGGATCGGGACAGTATCGTCATTGCTGTTATTAACCTGGTACTATTTATCCCGCTTCCTGTCCTGATGTCTCGTAATGGTATGAAGCCGCGCTTCCGCGTTGCGCTGATTTTATTCTTTGGCATTGAGCTGCTGCAACTTCTTCTGTCTACGGGGTTCTTTTCGCTCGGAGATATTGTGCTTTATTCCGCCGGCTTCTTTTTGGGGCTTTTCTTCTTGAAAAAGGCTTTCCGGGAGAGCATTTCGGCGAAGAGTTCTGAAGCATCAGAAGAGGCTAAAACATCATCGTATTAACAAGATTGCAATATGAACGAACAAATAGTATACTATCAAAATGTCTGATTAATTTTAGATAAGGCGCGCTTCATGCGAGTCTTAATTCCAATAAGCGAATAAGAAGCAGGGAGATTTAAGAAATGATTGAAATGAAAAATGTTGCGAAGCGTGCGGCGATTAGTGACACGCTGAACGGGCTGTCGGATGAAATGAAGTTTTATATCATCGGGCTGATTGTAGTGTGTGTGATTGGAATCTTATGGGGTATTTTGAAATACAAAAAAAGCATGAAAACGAATCCCGCACTCACAAAATACGAGCGCTGGTGCGTGAAGCTGTCCTGTTTTTTGAGCGCGCTGAACGGCAATTTAATTAATTCGTTGGCAGTATGGCCATATACCGGGAGAAATTCCGGCCAAATCAAAAAAAGCTGGGGCATTGCCAACCGTGACGATTACGAAAATCTCATGAGTATATACAAAGCAGGTGACCGTTGCCAGACGTATGACCAGTATGTCAACTGGATCAAAGCAGATCCGAATCTCTCGGATCAAGATATCGCGACCAGGGAAAAATGCAGTGCGAATAAGCTGGCTATTGTCAGAGAGACTTATCCCAAGCTCACAAAGAACAGTATCCTTGCTTTTGACTATGGAACATATGCATATTTAACCCGAGTCGCTTATAACGAGACATTGCTGAACAAAGAAGAGGCCCTGAAAAATTTGCGTGAGGCAGGCGCGCTGTCGAAATCGACATTCTCTTCCTGGGAAGAGTTCGGATACAGCTACTATGTCGGCGCTGCGTTTTCCTGGGCTGACTCGGCGAAAGATATGAAGAGGTATAAGCAAACATTAGACAAATGCAATTATTGTTGGAAGAGCACCCCTTTTGCATGGAAGGATGAGGCATAAATCCCAATCGAAAACTGCATTTGAACAAAGATTGAATCCATCGGATCGGCATTATTTTATCCACTTAACGCACAAGGGGGCGGTTCTTTCAGAAAGAATCGCCCTTTTTTATGCCTGGGGGAGACGGTGAACCGACGTTTCTTCATCCGGTGGATAGGTAGATTTACGTGGCTGTTATTCAGTCATGCGAACCACCTAGTTCCCCAGAATCCCCCCGAAAACCTCCGCGTACTTGTCGATGAGGGCAGGGTCCGTGAATCGTTCATAGGTTTTTATAAAAAGTACGTTTTCATCGTAAATGAGGATGTAGGCCGTGTCTCCAAATCGCTCATCTCTTGCGATATAGGCCTCATTGGCGCCCCAGGGTGTCGCGTCGATTTCCGTCCGGACATATTCAATATCCGGGTCGTTTTTCCCGAGATCGCGGACATAGGAATGGAGCAGGAAGTCGAAATGGCTGTGATAAATCTCATACGATAAATATCCATAGTCCTTGTCGTCTTTGGTGGAGCCGGACGAGTAGGTATAAAGACCCGCTATAATCGAGCTTTCTCCGTCTGCCTCATTCTCGCATTCCCCCGCCGCCGGATTCACATCCGCGAGCGTAACAGGAATGCTGTCCGGACTCGGGAGAAAATTCCCGCGGGAATCGGTTTTAATTTCAACCACAGGCGTCTTATCTCTGCCAATGTCTGCGAATAAGACAATCAAAGCAACCGTAAGAATCGCGAATACAGTTACCAAAGAAGTAGAGAAGATGACGGCAGAAAGGATTGTTTTGGCAGGCGAGCGATCCCTTTTATAGAAAAAATGAATGATCGCTAAAAGGGCCACAACGAAGGCCAGCCCCATAAAAGGCGAAATAAGTGCTACGTAATCTCCCCGCAGTGCGTCGGGCAAGTAAAGCAGAAACGGAGTTGCCAGGATAAGACCAATGATGATTCGCTCGCGAAGCGTTGCCCGATTTGCCGATTTCGTGTCATTAAATGGAATCGGCAAACCTTCTGAAACCGCACGTTTAGCCTTCGCGTACCATATCAGAAACTCAACTAAGTACATCCCGGCGAGCGCAATAAGAATAATCGGTGAAAGCAAACTCAAAAGAAACCCCTGAGTGGTTGCTAATATCGAAGGAGATTCTATGGCGCCGAACACGAAAAGCTGATATAAAAGGTAAAAAACTCCAATGATCCACAGGGGCAGATACATGCGCAGTGACGCCCGTTTGACTGCGTGCAGCTTCTCGACGGGGTCGGATACGATCTCGGGCGCACCTATGTCTTCGGCGCGAAAAATGTGGAGTGGTCCGTAATGGGAGACCAGCGACCAGCCCGCCTGCTCGCACAAATCGATATAATCAAGCGATTTTTGCGTAATTTGATTTCCGATAATGTTTGCGGTGCCGAGCAACTCCGCCGCATAACGCACCTTACGCGGCTCACATCGCCGATATTCCGCCAGAAGATGCAATGACGTAAGACGCCATCCCTCGGCTTCCATTTTTTCAAGACGCTCGCAAAGCGCGGTCAAATCGGAATAGCGGATGAATGCAAGACTCTTACGTGTTTCTTTGCTCATTGAGCTCCTCCACAATCTTTCGACCGTCGCTTGCGAGACGGGCGATACGTTCATACTCTTCCTGTAGCATCCCGGATCCATAAGGTGTAATAATATAGTTCTTGCGCTTGGGCTCCGCGCTTACACACCGGATCATCTTGTTGCTCTCAAACTTCGAAAGCATCGTGTACAAAGTGCCGGGACCGATCTGAACCCGCCCGCCGGAAACTTCGAAAACCCTGCTCATGATCTCAATGCCGCAACGCTCTTCCGTCAGCGACAGCAAGACATAATACATCGATTCCGAAAGTGTTTTCAGCGCTTCCCGCGGCATCCCGATCCTCCTTGTATCGATAATCGATACATCTTTTGACCATTGTATATCGTTAATCGATACGACGCAATATTTTTCTTGATTGCGTGAAAAGCGGGCGAGTCCGCGCCACAGATGTCTTGCCCGGCTTTATTGAATCTGCGAGATGACCTACTCAACCGGACGTTATAGTGCTTTTTGTAGGCTGTTTTTCGCGCGGGACACTTCTGCCGTTGCGAGATGACCTACTCAACCGGCAAATTTAGTGCTTTTGGTAGGTTGCTTTTTCCCTCGTGACCTTTTTGCCGGCGCGAGATTGCCTACTCAACCGGACATTATAGAGTTTTTAGTAGGCTGTTTTTCGCGCGGGACCCTTTCTGCCGGTGCAAGATGGCCTACTCAACCGGCAAATTTAGAGCTTTTGGTAGGTTGCTTTTCCCCTCGTGACCTTTCTGCCGGTGCGAGATGACCTACTCAACCGGCTAATTTAGAGCTTTTGGTAGGTTGCTTTTCCCCTCGTGACCTTTCTGCATGCCGGT
>CAZCTO010000024.1:0-6415 GCA_964501725.1 uncultured Oscillospiraceae bacterium | reverse complement strand
AATTTAGAGCTTTTGGTAGGTTGCTTTTCCCCTCGTGACCTTTCTGCATGCCGGTGCGAGATGACCTACTCAACCGGCTAATTTACAGCTTTTGGTAGGCTGTTTTTCGCGCGGGACCTTTCTGCCGGTGCGAGATGACCTACTCAACCGAACGTTACAGAGCTTTTGGTAGGCGATTCTACCAACCAGACAACCCATCGCAGTCTGCCTAGGCAAAAATCATTACGCCAACGGCCGCTTTCCTATCCGCTTATATCGCCCCGTGACCGATGATCAACGTAACTGTTTCCAATATAGGATTACGAAACCAAAAATGAAAGAAATTCAATACAAAATTGCAAAATATTGGTGAAAGACTGATCGCCTGTTCGACAAAGGCCTTAAACAAAGGCAAAAACGAAGTAGCGCACAATGTAATCTGCAGAAATTTGCAATTTTCATATAACAAAATTGCATTGTTGTGTTGACATTGACTTTCGTGTCTGCTATATTTTTCTCATAAGCTACGGCGCTCGAATTCTTATGGAATCGGGCGCCTTCTCTTATTTTCGCGAGGATCGCGAAAGAGAAATCAACGCTGCGCAGCGGAATCATGACATTAAGGCATTTTGTATCAACAAGGAGGGAAGAGAAATGGGAGAAGCATTTAGTGTATGGTTCCTGATCGGAGCCGCTCTGGTATTCTTCATGCAGGCGGGATTTGCCATGGTCGAGACAGGCTTCACAAGAGCAAAAAACGCCGGCAATATTATCATGAAGAACCTGATGGATTTTTGTATTGGTACAGTTGTTTTTATTCTGATCGGTTTCAGCCTGCTGCTCGGTGAGAACGCACTGTTCGGACTGATCGGCAAGCCGGATCTGATGATTTTCACAGATTACGCGTCCTTTGACTGGTCTAATTTTATCTTTAATCTTGTTTTTTGTGCGACAACGGCAACGATTGTCTCCGGAGCAATGGCAGAGCGCACGAAGTTCCTGGCCTATTGTGTTTACTCGGCCGTAATCTCGGCAATTGTCTATCCGATCGAGGCGCACTGGATCTGGGGCGGCGGCTGGCTCTCTCAGCTCGGTTATCATGATTTTGCCGGTTCGACGGCGATTCACATGGTCGGCGGACTCGCGGCTCTCGTCGGCGCAGCGATTCTCGGACCCCGTATCGGTAAGTTTGAAAAAGATGCCGATGGTAAAATTGTAAAGGTCAAGGCGATTCCCGGTCACTCTCTGACCCTCGGTGCTCTGGGTGTGTTTATCCTTTGGTTCGGCTGGTACGGATTTAACGGTGCCGCAGCTACATCAACCGGACAACTGGCTTCGATTTTCGTCACCACGACGATCGCTCCGGCTGTTGCAACCGTTGTATGTATGATCTTTACATGGATCAAGTATAAAAAACCCGATGTTTCGATGTGCCTTAACGCATCGCTCGCCGGACTTGTCGCAGTGACCGCAGGTTGTGATGTTGTAGACGCTTTCGGTGCGATTGTAATCGGTGTCGTTTCCGGTGTCCTCGTCGTCTTCGGCGTATGGTTTCTGGATCATGCCTTACATATTGACGACCCGGTCGGTGCGGTCGCGGTTCACTTCTTTAACGGTATTTGGGGAGGTTTTGCCGTAGGGCTTTTCGCGACAAAATCGGCTCCGGGCAATGAAGAAGGATTCAACGGCCTCTTCTATGGCGGCGGATTTTCGCAAGTCGGTGTCCAGTCTCTGGGTATTGTTGCCGTCTGCGTCTGGACTGCGGTCACGATGTACCTCTTTTTCAAGATCATTAAGAAGACGATCGGACTGCGTGCCTCCCGTGAAGAAGAACTCGCAGGTCTTGATATTTCTGAGCATGGCTTGGAGAGCGCTTACGCTGACTTTGTCAGTGCCGATCTCACTAACGGTTTTATTGAGACTTCGGTTCCCGCGGCGGCGAAGGTACCCATGGAAAAAGCGGTTCCGGTCGAGATTGTCACAAGCCCCGGAGTAGCCTCCGATGTCAAGTTCACCAAGATCGACATCATCACCAAGCAAACCCGCTTCGAGCCCTTAAAGAAAGAGCTTGATAAGCTTGGAATTACCGGTATGACTGTTACCAATGTTCTCGGATACGGTCAGCAGGGCGGACACTCAAATAAGTTCTACCGCGGCGTAGAGGTCGATACGAACCTCCTGCCGAAGATCAAGATAGAGATTGTCGTCAGCAAGGTTCCGGTACGTTCCGTCATCGAGACCGCCAAGAAGGTTCTCTATACGGGCAATATCGGAGACGGTAAAATCTTCATACACGACGTAGAGAACGTTGTGAAGATCCGAACCGGTGAGGAAGGTTACGCGGCTCTTCAGGACGTCGAGTAACAATTGTTTCAGTAACTCCAGCCCCCCCATATAAGCAAAAGGCCCGGCGGATTGAATCTGCCGGGTCTTTTGTCGCCTGTACCGGAACCGGTCGGCAACCGGCGCCGACGAAATGATGACGCTCAGAACGCGCGAAAAAGAGACCTTTAGGGAAGACATGTGAAAAGAGGGCGCGGCTCTAGCCGAGTGGGGCAGCGCTGATTCGCGAAAAGCCGCCTATTACCGACTAAACAACCCGCATCAAGTGATTTAGTCGGTAAATTCCGCGCCCGGCGCTCCGTGAAAAGCCGCTCGTTACCGACTAAACAGCCGACTCCAAGTGATTTAGTCGGTAAATTCTGCGCCCGACCCTGCAGCGCCGGCACAACAATACCGACTAAATTCGAGTTTCTGCTGTTTTAGTCGGCAATTTCCGCGCGCGCCGCATCCCGGCATCACCGGCATACCTGTATCTGTAACTTCTGACTATCGATTCTCAGGCTCTTGCCTTCTAAGGACACGCTGCGCAAACGACCCCTTGCTTATCCGCCTTACCATAAGATAAATAAACAGCACGATCGCGTACGCGGCATCTGCGAAGTAAATATAGCTAAATATGCTCGTGAAAAACGCCGTGCGGACGGGCATTTTGCGATCTTTAACCGCCCCCGTGACCATGCCTGCGCCAAGGAAACTTGTCGCCAGAAGACACACGAAATTAAAAGACGTGAGCAGTAAACTGATCGCAAACGTGAAGATGGTGATCATGAAAGCCGCGGCGAAAAAGAAGTTAATAATGTAGCCCGGGATTTGAATAAGGCGAACGATCATGTTCGCACGCGTCATTTTCTCGGCTGCGTCCGGCATGTTCAGGACGATGATGACATAAATAAGATTGCAGAGAACGGCAGCAATGAACGGTGCAAAAAGAATCATTTCATAAAGAGGCGATGGATTATCGGCAGGCGGCGGCAATTTACTCATGAGAAGGAAAGTGCCTATCAGGCTGTAGGGCAGGTATGCTCCGGGTATAAGAAGGAGCCAGCGAAATCTTCGCCAGCCTCTTTTCTTGCGAAAAGAAACAGGCGCGGTTTCCCCGCCTGCCGGTGTCGAAACTGCCGTTTCGCTCCCTGCGCCGATTTCTGTCGAAATCTCCGGCTCGCTGCCAATCTTCCTGATCCGTAGCCACAGCAAGAGGCCGGATACAACATCAAGGACAATGACGAACTGCAACATGGAAACGAGGAAGACCCAACCGGTCCGGATGCGGGTGCTTTTCGCGACAAGGAGAAGGAGGAAAAACCCGAAACAGCTGCTCAGCACAAAGGAAAACAAAAGCCACGTCTTAATATATGGCGACTCTTCGATTCCCCGCATAGTCATGTATGCATGAGCAGAAAAATATACGGCCGCCCCGGTAATCAGGTGCGTGACTTTTATGAAAAGAAGCGTCGCCGCGCACTCCTTATCCGTGTGGGGATGCTTGGGGTATGTCACAATAAAGATGAAAACCAGCACCACCGTCGCGAGACAATAAAGCATGGGACCGGCGGGGATGACGCTCATGAGGATCGACCATAAATTGTCCGTCTCAGATTCAGGAACTTCTTTAAATGTTGAAAACGCCACCGTCAAGCCAACGATCGGCAGCAGCAGGAGCGGGAGCAAGAGCAGGTTACGCTTGTTCTTCATCACAGTATCCCTCGCTTAACGAGCCCTATTATTCACTCAATATAAGTTGAGGAAGGGGACGGTGTCAATGGAGAGCAGCGGAGTTGCGGGCTGACCTACACCATCGGCAGCATTTTGGCCGCCGCCGCACTATTTGTTTTCGCATATATGCGAAGCCCAATCACAATTATTCTCTACGCGCTCTACTTCATGGCCATGGCATCCATGCAAGTAATCATCGAAGACTACATCCAACAAAAAATCGAAAACGCCGGCCGTTCGACCGTGCATTCGGTATTGTCACGGCACTGTCGGTTTTTTATTCGCGCACGAAAAATCAGTTCTTCTTGTAGACCCAATTAAAGTTTTATTGTAGAATTATCAAGATGTAGTTATTCAATGTACTGTATTTTGCGCGGATTAATTACTGGATATTGTAGACATAATATATCTTTTCCGACCCATTCGATTACCGAAGGCGAGAAAACCGATGTGTTTACGAGCCAAAAACCGAAAAATAAATGTGAGGTGTCAGACTATGATTCGAAAATTTTCGGCATTCTTGGTTGCAATACTACTGGTCATCATCTTATTCCCAACGGGTACTCTGTCCGCCGCGGAATATACGATTTCTGATGGTGCGTCTATTAACATCGGAGACTATGCTGCGGGCGATGTTTTTCGGGTAGATGATAATGCAAGTGTCACATTTTCCGGTACGAATACAAATATTCGGATTGTATGCGGCTCAAATGTGACGCTTACTATTCGGGATCTCTCAATCACCAACAATTATCATTTATTGGACTCTCCTATAACCTTTTCCGGCACGGGCAATACGCTCCTTCTGGAAGGTGTAAGTACGATTGATGCAAGTAGTATCCCATGCCCGGGCATTCAAGTCGAAGGGACGGCGACACTTACAATCAACAGCACATCCGATCCGGCAGGGTCTTTGTATGCGACCGGAGGCGGAAATGCTGCAGGAATCGGTGCTGGAGATGGCATTTCCAGCGGATTAATAAACATTTCCGGTGGCACGGTTCATGCGACTGGAGGCGATAATGCTGCAGGTATCGGTGGCGGAAGAATGAGTAATTGCGGCACGATAAGCATCTCCGGAGGCACGATTGATGCGATTGGGGGGGAATATGGCGCAGGCATAGGTGGTGGATGTTTAGGTTCCGGCGGCACGATTAACATCTCCGGTGGCACGATCGACGCGACCGGGGGAGCTTATGGTGCAGGCATTGGGGGTGGACAGTTCGGTTCCGATGTCACGATTAGTATCTCCGGCGGCACGGTCGGTGCGACCGGGGGGTACTTTGGCGCAGGCATCGGTGGTGGAGATGCAAGTTCCGGCGGCACGATAAGCATCTCCGGCGGCACGGTCGATGCGGCTGGTGGAGATGCTGGTGCTGGCATCGGTGGAGGTGGAGCTGGCTTTTCCGGCGGCACGATTAACATCTCCGGTGGCACGATCGACGCGACCGGGGGGGCTAATGGTGCAGGCATTGGTGGTGGAATGCATGGTTCCGGCGGAGCGATTAGCATCTCCGGCGGCACGGTCGATGCGATTGGGGGGGTTACTGGCGCAGGCATCGGTGGCGGAGACAGCGCTTCCGGTGGTGCGATAAACATCTCCGGCGGCACGGTCGATACGACTGGGGGGGATTATGGCGCAGGCATTGGTGGTGGAATTTATGGTTCCGGCGGAGCGATTAACATCTCCGGCGGTCAAGTTTTTGCCACAAGCAGCGGCGGCGCGCAGGATATCGGATTGGGTCGTTCTGCTTCTTTAGGAACAAGCGCTTTATCCATCTCCGGTTCTGCAGCGGTGTTTCTGCGCAACGATAGTTCTCTGGAACCTGTTACAGATCATACAAATGAGCCGATTACGGCGCTTGATGGTGGTGCAGTCTATGGTATTACGGTGCCTGCGGGGTGGACGCCAGATTT
Organism: uncultured Oscillospiraceae bacterium; assembly: GCA_964501725.1. Taxonomy (GTDB): domain Bacteria; phylum Bacillota; class Clostridia; order Saccharofermentanales; family Saccharofermentanaceae; genus CAZCTO01. The sequence goes on along the minus strand of CAZCTO010000024.1, from coordinate 463 downwards.
TGGCGCGTATCTTCATTTCAACACATTGTCTTTTAGTGCGAATGGTGGTACGGGCAGTATTGCGAATATCACCGATTTGAATGGCAGATCCGTGACTATTCCGGCGGCGGATGACTTGACGCGCACGAACTATATTTTTTCCGGATGGAATACGGCAGCGGATGGCAGCGGGACGTCTTTCATGGTGGGAGATTCTTATACGCTTTCTGAGAATAGGGACATTTTCGCGCAGTGGAGAGCGGTTCCGATGCTGTCGGCATCCTCGGAGTCTCCCATCGAAGTGGGCGAGAGTGTGACGTTGACACCGAATATTACGGGCGGCACTTGGGATTTTGATGCGACGGCTTGGGCGCGTGATGGATATGTTTTTACGGGTCGTTCCGCGGGCATTTATACGATTACTTATACGGTTGAGGGTCAAAGCACTACGTTTGATCTCACGGTAATTCAAGCGGCTACGCCG
>CAZCTO010000023.1:13851-30199 GCA_964501725.1 uncultured Oscillospiraceae bacterium | reverse complement strand
CTGGATGAAACATATTTATAAGTTACATGATCATATTCAAAATGATTGAACTTTGCTTCAGATGAAACATACACTTCATAGAACACTTGATTCGCCAGTCCATAATATTCAAAAGCACTGTGGTGAGAGATATAAGCAGTGTCAGTTATGGCACAAGCGATTTGATAACGAGTTGCTACAAGCTGCCCTGTTGCAGGATTTACAACAGAATAGATATTCTTTCTGACCTTCCTTACCCGATCCTTTTTCATCAAACGATCCAGCTGAGTATACGCTGTCTTCTCATTACCTACAAACTTCTTCACATCTTCGATTGTAAAAACCGGACACTTCGCCAGATCAGTCAACACATCCACTTATCTCACCTCCGTTTTTTTATTTTTATCACGTTATTCTTCGCTATTGAAGAATAACGTTCCGTTTGTAAATTTTTTTTGCTCGTCCCGCTTAATCATTATTCTTTTTTAATTTTATCACGTTATTCTTTAAAAAGCAAAGAAAATCGTTCCGTTTTTAAAATCCGTGGCGAGCTAACTGCGAAACATGCCGGATTAGAACCATGTGCGCGGAGTTTTAGAGAGCCATCCGAACGGAAGCAAGTGCGCGCCGAAAATCATCGCGTACAGCATGATCATCCGGTCCGGTCATTCCGAATAGGCCCACATCACGATCAGGATATAGAGCATCTGGTTCATGGTGCAACGGAGGCCATCATGAATGGCAGTCCCCTCTTCTGATCGCCTTGTCTTGATCACTCCGGATTACTCAAGTTGAGCAGACCTCTTGCTCGTTACCCTGATTCAAAAGCTTGATGAGGGGATATTCTATGTGAGCTAAGAGAATTTGAAACAGCATTCAATCATGTTTTAACTGTTGTGGTCAGTAATAGTTGTAAAACTAAGTCCAAACGCTCTAAGATCGCACCTCAAATTAGGTGCGCCAATGGCTGTAGTAGCTACCTCTTGGCATTGGATCAATGTTTTTTGAAGATTCCGCGTTTGATGTTATAATGCTAACCATGTGTTCGGGGAAATCATGCAACACCGTGCCCGGCGCTTAAAACGATAAGCGTCCAGGCAAGCGGCATGCCAACCCCAAGGTTTCATCGTGTATAGGAAAACGACAACCTTGTCAGCGATGAAAGCATAAGAAGAAAAACCGATTATTGACAAAAGGAGAAAACAATGAAGAAATCTAAGTTCATCACACTCACCATTCTGGTCGTCTGTTCCCTACTCTTGTCCGTATCCCTGTTTGGGTGCAAAAAGAGCGATACGCCGGAAAGCAAAACCACAACGTCATCGAAGATTGACGCTCCCGGGTCTTCGGACACAGAAACCACCGAAACTTCTGCTCCGGCACCCGTCGCGGGAAGTCCCGAAGATTACTTCGAATGGGACGGGAATACAATTACAGGTCTAACCGAAAAAGGAAAATCCGCAACCGAAATCACAATACCCAAGAAAGCCGAGGCGATCGGCTCCTATGCTTTTAGCGCTGATAGTATCGGCAGCATAAAAAGCATAACATTCGAAGAAGGCTCACAACTAAAAACAATAGGAGAGCGTGCGTTTTGGATTTGTCGCGCAATCACAGACCTTACTATTCCAAAAAGTGTTGAAGTAATAGGTGATGGTGCTTTCAGCAGCTGCAAAAAGCTAACGAACCTTACGTTCGAAGAAGGCTCGCAGTTAAAAACAATAGAAGACTCTGCTTTTTTTCAATGTACAGCACTGAGTGGAAACATCGTTATTCCGAAGAGTGTAGAATCAATTGGGGAGGTGGCTTTTAAAGAATGCCCTATTGAAAGTATTACATTCGAAGCGGGTTCACAACTAAAACTCATCGGCGCAAGCGCTTTTTATAGTTGTCTTGGACTTACAGAGATTTTTATTCCCAAAAACGTTGAAACCATTGAATATAGTGCTTTTGATGGTTGTGTTAACGTGAAAAGCCTTACGTTTGAAGAAGGCTCGCAATTAAAAACCATAGACGACTCTGCTTTTTATGGAATAAACTCGACTATTAATGAAATGGGTAATGTAAGCCTCTCGTACCTCGACACAGAGCAAATCACCATTATACTGCCCGAAGGATTAACTTATCTTGACGAACGTGCCATAGTAAGCGGTAATGTCAAAGCCGTATATTTGCCTGCATCGTTAACCGAGATTACGCCATACGGGATATATATCGGTAACCCGCCCGATCATATGGCGACCGTATATGTTAAGGAAGGCTCATGGGCAGACTTACACTTCGACGAATTTATTTTCCCTGAAGGTGGCATTTATCCTAAACCGGGAATAATAAAAGCCTATTATTAACACACAAGGAGAAACGCGCAATGAAGAAAATTCAGACATTTGCCATTCTGGTCATCTGTTCCCTTCTCTTGTCTGTATCCCTGTTCGGGTGCAAAAAGAGCGATACGCCGGAGAGCAAAACCACAAGGTCATCGACGACTGACGCGACAACAACCTCGGAAACAAGTCTTGCGACAGAAACCTCTGCCGCAGAAACCTCTGCCACAGCACCCGGCACAGCCAGTCCTGAAGACTACTTTGCATGGTCAGGGAATACAATTGTCGTTTTAACCGAAAAAGGAAAATCCGCAACGGAAATCATCATACCCAAAAACGCCGAAAAAATTGAAGTAGGAGCGTTTAGTGGAAGTTCCATAACAAGCCTTGCTTTCGAAGAAGGCTCACAACTAAAAACGATTAGCCTATCGGCTTTTGATGATTGTAAATCCCTGACCAAAGTCGTAATTCCTAAATCCGTCGAAACAATAGGGCAAGACGCTTTCAGTGGTTGTGTCAGTCTGAACAGTCTCACATTTGAAGAAGGTTCACAACTAAAAACCATAAAACCATCTGCTTTTAGTGATTGTGTTTCGCTTACGCAAGAAATCATTATTCCAAAAAGCGTCGAGACTATTGGGAGACAAGCTTTCTATAAAACTCCAATAACAAGCATCAAATTTGAAGAGGGGACAAACATAAAAACTATCGATGAAGAGGCTTTTACTTATTGTGTATCAATAAAAGAGATTACTATTCCAAAAAGCGTTGAGACGATTGAAAGTAGGGCTTTCACTTGTTGTGTCAGCCTGACAAAAGTCACATTTGAGGAAGGCTCACAAATAAAAACCATAGGTGACTCTGCTTTTAGTAAAATAAACGCGGCTTTTGATGAAACGGGCAACGATGTAGATGTGTTCCATTTTGGAACAGAGCCAACCACCATTACACTGCCCGAAGGGTTAACCCATATCGGCACATTCGCCATAACCAGTGCCAACATGGATGAAATATATCTGCCTGCATCAATAACCGAAATTGGCGAAAAAGGAATATATATAGGTTCGCCCGATCATATAGCGACCATCTACGTTAAAGAGGGTTCCTGGGCAGACTTAAACTTCGAAAAATTTGTTCCGTCCAGTGGTAATATATCTAAGTATCCTGATTTGGAAACAAACAAAGCCTACTATTAATACGCCGATTATGATTTTCAGGTGCGTAACCGCGTCCGAATTCAATAATCCATTTTATCACTGTAAGAAAGAGCCTCGCGGAGTCAACCTGCGAGGCTTTTTTGTCGCAGAATCGAAAAGCGCTCCGCACCCGATACCTAATTGCGTTAAAGAGATACTCATTCCCTTTGTATCAAATACGATTGATCTCCTTAAGCTGATCGCGAAGAATATTCTCAAAAAGGACATTGGATGTCCTCCCTTGTCTCTCTCGAAGAGCCTCTCCTGGTGTAAGAAACTTATATCCTAGATTAATCAAGAGCCTTAAAGCCGGTATTTGCGATGTTAGCGTCTCATTTGTTGGAAAATCACTTAAAATCATTTCATTGTCTCCTGTTGTACTATCGTTACGGGCAGACGTATCTCTATTTATTTGATCACTTAGTATATGGACTAGCCACCACATTTCTCATCCTATTACTTCCCCAAAAATCTCCATAGAAGCGAAGAATTAACGTCAAGATCCGCATTATTTTCTCAAACCTCATTCTTTATAATACTTCCCAATAACCTTCTTTGCGGCCGCCTACTCGACGCAAGAGACCATCTTTCTGTAGTTTTTGGATATTACGCTGAACCGAGCGTTCGGTAATGCCAATCTTATGGGACATTTCCGGAATCGTTATTGATGAATTCTCACGGCATGCTGCAAGAACCATTCCCGACGTTTTCCCGACGCTTTCCCGACGCTTTCCCGACACTTTCGCTGTTGTCTCTAACTTACTTTTTATCAGCTCAATTTCGATTCCCCCGTTATGCTCTGAAATAATTGGATCTGGTCGTCCTGCCTGCTTGCAAGCGTCTTTTATTTTTTCAATTCCGCGCCCCCATGAATCTATGTAACCTGCCTTATAGCACACATCCCTGTCTGCCCTTATTATCTATATTGAATGGCGAACTCGCTGTCTTACTGTATTGTTCGATGGCACAAAAAAAATCGGACGTGGTAATGGGGTGTTTGGATGGGATTGTGTCTTTTGCGGCGGTTCTGGTCATTTTTAAGATTGTGGAGTAAATGTACTCCTCGGCTTGGCTCGCTGATCGCTCGAGTGCTTTTCGAGCAGCGGCCTCTTCTACTGCTCGAATTTCAGCTTGTTGTTTTGCTTGAAATATGATTTGATTCCCGATAAACCGAAGCTGAGGTGTCTGAGTCAATCCTTCCTCACCACTACATTCAGCCACTTCTCCCCTTCTCTTCCTTCCCTGACGTCGGCGGTTATCATCGTGTCAATGATGGTAAGTTCCTCGAAGGGCGCAACCAGCTTTTCGAAAGTCTCCTCGGTCATATCTGTAAAATATCTGCCGTTTCGCTCGCCCTCGAACTCCCCGTATTTGAAGGAGGCGTAGAGGTGGCCGCCTTTTTTGAGCGCGCGGGAGATGTTTTCGAGAACGAGGGGGAGGCGGGCCAGGGGGACATGGAGGATGGAGGCGCAGGCCCAGACGCCGTCGAATTCGTCGGTGAAGTCGATGTTTTCGAAGGTCCGGCAGAGGGCGGCTTGGCCGGTGAGTTCGGACGCGAGTTTGCAGAATTCGGGCGAGCCGTCGACGGATCGGACGCGGTAGCCTTCATTGATGAAGTGGAGGCTGTCGCGGCCGGGGCCGCAGCCGAGATCGAGGATGGCGGCGCGGGGCGGCAGGCGCGGGAGGAAAAATGCGTAGAGGCGGCTGACGTCGGCCGGAAGGGTGTCGGCCGCGTAGGCTTGGGCGTTTTGGTTGTAGTACGAGAGGGTTTTGTCCATGGGGGCTCCTTTATATCTGACCGGAATGAGTTCGCAATTGATAACTTGCAGTTATCTAATAAAAGGGAGTTCCGTATCTGATGTTATCTCCTTCTCCAAATAGTCTTTAAACCTCTGAGTCTCTGCGTTATGTACATCAGCAATTGCTTTATCATAATTGTCATAGTTGTTATTTGTTAGTGCAATCAATCCGTCTTTTACGTAAATAATTCGCTCTTCGATGGATTGAGGAATGGAAGACAATTCCGGATGCTGAATTAATGAGAATCCGCATACAACAACCCTCGGCAAGATGGCTCTCATTTTGTAGAGTCTGCCCACCTCTGCTTCAAGGTAATAATCACGCCAGTCCCACGAACATCCAAACCAAATATTGCGAGTATTATTCTTATACAAAAATTGGTCTTGAATCCATCCTTGGGGCAAACTTAGTCTGGAGAATCCTATATCCAACAAAAGTGGTTCCAACTCTTTCATAAAAGCATTTCGAAATACTTTTTCTGATTTTTGCAAAACAATGCTCTCCTCATTCGTGCTTGCCGGTAATTCATTAGCGATTTATGTGACATCAATACTTCGCTCTCCATCCGTTCCATTTACAGATTACCATACATTCCCTAGAACCCCTCTTCCCCGACCGCCTCGGTCTCCCAGCGATGAATGAGGTAGTTGACCGCATCCGCATCCATCGCCCGCAGGAACGAGATGCGCTCCGCCGTCGTCGCGCCGGTCTGAGCCATGAGGGTCTCGCGCAGCGGGTGGTGGCTTCCGATGAGAAATTCGTTTCGCGTGTGGAGGCGATTGAGGTATTTGAGTGCGGGGACGCGGTCGGATTTGCCGTCTGTGCCGCGATTGCAGTTCTTACAGGCAAGGACCAGGTTCCAGATTCCGCTGAGGTTCGTTTGCGGGAAATAGCGCTGCAGGGTGTGCGGAAAAAAGTGATCCACATCGCAGAGGGTGCTTGTGTCATCGCCATATACGGGGGCTGTTTCGGAGACCCGAAGGATGCGCGGGGGATCCGCGATGCTGGCATCAATGTCCTCCGGTAAGATGATCGCCGGGGCGGCGGCCGTGTCGCCGATCGAGATGTCTCCAAAGCAGTAAAAGCACTTGCCTTTCTGGTAGCCATTGAGGGCGGCGCGGGCGGATGTGACCGCCTTGCGACGGTTTTTCGAGCCGGTGAGGAGGAGGTCGCCGATAGCGGTATATTCGATGGCAAGAAGGCCGGTGGAAATTCCCTGTTCCCAGGCGGTCTCGACCAGGCGCCAGCGGGCCTCGGCTTCCGGGATCAGGTTGTCCGAAAAGGCGGTGTCGCGGAGGCGGAAGATCTCATCGGTGAGGATTATTTTTCGAGCGGATGGGCTGTGGTCTTTTTCGTAGAAGCGGATCGGAAGCGCGCTGCCGCCCACGATGTGGAAGGCGTCGATAACGTTATTAAAGCCGTTTCGGACCGTGGTCAGAAGGAGCTCGTCGCGCGTCGCGGTGCCGTCGTTATAGGCGCGGCAGGTGTCGAGAAAGCGGCTGCCGCTGCTGGTCACCTGCTTGGGCGAGTGCGCGATGTGCTCGCAGAGGTGGCGCGAAAAGGGCTCGGCAAGCGCCTCGAGGGTGATTTCCGTCCGGCCGGCGAGCGCGAGCTCGAGAAGGGACTTCGCGAGGGCGAACTTGTAGGACGCGACATTTCTGCCGAATAGAATCACGGAACGCCAATAGGATTCAAGAGACGGCTGCGTCTCCTGAAAGAGAGTAATGTGATCTGCCATGCCTGCTCCTAAAATAAATAAAAATCAAATAAAGTGACGCAGGACGGGATGGGGTGGTTTTTGATAGGTAGTCTATCTCAGATAAGATTAGAGTAACATAGATTGGGGCGGTTTAGTTGTAGTACGAGAGGGTTGGGTTTGTGGGGGCTCCGTCATTTCAATTTTTCGCTTCGATCTTTTTCCTTGTTTCTTTATCGATATTGATCCACTCCGTGTTGGAAGTGATCAATAATTCACAGCGGTATTCATATCTGACCGCCGCAAGGATTTTTTCGAACCAGTCTTCAGGAGCCTGCGAACCGGATCTGCGACGCCAATAGGGCGACGGTTGTAAGAATCCTTTAGAAGAGTTCCAGACAACTCCCTTCGCACTTCGATAAATATTTTCAAAGCTCATCCACTCCGGTTTTACACATATGCGGCCGTCAGGTTCAATCCATATTTGCTTTATTACGTCTGATCCCATGATTAATTTGCCCCCGAAGTTTGGATTTATTGACCGTTTTAGTATGATCATTTCTTCAACTATACCTCATAGGCAGTTCTTCGGGCAAGAAATAGCTTCCGATTAATCGTGCAATTTGACCGTCTGCAGGTATTTCCGGCAGTGTGTTGATCGTATCATCAGTTATGTTAGTATAAAGATGATTACTTAATTTCGAGAGGATACTTGAGCAATGAAGAAAAAGACAGTGATTATCGTCAGCGCCATTGTTGTATTTTTGGCTTTGATTATTGCGGGTATTTTTTGGGTACCCAAAATTCTTTTCCCGGATGAAAATCATCCAATCATATACACCATTGATGATATTGAATCGATGCTGTTTTTGAGTCCTGAAGATACTTATGAGTTCGAGAAAGTAAACACGGAGAACTTGAGTAATTTTAATTACATTCTGGATGAAATTGATAAAAAAGTCGGAGAAGGCGAATATTACATTTATTCTATATATCCAACTGATATACATTTTAAGGATGAACCGGATGGTTATGGTATTCATATCATTCTCAAGGATTATGTGGATGAATTCAATTCGCTCCCTAATAATTCTTTAAATCCCTATTCGATATTTTTCCATTACTCAACTACTGATTTGAGCTTCAGAAAGGTATACGATGGCTATTACAGTTTTTTAGCCGCCCGTGATTATGAGATAGATTTCAAAGAGGCAATGGAAAAGGAATTTGAAGATTTTCAAGTAAATCTTTATTCTAACTTCCTCGATTCTTATCGATTAAATAAGTATAACGGTTCCTGGGAAGAAGCGCTGGATAAAGCTGTTTTTAACGGTCATTCTATGAATATAGTTCATGTATTTGTTCCATACGGAACCGATGCAAAGGCAGTCGCGGAAGATTTTGAAGAGGAAGAAATACTGAAAGATTTTTACATAGAAGCGATTACCGTATTTGTGTTAGAAGAAGATGTTGATATGAAAAGCATCGATGAAAAATCCAATCAATACTCAGATGGTATTTATGATAAATTCAGTTATAGAGTAGACAAATCCGGTAATTTGAAATGAGAAACGATTGGCACACCTGCTGAAACAGAGTAATATGGTCTGCCATGCCGGCTCCGAAAATGAATCAAAATCAAACTGTTACCGGCCGACCGGGCTCAGGGCACTTACGGGGGCTCAGCCCTTTTCGAGCGTAAAGGTGTTGTCGTCGAAAACGATCGTTTTGTCCTTGACGTTGAGTTGCATATATATAAACAGGTCGCAATTGTTGACAGGGACGTAAATCCCGACAACATCTTCCTCGGTGACCCGGAAAAACATGTTTTCACGGTCAAGGAATTGGCCATTCAAGTCGATGGCGTCACGGATCTCCTGCTCCTCTTCTCCGGTAAGCTTGTCGTCCTCTTCCCGTCTGTCGTTTTTCAGCACGATCGTGGCATCCTCATAGGTTTCCTTCTCGAGCCCGGACATGTCGTAGTTTCGGATGATCAGTATATTGTCGTCCCGGAGCTCGATTTGACTGTCCGTGCCCGCCATCGTAAATGTACCGCGCGGGGCCTTTACCATAGCTTTTTGGTCGAGTCTGATTTGGATGAAAATAAACAGAAGGACTGCGGTCGCGATAAAAAGACACAGGCCGATGATTAATATTATTTTTTTCATAGCATGCTCCTTGGGTGGGTAAAAGGCTCCGACGGACGTGACGGGCCCGTCACTTTGCATCTGTGTTTCCTTTATTTTCCGCCGTGACCGAATAAATCTTTCGGATCCTTCTGCGTGATCACCGAGTACATCATGATGTCGTCGAGCTCCTGATACTCGGAGTCTGAAGACTCGGGGGGCGGCGCTTTGGGGTCGTGAGCGGGACGCTTGCGAAACAGTTTACAACACATTACAGTAACCCCCTTTCCGGGATAGGCAAGTAGCGGAGTCCGAAAGGATCTCCGCCTCTATATGATTATTATAACGCCTTTTTGATAAGAGCGGTTGCTTCTATGCCATCCTGTGCATTCATCCCGTCAAAATGATATAATCGTGTCGGATGGGGAAAATGCGGTCGAGATACAACATCCGTTGTTCCTCCGGCGGGAGAAAGCCCGAACCGTAAACGACTTTGGAGGAAGGGCGTTCGGGTCCACTCCGGTATTGCTTACAGCAATTTCACATCACTTCTTTGTGCCGCAAAACTCCCGATCCTCAGCCTTCGAATCCTACGCGTTACGGCGCGCTTCGAAGGCTTTTTCTTCCGAATAACCTTGCGAAAGAGGAACCTTACGTGAAAATAGCGGACATGCTTTTTGAGAATTCCGTCGCGGATTTTCTCGAAAACGAGATCGGCAAGGAATTGCAGAGACACCGTTATTCCGATGATTCGGAAGACGTCGTGTACCCGCCCGTCCCTGAATTACTCGAAAAGGCGCGCGCCTTCTGTGCGGGAGAGTACGAGCCTGCGTTTCCGGAGCGTGCACAAATCCGAAAACTGGGCAGCGACAAGAAACGGGTGATTTATATATACTCCCCGACGGACCGCATGATGCTCAAAGCGATTCATTTTTGCCTTGCCCGCACGGATATCGGGCTGAGATCGAGTTGCTTTGCTTTCCGTCCCGGATTTTCGATCCATGCCGCCTACCGCTCCGTAATCCGGCGATACCGTCCCGAATACGCGTGCATCCGGATCGATATCCGGAACTATTTCAACAGTATCCCGAATGAGCGAATGGTCGGCGTGCTGGAAGAAGCGATACCCGGGGAACCCTGTCTGACCGGGTCTTTGATCCGGATGCTTCAAAGGAACGAGGTCCTCGAAAACGACCGCGTCATCCTCGACGACGCAAAGGGCGTCATGGCCGGCATGCCGCTGTCGCCGCTTCTTGCTAATCTCTATCTGACGGAATTTGACCGCGCGGCGGAGACCTGGGCCGTGGTGTACGCGAGATATTCGGACGATATGATTTTCTTCTGCGCGCCGGAAGAAGCTGACGCGCTTTTCCAAAGAATCGGGTCGGAGCTCGAAAAATACGGTCTTGTGATTAACGAAGAAAAGTCGTGTATCGTCCCGCCCGGGGAAGCATGGGAATTTCTGGGCCTTTCCTACCGGGACGGGCGGGTCGGACTCTCGGCCGGGTCGATCCGGAAGATGAAAGGTAAGATCTCCAGAGCCGCGCGAAAGCTATACCGCTGGAAAATCCGCAAGGATGCGTCGACAGAGCGCGCCGCCCGGGCATTGATCCGGAAGTTCCAGTTCAAGTTCTACGGCAGAGGCACGGAGGACGACGAGCTGACGTGGAGCCGCTGGTATTTTCCGGTGATCAGCGATGCCGGGGATCTCCGGACGATCGACGCCTACATGCAGGAGATGATCCGATATCTCGATTCCGGCCGTCACACCAAGAAAAACTATAAGAAACTGTCGTACGACAAGCTGAGAAGTCTGGGTTATGTCCCGCTCGCGAGCGCTTATTACGATTTTCGCAAACGCGGCGCGGAGACGGTGAAGACGACTTGATTTAGGTGAAAGAGTATTTACAAAGTGAGGACAAGATATTGAACGAAGATTCGAAAATCCCGAATTTCTCCGAATCCGACACGCTCGCAGGAACGATCTTTAAACCCTATATGAACGAAGGCTGGCGAGATCCGGACAGATCCGAAGCGGAGCAAATCACCGAATGGACACACAAAGATCTTCGGGCGAGGCGACCGGTCATCTACATATTTTCAATTTTTACTGCTCTGTCGATCGTGATTATCATCCTGCCGTTCGTTATCAAGTTCAGAGAGTCCGGATTAGAAATTGTCCTGGGAGTATTAGGCGGCATTATGTTTCTTATGAGCGCCTTTGTCCTGTTTTACCTGATCTTCTTTTGCGATATTTACCGGAAGAGCCAAATTCGACGCGGCGATTATCAGATCCTGGATTCGGTCGTGATGAACACACTTATTCAACCCGACGGCAACTTTATCGTGAATTTGAAAACCGCCTCCGGAGAATCGGCGGGCATCAGGGTAAACGAATCTGAATTCTACACCATAACACCCGACACACCCGGATTTCTTTTTCGATACGGCAAGAACACCTCTCAAAAAATAGTCAGGACTACGCCATTTATTCCGGCACGTGAAACTGCCGCGCAAGCAGACAGTCCGGAAAATCAGTCTTCTTGCAGCGATTGGAGATCACCGGACGCTACTGAAGCAGACCGAATCGCCGCCTGGTCAGATAAAATGACTCGTGCCGATTTGACGAACATTATAGGTGTATGGATTGTTTTCTTTGTGATTCTGATCGGGTTGCTGATCATGTACAACGACCCTATCATTATTACTTCAACTGTAGCTGCTTTATTCTTTATCCCGATGACACTGACTCAGGTGCGAGCCGCTCTTATTACCTTACGCTTAAAAAAACAAGTCACGGGCATTGATTATTTAATTTCAGACGCGGTCGTCGTCACAAAAGTTTCTCAGGGCCGCCGTCGCAGCAGCGACTCTAAATATTATATGCAGGTAAAAACACCCTCCGGCAAGATGATATACCTCAGGGTTGATAATTCCATCTATAACGCCGTCACCGAAAACACGCCCGGCTACCTTGTGCGCTATGGCAAAGATAAGCCGAAAGATCAGGGCAAGGACAAAGATTTTTATCCTGCGATACCGGTGGAGTAGCCGGTGACCGGGGCGTGGATGCGAGCGACTTTATGAGGAGGAGAGCAATAAATGGAAACATCTGTGAAAAGCGACTGGAGAGCCCCGAGTGATGCCGAAAAGGAACTGATTGCCGATTGGGCACTTGCAATACGCTTGAACCATTCGATAGCCATTACGAAAGGTACTATCGTTGAACTTCTTATCGCAGGCGGTATCGGTATTGCTTTTGGCGTAGGGGCATTGTCCGTCGGAGGTTTTCTGATATTTTTTGGTGTTTTTGGCGTTCCGGTACTGATATGGATAATATCGGGTATCATCAAAGATCAGCACAGACACAAGAAACTCCTATGCGGAGATTATCTGGTGATGGATTCGTTCGTGATATCGAAAAATGTTTTTGGATCTTCACGCAGAGGCAAATCGCTTCATATACTTGCAAAAATCCCTTATGGCTCTGATCATTACTTCAAGGTATCTTCATCCGTCTATAACGCCGTCAACAATAACACTCCAGGCTTCCTCATACGCTACGACATAAAAAAGCCGGTAAATCAAGGCGTTGCAAAGGCATTTTTTCCGGCGAAGCCGGTGGAGTAGCCGGCGACCGGAGCGACCGCCGGAACGCGGCAGCGAAGTGCTGCGGAGGTCTCAAGATGCTGGAATACCGACTAAATCGCGTGAAATGTCAGTTTAGTCGGTATTTTTATCGTTTTCAAGGCGTGGCAAGGTACGGGAATACCGACTAAATCGCGTGAAATGTCAGTTTAGTCGGTATTTTTATCGTTTTCAAAGCGTGGCAAGATGCGGGAATACCGACTAAATCGCGAGAAATGTCAGTTTTGTCGGTATTTTTATCGTTTTCAAGGCGTAGCAAGGTACGGGAATACCGACTAAATCGCGTGAAATGTCATTCCAGGCGGTATTTCGGCCCGCGCACGCTCCCCTCTGCCCTGTTTTTCGCAAAGAACGAGTGATAAAATGAAACAGAAAACCGGCAACAGGAGGTAATTGCCATGAGTATATCCGTTATTCCCTATCTGAACTTCAACGGCGATTGCGAAGAGGCGATCAGCCTGTACATGGAGATTTTCGGGGGAGAGATATTTTACCTCTCGCGCTGGAGCGAGCTGAATACGCAGGATTCGAATCGATTCGGAAAAGTTCTTCACGTTGAGTTTCGGGTGGGCGACACGCACATGAGCGCGGCCGATTCATATAATCGCGAGGGGCTCTCCGGAAACATAAAACTGATGGTGCATATGGATGATCCCCCAAAAGCCTCTGCCACGTGCGAACTTCTTTCCCGCGGAGGAAGCGTGATCTCGCCGCTTGCGCCTCACCCGGCGCCCGACGACGGCGGAATGGGCGCGCTCATCGAGGATCGCTTCGGCTACTCCTGGATCATCACCTGCCCGAATCCGGATAAGCAGTAGTTTTCGGGGATGGAGGAGTGAGTCTCCCCCGCCCGACTCCTGAGAAACAACAACTTTTCGAAAATGGAGGACTGCATATGCCACACGTGGAAATTAAGTGCTACCCGGGAAGAACCGAGGAGCAGAAGCAAACTTGCGCGACCAGATCGCGCTCGTCGTCGCCGAGACGATGAAGTGTGATCTTTCCAGCGTGTCGATCGCGATCAAGGACGTCGCCCCCGAGGATTGGAATACGCAAGTACGGGACGCGATCATCGTGCCTGACAAAGCGTTTCTATATAAGAAACCGGGTTATCTGAGTTAAAATTGAGGGGATGCGTCAGAGATTTCGGAACTTATGCCGACCCGGATCGGGATCGTTTTTAAGGAGGAAAGTCTATGGGATTTTTGGATCGACTGAAGGATATTTTGGGTGGCAAGAAAGAGAACGGCGCGGGTCAGCAGAGCCGGACACCCGCGGTCCCGGAGTCGCAAGAGAGAGACGGCGCGGCTCAGCAAAGCCGGACACCTTCGTTCGTGAAGCCAACAAAGCAGGAGCGCTTTGTTGAGGGACAGAAAAATCGTCAACCCAATCCAACATGGGAATCAGTGGAACTATATCTCGAAAAAGCGCTGGCTGAAAGCGGTGAATTTGTAATCCTTAACTTGTCATATCCGAAAATCGAGTTTATCCAAGCCACCAGAGAATCGAATCTGGATACGAATACTAAGATGTGCCTCGAGGTATCTGTTCTGGATGAGCAGGCAGGTGTCACTCACGTTTTCGAAAAGGTTGTCGATGCCGATACGTGCAGAGATGCTTTTCGATTGTATTTTGAATCCGGCGAGGTACGGGATTTGGATACATTTTCGCCAATACAATGGTGAAAGGGTATCTGTTCGCGAGCCGATGATGCAAATTCGGAATTCAATTCCGGATTTGCATTAGTCTACAGGAGGACATCATGCCTGTACTGAATTTTCTATTCGACCTCTTTATCAAAATTCCGCTCTTTGTCCAGTACATCATCGTTCCGCTTTTTCTTCTTGCCTTCATTGCCCTCTTTCCGTTTAAAAGTAAACTGTCATGTCTTCTGTCCGTGATTCCGACCGGTCTTTTTCTGCTGCTCCTCTTCTCCACAGCGGTTTGGGAAATGTCGGGCGGATTTTACACAAGGTATGTTCTGGCCGGCCTGTTTATCATTCTTGCCGCTTTTTCAATCGTCAAGGTTCGAAAAGCGCCCTTCTTCATGAAGCCGAAGTGGGGCGTGTGGTTTCTTTACGGATTCGCTGCTTTCGCCGTAATCGTGCTCGGCGTATTTAATGTTAATGTTTTTCGAGCCTATTCCTACAAGGAGGAGCCGATTCATTTGCAATTTCCTTTTCGCGACGG
Organism: uncultured Oscillospiraceae bacterium; assembly: GCA_964501725.1. Lineage (GTDB taxonomy): Bacteria > Bacillota > Clostridia > Saccharofermentanales > Saccharofermentanaceae > CAZCTO01. Next base: position 15,240 of record CAZCTO010000023.1, on the reverse strand, counting down.
TACCTATCTGATCAATGACGGCGGGGACGGATCGATCAGTAATCTTGCCAACTATCACTACAGCGACGAAGGTAATATCCGGCGCCGCTTTAACCGGGCGGAACGCTACGCGAACGATATCGTCATGCTGGACGCTTGGGGTTTTGAGGGCAAAAACTTCGGCAACGAGAAGTCGCTTGAGGATTATTATATTTTTGGCGTCAATGTCTACAGCCCCTGCGACGGCGTCATTTTCGACGTTCAGGACGGGTATGACGACATCGCGATCAACGGCAAGGTCACCGATACCGGAAACGGTGTCGCGATCAAGGTCAACGACGTATATGTGATGCTGTGGCATCTCGAAAAAGGCAGCATCGTCGTGAAAGAAGGCGACGTTATCAAAGCCGGCGATCTGATCGGGACGATCGGCAATTCCGGAGTTACGGCGACTCCCCACTTGCACATCCACGCGTCACGCAAAAATTACATTATCGGCGGTGAAGGCGTCCCTGTTCTTTATGACGGACATAATCCCTACAAAAATTCGGTGTTTGTTATGGATTAGTTGCGGGGTGACCGGTCGCCTTTTGCAGCCGGATAATCTCCTCAGGCAGGTCTCATGATCTTTCAATATTGGCAATCATTATTGCATGATCCGGCGATCCCTTCGGAATGCGCCATTCTTTTCCGGGGAGGATCTCTGATCTGCAGGGATACTCCGGATGGTTGTCGATGAATTCCCAGGAGTAATCGGCGATAACCGTAAGATCATCGCTTACCAGTACGTGATCGACATCTCCATAATCGACAATTTCATGATTGCTATTTGTATAAACGATGCTGTTTTTCTCGAGACAAGTCTTTCCGGAATCAGTTATCTTTTCAAGATTGATGCCGGGGAACCATGCGGACATTCGGCTTCCGCGAATATTAAAATCACCGGTGCATATAAATGACTGTTTAGCTTCGCTCAATCGGGCTAAATAAGTAAGTAACGAAGGCGTCTGCTTTGCTGCCTCCATGGGCGAAAACATTCGAACTCCTATAAAGTTTGTCTCCGAGCCATCCTCTTCTTCTATCTTTACATGATTTATTGCGTACTCGTCTTGTTCAACTCCCTGATAGAGGACTTTTGCTTTTTTGCAAGCGCCTTTAGAAACAGCCAAAAGAATTCCGTTCGGACTGGAGTCACTTTCAAAAACGAAATATCCATTAGACAGAAGCGTATCAACAAGATGCGGGTCGCTCCTGTACTCGACAAGACAAATCAAATCAGGTTTGTGCTTGATTATTTGGACGACAACCCACGATGGGGAAGCAGTTTTTGTATTTCGTTTATTCAAAGACCAATTCATTAATTGCATTTTTCTTCCTCCTGATCTAATTTTAAGAGAGTAATAATTATGC
>CAZCTO010000023.1:0-13841 GCA_964501725.1 uncultured Oscillospiraceae bacterium | reverse complement strand
TCTAATCCCATTATAGTTTCATCAGCAGTAAAAATCAAGCAGATGACGGAGCATAATTCCAATCTTTTTTGGATCATCTGCAGACGCTCTATTTAAATTGGTATTTTTCGAGTATAATCATCTTATAGTCAGTGCGAATTGACTCGCAAAGGAGAGCCCACGATATGAAATTTGACGGTCGAAAACTAAAAGAAATACGACTCGAAAAAGGTCTTAAACAGATTGATATTGCCGCACTCTCTTCACAATACGGATCTTTTGTGGACAGCAGAACACTTTCCCATTGGGAGAACTCAGAAAACGCAAATCCCAGACCTGGCAATTTGTCTGCTGTTGCAAGAATTTTGAATATCTCTCCTGAGGATTTATACATTTATGAAAACGATAATGAAAATCCGAAAAATCAAAAAACCAAAGAAGAACAGTTCTTGATTGATCACAAAATTCCTGATTCTTTTGTCGAAATGATCGAATTATCGGGGTACGTTTTTTCAGTAAAAAATGACTCAATCACCCTTCATGCAAACGGAAGAAAGAAAGACATTCAGTTCTCCGTCGAAGAATTCAATGAACTTTTCGAGCAAACAAGAAGTCATTTTGAATATCTCTTATATAAAGCCCGGTCAAAGAGTAACGACTAATCGTTCAAACTATTATCCTATCGCTTTTTACGGATTATAACGGAGGTTAAAATGATTACACGATTGATCAAGGATGAGCAAGGACAGATGGGTATCTTGCTTTCTCAATATTTGGAAATCAATGGGGAAATGGTCGAATTTCCGACCGATGTGAATCTCAGAGACCCTGAATTTCGCAGACAGATTGAGGGTCCGGAAGTGATTCGGAAACGCCTCCCGGGCACCCAAATTTCTCTTTGGGAAGGAACGGGGGACAACGATCCGTCGTAAGCCTGCGGGGCTGAAATCGTATAATAATCTATCGTGAGCGAAGTTCGGCTTATCGGGCCCGTTTTTCGAGAATTTCATGGACATACGCCAATACCGCATCGGCGATTTCCACGCGATACGGACGTTCTTTGGAGACGATACCGTCGTAAACGGGCGGGATTCCTTTGTTTTCACACATCTGATTCAGCGCGTCAATGCTAGCGATCACTTCGTTGTGGGCGTTTGTTCTCTTGGTGTCGAGTCGCTCTGCCTCATCATCATCCCGGGAATCCTTGACGGTAACTTCAAGGTATATGTCGGATTGACAGATCGCAGAGGCATACGCCGGAAACGCTAGCAAGCGATCTTGAAGGTAATCTGCGATGTCCGGATCCCGGTGGCCGATTTGAAGGAGTTTTTCGAGACTGGAGCGATTGATCTGCGGCATATGCGGTTCTCCTCTGCATCGTTTTTATATGTCGGATTATAACATAGAGAAAAATTGCCTTATTTGCTCCAATAAATGCATTTATAGAGCATTATCCGGAGTAAATCAATGGCTGATGTATTTTCATCGATCCGACCCGCATGTTGCGATCAAATGGCTATAGGTCCCAGCAGTGAAAGTAAAACAAACCATCCCCCCATAACGAAGAGCAGTTGTATCAGGAGCAATATACTGCTGATCAGTGTTGCCTTCCGACCTGCGTAGTCATCATTTATTACGAAACGACTGAAGAAATGAAAGATGATCAGGATAACCAATACAAACAGAAAACCGGCAGGGATGTCTTCGAAATTACCCTCCGAGATATCACGAATGAATTGCACGACCACCGGCACCAGAAATGACAGTCCGGCGATAAAGAACGATTTCAGAGAAGCGAAAGGATTACTATGCAAAAATAAACCACGGATCAGAAATATAATACCGGCAACAAGACATACAATGAAAATTCCCCACATATAATCCGGCATAAGATCCCCCCATCTGTTCTTTACTGCTTACATCGCTCTCTACCCGGGCTTCTCAGCCGGATTCACACAGCTACTCAGATAGTAACATTTAAGAATAAATTTGTATGCATACTTCCTCTTTGCTTTCCCACGCGCGGAATTCCTTTGTTTTCACACATCTGATTCAGCGCGTCAATGCTTGCAATTACTGCGTTGTGGGCGTTTGTTCTCTTGATGCCGAGTCGCTCTTCCTCATCCTCATCCCGGGAGTCCTTGACGGTAACAGCAAGGTATATGTCGGATTATAACATGGATGATTTCCGTAAAACCGGGATACAAAATGTACGCCGGAATGTTGGGTGCGCCCTACCCGCCTGCGCCTGCCTTGCAGACCTTCTTCGCCCTTTTGACCGGGAACTTCATCATGTATATAATGACTTGAATGCCTATAAACGTTGAATAATCATTTGGGAGCGAAGCTATGCTAAAGAGCAGCGCATTTAACATTCTGGGGATCGAAGAAACCAAGGATGAGAACAAAATAAGGGAAGCCTATCGCGGTAAACTCGTTTTCGTTAATCCCGAAGATGATCCGCAGGGCTTTGTTCAGTTGCGGGAGGCTTATGAAGAAGCACTCCGCCTCGCGGGCGAGTCTTCACAGAAAGAATGGCTCACGGATACTCCGGCCGGAATGTGGGCAAAGAACCTCAATGATGTCTATTCCGATCTCTCGAAACGTACGAGTATTGATTGTTGGAAAGAATTATTCTCGGATCCTTTTTTTCAAGACCTGGATACATCGGAGGAAGCAAAGAAATCACTGATTACCTTCTTAGCCGGCCATTCATTCCTTCCTCAGGAGGTCTGGAAGCTGATCATCGACGAATGCGACCTCGAGGCAAGAATCGCTGAATTCGAGGAGCTGGTTCCCCGCCCCTTTCTGAATTTTGTTATCAGCAGTAAAGAGTATTCGATCGCCATCCCGTTGGAGCTGTTCGTCGGAAATCCGATCTCCGACTATGACGGATATATCAATAAGTATTTCTCTCTGCGAAGTTTGATCGATTCGGAGGATCCGTCCGGGGCGGCGAAGCTTTTCGAGGAACTCGAAAATGCGGACATCTCCCACCCGTATTTATTGGCAGAAAGAATTCGTTACGCAATCAAGACAAACGACTCCGATTCCGTACGCAAATGGTTGGACCGGTATGAAAACAACCCTGAGGCTTGTCGGGACTGGTATATGCTTCATTCTGCGGCCCTGGCATATTGGATGTTGGGAGATCACGGGACAGCCCGTGAATATGCGGAAAAGATCATTGAGAAATCGCCCTCGCATTTCGGGGCGCTCAAGATCATTGCCGATGATGACGCGTACATCGGAGAGTATGAGAAAGCCCACGAAGGGTACATGAAACTTTTCGACACAAATCCATATGATCCGGCTCTGCAGTCAAGTTTCAAGAAGAACCTTCCGGATCTGATTCGCTTCCGGGAACAACGCCTGGCTGAACATCCCTCCGTGCACGATCAACTTGATTTGTGTTGGAATTACTACCAGTCCGAAGATAATCAAAAGGCCCTCAATACTATGCTGAGCATAGAACCCGTTACGGAAGATGACCGGTATTCCTACGTCAATCTGATCGGGCGGCTGTATTTCCTTCAGGAGCAACACGATAAGGCGCTTCCATATCTGATGCAATGGAAAGAGTTCATTGAAAGAACAGTTGACGACCAGAGCGAGGAGTCCCAAAAAAGACTGCGTCGCAAAGGTTACTCCTTATTTTTGATCGGGCAGGTTTGGTTCGACCGCGCAGCGAAGTCAAAGAGTGAGTCGGATATTTCGGAGACGCTTTCTTACCTGAATCGCGCGATTAAAGAGGACGGCGCTCCCATAAACTATCCGTATATTCATCAAAAAGCGGAGTTTTTCTTTCGTTTGGGCCGGTACGAAGAGTGCTTCGATTTTTGCGATGAATCTATCAAGCAACTCGGGAATCTCATCCCGTTGCTCGTACTTCGTCAGAAAGCCGCGCACAAACTCCAATATCTCAATGACGTCATCCGTGATTTCCATGAAATCGTCCGGCTGTTGCCTCAAATGGCAAGTGCCTACGTAATGGCCGCAGATGCCTTTCTCAACACATCCCAATATCAAGAGTGTCATAACATCATTAGCCAGGCACGGCAGAATGATGTAGGCACTCCGCGGCTTCGCATGATCGAACTTGTTGCCCGTTGCGCTGAGGCAAAGTACAAGCAGGAAATAACGGATTGTATATCTGCTTTATATGATCTTGAGACCGAGTGTAAAGCCACAGATCCCCAAAAGTGCGATATTGAGGATTTGGGAGATATCGCTCTGGAACGCAGCCGCGCATATATGAGGATACCGGATTTTGACGAAGCACTGGCCGAGATGAATCACGTCGTCGCCGGTTCGCCCGATAATGATACCTACGTGATTGAGCTCGCCGATATCTATTCGAAAAAGAATTTCTTATTTGAAGCGGAAACCACACTGCGGTTGTTTTTGACGCGAAACCCCGATACTCTTTCCGTGCTGCTCAAACTGGGCGAGTTGTTATTGCGCGGAGAAAAGAATGATGAAGCAATTAAAGTGTATGAAAAAATTCTCGGGTTATCTCCGACCCATCCGGTACCCAATAAAATGTTGAGTATCCTTTATTTACGCAAAAACAAGAAACACCCGATGGCAGAGTATCTCGAGAAAGCCCGGGCGGCGGCAAACAGGCAGATGACTCTGACTCAGGGACCTGAGTCCTTTTTCCGGCGCGGGCTGGTCTATCTGGATAACGGTAACATGGCAGAGGCAATCGAGGATTTTCGCAGATGCGCTGAGCTCGACGCGGAGAATGCCGCGTTGGCCTGTCAGTTTATCGGAGACGCATATAAAGTTCAACGGATGTTTCCGGAAGCACTCGAACATTATCTGCGTGCCCTTGAATTAAAGGGGGATGAATTCAATTATCATGTTTATAAAGATCTGGCCATCTGTTATGAGTCCATGCGGCTCTACTCCAAGGCCCTGGGTGTGATTAAGATAATCCTTTCAAATCAGCAAAACGATTTCGATACACTGATGCAGAAAGCCCGCATCCATTTGAAGTCGAAGATGTACGCTGAAGCACGCGGTCTTTATGAGATCGCATCGATCCAAGCCGGAACGGACGAAAATCGCGACGAAGCGATCCCCATGATATTCATTTGTGACATTCTGCTCAACAAAAAGCAGCAAATCTTCGAATATGTCGCCGGCAGCATCTTACGGTTTGATCCGTTCGGCATCCTGCCCGGAGCCTGCGGAGATTATTATCTCTTTTCGAAAAAATTCGCACTGGAGGCTTCATTTCAATATCGCAAAGGTTATAAACTACGCATGCAAAGCAAGGGGGTTTGGGAAGCGGAACAGTATTTTGCGGACCGGCTCCTTCAAGCCGATTATGAGCGGAACAAAATGAATCGACGCGAAGGGTTACGTGAAAATTTTTTCAAAGCGCTTCAGAACGTTCACGGAGATTTAGAGTCATATTTGGCTCACCCGACCGAACGCAAGCGCCGTCTCTTTATTGTCGGACGGGTTTTATTCTATAGCGGAAAAACAGATGATGCACGGCAGCTTTTCGAGCAGATGAAATCCGGAAAGAATTGTGATAACTGCCACTATTACCGGTGCGTCGAATCGCTCGTCGGTGAAGCAATGATGCTCGAGTCAGAGGGTCTCCTGGAGGATGCGGCAGCTCTTTACGACGAAGTGATCGCGGAGGGCTATCTATGTGAGCGTTTTATCCCTTATAATAAAAAATTGAAAAAGCAGGTACATCAAAGAAAAAAGGGGCATCATGATCGTCGGAATTGACTTGGGAACCACCAATAGCTTGATCGCATTTTTCGGGAAAAACGGTCCGGAAATCATCCCGAACCGCCTCGGCAATCGATACACGCCGTCGATCATCAGCATCGACGGGGAAGGCCATTTGTTCGTGGGCGAGACGGCCGGAGAGCGTATGCTTCTACATCCTGACAGTTCCTGTTCGGTCTTTAAAAGGGATATGGGGAGCGATAAGAAGCATAAAATCGGCGAAAAAGAGTATTCGTCGGAAGAGTTATCCTCCTTCGTCCTTCGCTCATTAAAAGAAGATGCCGAAGCCTATCTGGGCGAACCCGTCACGGAGGCGATCATCAGTGTGCCCGCGTACTTCAACGACGCACGCAGAAAGGCGACGAAGCGCGCCGGGGAGCTTGCCGGCCTTGTTGTCAACCGGATCATCAGCGAACCGACAGCCGCAGCAATCGCTTACGGCCTCTACCACATGAACGAAAATACGAAATTTCTCGTCTTCGATCTTGGCGGCGGTACATTCGATATTTCGATCATTGAGCTTTACCACAATATCCTTGAAGTCCGGGCCGTTTCCGGGGACAACTACCTCGGCGGCGAGAATTTCACGAGCGTTCTTGATAAGCTTTTTTGCGAGAAAAACGCCATCGACCGCGATGCCCTCGACCTTAAAACGACCGCCCTTTTGCACAAACAGGCTGAGCTCGCAAAGATCGCGCTCGCTACCGGCCGAACATACGAAATGACCTGTAAGATCAATGGTTCAACCATGACTTACTGCCCTGTCCCTTCGGTATATGAGAAGGAATGCGAGGACTTGCTCGAAAAGATCCGCATACCGGTTCGCAAGAGTCTCGCGGATGCCAAAATCAAGTTGTCCGACATTGATATGGTCATTCTCGTCGGCGGCGCGACCAAGCTGCCGATGATCCGCTCATTCGTCAGTAAGACCTTTAACCAATTTCCCAACACCAGTATCAACCCGGATGAGGCGGTCGCGCTCGGTGCCGCAATCCACGGTGCCATGAAAGAGAGAAATGAGGCAATTAAGGAGATCATCCTCACCGATGTATGTTCCTTTACTCTCGGGACCGAAGTGGTCGTCGAGCGCGAAAATCATCTTTTCGAAAACGGACATTTCTGTCCGATCATCGAGCGAAACACGGTGATCCCCGCATCCCGAACCGAGCGGCTTTACACCATTCGCGACAATCAAACGACTATCCGCGTCAATGTCCTGCAGGGCGAGAGCCGGTTCGCCCGCAATAACCTTTCTATCGGAGAACTCGTAATTCCCGTCCCCGCCGGAAAAGCCGGCGATGTCGCCGTCGATGTCACTTACACATATGACATCAATTCAATCCTTGAGGTTGAAGTTACGGTCGTCCAGACCGGAAAAAAGCATCGGAAAATATTCAACAGCCGGAATCTCGATATGACAGAAAGTGAAATCGAGGAGCGTATTCAGGAGCTTTCTTATCTGAAAATTCTTCCCCGCGATCAGGAGAAGAACAAGATGTGTCTTCTGAAAGCCGAGCGTCTTTACGAAGAAAGCACAGGCGCAAAACGGAAGCAAATCGAGGTCGCTCTTCAAAAGTTCGAGACCGTTATGGACGCTCAGGATCCGGTCCTGATCGCCAACGGGCGTAAAGAATTCATGGAATTCCTCGACAAAATCGAAGAGGTATGACACTAATCGCGGAATGTTTGGGGCAGTGACATATAATAATCGCAAGAAATCGAAACCACATCAGGCAGATGGTTGGTTAGGCGCCCCACGGAGTTACATCACAAAAAGAAAACCCGTATGTTAAAATGATCCTAATGCAGAAAAAAAGTAAGCGCGGAACAAGAATAAATGTGCATGAACATATCCGTCATGCCGGACGTTTGGGGTTTCGAGGGCAAAAACTTCGGCAACGAAAAGACGCTTGAGAACTGTTATTTTTTCAGCATCAACGTCTGAAGCTCTTGCGAAGGCGTCAAAGCCGGCGATCTGATCGGGACGATTTTTAGATTGATTCGTGACAGATTCTGAAGATGCCCCCTGCTTCGGGTATGAAATCCGGAAGGATAACCGATCATGAGCGTTGAGTCAATAAAGCCATCCTCTGAATGACGCGAGGTAATATTATGAATCCCAAAATGCTTGAACAGTATGCCCGCCTTGTGATTAATGTCGGTGTCAATCTTCAAAAAGGGCAAAAGCTGAACCTTTCCTGCCCGGTCGAGTGCGCGTTTTTCGCGCGTCTGCTGGTTTCGGAAGCTTACCGTGCGGGAGCCGCGGATGTCATCATTAACTGGCGGGATGATGTGTGCGCACGCGAGCACTGGCTGCATGCGGACGATCGTCTGTTTGATGCTGTTTACCCTTGGGATGCCCTTCAAAAAAACACGCTCGGTTCTGAGGGAGCGGCCTTCGTCGGAATCGCTGCCTCTGATCCGGAGAATTTGAAAGGTGTTGATCCCGATAGGCTGCGCCGCTGGGAGATTGCGGTCGGCCGCGACCTGAAAGAATACTACCGTCTGCAGATGAGCAACGGTTTCCCCTGGTGTCTGGTCTCCATTCCGATTGTGTCCTGGGCGCGGAAGGTTTTCCCGGAGCAGACGGACGATGAGGCAATGGAGAAATTGTGGGCAGCCATTTTTCAAGCGGTCCGCATCACCGAAAACGGCGACGCCGTAGAGGAATGGCGCAAGCATTGCGATCGTCTCAAGCGTCGCGCGGATACTCTTAACGATTATCATTTCAAATCTCTTCATTATACGAACGCGCTCGGGACGGATCTTACCGTTGAAATGCCCGAAAACCACCTGTGGCTCGCGGTGGACGATGTCGCCAAATCCGGTGTGCATTTCGTCGCCAATATGCCCTCGGAAGAGGTTTTTTCGGCACCTCTTCGCGACTCTGCAAACGGCGTTCTGGTCGCTTCCAAGCCGCTCGTCCTGAACGGAAACATTGTGGACGGCATTCGCCTGGTTTTCGAGAACGGAAGAATTACCTCTCTGCACGCGGACATCGGTGAAGAGACATTGCGAGCATCGGTAGAAATCGATGAGGGCTCTCATTATCTCGGGGAGATAGCCCTCGTTCCTTACGATTCGCCGATTTCCGAAAGCGGAGTGCTGTTTTTTAACACGCTCTTTGATGAGAATGCCTCGTGTCATTTCGCATTCGGCGAAGCCTATCCGTCCTGTATCCAAGGCGGAGCGTACATGACTGTCGAGGAACTCAGCGGAAGCGGTATCAATGCGGAAAGCAGCACTCATGTGGACTTTATGGTGGGCACCCGGGATCTTTTGATCATCGGGACGACGCATGACGGTCGTCAGCTGAAAATTTTCGAGAACGGCAATTTCGTGATATAAGGATAAGGTTTTACTATGTTGGCTATCGCGTTTTCAAGCATTTTCCCTGCTATATTACGGGTGAATTTAGCCTTCCCTCTACTCCCCGCTCAGCACAATACAAGTTACGCTCAACGGGTCCATCGGCACAGTAAATTGATCTCCGTCTATCTTTAAGTCGTCCAATCGCAAGATCTGATCGGATGCGGAAGTCAGTTGATATACCGCAGCTGTCTTGTAAGTGTTGCCGTTCGGGGAGATAAGGATCTGAGCTTCGATCCATTCGTCTGATTTGTTGATTGCCATGATAACCATTTTACCCGGGTCTTGAGAATCAAGACTGGCATATACAGACGTTTTCCCGATGTCGGAAGTATCTGCGGAAATACTGATATCCCCGAAGTCGCTTCCTTTGCCGTCCATATTCAGATACATATTAAACGCCGCATGAATATAGGCATCAGAACTGTCACCTGTATGCCAGTAAGATGCGGCAAAGATGTCTTCGCGACCGAATATACCCAGAACATCCGCCTGAGCGATCGCACCGGAAATGTCATCGCCGCCACCATAGTAATACTCCGTAAAAGCAATCTCGGTGCCCGGATAGCAGCGATTGATCTTTTCGCGCAGCCAGGGAATCAGAGCAATGGCTTTCCCGCCGTTGTAATCGGTGATCCAACTGTCCTCGACATAAGTCGGATCCCATAGTGACCGGGGCGATTGCATTCTTGCCTCCGCTATTCCCTCACCGGAATCATCGGAACCGATTCTTACTCCTTCAAAAGAGGCTTCCGGATACCAGTGTAAATCAAGAACATCAACCAACCGCCGGTCATACTGTTCCTCTGCCTCAGCAATCTCAGATAGATAGTAATCAATAAATTCACCGTGTGCCTCATAGTCCCCGGGAGCGTTCTGAAGGTTAATAAAACCGTTATAACCGTAACTGACAAATCCGAAGATGACGGTATCCGCGGCAACAGATTTGATTGCACGGGCGAACTCGATATTCTTCCCGATCAATTCGTCATATCCGACCGGTTCCGGCTGGATGGGCGAATGTGTTGATGACCATAAGTCGGGTTCATTATCGAGACTGTAGAAAATATCAAGCCCGGAGTCTTTGATCTGCTGAGCGAAAGTTGTTTCAAGCAGATTAACAAACTCATCCTGATATACATAATCATCGGTCAGATCAGGGATTACTCCCAGGGGCGTTTTCTTGAACGCGCTGTTCATATTAAAACGCGCGGTCAGGTAGTCGCTCGTTTCAGTTACGTCGGTTCCTTCCTTGTCCGCGGCTACGTAACCTTGAATCGGAATGGTGATAAGGGCTGTTGATCCTTGGGCGAACATCTCTCTGACTGCGTCAATTACGACACCGCCGGGTGCATCTCCGCCTCCGAGGTATGAATCATTATGGTAATACCAGTCCGATCCGGCATTGGAAGCGTTATTTTCCCAGTTATATGCAGTCCATCGATTACCGCCGATGCGTCCGAAGGGATACCTGACTTCACCGAAATCTGCCGCTTCCGCGAAATTCGCACCATATATATAAGGTGATATTTCTCCCCTTACCGCTGCCGCATTAATTGTAAAGACCGCCTGCTCCCCAAATGTGACCGGAGGTGCGGCCGTAAAGGTTCCTTCCAAAACGGTAGTATTGGCCTCCGCTTCCGGATCTGCCTGGTGATCTGTGGCTGTAATCCGAAACATATATTGGCCATCCTTTTTGAGGTTACGGATCGTGAATCTGCGCTCACTGACAAAGTCCTCAAACTGTATTTTCTCGGAGTACTCACCGATCCCGTATTCGAAGCTTGCCGAACATAATTCATCGGTTTTGAACTTTACGGTCGCCAGGGTCCTTGCAGACCCGACTGATATTTGCGGGTCGGTGATGGTGGGCTGTTGATAATCGTCTGACCAGTTAAGTACCACGTCCTCCAGAAAAAACTCCGAGACGCCTTCTCCGTTGTTAAAAAACACCAGCCTGAGTATAGTACCGCCATCCTCATTCACATCGGCAAGCGGTATTGTTACCTTATAATTGGTTTCCGGGGATGGATCATAGGGAAGATAGTCGATCACTTTCACTTCGGTTCCCTTATCAATCGTGAACGACAGGTTCATATCATCTGAGAGTTCAGTGCCCGAATTAAAGGTAAACGTGATGGATTCATACTGGTTCGGATACATCTCATAATATTCCGACCAATCCTCACTTCTCCTGAAAAGTTCGAATGCTTCCCACGGGCCGCATTTCGCGTAAATCGCGCTATCTTTCGAAAATTCAGTCCAGGAATAAGCAATATCATATGTGGTTCCGCCCCAGACACCCGGCTGAAATTCCGGATTCAATCCGTCATCGTATACAATCTCGGCGTGTTTTTCCGGAATTCGTTCTGCGGTAGACTCACTCGTTTCGCCGGAGGATTCGGACGTACCGGTTTCTTCACTCGTCTCATCGGTGACCTTACGACCTGAGCAAGCTGACATACCGGATACCAGAATAACTCCGGCAACAAGCAGCGCAATCATTTTTTTAAGATTCATTCAATGGCTCCATAGCGCAGTGCGGGGGCACTTAGCGATAAAATTTTTATGATATTGATGGTATCATATTTTTGAGGATAGGAAAAGTCGGGTCGACGGAAGGGCGAATTTATTGGTCGAAGTTGTTGCTTATCCGCATTTTCAGGACTTACCATGCCTATTGTCATTTAATCCTAATTACTTTATTGTTTGATTGTGTTCAGAACCTTATGGGAGAGAGCCCGGCCTGATTATACACTATAGGAAGCTAAAATCAGGGGGTGAGGGGAATCATTATGATACTTCACACATGAAACAGAAAGTTTTTTCATGGTCTGAGAAATTTACCATCAAAGATGCAATGGATAACGACCGGTATTATGTCGAGGGAGAACTATTCTCCTGGGGGCATAAGTTGCATGTTTATAATATGGCCAATCAGGAAGTCGCATTCATTAAGCAGGTAATTCTCACTTTTCTTCCCATGTTTGAAGTTTATATTGATGACCAACTCGTCGTTGAGGTCAAAAAGGAATTCACCTTTTTCTGGTCTAAATATACACTTTAAGGTACGGATTGGACCGTTGACGGTGATTTCTGGGCGCATGATTACGAGATTTCCAGTCCTTCGGGAATCATAGCCTCTGTTTCCAAGGCATACTTCACCTGGGGCGACAGCTATCAGATGGATATCACCGACGGAGCCGACGAAATTCTGGTCATTGCCACGATTCTGGCAATTGATTGTGTCCTTGATGCTCAAAGAAGCAGTGGTAATGCGGCGAGTACAACAACAAATTAAGTGACAGCCGGGTTCGGTCTCTGTGGGATGATCCGGCGGAAGTATTTATGCCTCTATCTTGTAACGAATGTTCTCCTCATGCGTATTACAGATAGGAGGTGGTTATGTGACTTCAGATGACAGCCATATCACCTTTGAAGAAGTCTACAATCTGTATTTTCGAGAAGTATACATGTATGTTCGCGCGTTGTCGCACGATGAGCATGTCGCCGAAGAGATTACGCAGGAGACATTTTTCAAAGCACTGAAATCCCTTCATTTGTATGATCGCTCGAAGAAGATGAGTGTGTGGCTTTGCCAGATTGCGAAGAACACCTATTTTTCGCATTTACGTAAAGGAAAACACCTGTTTACGGAGGATATTTCTGACCTTGAGATCACGGACAATACGGACTGTTTTGCACCGCTGCTGATGAAGGATCAGACCGATGCCCTCTACCGTGTACTTCACAATCTGGGTGATCCGTATAAGGAAGTGTTTATGCTTCGCATCTTCAGCGAACTTTCTTTTGCAGATATTGCAAAGATCTTTGGAAAAACAGAGAGTTGGGCGCGCGTTACTTTCTACCGCGCGAAGAGAAAAATCAAGGATGGACTAGGAGGCGAACAATCATGAAAAAAACAGATTGCAGTATGGTTAAGGATCTTCTGCCGCTCTATATTGATGATGTATGCAGCGCCGAGAGCAAGGAAATTGTCGAAGAGCACTTGAAGCAGTGTAAAGAATGTACTGCCGAAAAAACCAAGATGACCGGAGAAATTGATCTGCCCAAGGATACCGGACTCAAGGCACTGATGAATATCGAGATTACGATGTCCAGGAAGGCGAAACGTAGGTTTGTGGTATTGGTGGCAATACTCATCGTTATTATCATTGGTATGATTACCGGGATTTTTCTGACATCTTATCAGATACCGGTGGCATATAAGGATTTTGACGGAGATTTTGTAATACAAAATCAAGGTGATGATGTAACGATTTATACTCAGATTTACGATTCTTATTCATTATTAAGAGATTCTGTGTATCTTGGAGATGATGAGGATGGCGTGAGAATGTACGCCATGTATGTTGGTTATACAACAACTCCGATGATCGAGATGCGGAAGAAAATTTCCAGGTTCTCTGAAGATCTTGGATTCGGTGATTTTCACGATACCCGTGAACAAACCAGTTGGCTGTGGTCAACAAAGAACGGCACACCGGAAGCCCTTCTACAGCCCTTGGGCCTCCGCATGAGATTTACGGCTATTTACTATCTTCCCATGAGTAAAGATGGACATTTGCCTGCTGACAAGAGCGACGCTGTCCTTATCTGGAGCGAAGAGTGATCTCAGCTTCATTCAGTAAAAAAATGTGGTCAGCATTATTCATGCTGACCACATCCTTTGAAAACTCAGACGGTATTTAATGATTCTATCTCGATTTAAAAAGCTG
>CAZCTO010000022.1:0-31207 GCA_964501725.1 uncultured Oscillospiraceae bacterium | reverse complement strand
AGCTCGCCAGCTCAAAGGCTGACTACGAGAAGGTCGGCGATGAAATCTATCGCCTGCGTGAGGAGAAGCAAAAGGCTCAGGTCGAGAACCTTGGCCGGGATGAAATGCAAAAACGTATCACCGACATGAGCTCATTTCTTAAGGAGCAGCCAATTGCCCTGGTCCAATATGACGAATCCTTGGTTCGGCGGCTGATTGAAAAAGTCACCGTCTACGAGGACAAATTCACTGTGGAATTTAAGTCCGGTTTGACGGTGGATGTGGATGAATAGGCAGGGAAACAAACGAGGCACTCTACGAGATTTGACGTAGGGTGCCTTGTTTACATAAAAATTAGTAGATTGTCAGACGGCATATTTATTGAGCAATAAAGCAAAATCAATACAAAATTGCATATCTTTTAGTCCCAGCTTCGCCTTATAATAGTGCTGGGCTTCGTTGACCACGGAGACCTTTTCCAGCATAGCCGCCGCATCCGCTGCGGCAACGTCGGAAACCGACTGATATCCGGCTTCGTAGAACGCTCTTGCGGCGATGGGTCCCACGCCGTTTATCCGAACAAGGTCGCAAAGACAAAACAGTTCGTCCGAAAAATCTTGTTTTGACTCCCAGTAGTCTTTTGATGTTTTCAGACCGGCGTCGCTGAGCTTTGCAACCAGCAAGGGATTAATGACGGGAAAACCTGAAAGCGGGACGGGCTTTTGCTCCAGACTGCCGATTTCCCGCTTCAAAATCACCAGATATTCCTCGGATATGCCGCTCGCCGCTTCAATATCCGACATTTTCGCTGGCGTGGAAAGGTTCTTTTTCAGCTGTGCGACGGTTTTAATTCCCTTGCCTCCAAACGCAGCAAAATTTTCGTCAATGTCCTGCAAAAGAATTCTTCGGCCTGGCAGCAAATTTTGTTGTTTCAGCAGGGCTTTGTACTCTTGAACAGAAAGAAGCTCTAAATCCAGAGTATATTTCATGATGCTGTTCACCTCCTTATTCTCTTGCTAAAGCTTCATTTATTAAATGAACCAATTTCAATCAGGTTACCTTCTGGGTCAGAGATATAACATGTGCGTTGCCCCCACGGCTCAGTAGTAGGCTCCAATACAGGCGTCGCTCCTTTAGATACGACTTCTCTAAATGTCAAATCAACCGTTTCGTAGTTATCGACACTTAGAGCAATTTCATAATGTCCATTCATTCCATTGGCATATCCAAAGGTTCTGTTTGTCATCTTTTCAAAGTCAGTCCGCCGATATAATAAAAACAAGGTGCCGTCCTTGATCAAATACACATTCGATGTGTTTTCATCTTCCTTAATTTCAAAGTTCAGGACATCCCTATAAAAGCGAACCATCGTTGCCATGTCTTTTACGAAAATCCCAAAACCATCTAATTTCATAGCGTTTCAACCTCCAAATCAAACTCTTGTTATCGCTGCAAGGAAGTCTGTTTTAACTCAACATCCATCCTGCTCTCTCAACCTCGACTTTTTCAAAAAACATCTAAATCGACCACTCGCGAACCCATGTTATCTAAATCGACCACTCGCCAGACTATGACATCTAAATCGCTCTGTCACGTTCAAAATCATGCCTTTGGACTTGTTTCCACGGAGCGATATTTTTGCGATTTTCACACACCAGATTTTTCCGAACAAACCTCGAAAAGCCCTTATTTAATGGACTTTTTTCACACTCACTTCTCTACCCTTGACATCAATACTACCGTCTCAACGTGGCCTGTCCACGGAAACATGTCGACCGGCCTTATGGCCTTAACCTCATATCCTCCGGAAGTCAGGACCGCGAGGTCACGCGACAGGGTCGCGGGATCGCAGGACACGTAGATGATTTTCGCAGCGCTACTTGAAATCAGCGTTGCGAGAAGGCGTTTGTCACATCCCTGACGGGGCGGGTCAATGATGACGGCGTCCGGGGTTTGGGAGGTAAGGACGGCGAGGTCAAGGTCTTCGGCGGCAGCGGTGTGGAAGGTGGCGTTTGTGATGTGGTTGAGGCGCGCGTTTTCGCGTGCGTCGGCGATGGCATCCGCGCTTCGCTCGATGCCGATGAGCGACTTTACATTCCGGGCGACATGAAGTCCAATGCTGCCGGTTCCGCAGAAAAGGTCGAGGAGCAGGTCCGGGTGCGGGGTGCCTTCCAGGAGAAATTCACGGACGGTGTCGTAGAGGACTTCGGCTTGCGCGGTGTTAACCTGAAAAAAGGATCGGGGCGATATGCGGTAGGTGTTGGCGCCGAGGGTTTCGGTGAGGTGGTTTTCGTGCAGAGTGAAGGGCAGCTGCGCGGTGGTCAGGGCTGCTTGAAGGAATTGTCTGTACGCGGTAAGGGCGGCAGTAGGAGCCGGCGAGTCTGTGCGAAGAATTGCCATGGCTTGCCCGGTGCGGGTTCCGACGCGGACGATGAGTTCGCGGACGGAGCGCGGATCGGTCGGCAGGTGTTTCCCTTGCTTAAAAAACGCCTCGGATGCGTGTCGGATTACTTCGCATACGGGATGGGCGAGAAAGCACTTATCAAAGGTGACCAGCGCGTTGGTTTTGCGAGCGAAAAGACCGAATTCGAGATCACCCTTCGCTTCGTTATATCGGGCGGGATATTGCATGTGGTTCCGGTAGGAGAAGGGGTTTGCGGCGCCGAGGATCGGGAGAAGCGTGCGATCGATCGTGGCCGCGGGGAGCTTTGCGATCCGGTTCAGGCAGTCGCGGATGTGGCGGCTTTTTTCGGTAAGGAGAGCCGGCTGGGTGAGCTCCTGGCAGGCACAGCCGCCGCATTTGCCATAGACCGGACAGAAGGAGACGGTGCGATCGGGCGATTTTTCGAGAAGACGCCGGAGCTCGGCTTGTTTCTGATCGGCAGAGAGCGTCACTTCCGCTGTTTCGCCGGGAAGAAGCCCGGGACAGAAAACGACGCGACCCGCAAGGGGATCGCCGGGTGTCCGGATTCGGGCCATACCGGTTCCGTCGGGCGTGAGTCCGAATGCTTCTGCGAGATGAATTTGGTCTTGCGGTACGCCCATGAACCCTGCCTTGTTTTTTACTCATTATAGCGGACGCAGGGTTCTCTTTCCATACAGGCAGTTTATTGGTATTATTATCATGGTCTTTTGCATGCGGGGCAGGTCTTAAGAGAGACTTGCGGAGCGCAAGGACTGAGCGATTGAAAATATTCGTTGCAGGTGAACTATGACCGATATAAACGGACATCCTCAAGAAGATAACGAGCAGACCAAGCGGGTTTCGCCGGGCGATATTCATCTCGGTGCACAAAAAGCGAGTGTCGCTTCGCGAGCCGGACAACCGGGTCGTCCTCCGCAGTCGGCAGGAAGAACCTCCGGGCAACAACACGGAAACAGCGCGGGGGCTCCTGTTCAGCGGTCTACACACCCGGTACTCCCTGAACATTCGGCAATCGCAGATGAACTTCGTATGCGACTGCGCGGCAAACCGACGCACGCCGCACATAACCGCTCCTGGTATAGTGAGCTGTGGAGTGTCATTTACGGTGTCCTCAAGGTTTCCCTGGTTCTGATTTTATGCCTTTCGTTTATCATCGGCGGATTCGGTGCCGGAATGCTTGTCGGATATATTTCAACGACAACAGCCGTTGACATTGCTGATTTGCGTACCAGTAACGAAAACAAGACATCTTTTGTCTATGATTCCAAAAATAATGAGATTGCCCGCCTGACCGGCGTCGATAATATTGACAGAGTTTACGTTTCTTTCAGCGAAATTAAGGGAACTTATATTGACGAGGCCATCGTCGCAATTGAGGACGAGCGATTCATAGAGCATTCCGGAATTGATGTGCAGCGAATTGCCAGCGCCGTGCTCTCGACGCTTTTCAGTGTCGGCTCCTCCTCACACGGAGGTTCGACAATTACCCAGCAAACGGTAAAACTGGTCTCCGGCCAGGATGAGCGTTCCGCGCAGCGCAAGGTGCAGGAATGGTACCGCGCGATGTGGCTCGAGCAGGAAATGACCAAGGACGAGATCCTCGACCTGTATGTCAATCTTGCGCCGATGGGCAACAACTATGTCGGCGTTCAGGCAGCCGCACGCAATTACTTCGGTAAGGACGCCAAGGAGTTGACTTTACCGGAATGTGCTTTTCTTGCCGGACTACCGAAAAGCCCTTCGTATTACAACCCGCTCCGGGAATCCGGTAAGCGCAACGCGATGCGCAGGATGCGTATCGTACTCGGCAAAATGCACGAGCTGAAAATGATTACCGATGAAGAGTACCAGAGTGCACTGAACACGGAGCTGATTTTCAAGACGACAACAACGACAACAGCTACCAAGATCACTTCGTATTTTGTTGAATATGCGCTTTCAGAGGTCATTTTGGATCTTCAAACGAATCGAAACATCAGCGAAGAGCTTGCGAAAAAAATAGTGTACAGTCGCGGATATAAGATATATACGACCCTCGAACCGGAAGTGCAAAGCGTGATGGATGAGGCATTTTTGAACCAATCTCTTTTCCAGAATGATCCGGAGGCGCTGGAGGATCTTCCCGAGAAGCCTCAGGGCGGGATGGTCGTGATTAACGTTCAAACCGGCGCCATTGCAGGTATGCAGGGAGGTTATGGAGAGAAAAATGCGAATTTGGTGACCAATCGCGCCGTCTCCGCGTACCGGCAACCGGGCTCGTCGATTAAGCCTTTGATTGATTATGCACCGGCGATTGAGGTGGGTATTATTGTGCCCGCAACAATGTATGACGATAAGGAATCTTATCTGGATCCCAAGAACCCGGGGACGAGATGGCCTAAGAATGCCGACGGAGCTTTCAAGGGGATTATGACAATCCGCAAGGCAGTTACATCCTCACGGAACACCATCGCCGTTCAGGTTTGGACGGATTTGGGCGCTGATACGGCACTGTGGTTTCTGAAAGGGGTCGGTATCGACCGGACAAATGAAACGTATCCGTCTACAGCGATCGGCGGCTTCAACAAAGGGATGACACCTCTTGAGATGGCCGCAGCCTATGCGACTTTCCCGAACAAAGGCGATTATCGGGAGCCATACTCCTATACGAAGGTCCTCGATGCCGACGGCAATGTTGTTCTTGAGACTCGTCCGACCCCGGTGCAAGTGTATTCGGAAGAAACCGCTTTTATCATGTCTGATATCTTAAAGGGTGTCATCACGGGCGGAACAGCCACCGGACATGTACACACCATTACCAATGCGAACGGAGAGAGCATTGCCGTCGCAGGCAAGACAGGCACCACCGAAGTCGACATTAAGGATATCCGCGATAAGTGGTTCTGCGGATACACCCCCTATTACGCAGCCGCGGTCTGGTACGGGTATGATAACCGCCTTCGTACGACGGCGGTTCCGAAGATCGATCAGTATTGCGCCCAGAATATCTGGGACTATGTTATGCAGAGAATTCATGTCAATCTGCCCGGTGCGGATTTTGAAAAACCGGAAGGTGTTATATACCGGACGGTGTGTAAGGATTCGGGGCAGCTTGCAACCCAATATTGCAAAGAAGCCGGAGCCGCCGTAACAGACTACTTCATCTCGGGAGACTATCTGACTCCTTCATCTTCCTGTACTTTCCATGTTGAGCCAACCCCGACTCCGACACCCACTCCGCCTCCCACCGAACCGACCACCACACCCTAATTCCTTAACGCAAATAAACAAGCTGTCTCCTTTGACTTGTAACAAAGTCGAAAGTGGCAGCTTTCATTTTTCAATTGATAACTTCGGTCGGTACTCGAGAATATGCCGGAAGGTTCAAAACTGATTAAAGATTAACTGTACAGTTCGGGTCAAAAAAAGTCCCGATATCTTCACCGTCCAGAATGTCTTCAAGAATCTGAGACTGGGAGCCTTCGGCGATTACGCCGGCAATTCCCGCGGATACGACCAGCGTCATTGCCGCTATTTTGGTATGCATGCCGCCCGTTGCCAGTTTGCTGCCGATGCCGCCCGCGCTATCAAGCATTTTTTGGTCTATACACGTGACAATCGGTACTCTTTTTGCCGCGGCATTACTCTTAGGGTCGCTGTCATACAGTCCGTCAATATCCGAAAGAATAATCAGCACATCGGCTTTCACAAGATTCGCAACGTGAGCGGATAGTGAATCATTATCGCCAAAAGTACCGTTATACATGATTTCTGCAGTAGATACCGTGTCGTTCTCATTTACAACGGGAAGGATTCCCTTTTCAAGAAGTGCCTCAAAGGTATTCGAAATATTCTCGCGTGAGTGAGGTTCATCGAGATCATCCTTGGTGAGCAGAATCTGGCCGACTACATGACTGTATTCCGCAAAACAGCGGCTGTACACGTTCATCAACTCACATTGACCCACCGAAGCCACCGCCTGTTTGTCTCGCATCAGCGTGGGCTTTTTGTCGAGATCCAGGCATCCGACGCCGACGCCGATTGCACCGGAGCTGACAAGCACCACTTGTCTTCCCTGATTCATCAGGTTAGAGATCGCGCGCGCCAGTCGATCCATATTACGCAAGTTCATACGCCCGTTGTCATAAGTGATCGTCGATGTGCCAACCTTGATCACGATTCTCTTTGCGTTTGTAATCACATGTCTTTTGTTTTTCGTTTCCTCTGTCATCACAGTTCGGCTCCATCCTGATAATTGCCTTTGATTTTCAATAATGGTAAGAATACTCCTCCGTTGCGGAAAATGCAATAATTTGATGCCCGAAAAAGGTTGACAACAAGTACTCTTTGTTTATATAATGTGCTTCGTTAGTTTAGTAATAGTAAACTCCGGGAAGAGTGGATGTGTTTGTCTGTGTCTCTTCCCCAAACGGCCGGAAGCGGTCACAATATAGCCCCGGACGAATGCTTTACGGAGGTTTTGAATGGTCATCGGTGAGAAAATCCGCTTTCTGAGACAACAAAACCAATTAACCCAGGAAGAACTTGCGGACCGCTGCGAGCTCTCCAAGGGTTTTATCTCTCTTTTAGAGAGAGACATGACGAGTCCTTCCATTTCTACATTGATCAAGATTCTCGAGTCGCTCGGCACGGATCTCGCGGCTTTTTTCAGCGAGCCGGAAGATGTTCAGGTCGTCTTCAATTCAGATCATTATTCAATTAAGCGCAATCCGGAGGAAAAAAGTGAACTTTGCTGGCTGATTCCCAACGCGCAGAAGAACATGATGGAGCCGGTGCTTTTAATTCTGGAGTCCGGCGGGCAAACCTACCCGGATATTCCGCACGAGGGCGAAGAAATCGGATACGTTCTCGAAGGGACAGTCACCTTATATATCGGAAAAACTCAGCACACGGTTCGCCGCGGGGAAAGTTTCCTGATCCACCCGGACAAACCGCATCATCTGTTCAACCACGGCAAGCGTGTTGCCCGGATTCTCTGGGTCTCTTCGCCGCCCAGTTTCTAATCAAGGAGGTGCAGTCGCATGGCCGTCAACGAGACCCAGCTTCCTTCAACAGAACAGCTGCTCGAAGATTCTACCGGGCAAGCCCATATTATCGAGATCAAGGGACTCAACAAGAGTTTCGGCGATCTTCAGGTGCTCAAAAATATCACCTTTTACATCCGTAACAACGAGTTTATCACGCTGCTCGGGCCGTCCGGATGCGGCAAATCAACCACGCTCCGCATTCTTGCGGGTTTTGAGACAGCCGATTCGGGAATTGTCCGGTTTGAAAACCGCGATCTGCTTTCGGTTCCTGCGCACAAACGCCACATCAATACGGTTTTCCAACGATATGCTCTGTTTCCGCATCTCAATGTTTTTGATAATGTTGCGTTCAGTTTGCACCTGAAGAAGCGCCCAAGCGATGAGGTGACTCGACGGGTCGGCGAAGCGCTTCGGACTGTAGGGTTGTCCGGTTATGAGAAGCGCTGGGTCGACCAGCTGTCCGGCGGGCAAATGCAGCGCGTTGCCATTGCCCGCGCGATTATTAATCGTCCGCGCGTGCTTTTGCTGGACGAGCCGCTGGGTGCTCTGGACCTGAAAATGCGCAAGGAGATGCAGTTGGAACTCAAGGAGATGCAGCGCGAGCTTGGCATAACATTTATCTACGTCACACATGATCAGGAAGAAGCACTGACGATGTCCGATACCATCATCGTTATGAAGGACGGCGTCATCCAACAGATCGGCACGCCGACGGATATCTATAACGAGCCCAAAAACGCTTATGTCGCTGACTTCATCGGCGAGTCCAACATTATTCCCGGTTCTATGGAAAAGGACTTCGAGGTCTTTTTCGATGATAAGTGTTTTGCATGCGTCGATCCGCGGTTTCCCGAAGCGGCAGCCGGTCCCCATGAGGTCGATGTGGTCGTCCGGCCTGAGGACATTTATGTTAAGGAAGAGAGTCCGGATCATATCAACGGGACCGTTCAATCCATTGTTTTTAAGGGTGTTCATTATGAAATACTTGTTGCGGCTGACAATGGCACAACCTGGATGATACACGACGTAGATCCTGTTTTGGAAGGCCAGCGGGTCGGACTGACTTTTGACCCGGACGACATTCAAATCATGCGCAAATCGGAATTTTCACCGGATCGCCGTAATAAAGATGCCGATCCGGAGCCTGCTATTATGGAAGACCTGTAACGCGGAGGAATGATGAGCGAGATTGAGGGTTTAAAAAAGGGAATGATCAACCGTCTGTTTGCCATTCCGGCGCACATGATGATTGTGTGCTTTTCAGCGCTTTCGTCCATCGGTATCCTTTTTGCTCCGACGCTTCAACTGGTGAGAAATAATATCACCGGAGATTCCTATTCTGTTTTTTCACTGCTAAAAACCGGCACGATAGCCTTTGGGGGGCTAAAGTCCGTAAACATCAGTGCCGCCCGCCCGCTTCTGCTTTTCACCGTTCTGCTGCCCGTCGCGGTTTTTCTGATTGTCCTTTTTTACAGCCGGCTGATTAGCTTTTTATCCGCAAAGATTGTTGCGGCGGTCTGTCTGCTGTTAGTGGGGCTGAACCTGGTAGCGTTTCTTTTTGTCCAGACAACATTATTGTCTTCCGAAGCCTTATCGGCCGCCGGACTTTCCGGCGACAACATGCATGTCGCGCAACTTTTCACCGGAAACCTGCTTTTTGTCATTTTGACGATCGGCATATGCGCCGCGCTTTTCGGGGCGCTCGGTATGGTCGTTCGCTTCAAGATGCTCTCATATCCATATATTATCTGGCTGATTCTGTTTACGATTCTCCCCCTTGCATTGATATTCTTCCGTGCTTTCTTTGTTAAAGACGCATCCGGATATTCTTTTACACTCGGCGGGTTCAAGACGCTTCTGGTAGACCGTACGATTGAGACTCGTTTTTACGGATTCCGGCTGCATCTGCAGGAGTACTTTTCTGTTTTCCTGCGGAGTCTGGATTATGCGGTTTGGACCACCGTCGGTTGTCTTTTGATTGCATACCCGCTTGCCTATGCGCTGTCGTCCCGCGTGAAAAGGTTGCACAGCAACTCCAGCCTTCTGCTCATGTTTTTTGTGCTGCCGATGTGGATCAATACCATGCTGCGCACCTATGCGTGGCGGTCATTTTTCGGGCAGACAGGTGTGCTGAACAGTTTCCTCATGAACATCGATTTAATTGATTCTCCGATTTTATTTCTCAAGATGGAGTTTCTGTCGGATATCATCGTAAAACTCGTTTTGGTGAATGATTTTCTGCCTTTCATGTTGCTGCCGATTTATTCGGTTCTGGTTAAATTGGACGAAAATCTGAATCAGGCCGCACACGATCTCGGGGCCAATTCAAGACAGGCCTTCCTGCGGGTCATTCTGCCGCTTTCCATGCCGGGCGTCATATCCGGTATCCAAATGGTCTTTATGCCCTCCATGACGTTCTACATGATTCCGGACATCATCAGCGAAGGCAGTGTGACGACGATCGGCAACACGGTGCAGTCCTTCATTCTAAATGAGAGCCCCGCCTTTCAGCAGGCCGGCAATGTGCTCTCGCTGATGCTGCTGATATTTGTTCTGTTCACGATGGGAATTCTCCGCAATCAGGAGAAAGATTCGGGCGGAGGAGGAATGATTCTATGAGAAAACTGAAACTTCTGATCCCGAACGGCTATATTGCATTAGTCTTCCTGTTCCTTTACCTGCCGATTATTGTACTGATCGTGTTTTCGTTTAATGATATTCCGAAGTCTTTCATTTTTCATGGATTCACGATGGACAATTATAAAAAACTCTTCAGCGGAAGCGACGGCGGCGACCTCCTCGCATCCCTGCTCACTTCTTTGCGGGTTGCCGCGATCGCGTCCGTCTGTTCAACGGCGATTGCGGTTATCTCCTGTATGGGACTGTCTTATCTCTCGAAAAGGCTGCAGCGTACCATTCTGAATATCACGTACATTCCCAACATCATGCCCGAGCTTGTAACCGGCATCTCGTTCATGCTGCTGTTCTCTTTTCTCGGAGTTCAGAAGAGTGAGTTTACCCTCGTTCTTGCCCACATTGCCTTCTGCGTGCCGTTCGCAGTGCTTTCGATCAATCCCAAACTAAAACAGCTTGACCGCAACCTGGCGGAGGCTGCGCAGGATCTGGGTGCCACACAGCTGCAAACCATTACGAAAGTCATTCTTCCCGAAATTATGCCGGGTATTGTTTCCTCGATCCTTTTAACTTTTACTCTTTCGATTGACGATTATCTTGTCAGTAACTTTAATGTGGACAGCACAGTCCAGACCCTCCCGATGAAAATTTACTCTATGGCCAAATTCGGCGTTAATCCGAAGATGAACGCGCTGACAACCTTGATGTTTGTCGTCATTTTTTTACTGTTGCTGGGTGCCAATTTACGGACAATTAGAGACGAGAAGAAAAAGAAGAAAAAACAGGAGGTATTGTGAAATGAAGAAAAAGGACCGGGTGCATTCTTTCGGAGGAGCCACTGGATGGATCGTTCGGAGACTTATCACGATCATGACGGCGTTATCGTTGATACTAGCGGTTATGCTTGTTGGCGGGTGCGATAATCGTCAGACAATCATCGTATATAACTGGGGCGAGTATATTGCAGAAGACACCATCGCCGAATTTGAAAAAGCATTTCCGAAGTATAAGGTGAAATACAGCACCTTTGAATCAAATGAGACCATGTACCCGAATCTGTCAAACACATACGATGTCATCATCCCGTCCGATTACATGGTATGCCGGCTGATGCGCGAAAACAAACTTCAGAAGATTGACATGAGTCTGCTTCCGAATGTAACCGCGCATATGGACCCGCTTTTCAAGGATATTCAATATGATCAGGACGCTGCTGCTTCCGCTTCTGTTCTGGACTACGCAGTGCCTTACATGTACTGTACCGTCGGTCTGGTTTATGACGCAAACAAGGTAAGTCTTACAGAGGGCACGACCGATCCGAAAGAAGTCTGGGGAGTTCTTTTCGATCCTCAATACAAGAATCAGGTCGGTATGTACGACAGCGTGCGTGAATCCTTCGGAGTGGCGCTCAATTATTGCGGTTATAGTCTGAATACGCTCAATGACGCTGAACTTACCGAAGCTCAGGGACTCCTTCTCGACCAGAAGAAGAATCTTGCCCCTTCATACGGTATCGATAATCTGAAAGATAAAATCGCCGCCGGTGAGTTGGTTGCTTCGACGGCTTGGTCAGGGGACCATCTGGTTATTCTCGACCGCATCGAAGAACTTGGAAACACGTCAATCGACCTGAAGTACGCATTGCCTGCCGGATCAAATTGGTCTGTCGATATGATGTGCATCCCTGCAAACGCGAAAAACGTCGCGGGTGCCCACGCTTTTATCAATTACCTTTACGAGCCCGAAGTCGCTCTGGCCAACTGTGAATACGTCGGATACTCCACGCCGAATACCACCGCCAAAGCAATGCTTCCCGATGACATCAAAAACAACACGAGCTATTATCCGGACGCGGAAACCTTCCGGACACTGGAGCTCTTCTATTCCAACACACAAATTGAGGAGAAATACACTGAACTCTGGAACACCGTCAAAGCCTCCTCATAACAAGGTGCGCCCATGAAATTCGAACCGCATGACAACCTGCTTCCCGAAGCATATGACGTCGGAGAAACGCTGCTATACCGGGTGGAGAGATCCCTTCATCCGGTATTTCTTCATCTTGCGACTCTCTGCCTTTTTATCCTGTGTGAAAAGCTGTCCGAATACATTCCGGCCAATGAATACTCCGGATACCTCGAAACACTGATTCTTTCATTGTGGGGACTTTCCCTGCTCTTATCCGCTTTTTCCGCAATTGCATATATGGTAAACAGGGTTTTCGTTACGACCGAGCGAGTCTATGGTCACGGGCTTTTCCTGTGGTGCAAGGCCTTTTCCCTTCCGCTTTCCGAAATCGAGACCATCACCGTCTCGCAACCGGGGCTTGCCCGACCGCTCCGTTATGGTTCGCTCATACTGCGCTC
Source organism: uncultured Oscillospiraceae bacterium (assembly GCA_964501725.1). Lineage (GTDB taxonomy): Bacteria > Bacillota > Clostridia > Saccharofermentanales > Saccharofermentanaceae > CAZCTO01. The sequence continues at coordinate 18,776 of CAZCTO010000022.1, read as the reverse complement.
GAAAAAGAGCCGCGTTCGCATCCTCTGGATCAACCATCCCGATGAGGTTATAAAGGCACTCGATCTCCGGATCTCTGAGATCAAGCAAAAAATATGAGCGCCGGTTAAGCGCTCATATCTGCTTTATGTTGAGACGATTCAAATCCCTTTACAAAATATCCGCGTGATACTGTTGGAGAGACTTTTTGGAGGATGACGAATATCCGTTTTGGATATATGCCTTGATACCGCGTGCGCTGGCCAGAGCTGCCGTCATCGTCGTAATGTACGGTACCTTGTTGCGGATCGCGATTTTTCGTATATAGGAATCGTCAAACTGGCTGACTCTCGAGTTCGGCGTGTTGATGATCAACTGAATTTCTTTATTGGCGATACTGTCCGCAATGTTGGGACGCCCCTCGAAAATCTTCTTGATCTCTTCGCACTCGACACCGTTTTGCCGAAGGAACAGACAGGTACCCTTGGTCGCCTTGATCTCGAATCCGGTCTCCTTCAGCTCACGGGCTACGGTAAGACCCATCGCTTTGTCCTTATCGTTCAAGCTGATGAGTACGGTCCCCTTGGTCGGAAGCGGCGACTGGATCGCTTCCTGTGACTTAAAGTATGCCAGTTCGAAGGACTCCGCCATGCCGAGCACTTCGCCTGTCGACCGCATTTCCGGTCCGAGAAGCGGATCCACTTCGGGGAACATGTTGAACGGCAGAACCGCTTCTTTCACGCCAAAGTGCGGGATATGCTTATTGACGAGCCGGCTCATGTCGTACTTGCGGCCTTCGGAAACCGCCATGGTGATCTCCGTCGCAATACGGGCCATCGGAATGTTGCAGACCTTGGAGACCAGCGGGACGGTCCGGGATGCCCGGGGATTTGCCTCGAGAACATAAACAGTTCCGTTTTCAATTGCGTATTGCATGTTCATCAGGCCGACGACCTTCATTTCCTTGGCAATCCGACGTGTATATTCGGCAATAGTGTCAACAATTTCTTTGGACAGGCTGATCGGCGGAATGACGCATGCCGAGTCACCTGAATGGACTCCGGCATACTCGATGTGTTCCATGACTGTCGGCACGAAAGCATCCGTCCCGTCGGCGATCGCGTCCGCTTCGGCTTCCGTCGCGTTCCGGAGGAAACGATCCACCAGAATCGGGCGTTCCGGAGTAACACCGACTGCCGCTTCCATATACTTTACAAGCATCTCATCATCAAAGACGATTTCCATGCCTCGGCCGCCTAATACATACGAAGGACGAACCATCAGCGGATATCCGACCCGGTTTGCAATCTCGATCGCTTCCTGCGTGTTCACCGCCATCCCGGATTCGGGCATCGGGATCTCAAGGCGATCCATCATTTTTCTGAACTGATCCCGATCCTCGGCAAAATCAATCGTCTGTTGTGAGGTTCCGAGGATCCGTACGCCTTCTTTTTCGAGCTCGGCGGCGATATTGAGCGGTGTCTGTCCGCCAAACTGTACAATGACCCCCAAAGGCTTCTCTTTTTGATAAATACTCAGCACATCCTCGACGGTGAGCGGTTCAAAATAAAGCTTATCCGACGTATCATAATCCGTCGAAACCGTCTCGGGGTTACAGTTGATAATAACCGTCTCATAGCCCATATCGCGAAGAGCAAACGCGGCATGAACACAGCAATAGTCAAACTCGATTCCTTGCCCGATCCGGTTCGGACCGCCGCCGAGAATCATTACCTTGGGATTACCGGTCGCCGTGGTCGTATCCGGCGCGTTGTATGTCGAAAAATAATAGGACGCATCGTCAACACCGCTTACAGGCACAGCCTCCCAGCCCTCAACGACGCCCAGTGCGGTGCGCTGATTGCGGATCGACGACTCGTCGACACCCAGGATCTTCGCCAGGTACTTATCCGCAAAACCGTCCTTTTTCGCTCTCGTCAATAATTCGTCCGGAAGCTTCTTGCCTTTCCAGGAAAGAATTTCTTCTTCGAGCATTACAAGTTCTTTCATCTGATTCAAAAAGTACGGCTTGATATAGGTCATCTCATAAAGCGTGTTGATGTCGGCGCCCTTGCGAATCGCTTCATACATAATGAACTGTCTCTCGCTGGTGGCTTCCGTCAACATGGCCATCAGATCCTCGAGTGATTTCTGATGAAAATCCTTCGCAAATCCGAGTCCGTAACGGCCGATTTCGAGTGAGCGAATTGCCTTCTGCAGAGACTCTTTATAATTCTTACCGATGCTCATGACTTCGCCGACGGCGCGCATCTGAGTACCGAGCTTGTCGACCGAGCCGGGGAATTTCTCGAAAGCCCAGCGGGCAAACTTCACAACAACGTAGTCGCCGGAAGGGGTGTATTTATCAAGCGTTCCGTCACGCCAGTAAGGGATCTCGTCGAGAGTCAGGCCGGCCGCGAGCATCGCGGATATCAGCGCGATCGGAAACCCGGTTGCTTTGGACGCCAACGCCGATGAGCGCGATGTTCTCGGATTGATTTCAATGATCACGATTCTATCGGTCTTCGGATCGTAAGCGAACTGAACGTTGGTCCCGCCGATGACCTCGATGGCTTCCACTACATCATACGCATGCTTCTGCAGGCGGTTCTGGAGTTCCTTGGAAATGGTAAGCATCGGTGCGGAACAGAACGAATCGCCCGTATGTACACCGATCGCGTCAATATTTTCAATAAAACAGACCGTGATCATCTGGTTCTTGCTGTCACGGACTACTTCGAGCTCAAGCTCTTCCCATCCGAGCACAGACTCCTCAACCAGGATCTGGCCGATTGTGCTGACGGATATGCCGCGCGCGGCAATGACGCGTAATTCATCAATATTGTAGACCAGACCGCCGCCGGTCCCTCCCATCGTGTATGCAGGACGAATGACAACGGGATATCCGAGTTCTGCGGCGATAGCTTCCGCCTCTTCAACCGTGTACGCAGCCTTGCTTCTGGGCATATCGATGCCGAGCTTACTCATGGTTTTCTTAAAGGCGATACGGTCTTCCCCGCGCTCAATCGCGTCGATCTGGACACCGATGACCTTCACGCCGTATTGCTGCAATACGCCCGCTTTTTCGAGATCGGAGCATAAATTTAACGCCGTCTGTCCGCCAAGATTGGGGAGAACGGCGTCAGGGCGCTCAATGGCTATAATTTCGGTGAGACTTTGGATGTTCAGCGGCTCAATATAGGTCACGTCCGCGATTTCCGGATCTGTCATAATCGTGGCGGGATTCGAGTTGACCAGAACGATCTTGTATCCGAGCTTCCGGAGCGCCTTACAGGCCTGTGTGCCGGAATAGTCGAACTCGCATGCCTGACCGATAATGATGGGACCGGAACCGATGATAAGGACTTTGTGAAGATCTTGCAGTTTCGGCATATTACTCCCCCTTGAGCACCAATGTTAACGCGAATATTCAATCGGCGCGCGTTCCCGCGTGTTCGCAAAAACTCCGCCCGGTCCACGTTGACCGGTGTCTGCACCGCAAAGATTGTAGCCTATTTGGGATGAAAATGCAAAGGGTAATTGATAAAATCCGGACTGTATTAATCCATCTCTGTTTATGCATGTTGCTCGGACAAAAAAAACGCCCCGAATTGCTTCGGGGCGGTCTTGCTGAACATTAATTGTTCAGATTACTCGATGATGGTGGAAACAGTTCCTGCGCCGACGGTACGACCGCCTTCACGGATAGCGAACTTGAGTCCGGGTTCCATGGCGATAGGAGTAATCAGTTCAACAGTGATCGTGATGTGGTCGCCGGGCATACACATTTCGGTTCCCTCAGGAAGATTTGCAACGCCGGTAACGTCTGTCGTACGGAAATAGAACTGAGGACGGTAGCCGTTAAAGAAAGGCTTATGACGTCCGCCTTCATCGTGCGTCAGAACGTAGACCTGACCGGTGAACTTGGTGTGAGGTGTGATTGAACCGGGCTTCGCAATAACCTGGCCGCGCTCGACCTGTTTACGATCAATACCACGGAGCAGAACACCGATGTTGTCTCCGGCTTCCGCCTGATCCAACAGCTTACGGAACATTTCAACGCCGGTAACAACCGTCGCGAGAGGGGCTTCCGTCAGACCAATGATCTGGGCGGCATCGCCGACCTTGATGATTCCGCGCTCGAGACGACCTGTAGCAACCGTTCCACGTCCTGTGATGGTGAAAACATCTTCAACAGGCAGAAGGAACGGAAGGTCAACCGGACGTGCAGGTGTCGCGATAAAGGAGTCAACAGCTGCCATCAGTTCTACGACGCACTTGTACTCAGGAGCATCAATGTCCTTGGATGTTGATTCGAGAGCATCCAGAGCGGATCCTCTGATGATCGGGGTATCATCGCCCGGGAATTCATACTGGTTCAGAAGATCACGAATATCCATTTCAACGAGGTCAAGAAGCTCAGCATCATCAACCTGGTCGCACTTGTTCATGAAAACAACGATGTAAGGAACACCAACCTGACGGGCGAGCAGGATATGCTCACGGGTCTGAGGCATCGGGCCGTCGGAAGCGGATACAACCAGAATTGCACCGTCCATCTGAGCAGCACCGGTGATCATGTTCTTGATATAGTCGGCGTGGCCGGGGCAGTCAACGTGTGCATAGTGACGTGCTTCGGTCTCATACTCAACGTGAGAGGTATTGATCGTGATTCCGCGTGATCTTTCTTCCGGAGCACTGTCAATGCTGCCGTACTCTGTATAATTTGCTTTGCCCGAAAACGCCAGAACCTTCGTGATTGCTGCCGTAAGGGATGTTTTGCCGTGATCAACATGGCCGATGGTTCCGATGTTGACGTGCGGCTTGTTTCTCGTAAATTTTGCCTTTCCCATTTCTTAGTTCCTCCTTATTCAGCTACTGCTGATAATAACAATTTTCCGCTTAGACGCCAGATGCATCTATTTTACTATATTTGTCGATATTCGCAAGATGCAAAACGGCGAAGTGGATTTGGCCTCTACTTCTTCAGAATTGATTCCATGATATTTTTGGGCATTTCCGCGAAATGTCCGATCTGCATGACAAAGGTTCCTCTGCCCTGCGTTGTGGAACGAAGTGATGTTGCGTATCCGAACATGTTCGAAAGCGGCACTTCGCACTGGATCGCCTGTGCACCGTTCATACCTTCAATGGCTTTGATGATTCCGCGGCGGGCATTAATGCCTCCGATAACATCACCCATGTAATCGTCCGGCACTTCGATGTCAACTCTCATGATCGGCTCGAGAAGGCAGGGATCCGCTTTTCTCATGCCGTCCTTGAAGCCCATCGATCCGGCGATCTTAAACGCCATTTCGGAAGAGTCAACTTCATGAAACGAGCCGTCAACAACCGTGACTTTAATGTCCACAACCGGGTAACCGCCGAGAACGCCGCTGGTCATTGCTTCCTGAATACCCGCATCAATCGGGGAAATGAATTCCTTAGGAATGGAACCGCCGATTGTCGCGTTGACGAATTCGTATCCGGTTCCGGGTTCCCTAGGCTCAAGCTCAAGAATACAATGTCCGTACTGACCATGACCGCCGGACTGTCGGACAAAGCGTCCTTCAGCACGTACGTGCTTGCGGATGGTCTCTTTGTAAGAAACCTGAGGTGCGCCGACATTGGCTTCCACTTTGAATTCACGGAACAAACGGTCGACAATGATGTCAAGATGAAGTTCGCCCATTCCTGCGATAATGGTCTGTCCCGTTTCCTGATCCGTATAGGTCCGGAATGTCGGATCTTCTTCCGCAAGTTTCTGAAGCGCCGCAATCATCTTTTCCTGGGATGCGCGGGATTTGGGTTCAATAGCGACTTCGATAACCGGCTCGGGGAAGTTCATCGATTCAAGAATGATCGGATGCTTCTCGTCGCAGAGGGTATCTCCGGTCGTCGTATCGCGAAGACCGACGGCAGCGGCAATATCTCCCGAATAAACCTTGGCGATTTCTTCACGGTGATTGGCATGCATCTGGAGCATACGTCCGATACGCTCCTTCTTGTTCTTGGATGCGTTGAAAACATAGGATCCTGCGTCAAGACAGCCGGAATAAACGCGGAAAAAGCAAAGCTTCCCGACGAACGGATCCGTCATAATCTTGAATGCCAATGCAGAAAAAGGCTCGCTGTCGGAGGATGGTCTTGGCTCCTCTTCCTCGGTATCGGGATTGATACCCGTTATTGCTTTGATATCCGTCGGTGCCGGCATATAATCGATCACCGCGTCAAGCATCATTTGAACGCCCTTGTTTTTGTATGAAGAGCCGCAGATGACCGGCGTAATTTTGCAGGCAATGACTGCTCTCCGCAAAGCTGCTTTCAGCTCCGGAACAGAAATTTCTTCTCCGTCCAGAAACTTCAGCGTAAGCTCTTCATCCGACTCCGCAATGGCTTCGACCATGATTTCACGCTTCTCGGTGACAAGGTCCATCATGTCCGCGGGGATGTCCCGCTCTTCGAATTCAAGACCGTCATCACTTGTGTAGAACTCGGCTTTCATCGTCATCAGATCGATAATGCCTTTGAAGTTTTCCTCTGCGCCGATCGGCACCTGAAGCGCGACTGCGTTGGCCTTAAGGCGATCCTTAACCATTTGAACCACGCGAAAAAAGTCGGCACCCATGATGTCCATCTTGTTGACAAACGCCATGCGCGGAACGCCGTAGCGCTCTGCCTGCCTCCAGACTGTTTCGGTTTGCGGTTCTACTCCGCCCTTCGCGGAGAGGAGCGTTACGGCACCATCGAGCACGCGAAGCGAACGCTCAACCTCAACGGTGAAGTCAACGTGACCGGGCGTGTCAATAATGTTGATGCGAGTTCCCTTCCATTGCGCTGTGGTGGCTGCGGAAGTAATCGTGATACCACGCTCCTGCTCCTGCTCCATCCAGTCCATGGTGGCCGCGCCCTCATGTACTTCGCCGACTTTGCGGATCTTTCCCGTAAAGAAAAGAATACGCTCGGTAGTTGTCGTTTTACCGGCATCAATGTGTGCCATGATGCCAATGTTTCTTGTGTTCTCCAAAGAGAATTCTCTGGCCATTGTCTATATTGCTCCTTACCGTTCAGACTACCATCTGTAATGTGCAAACGCTCTGTTCGCGTCCGCCATTTTGTGAATGTCTTCTTTTTTCTTGTATGCTCCGCCGTTGTTGTTGGTTGCGTCGATCAACTCGTTTGCGAGACGTTCCTTCATGGTACGTTCACTGCGCTTCTTGGCGTATGAAACGATCCAACGAAGGCCGAGCGTCTGACGTCTTGCAGGACGAACTTCGATCGGAACCTGATAGTTCGCTCCGCCGACGCGTCTTGCCTTAACTTCGAGAACGGGCATAACATTTTCGAGAGCCTGAAGAAATACTTCAAGCGGTTCTTTGCCGGTACGCTCTTTGATGAGATCGAAAGCGTCGTAGCAGATCTTTTGTGCGGTTCCCTTCTTGCCGTCCAGCATAATGTTGTTGATGAGCTTAGTCACCCGTACATCATTATAGAGCGGATCAGGGAGCACTTCTCTTAATGGGACATTGCCTTTTCTTGGCACTTGTCTTCCCTCCTTTCGTGATTATCAGATCTCTTCTGAAATCACAGGTACTCACGTTTTGGACCGTGTCAGCGCCAGATGCATTGTCTCACTCAGGATGAACCTAAATATTGACAGTGTACTGATCACTTATCTGTCCAACCATAGGACTTCTCTACTTCTTGACCTTTCCGGCCTTCGGTTTCTTGGCTCCGTACTTGGAACGGCTCTGCAAACGGTTAGCTACACCGGCTGTATCCAGTGTTCCTCTCACAATGTGATAACGTACACCAGGAAGATCCTTTACACGTCCGCCCCTGATAAGGACGACCGAGTGTTCCTGCAGATTATGTCCGATCCCCGGAATATATGCGTATACTTCGTAGCTGTTTGTCAGACGGACTCTGGCCACCTTACGGAGAGCTGAGTTCGGCTTCTTGGGCGTAACTGTCTTAACAACAGTACAAACACCACGCTTCTGCGGAGAAGATAAATCTGTCTCATGCTTAAGCAGTGTATTCATTCCGCTCTGAAGAGCCGGCGAAGTCGACTTGTAAGATTTCGAAGATCTTCCGGACTTAACCAATTGGTTGAACGTAGGCATCAATACACCTCCTTTCAAAAAATGTGTCTCGCGCTTCCGGTGGCAGAATGCCTGTTTGTGCTTGATATCAGCCTCTTACAGCTTCAAAAGCGCGCAAATTAAGCAATCCCCGGAGTTCGGGCAATTCAGTATATCACCGCATACGGCATCTGTAAACGAAATATTGTGAATAAATGCTCGTAAAATCTCACTAAAGAAGCATAAATATTTGAAGCTTCGTATATGCAAAACAACACATTAATAGGTGCACACCGGCACTTTTCAGGCAGTTACCCGTAAACTTCTTAAATCTGACAGGGATTCAGACGAGTCAGGGAGCCGGATATGCCTCAAGATACCTATCATATGCGGTACAGAAAGCAAAGTCAAAAGATTCCCACTTCACCGTCGAATAGGATGTATGAAGCGGAACATACCCGGATGATTCAAGTATGCCGAGCGCGGATAAATCATGTGCAATCAAATCCTCAGCCATATCACGTATATTTTCCACCGAGTAATTTCCGAACAATAATTTCCGTTCCTCCTCGCTTGTCAGCGATTCGCTGAAGGCCGTAATGTCAGCTTCTATCTCTTCCTCCGTAAAATCAGTATCTTCCGCCCAGTCAAGAATCGCAGCGGTTAACGCCGCCCGCTTCAGTGAAGAACCGGCTGTCCCGGAAGGAAAATCGGAAAGTCTTCTCAAAAGCGCCCAAAGCGCGTCGTCATGTGCAGGCATGGGCGTAGGCGTAAGTGTGGGGGTAGGCGTGGGGGTAGGCGTGGACGTCGGAGTCGGGGTGGCTTCGGCAGACGCCGCAGTCGTTTCTTCCGACTCTTCAGTTTCCTCACCAAGTGTTGTGACCGGCGATTCCGGCTGAGTTGTTTCTTTCTTGCTCCGTATTGATTCCGGACAGCCGGCAGTCAATATCGCAACGGTCATTATCAGTATCGCAAAAACCAATCCCTTACGCATATTAAAACCTCCTGAACCGGGGCATCAAATTCTTCTGATTCTTTCGCTTTCATAATACTACGAAAAATGCGTTGAAAAAAGCGCCGCGCTCCTTGACGGTCCGTTTCCGGTTACAAGGATATTCGCCGCGCTTTTCGTCTCAACAAATTAGCTTTGATTACTTCTTCCTGAATTCGGCGTCCATAATCACTTTCTTAAATATGTCCACCGTGTCCATCAGGTCATCGAGTTCGCCCTTCAATCGCTGGTTTTCGGCTTCCAGCGCGAGAACCCTGACCGATTCGATCTCTTCTCTGGCTTTCCGTTTGGAAGCACGATCGGAGGGACTTTGCTTGACATTCTCCTTTGCAACCTTATCCGTCGTTGCCTTGCCTTGCGGCGCAGCAACCACAAATCGCTCGTCCGTCAGTTCGTTAAACTTTCCGCGAGGGACATAGGTCGTGTGGAGGTACTCGTGAGATACGTGACTCCCCGGATGTTCGAGAAAATCCTTGTAGAGACTTTGCACATACGGATTGTCATGAGACTTGCGGAGCACCTTGCTCTCGTCTTCGCTGTACAGGCCCCGGAGTCGTTTCATTCGGACTTCCGGATCAAGGGATCTCGGCTGTCCGCCGCCCATGATACAGCCGCCCGGGCAACCCATCACCTCAATAAAATGGTACGGTGACTCACCGGCCTTAACCTGTTGCATGAGCTGGTTTGCGCCCTTGGTTCCGCTGGTGACCGCTACTTTGAGGGTAACATTGTCGAACGCCTTGTACGCTTCGAGAGGCTTTTCAATGGTGATTTCGGCGGTTTTCACCCGGTCGAGTCCGACAAGAGGTGTCACATGAAGCCCGTCAAACGGCAGTTCGCGGCCGGTGACCAGTTCGTAGACTGTACGCAGGGCGGCTTCCATTACGCCGCCGGTGAGACCGAAGATGTCGGCCGCGCCGGTGGACATTCCCAGTGGATTGTCAAACTCTTCGTCCGGCAATGCTTTGAAGTCGATACCGGCTTCCTTGATCATTGCGCCCAGTTCGCGCGTGGTAATGACCGCGTCCACGTTGGGAAGACCGTCATTTTGCATGTCTTTTCGAGCAACCTCGAATTTTTTGGCCGTGCAGGGCATCACCGACACCACAAACAGATCCTTCGGGTCCGCGTCGATCTTCTTCGCGTAGTACGATTTCACGAGTGCCCCGAGCATGGTGTGCGGAGATTTGCAGGTGGACAGATGATTGAGCTGATCCGGATACATGTGTTCGATGTATTTGATCCAGCCGGGGCTGCAGCTGGTAATCATCGGAAGGACTGCTTTTTTACCGGATAATACCTTGGTCAGGCGATGGAGAAGCTCCGTTCCCTCTTCCATGATGGTCAGGTCCGCCGTGAAATTGGTGTCAAAAACATCGTCGAATCCGAGTGCATGCAGGGCTGCTGCGAGCTTTCCGGTGACCTGCGCGCCGGGCTCAAGGCCGAACTCCTCGCCGATGGCGACACGAATCGCCGGCGCGACCTGAACGATAACGCGCTTGCTCTTGTCGTTAATCGCGCTCCAGACTTTCGCGGTGGAGTCCGCTTCCCGCAACGCGCCGACCGGGCATACGATCGTGCACTGTCCGCAAAAAACGCAGTTAACAGCGCCGAGCGCCATGTCCATCGCCGGTCCCATGACGGTTTTGAATCCGCGGTTCTGTGCGTTCAGCACGCCCGATCCCTGAATCACGTTGCACGCGGTGACACATCGGCGACACGATATGCATTTGGACATATCCCGGATGATAGAGACAGACGCGTCGATGTTGTAATCCGAATGCTCTCCCTCAAAACGGGTCTGCTCCACGCCGAGCGTCTTCCCGAGCGCCTGAAGCTCACAGGTTAAATTGCGGTTACAGCTCAGGCAGTCCTGTGCGTGATCGGAAAGCAGCAGCTCGTAAAGCACCTTGCGCGAACGGCGGACTTTGTCGGAATGAGTTTGTATTTCCATCCCTTCCGCGACCTGGGTTACACAGGACGCCAGAAGGCTTTTCGCGCCCTTGACTTCAACCACGCAAATTCTGCAGGATCCGAACTTATGAACGCCTTCGAGGTAGCAAAGGTTCGGGATGGCAATCCCGCATGCTTTTGCGGCCTCCATGATGGTAAGGCCTTTCTGAACGGTATAATCTTTGCCGTTTATTTTTATATTCAACATATCGTCACCTACCTCCGATCACAATGCAAGCAGCGCATTGCTTCCGCAATGGCGTTCAGTTTGTGATAACCGCGAACCACCTCGTCAAAGGTATCCTTGCGCGTCTCAGGATCGAGTTTTTCCATCGGGAACCGGTTATGGATGACAATTTCATCCTCATCCACCGCCTCCGGGATCTCGATCGGATTGCCCTTGTTGAGCTTGCCCTTCCCGCCAAGGAACCGGTCGATCGACACGGCTGCTTTCTTGCCGTCCGCAATCGCCTGTATCACGGTGTCCGGACCTCTGGCGACATCGCCCCCGGCAAAAACTCCTCCCATTGTGGTCATTAATGTATCGTCATCGATGATAAACGTTCCCCATGGCGTGATCCCGATTTCATCTTTCCGGATAAACGGAAGGTCGGAGTATTGACTGACTGCGGGAATCACCGTATCCACATCAATGAAGAAATTGGAGCCTTCCTCGGGAACCGATTTCCGCCTTCCGGACTTGTCGAACTCGCCGTGTGTCATCCGCACGCACTCGACCTTGGATACGGAACCGTCATCACCCTTAATGAAGCGCACCGGCGCGACCATCGGCATAATCTCGATGCCTTCTTCGATGCCTTCCGCGATTTCGGTGTCATATGCGGGCATGACATCCCGGGTCCGGCGGTACAAAACAATAACTCTTTTGGCACCGAGGCGGATGGCTGTTCTTGCGGAATCGATCGCGGTATTTCCGCCGCCGACCACTACCACCGTGTTCCCGACCTTGACGTCACGTCCCAGATTGGTGTCCTTGAGGAAATTGATCCCGTGAATCACGCCCGGCAGATCTTCGCCGGGGATATTGACCTTTTGCGGGAACTGAGCGCCTGTGGACACGTAGATCGAGTCATACTCGAGCCGGAGGTCCTTGAAGTTGACATTCTTTCCGACTTCGGAATTCAGATGAATCCGGACGCCGGCTTGCTCAATAAGTGCGATTTCATGAGCGAGGACCGCCTTCGGCAGTCGATACTCGGGTATTCCGAAGACCAGAACGCCTCCCGCAACGGACTCGGACTCGAAAACATCCACCTCATAGCCGATGCGAACCAGGTAGTACGCGCACGTGAGTCCGGAGGCTCCCGCGCCGATTACCGCGACCTTTTTGCCGTTCCTGGGAAAAACAACATCACTTTCGAAAGGCTTCTCATTCTTGTGCGCATAATCCGCGACAAAGCGTTTCAGATTACAAACAGACACCGCCTCATCCGTCGTTGCCCTTCGGCATTTCGCCTCGCAGGGGTGTGTGCAGATTCGTCCGCAAACCGCCGGGAACGGGTTCTCCTGCCGGATCAGGTTATACGCGTCAATGAACCGGCCGGCAGCAATCAGCGCGACGTATCCGGGCACGTTAATGTTCGCGGGGCAGGTATTTTCACACGGCGAAATGAACAAATCGGAACACACGCCCGCCCGACAATAGTTATAGCGGATATGCTCCTCATACTCATTCCTGAAATATTGAATGGTACTGAGAACCGGATTGGGGGCTGTCTGTCCGAGCCCGCACATGGCTGTTTCTTTAATTGTTTCGCCAAGCTCCTCGAGCAACTCGATGTCACCCTCGCGCCCTTCGCCGTGCGTGATGCGCTCGAGAATTTCAAGCATTCGCTTGGTTCCGACGCGGCAGGCAAGACAGGAACCGCAGGACTCATCCTGGATAAACTCCATGAAAAAGCGCGCGGTATCCACCATACAGGTATCCTCATTCATGGCGATCAAGCCGCCGGACCCCATGATCGCGCCGAGCTTCGTCAGCGCCTCATACTCCGCGGGCACATTCAAATTGTCCATCGTGATGCACCCGCCGGACGGCCCGCCGATTTGCGCGGACTTGAATTTCTTCTTATCCTTCATTCCGCCGCCGATCTTGAAAAGAATATCTCCGAGCGGCATCCCGATCGGGACTTCGATGATTCCGGAATTGACGACATCACCGGCAAGCGCGAAAACCTTCGTGCCCTTGCTTTTGGCGGTTCCGTATTGCGAATACCACTGCCCTCCGCGAAGAAGAATCGCAGGTATTGCCGCCAGTGTTTCCACGTTGTTGATAATCGTCGGCTTCCCGAAAAGCCCCTTCTGGAACGGGAAAGGAGGTTTCTGTCTGGGCTCACCCCGGTTTCCTTCGATAGAGGCCATCAGCGCCGTCTCTTCACCGCACACGAACGCGCCGGCGCCGATCCGCAGCTCGAGATCAAAATCAAAACTGCTCCCGAACACCCCTGTCCCGAGAATTCCTCTCTCCCGGGCGGTTTCAATCGCAGCGGACAAACGCTCGACGGCAATCGGATATTCGGCACGGACATAGACATATCCCATGGTTGCGCCGATCGCAAACCCGGCAATCATCATTCCTTCAATGACGCTGTGAGGATCACCCTCCAAAAGACTCCGGTCCATAAACGCTCCGGGATCGCCCTCGTCCGCGTTACAGACGATATATTTCTGATCACTTTGCGCCTTATGGCCCGCTTCCCATTTGACTGCGGTGGGGAATCCGGCTCCCCCCCTGCCCTTAATTCCGGACTTCTTCACCTCTTCGATGACATCCTGAGGTGTACTCGAAAGAAGCGTCCGGGCAACAGCCTGATAGCCGTCGCGGGCAATGTAGGCATCCAGGCTTCCGTACTCCATCACGCCGCAGTTGCGGAGCGCGATCTTGACTTGCGGCTTGAAAAACTCAATGTCATCGATCAGCGGAACATGCTTCTGCATGGATTGATCAAAATAGGTGTAATCCGTAAGAATTTCGCCCTTTACGATGTGGCTCTTTATGATTTCGCGGGCCTTTTCGGGAGTCAACTCGGTGTAAAAAGTCCGCTCGGGAAGAATCAATGCCACCGGTCCGACCGCGCAGGTTCCCATACATCCGGTCTCAAATATGGCGACCTGCTCCTTAAGTCCCCGCTTCTCGATTTCTGCGATCAAGGCATCCCGGACATCGGTACAGTGAGAAGAGATGCACCCGGCACCGCTGCAGATCAAAATCTGGTATTTATACTTGGAAAGGTTCTCGTTATATTCTTTTTTGATGCTGTCAAGATCCTTAATGGTAATTTTCCTTTTGACGTCCATCATCGCACCCCCCTAAAACTTCGAAATAATCGACTCAAGTTTATTCACATTAACCTGCTTATAAACTTCTCCGTCGATCATCATAGCCGGGGCCAGTCCGCACGCACCGATACAACGGGCCACTTCAAAAGTGAATTTCCCGTCCTTGGTCGTTTCTCCGATTTGAACATCAAGCATATCCTGAAGACGTTCCACAAGTTTCTTTCCGCCTCTTACGTAGCAGGCGGTGCCGAGACATACGCGAATGGTATGTTTGCCTCTCGGCTTCGTGGAAAAGAAAGAATAAAAAGTAACTACGCCGGACACTTGTGACAGAGGGATATCCAGTGAATCCGCAATGAATTTCTGTAACTCGAGCGGCAGGTGCCCGTAGATTTCCTGCGCAAGATGCAGAATTTGAATCAAACTTCCCTCTTTACCTTTGTACAAATCAATCACATTGGCGATTTCATCGTACTTCTTCTCTTCATCCTGCGAAACGCAGGAACATTCCGTACACTTCCCGATCATTGCTGACCTCCTTTATGCCCAAACCTCCTTTGTTGCAATTAAGCTCGCCTTAAATAAAGAACCTGCGAGCCCATTGCCGTTTTTCTCATATGTTTCCGGGAAAACGCTACAGATAACGTTGCCTTCACAATGATGTCGTATCCGACAAATTCTTTTTTCATTATATAATAAATTTTTTTGTTTTTCGATTTGATATTTAACAAATGATGTATTACTTATCTTATCAATAAACCTTTTTTTGAACGAAAAAGCGGCAATTACTGCCGCTTTGGGGTCTTGTCTGATTCGTATTTCTCGAAAAACACCCGTCCTCAGCGTACCTGTCCCGTGGATTCGCGGACGATCAGTTCCGGTGATAATAACAGTCTGCTGATCGAGATCCCGTCCATGATCTGCTCCATGGCAATACATGCACTTTTGCCGACGCTTAAACGATCCTGACGGACAGTCGTCAGCGGAGGGTTTGTATACTTCGCGAGCGGCATGTCATCAAAACCAATAACGCTGATATCCTGAGGCACCCGTAAATCAAGCTTACTGAGCTCATTCAGCACACCATGCGCGATCACATCACTCGCACAGACAATGGCCGTGGCGCCTCCTTCGACAAACCCTCTTACATAGGGTTCCGCGCACATATTCGTATAATTTCCGAAAGCAACCAGTTCTCTGCGGACCGGAATATTGCATTTGCTCATACCAAGTTTAAACCCGTTGTAACGCTCCTGTGAAACCCGGCTGTTACGCTCGCCGTTCATCATCGCGATTGTACTGTGCCCGAGAGACGCAAGGTGCTCAATGGCAAGCATGATGCCTTGCTGACTGTCCACGCCGACACCACAAACATTCCGGTTGCAAATCACGTTATCCAGAACCACTGTCGGAACGACGGTCTTTTGCAGTTGCTTGTAGAAATCGGAGTGCAGGAAAAATCCCAGCAGGAAACCTCCGGAATAGTTGTTCTTGCGCATGAATTCATCATAAACATAATCGATCTTTTCGTTCATGGATAACGGCAGGATATCGACCTTCCACTTTCTCTCGGTCGCGGCCAGACGGAATCCGACTATGATTTCATAGCCAAACTGTTCAATGCGCTCGTATCTCATGTTCTCGATAAATATACAGATTTTGGGCGTGTTATTCGTATTCTGGTCCCGATGGGCAACATACCCGAGTTCCAAAGCGGCGTTCAGTATCTTCTGGCGAGTCTCCTCGCCAACGTCACTCGCACCGGAAAGGCCTTTTGAAACGGTCGTCACCGATAATCCCAGTTGATTTGCGATATCTTTAATAGTCGCCATAAAAGCCGCCTTCCCAAGTATATTTGCCTTTATAATCTCAGTCTATCACCCGGCCGTAAGAGTGTAAATGCAACGAAGATCTTATCGATCCGCAACCAACTCGATCGCGTTGCCGTCCGGGTCGAAAACACAACTCTCATAAAAGCCGTCACCGGTCGTTCTCGGACCGCTTTTCACACGGATTCCGTCCGAACGAAGTTTCTCTGTCAGTGCATCAACCGCATCCCGGTCGCCTACGCCGAAAGCAAGGTGCGCGTATCCGCACACGGGCACGCCCTCTTCCCGGGCAGAAAGATCCGGACGGCTCATTATTTCGAGCCGCCCTCCGTCCGGAAAAGCAAGAAAGAAGGTTCGCAGTCCGGTCTCCGGATTGTGATACATGTTCCCGGAAGCCGCTTGAAAATATGTCTCATAAAAAGACTTCATCCGCTCTAAATCCGGCGTAAATAATGAGTAATGATCAATTCGCATATGTCCTCTTTCTTTGCGCATAAAAAACCGGAAGTCTTTGTTGTCCGAAGTTCCGGTCGCACTGTTTATCGGCTGATTCGTCTGGAACAGTTTCCATTCTATACGCCTTCAATATCGCAAGTGAACCTTTTTCGTAAATTATAGTCTTGTATCTCCTGTGAATCAATTTGCTTATAAAGTGTTGCTTTGTTGACATCCGTTCATGTGTTACTATTCAGATATAAATTATTTCTGACGATATGCCTGTCAGGAAGTTCTGTGATTATATGTCTTCAGTTCGATTTGTTGCCGGACTTTGTTGCGGGCGATGAAATAGAACAGTCATACTCCATGACGTTGGTTAGGAAGGAACGGGCCACAGATGAATACGATTTTCCTCGGAAACGGTCTCAACCGCTTGGACAGCAATTACTCTTGGGAGCACTTGCTCGATGATCTGAAGAGTCAATCCGGCCTGCCCGAGGATCTGTCATTTGACGGCGTCCCTTTTCCCTTGCTGTATGAAGAAATCTACTTAAGAAGTGCCCGGTCCTCCGACGCGCTCCCGGATCGCGACGCCCGCCTTCGCGCCCTCGTTTCAGAAAAGTGCCGGCAACTGAAGCCGGGTCCGCTGACCCGCGCGGTGCTTTCTTCCGGCTGCCCGAACATTATCACGACCAATTACGATTACGCACTGGAAGAAGACTCGAAAAGTCTGCTCAAGAAATCATCCGACCCGGATGCCGGTCCCGAAACCGACTACCGGATTCATACCTTTAATCAGTGCGGCGACGTCCGTGTCTGGCACATCCACGGCGAAGCCAATTATCCGAGAACCCTGGTGCTCGGCCATGACATGTATGCCCGCAATATCGGGAAAATGTCCGCCTACGTCGAAAAACGCGGCTACGACGGGCTTTTCGCGCAAAACGATTCCCTCCGGAAGTCCACGGTCTGCTGGATGGATTTGCTCTTTAACACCGATGTTCACATTCTCGGTTTTTCGATGGACTTTTCTGAAATCGATGTGTGGTGGGTACTGAACCTGCGCGCCCGCCTCATAAAGGAAATGAAAGCCTCCGGGCGTCCTTTCCCCGAAAACAAGGTGTTTTTTCACACACGCTACCGGCACCTCAAGAAAAGCTTCCGCGAACTGCTGGAAAGTCACTATATCGAAATCAATCCCGACCCGGACGCCAGGAGCTACTACGTGCATTACCAGGAGGTTATTCGGGGAATTGCGGGAGGGAAATGAAATATTACAGGATGGGAGGATGGAACGATGTTGATGATCTCAGGCGAATTTATTTATGTGATGATTTGGATCTTCGGCT
This sequence comes from uncultured Oscillospiraceae bacterium, assembly GCA_964501725.1. Lineage (GTDB taxonomy): Bacteria > Bacillota > Clostridia > Saccharofermentanales > Saccharofermentanaceae > CAZCTO01. The sequence continues at coordinate 834 of CAZCTO010000022.1, read as the reverse complement.
TTATTTTGGGAATAGGTCTTTTGTACATGATCATTCGCGAGGCTGTTAAGGATGCACTCAGAGCAATCAAAAAAGAAGAACGGGCAGAAGAACTTAAAAAGAAATAGATTGTGAATGTGTTACAATCAAGATGTTACCGAAGGATTGACATCAATCAAAATTGGAGAAGGCATTATGAAAGAGGATCAAAAAGCATGCCTGACGGATATACTCGAAACGACAAGTTGTCCCCTTTGCGGAGGCTCGCTTAAATCCATCGAGTACTTTTCGGCACGTCCTGTCAGTCAGTCCATTACCAACCAGACGCCGGACAGTAAGACAATTACAACCGCCTTCACGGATATTGTTCATCATAACGGCGGCCTTTGCTTGCCTTGTGCGCACAAAGCGGGCAAGACCCAAAGAGTCATTGGTTTGATACTGCTGAACGGCGGCGGAATCTCAAGCGTGATCGCTATGATAACCGGACTTGTACTATCTTCAATCGCAGAAAGGGATGGCAAAGATGTCGGCGCGGCCATCGGTACACCGATGGCACTGATGATTGTTCTCCTTCTGGTCGCGCTGGCGGGATTAATCATATACGCACTCGGGAATGAGTATAGTCCGAAGAAGAATCAAATTCCCGAGCGGCTTTTCCTTCTTTTCACAAAAAGACTCAAGAAAGAGCAACCGCTGGCAGGCCGGGTCTATCTCCCTCCGGCGTTAGCCGCTCAACTTGAAAAGAAATGATTCAACATTAAAGAACCCCGAAGCCGTAATCGCTCCGGGGTTTTTGTCTGGTGGGTACTACTGGACTTGAACCAGCGACCCCATGCGTGTGAAGCATGTGCT
>CAZCTO010000021.1:0-32442 GCA_964501725.1 uncultured Oscillospiraceae bacterium | reverse complement strand
CGCAGACCATCCGAGGCAGGTGCGCTGCAGGTGATAGAGATCGACGGGCAGATGACGCTTGCCGATGAAAACTCGAAACCGATTCAGCTTCGCGGAATGAGTACGCACGGACTTCAATGGTTCGGCGAAATAGTGAATGAGAATTCATTTGCGACATTATCTTCAGATTGGGACAGCAATGTCATTCGTCTGGCTTTATATATCGGGGAGAACGGCTATTCCAAAGATCCCGCGCTGAAGGAGCTTGTGTATAAGGGAATCGATCTTGCTTTCAAAAATGATATGTATGTCATTGTTGACTGGCATGTACTGGCTCCGGGTGACCCGAATGAGGCCGTGTACGCAGGCGCCAAGGATTTTTTTGCTGAAATTGCCGATCATTACAAAAATGACCCGAAGTATTTTTCGATTATATGGGAAATTTGTAATGAACCCAGTCCCAATAATTCCGGAGGGAACGGACTCACAAACGACGCTGCCGGTTGGCAGGCGGTCAAGAAATATGCTGAACCGATCGTCGAAATGCTTCGCACGAAGGGCGATAACATCATTATCGTAGGCAATCCGAATTGGAGCCAGCGCCCTGACCTCGCAGCCGATGATCCGATTAATGCGGATAACATCATGTATGCCGTCCACTTTTATTCAGGGACGCATATGTCTTCCGCGGACAGTAAGGATCGAAGTAACGTAATGGCCAATGCAAGGTACGCACTCGAAAACGGTGTTGCTATCTTTGTTTCCGAGTGGGGAACCAGCGAGGCCAGCGGAAATAACGGACCATTCCTGGACGAATCCGATGTCTGGATCGAATTTATGAACTCGAATAACATCAGTTGGTGTAACTGGTCATTAACAAACAAAAACGAGACGTCCGGATCCTTTATCCCGTACATGATGGGCATCTCGGAAGCGACTCTTCTCGATCCGGGCGATGATCTGATCTGGGCCCCCGAAGAATTAAGTGTTTCGGGCGAATATGCCCGTGCGAGAATAAAAGGAATCGAGTTGGATCCGATTGATCGTTCTGCTGAAGGTGCTTTTTCGGAAGTGATCTGGAATTTTGATGACGGGACAACGCAAGGGTTTGTAATTAATAAAGACAGTCCGCTGACCAGTGTTACACTTTCCAATCAGGACGGATGCCTGCTTGTGTCAAATCTGGTAAAGAGCATTGACGTCACGGATACAAATTACTGGGCGAATGTCCGAATTTCTTCCGAGGAATATAATCCTTCATTTGACATTTCGGGCGCGGATACAATTACAATGGATGTCTTTATCGATGAACCGACCACCGTTTCCATCGCATGTGTTCCGCAAAGCGATACGCACGGATGGGCAAATCCGAAAACCGCTGTACGACTGAACGCTGATAATTTCAAGAAACAGGAAGACGGAAAATATAAGGCGCAACTGGTTACCACAGCTGTTGAAGCGCCGAACCTGGCAACTATAGCTGACGATGAGAAAGGCAGCGTCCTGACGAACTTGGTTCTTTTTGTCGGATCCGAGAACGGAGCTGATGTCCGAATCGACAATATTACGTTCTCCGGTGCCGGTGAATCCGCTCTTCCTCCCCTGGAGCACGCAGAAAAAGGAACCGCGACATTGCCGTCCGACTTTGACGACAATACCCGACAGGGCTGGGACTGGAGTGTCGATTCCGGAACGAAAGTCTCAATTAAGGTCGAAGAGGCAAACAGTTCAAAAGCGCTTGCCTTCGAATTTGCTTATCCTGAGGTTAAGCCGACGGATAACTGGGCATCAGCACCGCGTCTTGACCTGTGGATTGATCCGCTGACGCGCGGAAGCAATGATTTTGTTGTCTTCGATTTGTATTTAAGCCCGACACAGGCAAGCAAAGGGGCGATTTCAATCTCCGGTGCTTTCCAACCGCCCGATGTCGGTTACTGGGCGCAGATGCCTGTGTCATTCGATATCAAACTGGATGAGTTGGGTAAAGCGAAGAAAACAAAAGATGGTCTCTATCACTATCTTGTTAAACTCGATATTCGGGGTATTACATCGATTGAAGATGATACAGTACTTCGAAACATGATTTTTATTATTGCTGATGTTGAGAGTGATTTTGCCGGGAAAATCTATGTTGACAACGTTCGTCTGATGACGAAAAAGGATGTTGAAGCTCTTGATCAGAAGCCGATCGCGCTTATTGTTGCCATCGTCGGCGGAGCCGGAGTGGCAATCGGCGCAGGCGCTTTCGCTATCAGTAAAAAGAAGAACTCAAAACCTGTAACAAACAAGGATTCAGCGAAGTAACAATGTTAAACCATATTGTACGAAGCGGCCGGAATGGATTCATCCATTCCGGCCGTTTTGATTGAAGACAAAGAAATGAGTCCGATCAGCTTTTGATTGCGGCGGTGAATTTGGCGGTCCAAAGCTTATCCTGTTCAGGCTGTGTTGCAAAATATGTATGAATCAGCGGAAGCAGTTCGTATTTTGCGATAAAATCCAAACGATTGTCGTCAATCGGATTGCTGCTGCAAAAATAACCGTGCCCGATCAGAAAACCGGTAGTGTTAGCCGGATCTTGTGATATTGATTTATTTAGATCGATAATTACTTTGATCAGACGATCCAGCTTTTTGCTGCCGATACTATTCTTGTATTGGATGAAGGACGGGTTTTCGAAAGCAGGAGCCACATCATAGAAAGCAAATCTCCGGCGAAGCGAGTAGTCCGTAAGAACTGCATTCCCGGCAGAGGGGTTCATGGTTGCGATAATATAAACATTCTCAGGGATACAAAACAATTCGTCACGATATAGAAGGCGTAACGGCTGACCGCGACGATCACTTCCCAGCTGCGTGATTAAATCACCGAAAACGGCGCTCCAATTTCCGCGACCAATATCGTCAATTATTAAAAAATAAGCGTTATCATCCGGCTCTGCTTCCTTGCAGAAATTATAGAACACACCGGTGGTGAGTTCGTCTCCTTCTGAAGTCCTCCGATACCCCATCACAAAATTATCGTAATTGTATCCGCTGTGGAATTGGATCATCTTGACGCGTTCGATATCTTTTTCTCCCATGATTGCATAGGCGAGGCGCTCTGCAATAAAAGTCTTGCCGACACCGGGAGCTCCGGTAAGAACGATATTCTTCTTATCAAGCAGCAGATCCCGGAGAGAATCAAATTCACTTTCGTCCACAAACGTCTCACTCAGGAAATCCTCTTTGCTGTAAGGGGGAAAAGCCGGCGCATCAACATCATCCGCAATTCCGGAATCGAAGGGGCCGACCACCATTTCCTCGAGCTCACGGCAATATTCCGAATAAGGAGTAATATCCGTAAGGGTTCTCCGTATTACACAGGGTTGGGACTCCCAATCGCCTTTATTCGTCCAGGCAACGGTACGGATGTTCCTTTTCGCTTTCCTCCCCAGGTCATAAGCGTAATCTGATTTAATGATTCCGCGCCCCAGCAGTTTCTGAGGTCCGCCTCCGTAATAGACGATATCTCCGACATGCATATCAAACGCGAACTGCCAGGCAACATTGCAGAGATGTTTATAGTTTCTGCCGGAACCAAATTTGGACTTCATCATTTGCTTCATGGCATCTTTGGATGAATACTGTTTCAGATCTCCGAGCGCATCAAGGCCGAGTGCAATATATCCATGGGAGTAAAAGTCTTCCCACGTTTTCGGATTTTCTGAGGGAGCAAAAATCCAGTAGCGCCTCGGGTGAACAATTTTGCGCGCAGACGGAGTATCCGGGGTTATCTCATCATTATCTTTTTCTTCGGCGTCCGGAGGATTCGTTAAGTAATCTCCGTTGATGAGTTTCTCAATAGCATCTTCCTGCTCAGCCGTAATATGATAAGTTGCTGCCCCCGGAAAAAGGAGCACTTCAAGATTTCGCGTTTGCTCATCGGAAAGCAGAAGATTTCTGCTGACCAAAGGGTTTGTGAATCTTCTATCCAATCTTATATCGACGCCGGTGAATCTCTCAAAAAATAGATCGCTCTCAATGACATAAGGGTCGTTCCTGAGCGGATCTTTCTCTTCGGGGTTACCGAGTACTGTACCGGAAGCGACAATTCCGCCGTCAACACCGGGAACCCAGAGATATATTCTGTCATTCTTTTTGACGTTGCGATCTTTTTGCTCAAGTCTCCATGTAATTGTCGCCAGTTCCTGAACCGCCGGTATGATGTCATATGTTTTAGGATTATTTGTGAAAAGCCAGCAAACGGGAAGCGTAATTTCTTCAAGAAATTTAGCATAATAGGCGAGTGCGTCCGAAAAAGTGCCGTTTCCCGCTTTGTCGACGATATTAAAATTGGACGAGCTTTCAATGGTTTTCTTCGCTTCGGCGAAATCTTCCATAGTCACGAATGAAAACAGATCGGTGCTTCTGACTTTTGCACCAATCAGTTTAGCAGATGAGAATTTAAGTGCATTTACATATGCGTCGATTCGTTCATTGGGAATTGTCTCTGCTGATGCCTTGCCGGGTATACTAATCCAGTTTTTGAAAGCACTCCTGAGATAAGTGTCGTTCATGTCTCCTCCGATTCGCGCCCCACGCGAAATAACTGTTGATCATTCGAACGAGAATAGATTACAACAAATTTTGACTTCTTTCCATAAAATTTTCCTCGCAGGACAGAATGTTCAAAGACTATTTACATGAACGGGCCCAAAAGTGATCAACGAAGGGATGAAAGCGGACCCTCAGGATGTATCAGAAAAGTCGCTGTCTTGAGGCGGGCGCGTGCGGGCTTTTTCTCACATTGTTGTCCGGATGCCTGCGAATCTGCGGCTGCGGCTTGAGAGAGACCGAGCCTGGCAAGTCGGTTTGCGGATACGGATGGTTCTCGACCACCGGTATCGGTTTTCCGATCAGCTTCTGTATATCTCGAAGAAGTGATTTCTCTTCATGGTCGCAGAAAGCAACGGCGGTTCCGCCGAGCCCGGCTCTGCCGGTACGACCGATGCGATGCACATAAGTCTCCGGAACCTCCGGAAGATCAAACTGGAAAACATGAGAAAGTTCTTCAACATCAATGCCTCTTGCGGCAATATCGGTCGCGATGAGGATTCTGGTTTTCCGTTCTTTAAAATTATTCAGCGCCAGCTGCCTGGCATTTTGAGATTTGTTGCCGTGAATCGCCATCGCCTTCAAATCAGCCCTTTCAAGAAACTTCACGATTTTATCGGCGCCGTGTTTGGTTCTTGAAAAAACAAGCGCTGACTTGACCGACGGATCGGAAAGAAGATGAATCAGCAGTCGAATTTTGTCGCTTTTTCCGACATGATAGACAGATTGATCAATCGTATCCACGGTTGAAGAGGCCGGGGTTATCTCAACACGCACCGGTTTATTCAATATGGAACCTGAAAGTTTTTCGATTTCGGGCGGCATCGTGGCCGAAAAGAACATCGTTTGGCGTTTTTCCGGAAGAAAGGTGATGATTTTCCGGACATCATGAATCATACCCATGTCCAGCATCCGATCCGCCTCGTCAAGGACCAGATAACGGACACTGTCAAGATGTATAAATTTTTGACCGATCAGATCCAAAAGTCTACCCGGAGTCGCGACCAGAATATCGATGCCGCCGGCAAGACCTTTGGTTTGCGGATGTTGAGACACTCCGCCATATATCACCAGGCTCTTCAGCCCGAGATGTTTCCCGTATGAAACAAAACAATCGTAAATCTGAATGGCAAGCTCGCGGGTCGGCGCAAGAACCAATGCCTTTATTTGTCTTCTGCCCGAAAAGCTTCGCTGTTCGAAAGACAGGCCCTGAAGAATCGGGATTGAAAAAGCGGCCGTTTTACCGGTTCCGGTCTGCGCGCAGCCGAGCAAATCGCGCCCTTCCAGCAAAGGGGGGATGGCTTGTTCTTGAATAGGTGTCGGGTTCGTGTATCCTTCTTCGGATAATGCTTTCAGGATGGGAAGGGAAATATTCAGAGATTCAAAATTCAATGGGGACTCCTTGTCGCTTTCATGCGTTCTTGTGTAAAAAAGGTTAAGTGCCTCATGCACCCGTGGCATTGTATCACAAATAAGGGAAATCAATACCATTTGCTAAAAAAATGAACCCTTTCGGTCGCAAAAAGCGACTAATTCTAAAAAAAATATGATAAAATGTGGTTGTCAGGAATCGTGTTTGTCTGCGCTTTTCGAGCACATATCGTGCGGAGGAACTCAATATGATAAGAGATGTAATAAAAAAGAACCAAACGGCTTTTTTCATTGGAGGCATTATTCTCGGAGTCGCGATAATTGTTTTGTCCGCGATTCTCATCGGCATTCTTTTATCTCAAAAACTTTCGGTGATCGGTCCTTGGTACAACGAAGGGCTGGGGCAACAGTTGCGGTTTGCTGATGAAGATTCAGTGATCATTACGACAGCTGCGGGCGTTGTTGAAGCAAAATACAGCTTTGACAAAAAGAGCGGCGAAGGCGTGATCTCCATTAACGGTCAGGGGATCAAATTTTACAGAAAAGATGGCAGCATTTTCCTGGTTGGGGGAAACGGTGAAACTGAGTATTCTAAGGGTGAACTGCCTGCTAATGTACTTTCGACAGTGAAGATGGAAGAAACAACCGTAACGACAACAGAAGCGACAACAGCTGCGACAACTGAATCTGTAACGGAAACAACGGCATCAGTAACCGAAACTGCCGGATCTTCGGTCACGGTTACACCGACACCGACGCCGTCAGCAACGCCAACACCTACGATAACGCCTACTGTATCGCCGACACCAATCGCATTTACTATGCCAAGTTATTTCACTATAAATGATCCGTTCCTTCCGATTCTCGGCACACCCGTTGTAGGGACCTGGTTTCGACAGGATGATTCGGGAGCATATCTGAATTTTAGAGATGACGGAAAAGTCGAAAAAAATTTTGGCGGCTTGCTTTCTGTGTTAAACCCTTATACCTATGATATGTATTCCGGAGAAGGATTTATTCTGACGGCTCATGATGGTGACGTTGCATTTACGGTCACCGGTGACATTCTGGTGTGTGACTTTTACGGCGGTACATTCCAACGTGAGGATTAAACCCTTCACTGACTGACGGATCATCACCGTGCAGTAAAGTGTTATTGAGACAGATCGACTTATAAGGATTTGTTTACAATTTCCTCGTTTTGATGTACAATGCATTCGAAATGCGGTGGTTGTGCTTCATGTACGTCACCGGGTTGACGTAATGGTGTGACGTTTGGAGGACATCCGAGATGAAAATTACAAGTATTATTATTCGAAAATTGACTCCCGACAGTAAGATGAAAGCGATTGTATCCATTACCTTTGAAGATGCGTTTGTTGTACACGATGTGAAGGTGATTGACGGCGCCAACGGACTCTTTATTGCAATGCCGAGCCGAAGAACACAAGAGGGTGAGTTTAAGGATATTGTTCATCCGATTCATTCAGGATTTCGTGAGGAACTGTCCAAGGCAGTTCTTGCCAAGTATCTTGAAACCGTTGAAGAACGCAAAGAGAGTATTGCCGGGGATTGCGGGGGGCCGCTCGAGAGCAGTATGATCGCAAGTAATCTTCTTACCGAGACAAATTGAGAAAGAAATACAGAAGTAATTTTACTTCCAAGTGAACCGCCTTTCCGGCGGTTTTTTTTGCATAGGCATTTACTCCTAAGGTTGATGAATTCGGACGGTGTCATGCTATAATGTCAAAAAAGGGGGAGAAAAGGATGATCGAAAAAACAACAATACGTACTACGGGCGTAGTATTTTTAATCGTAGCAAACGTGTTATTGCTGTTTTCATTTCTCTTTTCCATGTATGCCGGCGGCAAACCGAATTCGGACAGCTCCATCGGAGTGTTGTGCGTTTTGCAGGAGAATACCCGCTTCCCGGAATCGGAATACCAGGCTGTTTTTTCGGGCCTTGGATTGGTTTCATCATTTGCTCATATTGACGCGACCGATAAAGAGGATCTGAAAAATTCCATCCGTGTTTTTACGGACAATGAAAAACTGGGTCAAGTGATTCTTGTGACATTCGGAGACACGGCAGGTATCGGGCTTACAGTTGCCGACTCCGATGATTCGGTTATTGGTGTTGTGATGATTGCACCGGTTCTTTCAAATCCGACAATTGCGGCAAGCCTGGGAACGAACCACCCGGGAAAGCCCGTTGCGATTTTTGACTTTTCTGCCTCTGATGCGTCAATGTTATATGAGCGTCTTTCCGGCGAGGATTCCTTACTTTCAAAACCTTTTGAATCTTCAGGTTTTTTTCCGGCAACAGTCCGGATTTCTCCTGATTCCGACAGATACTTGTGTATTAAAGAATTGATGGGCGAAATGGTCATAGATACGTTTATCTTCCCGAGTATGCCGGATATTCAGTACAAAGTCGGTAACTATGTTGATAACTATCTTATGGGTGATTCAAGCGGCAAATCGGATGTCCGTGGCCTGATATTCATAAATCAAGCGTTAAAAATCGTACCTGCCGCCATGCTGATTGCCGGCCTGTTTCTGTTTTTGGCGACACTTTCGAAAGAATCCTCCCTAAAAGGGATTACAGCAAAAGAAGTCAAAAAAGAATCTGAGATCCCGCAGGAGCTGTCATTGCTTCACAAAATTGATCGTTCAGAGAAATATCTGTTCGGGCTTCTGCTTCCGGTTTCACTTGCAATGTCTGCCATGCTGTGTATTTTTGTACTGTTTGTTCCGCAATATGCAGCGTTATCAGCCGCGTTATGGCCGGTGCTCAGCTTGTTGTTTGCATCGGTTTTCTATTTGAAGCACCTCGACAAATTATCCAATATATCTAAGGTTACACGGATCCGCTTCCTGATATCCCTGCTTGTCTCGGGGCTCTTCATTCTGGGCGTGTTTATTATATTGGGGATGCATGTCGGTTCATTTTCGCGTTATCTGTCGTTCCCGCGAATTATTTATACGCTTATCTCAATCGTACTTCTTTGCGTCAGCCTGATTGTTTGCCAGAAAATCGAATCTTTCTTCACGCAGAATGAAAGGAACAGCCATCATCATCGCGGCTTTTTATCAGCGATTCGTTTTCGCGGCATCGTCATTCTGCCTTTTGTCGGAATGATGATTACCTCCATTATTTCCGGAAAGATCTGGCTGCTTGCTTTGGTTTTTTACCATATCGGCGTGCTTCTTTTTTCCGACTGGTTTCGCCGGAGAGTGAAACGAATGAGCGGAACCTTGATTCTCCCCGCGGTGATGGCATCCGTTTTATACGTTATTCTCGCGTTCATCTGAGTTATCGTTACGGCATACTTTGGAGAATGCTTTATGTAAACTTGAAGCGTACTTTGCCTGCCCGGACGGCATCTTGCGGGATAGAAACGAACAAGCTATTATGAATGGGCTGATTGAACCGGCATCGGGCGCATATTTAATGGCACTATTTCAGGATATAGAATATCAGTTATGATTGGAGTTTCGACATGTCAGCGACAATAAAGGATGTTGCCAAGAGAGCAGGGGTATCTATTGCCACTGTTTCAAAGATGATCAACGGCGGGAACGTTCTTGATGACAATCGACTTGCGATTCAGCAGGCGATTGACGAGCTATCGTACCGGGTTAACACTGTGGCCAGAGGAATGAAAACAAGGCGGTCAATGACCGTCGGAGTTTTGATTCCGAGTCTTGCTGATTTTTTCGGCGTGTCGATATTGGCAACCATTGACAAAGAGCTTTTCGCGCGAGGTTACAGCACAATTATCTGCGACTACTCCGAAACGGATCCGGACGGAGCCAGATTAAAATTGGATTTTCTGATCAATAAGCAAGTGGACGGGATTATCATGCAGCCGATCAATGTGAAGCCGGACGATCTCGTTAATGTTAAGGAAAAGGAAACACCGATTGTGTTTATTGATGTTGGCGTTGAGGGCAGCGGTCATGATAGTGTGATTATCGATAACTTTGATATATCCTCAAGGATCGCTGCGCATCTTCTCGAAAACGGTCATACGCGAATTGGTTTGCTGGTCGGGGCACAAGGAGTGTTAACTACCGATGACCGTGTCGCGGGGTTTTGTCGCGCACTTCATACTGCCGGAATCAAACAGCCTGACGAGCTGGTGTATATGGTTGATATTTCCGAAAAGAGCGGATACCTCGGGATGAAGTATCTGAATGAGCTTCGCGAGCCTCCCACGGCCGTATTTACCGCGGGACACGATCTTACGGTCGGCGCGCTTACATATCTGAACGAGGCCGGTCTTCGAATTCCCGATGATGTTTCTTTTGTCGGATTTGAGACACAGACGATTGCCAGAATTTATCATCCGAAACTGACCATCGGCGTTCAGCCGATTGATCAGATCGGTAAAGCGGCGGTGGAAATGCTTTATGACCGTATGACCGGAGAATACTCGGGAGAAGGCAGACAAGTAAACTTGAAGGCGACGATTGACTTCGGCGCATCCGTTACGAAGATATAGCAAGTGTAAGTACATATGCTGTAATAGAGGTAGAGTATGATTTGTAAACATTGTGGCGGGGAACTGGTAAAAGAGGTTAAGTTCTGTACATTTTGCGGCGGGGAATTATTGACCGCATCCGAAGCACCGATCGAGAATGCGTCCATACCGACCGCTTCATCTGCTGACCCGATTCAAGTATCTGTTCCCTTGGCCTCATCCCCGGCTTTACCCAAATCGAAAGGCAAATATTTGCTCTTTGGTCTTTGCGGAGCGGTCTTGGGAGCGTTACTTCTTGCGGTTATTTTACTTGTAAGCGGCGTGATTTCGATCGGAAGCCCCAAAGCAAAAAACTCCGGATTATTCGGAAAGGCAGGCACTTCAATACAAGGCGCCGGTTATGATACACCGGAACAAGCTGCAGAGGCTTATCTGGAAGCACTGAAAAATCAGGATTTGGATGCGATGGTAGCCACTTTTGCAGTTGAAAGTTATGTGGAAAATTTTGATTTTGAAGCTTACCTGAATAGGCTTCAATCTTTCCAGCCCGGGAGTCGCAGTTACTTTTCATATCCTAATAATGATGAATATATGAGGCAATTGAACATTGCGACCCGGGTGAGCTCGATTACGCAGACTATTGATTTTCAGTATATCGTATTCAACGCACTGGAAGTGATAGGGCAAGGCGGAACTACTGTTCTTTCAGGCGAAGAGGAAATTAAAGGCTTTATTGCTGAATATGAAAAAGCTACTGAAAATTACGTTTTTGAAGATCTGAAAATTACCGGAACGCTCGCGCCGGCAGAATTAGTTGAGGCATACGCGTCCGATCGTAACAAGGAGAATATGGATAATCGGGCAAGGGTTCTTGGCCTGGATGGAGACGATATTGCAGATGTTGCCATCACTTTTGAGGCAAACGGGCAGGATTGGATATTTTGTCCGGAATTGGTGAAATATAATGATAAATGGTATATGGAGTCATTTCTTGGTACTTTGGGTAATTTTCTTGGCTTGAGTTCATATTCAGGCGGAATAATTCCTGATGACTTTTAGGGCGTTCCGGCAACCTTAATCAAGTTAAACATCAGCCTGTTCCCTGACAACAGCGTCTCTTCATTATGCAATTCATCTCAACTGTTAACCAATTCCATTTTTCGTTGACATCGTATGCCTTGCGTGGTATCCTTTTCGGGTGACCGCGTGCACCGGGCCGAAATGTCGTATGTTGCGACTGCCTAGGTTAAGCAGCGAGACTGGAAAAACAGGAGGGAAACGTACTATGTATGCAGTGATCAAGACAGGCGGAAAGCAATATAAAGTTTCCGTAGGCGACGAGGTTTTCGTCGAGAAGCTCGAAGGAGACGACGGGCAGTCCGTATTATTTGACAGCGTTCTTGCTATTGGTGACGATGCGGGTATCCGCGCCGGAAGCGCACTTGCGAACAGCAGTGTTGCAGGAGAGATTGTTAAGCAAGGAAAGAACAAGAAGATCGTCATTATTAAGTATAAGGCAAAGAAGGGTTACCGTCGTAAAGCCGGACACAGACAGCCTTACACAAAGGTTCGCATCACGGCAATTAACGCCTGACCGAGCGAGAACATTGAAATGATTAACGTAGTCTTTAAATTCAATGCTGACGGTCTTATAGAGTCGATGAGCATTGAGGGACATGCATTCTTTGCGGAGAGCGGAAACGATATCATCTGTGCCTCGGCATCAACGCTGCTTTACACCGCAATTAACGCTTTAGAGGATCTCTGCGGTCTTACCGGATTTTATCAAATCCAGGAAGAAAGTAAGAAATCAAAGGTTCCGAAGGCAACGATTACGATACCGCAGGAAGAATTGGCCAAGGGAAAAGAAACTCCGGTTTCTTGGGTCATGTCGGTGATCCATAAAGGTTTTATCACCCTGGGGGATGCGGATGAGAATAAATACGCTAGTCATCATATCAGAGTAAAAGAGAAATACGGATAACACTTGGAGGTGTTCGCAATGATTAAAATGAATTTGCAACTCTTCGCCCACAAAAAGGGTATGGGATCGACGAAGAACGGACGTGACTCTGCTTCGAAGAGACTCGGAGCCAAGAAGGGTGACGGACAGGCGGTTGTAGCCGGAAACATACTTGTCAGACAGCGCGGAACGAAGGTTCATCCCGGAACGAATGTAGGGATTGGATCGGACGATACACTGTACACGCTGATTGACGGACTCGTGAAATATGAGCGCGTCGGGCGTGATAAGAAGAAAGTTAGCGTTTACCCCGTAGAGTAATTAATGGCGGTACATCACTAAATGTAAGAAGGCTCGATCCGATGAAGAAGCTTTATCGGATCGTGTCTTTTTTAAGTTACTGACGAGAGGGAAAGATAAATGTTTGTAGATCAAGCGAAAATCCGGGTCAAAGGTGGCGACGGCGGCAGAGGCATGGTGTCTTTTCATACGGAAAAATACGTCACCAACGGAGGTCCGGACGGCGGCGATGGCGGTAAAGGCGGCGACGTTATCATGTTTGCCTCCGACAACGTTTCGACACTGAGCAGCTTCCGGTACAGGAGAAAGTTTGTCGCGGATGACGGACAGAATGGAGCCAACCGTAAAATGTACGGTCGAAACGGTAAAGACCTTCGGCTTCCCGTTCCGGTAGGCACCATCATCCGGGATATTGAGACCGGCCGTATCATTGCTGATTTTGTGTCAGTCGGCCAGGAATGTATCATCGCAAACGGCGGAAAAGGCGGGCAGGGGAACATTCACTTTTGTAATTCCGTTCGCCAGGCTCCGAATTTCGCGCGCGCCGGAATTCCGGGAGAGGATTTTGAGCTGCAGGTTGAGCTGAAGCTGATTGCGGACGTTGGCCTGGTCGGACTTCCCAACGCAGGGAAATCTACACTTCTTTCCGTCATTTCTTCCGCAAAACCCAAAATCGCGAATTATCCGTTTACCACGCTTGAACCGATTCTCGGTGTTGTTAATTTTGACGATACGAGCTTTGTTGTCGCGGATATTCCCGGCCTGATTGAGGGAGCCCATGAAGGCGCAGGGCTGGGGCACGATTTCCTTCGTCATATTGAACGAACCAGGCTTCTCATTCATGTCGTTGATGTGTCCGGTGAGGAAGGACGAGACCCTCTCGATGATTTCAAAAAAATCACCGACGAGCTGAAACTATATGACCGCACACTCATCGACAGGCCGAGAATCATTGTCGCAAATAAGATCGATCAAACAGACCCGAAGCAACTGAAGAAGTTTGTTGCGGCGATGAAAAAACGCGGACTTACGGTTTTTCCTGTTTCTGCAGCGATAGCCGAAGGAACCAATGAGCTGATTCAAGCGATCGCAGCAATTCTTCCGACGATTCAAAGGCCGGTTCAGATCATCAAAGCCGAAGAAGAAAAGCTCTATAAATTCGAAGAAAAAGACCCGATTACGGTTACCGTGATAGATGGAGTATTTGTCGTCGAGGGCGAAATTATACGAAATATTGCCGAGTCCACGAACTTTGACGATCCGGAGTCGCTGTCCTATTTCCAGCGCATTATCCGCAAAAAGGGAGTCATCGACGCGCTGGTTAAAGCAGGGGTTCGCGAGGGGGATCCGGTAAAAATGTATGAGATCGAATTCGAATATATCAACTAGTCCGAAAAAGTATTTGATTTGCTTATATTTTGGTAACACCTACGTCACGAATTCAGACCTCCGAACCCGTATAATGTATTTATTAAGCTTGGAGGTATAGTTCATGCAAAAGTATGTTTGTGATTTGTGTGGTTATGAATATGATCCCGAACTAGGCGACCCGGATAGTGGGATTGCTCCCGGAACAGCGTTCGAAGATCTTCCGGACGACTGGATGTGTCCCGTATGCGGCGCAATGAAGGACGCTTTCAGCCCATTGTAATTCATCCTTATTCCTCCTGTATTGGTGATGCCAATTCGTTCTGAGAGTGTTTTAGGATCAAAGAAGAAACCGGATCGGAAAGAGATTCGGTTTCTTTTTGCATATTATTCTTCCCGACATCACTATAAAGCGGGCATTGCTCTTTTATCTGCCTTTGGATTAGAATAGTTTTATCGCAGAAGTCGGAGGATGTTATGGCAGTTCAAACTATAAATGAAGGAATTTTATACATCGACGTGCAGCACCCGGACAGAAAGATGTTTGATTGTCTGATGCCAACCGAACATGGCACGACGTATAATGCATATCTTGTCCGGGGATCGGATAAAACGGCACTGATTGACACGGCCGATCCTGAGTTTACTGACTTATTTCTCAACTATATTGAGACTTCGGAAATCGGAAAGATCGATTACGTGATTGTGCTGCATACCGAGCAGGATCACTCAGGATCACTGGAGGCCTTGATCAAGCGGTATCCGGATGTGAACCTGATCGCTACCGAGCAGGTTGCCAAGCTCGTGAAGACGCATTTGCATATTCCCGCAGAACAAATCCGGATCGTATCCGAAGAGGAAGAACTGGATCTTGGCGGCAGAAGTTTGAAGTTTTTGAAAATTCCGTTTGCGCATTGGCCGGATAATACCATGGTATTTGACTCTGCCACAAAAGTGCTTTTTTCAAGCGACTTATTCGGATCCCATTACTCATCAGACAGGGTTTTCGCAACCGGAAGCGATGAAATCAGAGAAGCGGCAAGAGCTTATTATGCCGAGATTATGATGCCGTTCTCACCGCAAGTACGTAAGTACGCTCAGAAAGTGATTGAGTTGGCACCGTCTATGATTGCTCCGGCGCACGGTCCTGTCTGGAACAACCCGGCTGCGATTCTTCAGCAGTATATGAAATGGACTTCCGATCAAGTGGCAAAGACAGTGGTTATTCCGTACCTCAGTATGCACGGAAGTTCACTTAAAATAATGGAACGTTTATGCATTCGTCTGGCCGAAAACGGGATTTCGGTGATGAGTCGGGATTTGGGGAGAAATCCCGAGAGTCTTTCCGTGGAAACCGGCCATGTGATCTATGACCTTGTGACGGCGGCCGCGGTTGTCTTTGTCATTCCGACCGTGTTGGGCGGGCCTCACCCTGCCGGTGCATACTGCGCGCTGATTATGAACGCGCTGAAGCCCAAAACAAAATTCATCGGACTTCTCGGGTCATATGGTTGGGGAACACGGATCGCGGAAGTTTTTGAAGGGCTTACGCAAGGTCTCAAGAAAGCTGAAAAATTGCCGCCGCTTCTGATTGAAGGTCTTCCGACAGAAGAAGACTTGGAGAAAATTGATCAGTATGCGGATTTACTGGCCGAAAAGATTCACGGGCTCGGAGATCAACTACTCTGATTCCGAAGACAAATCCTTAATCAGTGATGTATAAACGTCGGCGGTGGATACTTTCCATCGCCGACACATGTTTTCGGCGGTTTTTTCGTCGGGCGCGTAGAGTTTCAGATCAGCGGTGGTTCTCGCACCGTCCGACAGAACGAGGCGCACCAGGTATGCACCGTTCGCATCGGGGGAATAGCCGGCAAGTACGCTGGATTCCCGGCGCGTGTCGCGAAGCTTGTCGGAGGTGGCATCGGTAAGATAAGAAAGAATACCGGAAGACATTGTCGGGAGAAGCCGTGTCAACACAGTGGTGCCTTCAGGTGAGATATCACAAAGCTCAATCGGTCTGCGCTCGGCATCCAGTCTGGTTTCGCCTTTGCGGACGGCCTCGAGCATCAAATGATCGCGCTTAAGTTCCTCTTTGGCCTGCATGTAAAGAAAATAATCCATATATAAAGATTGAATGGCCAAACTCATTAATTCGGAGGACGGAATGCCCGGAACCTTCGATAAAATATACAGAAGGATGAGTTTGGCGTTCGGAAGATCGGTATTCGGCACGAAAAGCACCTCGTCTTGTTTCTTTGTATGGCTTATATTATATCCGATTTTTCGAAAAACAAAGTACTGATTACATGAAAGCTTGATGCGACGTAAAATGATCCGCGCATCGTCGTTTTATCGTCCTTCAAATGGTGTTATTCTATTCACAGAGGACCGTAAGTAATGCTATACTGTCGGAAGCGAAAAATTACATGAATGAACAGGAGCAAAAAATGATTACTCTGAATACCACAAATCTTCTTCCGTTTATCAGCGAGGATCAAATCGAGCGCATGGAACCGCAAGTTGCATCCGCGCATGAGATGCTTCATCATATGTCCGGCCCCGGAAATGATTTCCTCGGTTGGCTGAATTTACCCGTAAACTACGATAAGGAAGAGTTTTCACGAATCCGGAAAGCCGCGGCAAAGATCCGCAAAGATACGGATGTTCTTCTTGTGATCGGTATCGGTGGCTCCTACCTGGGGGCGCGCGCGGTAATCGAACTGCTGTCGCATACTTTTTCGAATATTGCCGGAAAGAAGATCCGGAAGGCTCCGCTGGTTTTGTTCTGCGGAAATTCAATCAGCGCATCCTATCTGGCTGACTTAATGGACATCCTTGAAGGCAAGGATGTGTCGCTCAATATTATTTCAAAGTCCGGTACCACAACGGAACCCGCGATCGCGTTCCGTATTCTGCGTGCCTATATGGAAGAGAAATACGGTCGGGAAGAAGCGAGAACGCGGATTTACGCGACCACAGACCGTGCCAGAGGCGCGCTCAAGGGCCTTGCCGACAAAGAAGGATATGAAACATTTGTCGTACCGGACGATGTCGGAGGACGCTTTTCCGTACTTACCGCCGTCGGTCTGCTTCCCATCGCCGTTGCCGGTATTGATATCCGCGAGCTGATGCTTGGGGCGAAGGACTGCGCCAAATCCATCAAAACGGTTTCGGTCAAGGATAATGCCTGCTATCGCTATGCGGCTGCCCGGAACTGCCTCCTTCGGAGCGGTTATACGACCGAAGTGATGGTCAATTATGAGCCTTCTTTCCATTTCATGACGGAGTGGTGGAAACAGCTGTTCGGCGAATCCGAGGGCAAGGACGGGCGCGGACTTTTCCCTGCAGGCGTGGACAATACAACCGACCTGCACTCGATGGGACAATATGTACAGGACGGGCAGAGAATGCTTTTCGAAACCGTGATTCATATCGAAAATACAGGGAAATCTTTCCTTATACCTAACGATGCGGAGAATCTGGACGGCCTGAATTTTCTCTCGGGCATGGACATGAACGAGGTCAATCTGAAGGCCATGCAGGGAACGGTTCTGGCGCATGTAGACGGCAGAGTTCCCAACCTGATTCTCTCAATCCCGGAAAAAACACCTTACTGGATCGGCCAGCTTATTTTCTTCTTTGAAAAAGCATGCGCGATCTCCGGATATTTACTCGCCGTGAATCCTTTCAACCAGCCCGGTGTCGAAGCTTATAAGAAGAATATGTTTGCGCTGCTCGGGAAACCGGGTTACGAGAAGGAAAAGGCCGCTTTGGAAGCGCGTCTTTCCGGAAAGGCGTAAGTGGGGGGAGCATGACTTTAGTTAAGATATGCGGCCTGAGATGTAAAGAGGACGCAGTCATAATGAACGCATGTTTGCCGGATTACGTCGGATTTATTTTTGCGAAATCAAAAAGGCAAGTGGATAAGTTTGAAGCACGGAGAATCGCGCGGAAGCTGGATCCCTCCATCCGGATTGTCGGTGTGTTCAAGGACATGCCGGAGGATGAGGTGGATGAAATTGCTTCGTTTGTCGGACTGGATGTAGTTCAGCTTCATTCTGACACGACACAGGAGTATTATGACCGGCTGACGTCGCTTTTCGAAAAGCGATATCCTCGTAAGACGCATATTTGGCAGTGCATTTCGATTCCGGTGGATGCGGAAAGCCCCCGGAGTGTATTGGACCGGATTTCGAATTATCCGGCGCTTCAATCTTTTGACGCATTGCTTCTCGATGTAAAGACGCAGGAATCAAACGGAGGAACCGGTGAGGTTTTTCCCTGGACAATCGGTAAAGCGGTCGCAGACCGTTTGTCCCGACAGAATTCGAAAATCATCATCGCTGGTGGAATCAGTGCCGACAATGCTTTGGCGGCAGAAGCGCTGTTCCATCCATATGCGCTTGACGTATCCAGTTCGGTCGAGACCGACGGGTTTAAGGACTGCGAAAAGGTCGCCGGGCTGATCCGTACCATAAGAGAGAAAGCAGGAAAGAAATGAGCAGTCACCAAAATACCGGAGGTCTTCCGGAGCGGGCAGATCTTCTTTCCGTGGAAAATCCCGCGCGCTATGTCGGCGGTGAATGGAACGCTATTTATAAGGACGAGGTGATTTCTGAGATTGCCGAAACCGGCAGGACGAAGGCCGTGCGGTTCGCGTTTTGCTTTCCGGATATCTATGAGATCGGGATGAGTAACCTTGCCTTACGGATTTTATATCACGTACTCAATGAATTACCGTATGTCTACTGCGAAAGAGCCTTCAGCCCGTGGAAGGACATGGATCAAATCATGAGAGACCGGTCCATACCGCTATACTCGCTCGAGACGAAAACGCCGCTCCACGAATTCGATGTGCTCGGTTTTTCGCTTCAGTATGAAATGTGCTATACAAACGTCCTTCAGATGCTGGATTTATCGGGAATACCGTTCCTTTCAAGCGAGCGGGGCGAGGATGATCCTCTGGTCGTTGCCGGCGGTCCGGTCGTGTATAACGTCGAGCCGGTGGCCGACTTTTTCGATCTGGTGATGATCGGAGAAGGCGAGGAAATGATCGCCGAACTGACTGCGCTTGTGAAGCAAAGGAAAGACTCGAAAAGTACCGCCGCGCCGATGTCACGTAAGGCATTCCTTCTTGCGGCAGCCCGGATTCAGGGCGTTTATGTGCCCTCATTCTATGATGTCCTTTATAAGGATGACGGCACGATCCGGTCGGTTACTCCGAATCAGGAGGCGGCGCCGGCGGTCATCTTGAAAAGAATCATCAGCGACCTGGACAAGGTACCGTTTCCGACCGAGACGATTGTCCCGAATACCAAGATCGTCCACGACCGCGCATACCTCGAACTGTTCCGCGGTTGCTCCAGAGGATGCCGGTTCTGTCAGGCAGGGTTTCTGTACCGGCCGGTCAGGGAAAAGTCCGCGAAAACCTTGTGCGGCCAGGGCTTCGAGCTCGAGAAAAACACCGGCTATGACGAAATCGGAATGCTTTCGCTCTCGACCAGCGACTATTCCGGGCTGAAAACACTCGCGGACGACCTGATCGAGCCTTTTTCCGCAAACCACACCAGTCTTTCCCTGCCGTCACTTCGCGTCGATTCTTTTTCGCTCGAACTGATGGAAAAGGTCTCCGACACGCGCAAATCCGGCCTGACGTTCGCGCCCGAAGCGGGCACACAACGACTTCGCGATGTCATCAATAAAGGAATTTCAGAAGAAGACATCATGTCGTCGCTCGAACTTGCGTTTGCCGGCGGATGGAACCGGGTCAAGCTCTACTTCATGCTCGGCCTTCCGACCGAGACGGAAGAAGACGTGGCGGGCATCGGCATCCTGGTACGCAATATCGAAAAGCTTTATTTTGACGTTGCGCGGCGTACGGGTCAACGGGCGCGCAAACCGGAACTCAGCGTGTCCACGTCGATGTTTATTCCCAAGCCCTTTACGCCTTTTCAGTGGGAGAGGCAAAACACCAAAGAAGAAATGGTGACAAAGCAGAAAATGCTCGCGACACTGATTCGCAGCAGAAATATTAAATACTCCTGGCACGATCCCGACACATCGGTATGGGAAGTGGTCATGGCGCGCGGCGACCGGCGCCTCTCGAAGGTCCTTCTGGCGGGCTATCGCAAAGGACTCTTTTTCGATGCGTGGGACGATTGTTTTGAGCTCGAGGAATGGATGACGATACTCAGTGAACACGGCCTGACGCTTTCCTTCTACGCCGATCGGGAAAGATCCGATGATGAAATCTTCCCTTGGGACCACATCGATGCCGGGGTGAAGAAGGAATATCTCCTTCGCGAAAAACACCGCGCATACGAAGCTTCGGTCACGCCTCCCTGCCGGCAGGGGTGCAAAGCCTGCGGTGCATCGGATTTCGGAACGGGGGTGTGTCATGCTGCAAAGTGAACGCGAACTTCAAATGACCCGGCAGCCCCATCAGGACGCCCATGTCATGCGCGCCCGCTTTTCGCGCGAAGGAGCGCTCATCTACGTCGGACATCTCGATCTGATGAGAACCTTCGAACGTTCCCTGCGACGGGCGGAACTGCCCATCTTGCATACCCAGGGCTATAATCCGCGGCCTTCACTCGTATTCGCGCTCCCTCTCGGAGTCGGCATTACGACCGAAGATGATTATATTGATATTTTTCTGGCACAGCCGGTGGACAGTGCGGAGCTCCTGAATCGACTGAATGCAAAACTGCCTTCAGGACTTCATGTCAGTGAAGCCTGGAGTGTTCCCGATATGGGGCCGAGTCTGATGTCGATCGTCACTGCGGCCAGCTACCGCCTGATCGCTCCCGGCATCCTGCCCGCCCTCCAAAAGCTACTGCAGAGAAGCGAAATTCCCGTGATGAAACGCTCGAAGGGCGCGATGAAGCTTACGGATATCCGGCCGTTTATCCTTTCTGTTTCCGGTTCCAAATCGAAGGAAAACGAAGCGGATGTGATGGTCATGGCCGGATCCCGTCGCAATTTGAGACCGGATTTGCTGCTTCAGGCACTGAGTCAATACGAGGGCTTTGACCGCCGGGTCGTGGACAACTGTGAAGTATTAAGGACAGGGCTTTATGTCGGAGAATATCCGAATATTACCCGGATCGAACAGATGCCGGGATAAGATTTCGGGTATGGGGAGCAATACATCATGTTGAGGCTTTTCGGAGAAGTAAAAGAATCCATTACGGACGGACCGGGACTCAGATATGCGGTCTTTACTCAAGGCTGTCCGCATTATTGTACCGGCTGTCATAATCCGGAAAGTCATTCGTTTACAGACGGATATCTTGTTTCCGAAGTAGCGCTGATCGAACGAATCCTTTCGAACCCCTTGCTGGACGGCGTCACGTTTTCGGGCGGAGAACCCTTCATGCAGGCCAAGGAATTAGCGGCTGTTGCATCTGCTGTAAAAGGGAAGGGCTTATCGGTCATTGTTTATTCCGGGTACACGTTAGAAGAACTTTTAGAACTTTCGGCACATAGAGAAGGGTATATAGACCTTTTGAAAAACACGGATATACTAATCGACGGTCGCTTTGAAATCGATAAAAAATCGCTGGATCTCCGGTTCCGCGGATCATGGAACCAGCGGGCGATTGACGTTCCGAAAACGCTTGAGAAGGGCGAAATTGTTTTGTATCCGTTGTAGGCGGCCAGCAGGGAAAAGATGCTCCCCATATGTATTTATGAGAAATATAAATGAAGCAGAATAAATAGATTAAGTTACGGACAAAATTCCTGGTAATTAACCGATGAAGAAGGTCAGGATAATTGTTGATTATCCTGATCTTTTATGTCGAGAAAACGGAATGATATCTTATAATATCCGGCCTCGAAGTTAGAAGTAAGGAGCAATTCGGATGCCTCAGAAAATCAATAATCAAAAATAAATGAGAATCATGAAAAAATGTTGACATAATACCAAAAAGTATATATATTCAGCAGTAATTGTTATTTATTACGGATGCTATCGTGGGGGGCTATGTTATAAATTTCCAATCGATCCGAATTAAGTTTGCCGCAATGTTTGTTTTTGTTGCGCTTATGGTTCAATCTTTTTCACTTCCGGTTCTAGCGGATAGCGGAAAAATTGGGAAACCCGGCAAAGACAACGATAAGGTCAGTCTGGTATCGGCCTATAGCGTCACCGGCGGAGAACACTCGATTCGAATTGATTTTAATACCTATGTGCGCTTCACCGCAGAAAATGTTTCCGATTACATTTCCATATCCGGGAACGTTGGCGGAGAGGAAAAGCAAATACAACTATCCGGATTGGCGGACAGCTGTCGCCCCGTCGATCCGACCCAAGTGGGTCAATATGTATACGCATCCCAGTTCGATCTGTATTTTCCCGAAGCAATCCCCCAGGACGGAACATTACATATCACAGCCCCGGCCCCCGCCAAAGGCAAAGCAGCGAAAACCCTGTCCATTGTCGCGGATCCATATGGAAATTTGCTGACCGCAAATACCGGTGACGGAAAAAACACCCAATATGAAGCCAAAGCGGCATATGAGATCCCGTTACTGCTCCTGGGATCGGCGGTTGTGTCATCCAATCAGGCGATGCTGTATTTCAATTTTGACGCAGCCTTTTCCGTCCCGAATCCGCAGGACTATATTTTGGCAGACAACTCGGTCTATGAAGGATCGGAATCATTTAGCAAAGTTGTCTGGGCCGAGAGCTGCGAGAAAATCGACGGAATCGGTTACCTGATCACCTTCGAAGGTAATCTTCCCGCGAGCGGCACGATCAAACTTCGCGATCCGAACACAGAGTCCGCGCCGGACGGGATCAATGCGTTGGCGGTATCCAAGGAATCCCTGACATCCCTGAGCGCTTTTCAAAAGGACAGTTCCGGAAATGACCTGACCGCGTGTCCTTTTTCCAGTTCGTACCTCAACATAGTCAGCACGGAATTCATTAACGATACCACGGCCCGGGTTACCTTTTCCGAGCCGGTCGAATTCGTCTCCGATAATCCGGTCGGGGACGTTTTTGCGTCCAATATCGGAATGGCCGGGGAAGACGAAGCCACATGGATTATTCCCGCAAAAAGCATCGCACCGGTCGGTATTACTTCGTCAACGGCTCAGGCGGGCACCTATTCTTCTGTCTATGACATCGTTTTCGAAAATCCGGTCACGTGGCAATGTAATATCTGCTTCCGCGCACAATCGGATTCAACCGGTAATTCACTCAAAAACTCGCTTCTTTCCGCCGAGGGAAGATCTCTTGAAGCGACCCTCGGATATGTCGAATCTCAACCGTCGGAAGAGACCACGCCGGAAGGACAGGCGGCTTTCGAAAGATACGGAAATGCGGGGAGGTTTTCGATCGCCGTGAGCCGGTACCTGTCAGGGGAATCGACCGAACCGCAATTTGAGTCCGAAATTACCTATACGCAAGGCAAAGTCAGCAGCGGAGTCACCACTCTTCAAGAAGCGCAGGTGATCAGCGCATACAGCCGCATTGTCCGTCTCACATTCTCTTCGCCGGTTCAAATCGGAACCGGAATCACGCTGCGCGACAGCATAAGCGCCGGCGTTTGGCAGGCGTCGCTGGATCCGACCTTCAGTCCGATCTATGAAGATGTTGTAATGACAGGCGATCAGCCTTATGCAACCTCCATCGTCGTCCGTTTCGGGGATATGATCCAGGCCTCGGATCCGGCTTCACCTTATAACGGAAACGTTCTTCCCGATACGGCGTTTGTTGTCCTTGAGGCTTCAGCCGCAGTGGATGAATCCGGAAGAGGACTTCTTTCGAACCAGTCCAACGGGATGACATATATTCAGTATTCCTCGGATACGTATGCGAAAATCACGAAAGCCGAGGCGCTGGATTCAATGACGGCACGGATCACCTTCAGTGAGAAGGTCGTTTTCCGGACCGGCACTCCGCAGGATTTCATACACATTATTCAGAGTGTCCAGTCGGATATCCCGCAGGTGGATTGTATTTCGGTCAGTCCGGTGGACGGAACGATGGAAACCGGAGCGACCGTTTTTGACATAACATTCGCGGAGAGTGTAATCATGCCGGTCAGTATCCGGTTTAGTGAAGATACCTCCGTACTTGTCAGCGATAACGACAACTATGCGATCGGCGGACTGGTGAAATCTGCGACCGGCAAACCGGTTGCGGCAACCAATCCTGGCGAAAGCAATAACGAAGCGCTGATCGCGTTTACCGATTTTTACAGCGGTGTCAGTCAGGACCTGAGTGCCAATGCTGTCGCCGCGAAAGGTAAGAAACCGACACCCAGCCCGATTCCAACCGCCAAACCGTCGTTAACACCGACACCGGTTCCTACCGTTACTCCGAGCCCGGCACCGAAACCTACCAAGAAACCGAAACCTACGCCGGTACCGACCGCAACACCGACCCCGACACCCAGCCCGACGCCGACGGCAACGCCTACCGCTACGCCTAGCCCGACACCTACGGCAACGCCGACACCGGAGCCTACGGCTACGCCAACTCCTACAGCAACACCTACGCCGGAGCCGACGGCCACGCCGACTCCTGAACCTACGGCAACGCCTACACCGGAGCCGACCGCTACGCCGACTCCCGAACCTACGGCAACGCCTACACCGGAGCCGACCGCTACGCCGACTCCCGAACCCACTGCGACACCTACGCCGGAGCCGACCGCGACTCCGACTCCCGAACCTACGGCGACACCTACGCCGAAGCCAACAGCCACTCCTTCTCCGACACCGACGGCTACGCCCAGTCCGACTCCGACTCCGGATACGCAAGCACCTTCCGTGCCTTCGGATCTTTCCGGGAACGCGATAAGCGCGACGGCGATTGATCTTACCTGGAGCCCTTCGACCGATAATGCCGAGGTTTTTGGCTACCGTATTTATGTAAACGGTGAGTATGCCGGCTCAGCAACAAGTACTTCTTATGTCCTTACCGGATTAATGCCGGGAACAGTTTATTCCGTTTGTGTACAAGCCGTTGACTCCTCGGAAAACCTCTCCGCGATGAGTGAGGAATTGTCCGTAAGGACGATATCCAATGAGGGATTGTTCGCATCGTTTTCAATCAATGGGATTGAGGGTGATATCGATCCGGAAACGCGGGTCATCGAGATCACGCTTCCGTTTGGAACGGGTCTGGCGGAGCTATGCCCATTTTTCGAGGCTTCGGAGTTCGCGACCGTCTATGTGGACGGAGTACTTCAGACCAGTGACTTGAGTATTGTCGACTTTACAAGCCCGGTGACGTACACGATCGTTGCTGAGGACGGAACCGAAACAACATACGAAGTCCGGGTTCATACAGTGGCCGATACGATGCCGCCGACGATTGCGGCAACACCCCGGAATACATGGGGTCAGACCAATACGGTCACAACGGTCATTACGGACGACGTAAGCGGAATCTCCGTAACGAAGTGGGCAGCTGGAGAGCAGACGACGGATTATTTTGCCGCTGAAGGTACGATTTTCGACGGAGAAAGTTTTACGGTTTCCGAAAACGGAATCTATACAGTCTATGCGGCGGATAATGCAGGTCATGCATCCGTTGTGCAGGTGACGGTCAGCTTTGTCGATAAGGAAGCACCGTCGACCCCGGGCAATCTATTGCTGACTCAGGCATCCGGAAGCAGTTGTTCTCTGTCATGGGATGCTTCCACGGATAACAATTATGTAGAGGGGTATCTTTTAAGTCGAAACGGCATCGATATTGCCTCTGTATCCTCGTTATCATATACGGATTCGGGACTCAGCCCGTTAACTGTTTATGAATATGGAGTCAGGGCAATCGACACTGCGGGTAACGTTTCTTTGGCAAGCACCGTACTTTCTGTTTCCACCAATTTGGATATTCCCGGGAATCTGAGTACATCCTTTACGGGAGCGACTATTTCTCTCACATGGAATTCAGTCAACAGTGCGAATACATATGATGTTGAAATTGACGGTGTTGTTGTTTCCGGAATATCGGATACAGGGTATGTAACCACGGTCGCGGACCGATATATTCCTCATACTTTCCGCGTTCGTGCCGTCTCAGGAACGGTCTTTGGAGAATGGACGACGGCAGTTACGGTTAAGTGTTATAACACTCTTGGCGGTAGCATATCTTCAAATCTTGCTTTATCGGATACGGTGGTTCCGTATGTGGTTGAGTCTGATTTATCGGTTGGCACCGGCTTTTCGCTGACTGTTGAAGCGGGTGTTGTTCTTCTTGTTAATCCCGGTATAAAGCTGGATGTTCAGGGATCCTTTGTCACCAATGGATCTTCCGCATCGAGCAGTTATATTTCTTCTTCAAAGGATACGGATTTCGGAGGAACAGGAATCCTGTCAAATGCGGATTATTGGGGTGGAATTATTATCGGTAATTCCGGCTCGATGACCTCGGATTATACTTCGATCCGTTATGGCTACGATGCATCCTCGAAGAGTATTATCAACGACGCAGGAAGCATTGCATTTACTCACTCGGATATCCGGAACAACCGTGAAGACAGTTATGCAATATATGCAAATATGGCAGGGATGAACCAAACAAATTTTGACAAAATTTATGATGTCTATATAGGCGGAAACATCACGGGGAATCAACTGAATTCGAACCGGATCGCCATGGGTGGAATACTAAACAATGATCTGGTTATTTCCAATACGAATTTTAACTACATCCTTACAAACGATATTCAGAATCAGTCCGGTAAGACCCTGACGCTCAATGCAGGATTAACCGTACTTGCTTACTATACACGTTTCCTGATATATGGAACACTTGCCGTAAACGGAACCGAAGCGGACAACGTAATCATGACCTCAATTTATCACCCGACCTACGGCGGTAGAGGGATCGATGAAAACAGCGAATATTGGAGAGGAATTAATGTTTGGGGGGCGGCGGAGTTCACTGCCACATACCTTGACTTCTCTTACGCGTGTGACAGTACAACCGGGTATGGTATTTACACTCGAGGTAATACAACAATTAACAACTCCAGCATAACCAATTCCTATAGCAGTCTGCTTTACATTCGGACTTGGAACAGTACAGTGGATATATTAAATTCCACAATCAAAACTTCTGAAATAAACGGTATTAGAGTTTATGCGGATTCAGGTTCAGATTGGACTGGTGGAGATGGATTTGTAACCATTAGCAACAACCAATTATCCGACAGCAAATCTAATTTAATTGAAAGCGGCGGATATTATAACGCTCATTTAAAAATTATTGGAAATCAATTTACCGGAACTGCATTAAATGCTATACATCTTCATGCATGTCCCGACGACACGGTTGATGTTCTTAATAACACAATTGACAGTATGCAAATTGAGACAGGAATATTAGCAAGATATACGGTGCAATCCGACACAATCAATGTTATCGGAAACATCATTCGGACCAGTCTGTTTGGTGTTCATGCGTCGAGCATGACGTACCTTGGAACATTAAATATTGCAAACAACAACATTTTCTCAAAATACGGCATTCAAAAAGATCCCTATATGATTATCACCAACCTAACAATATCCAACAATCAAATCAGTGCAGTGAACGATGGTATATATTTAATATGTGCGCCAATTGCCAGTCAGAAAGACGCGCTTATATACAACAATCAGATTTTTGCCGGTGTCAATTGTATTCATATCAGTAGAGATGGTAACCCTTATTGTACGGCAATTATCAATTACAACATTCTGATGGGATCTGGAACCCAAGGAACATGCCGGGGCGTTTTTAATGAGGTAGCTGGAATTTCAGTCAATGCCGAACATAACTTCTGGGGTTCCGCGTACGGACCGACAACAACAACCCGCAATACCTGCGGTACGAGTGTAAGCGGAAACGTGGACTTTTCCCCTTGGATGGGACAGGAGTTCGCAGAGCAGTATTTTTACGGCAATAGCGGTGGATATGCACCGCTCGGCGAATATTCACAGAATTTCACGGATCTTTTCATTGATTCTCCGGGCGTCAGCATGGATTTCTCAAGGACGTTCAATTCGTTAAGTGAAGACATCGGCGGATTCGGAAAAGGCTGGTCTTTTGGATTTGAAAGTCGCTGTGAAGCTTTCAAATACGAGATTACCAATAATGAGGGCGTAACTGAAACGATCTCGTTCCCGGGCCTGATGAAAGTAGTTCTGCCCGACGGAAGCGCACTGTCTTTTTCACTCATCGGAGGTGTTTATAAGAGCGAAAACTCCGACAATACATTTGCCGCAAATCCGGACGGTACATTTACGCTGACTACCAAGAGCGGGTATATATATCAATTTAATACCGCCGGTTACCTGGTATCGGTGACGGATAATCTTGGAAACACACTCTCCATTACGGTCAACGCAGAAGGCAAGGTGACGATGGTCACGGATTCTGTTGCCCGCAATTATTTGATCAGCTATAACCCGGATGGAACGATCTCACAAATTGCCGACCCGATCGGAAGGGCGGTCACGTATACTTACGCAGACGGACGCCTGGCGACCGTCACCGATCCGATGGGTATTGTTAAGTACGCGTACGAGTACGATGCGGAAGGCTTCCTTAGCAAGGTGACCGACTCGACTCATGAATTGAGCCAGACCTTAGTCTATATTCACGACGGCGGGGAGAACGACGGTAAAGTACAGTCCATTACCGACGCGCTCGGCAATACGACGACGCTTACCTACGACAACGTGAACAAGACAACTACCAAGACCGATAGTAACCTTCGGACGACGATTGTGTGGTACAACGATTCGTTCCAGACGATTCGGACACAGGACGCCGAAGGTAAAATTGCCACCACCGAGTATAAAGACAATTCCGGCAACCCGTATCAAACCACGGACCGGAACGGCAATACGTTTACATATGAATACGATGACAATAATAACGTAACAAAGATTACCAATCCGGACGGCAGTTTTAAGACATATACCTACGATGCGGAGAACAACCGGATTAGCGAGACGGACGAGCTCGGCAAAAAGATTTTCTATGTCTACGACGCTTTCCGCAGAATGATCAAAAAAGCGCAGCCGCTGAACGGAACGGACGTGTACAGCGAAACCGCCAATCAGGCACTTTTCGCCGTCACGAGTTATGTGTATCTCACTACTGAAGAAAGCAATGCGCTCGGATACCTCGCGAAGGGACTGCTGAAACAGACGATCGACCCGATGGGCGGAACCGTGAACTACACATACGATACGTACGGGTATCTGAAGTCCCAAAGCGATCCTAGGACGGGCTTACTGACGACGTACATGAATAACGCAATCGGCTGGGTCATGAGTCAGACAACGGCAATGGGCTACACGACCACGTTCGATTACGATCGGAACGGGCGTTTGCTGCGAAGCACCGGTCCTCTGGGTGATGTCAGCCGCAATGTCTATAACGAGGCCGGACAATTCATTCAGCAGGTTCTGCCGAATCAATACAATCCCGCAGCCGACGCTCTGAACGATGCGGTTCCGGGAATTATCTACCGGGACACAGCCGCAGGCACGCGGTTTACCTATAACTCTTCCGGTTACGTGGTTACGCAGACGGATGCACTCGGTCAAGTCACAAGCTATACCTATGATCTTTACGGTAATGTGTTGACCACGACACGTCCGGACGGAACGGTTATGCAGAACACCTACGATGTCATGAACCGGTTGACTCATCAATACTTCCAGGAGTCCGCGGTCGCGACCCCCGTACTTTTGAACATGACTGCGTACGAAGTACCCGGAGACGGGACGACCCGGAAAGTTACGACAGCCTATCTGAACGGCAGCGAAACCCTGGTGCACATTAGTGTTTCCGACTACGCTGGCAGAGAAATATCAGCATGGTATGAGGGACTTCCTTACGCACCGGTCACGACGGTCTACAACTCAAACGGAACCATAAACAATATCACTTATCCGAACGGCGCAAAGAAGTATTACAAGTACGACGGCCTTAACCGTGTCACCGAACAGTGGTCTTCGATCGATGCAGCAACTTATGCGTATATCTCGATGACATACGACAAGAACAGCAACGTAGTCGCATCCAGATCCGGCGTGGACGCAGTCGCTCTGTGGGGAATCCCCACGACCTTTATTACCGCAAACGTTTCGTACCATGCAAACGGACTTAAAGAAAAAGTCTCGGATGCAGACGGCAGGCAGACCCTCTATTTTTACGATAATGACAACCGTTTGGTTCGTACCGAGCAACTGGTAAGCACAACCGAAGCACGTGTTACGGAAAATGAATACAACGGAAACGGTCAAGTGATCGCATCCAAAATTCATGTCCGTGCCGGAGACATCGAAGGATACGATTTTTCAGATAATACCGATCTGGTTCTTGCCTCCACAAGCACCTATGACAAGAACGGAAACGTTCTGACTTCAACCACGGCTGCCGGGATCACGACGACCTTCACGTACGATTTACTGAATCGAGTCATCGGAACATCGGTAATGAGCACCGACGAATACGGCAACCCTGCCACAGTTACGACCTCCTCAACCTATCGTTGGGACGGGCAAATCCTGACCGCAACGGATGAGAACGGCAACACGACTCACAATGTCTATGATGCGTGGGGCCGTGTGATCCGCACGATCAACGCCGCAGGCGGAACCACGGCGCAGTATTACGATTTAGCCGGACGCGTGACGGCGGTTGTATCTGCAAAACACTATAATGAAACAGCAATATCGCTTGCGGAAATGACACACACCGAGTATGTGTACGATGTGCTCGGAAGGGTCATTGCCATCACGCAGGTTTATTTTGACAGCACCAGTGGTCAGTGGAAGAGTTTTGTCGAGAAGGCGACTGCTTATGACTCAATGAACAACGTGGTCAAAGAACTCGATGCGCTCGGCTATGCTTCCGGAACCGGAACCACCGTAAATGAGAAGATTTCCACCGGCTACGGAACGACCTATACGTATAACCTTGCCGGAAAAGTCGTGACCACTCTCGACCCGGTCTCCGCAGAGCGCGGCCTGGCCTTCTCGGTCAGATACACCTACGATGCTCTCGGACGCGTTGTATCCGTTGAAAACGCAAACGGGACGATCGCCCTTACCACATACGATTCCATCGGTAATGTAATCCAGCAGGCGGTAAAAGAAAATGCCGCCGCCCCGGCACAGATCCTTCAGACGAACACTTATAATTTCCTGGGCAACGTCTTAACCCAGACCGACGCGAACGGGAACACCACCACAAACATTTATAACGCGCTCGGACAGATCCGAAGTGTCACCTATTCGGGAGACGCCTCGATTCCTTCGATGACGGCATATACCCAATACACCCGTGCCGCACTGCCGTCCGTTAGCTGGACCAGTGCCGGCGTGCTGCAGACTTACACCTACGATAACTTGGGACACCTCCTGTCTCTATCCAAAAAGGATGCCGCCGGAAACAACGCGATCACAAAATACTTCCGTTACGACCTGCATGGAAACCTCCGTTTCGGAACGGACGGTAATGGGACAATCACCGAATACACCTATAGCGCCCTGCACCAACTCCTGACGCAAACGGTCGCCGGGAAAACCACCACATACACCTACGACGCGAACGGAAATCAACTGACGGTTACTGACTGGCTCGGCAACACGACGACAAATGTGTACGATGCGCTGAATCGAATGATCGAGCAAAGAGATGCGTTTGACATTGCCGTCCAGACGCTTACCTACGATGATGCCAGTCGACAGACCAGCTCCACGGATGCACTGGGAAGAACCACGCAGTTTACCTATGACCACAACAATCGTCTTATCACAACCACGGATCCCGGAGGGCATACAACCACCCAAGCCTACGACAATCTTGGCAACCTCCATAGCGTCACCGACGGGCGGAATAACACCACCACCTACACCTACGACTTCCTGAACCGTCTGACCAGTGTCAACAGTGCGTTGAATGAAACGACATCCTACACCTATGATCTCGCCGGCAACGTCCTGTCCCAGACGGACGCAGGCGGAAACGTCACGTTCTTTGAGTACAACTGCCGAAACCTTTTGACACGCCGCATCTATCCCGGCGGACGCACCGGCACACCCGGCAGTTACACCTACAATAATAGCCTCATCACCTCTATGACCTACACCGCAGAAGGTCAGGTGGCCACTCAGACGGATCGTAACGGCAACACGGAGACCTTCACATGGGATATCCATGGAAACCTCCTGTCCCGCAGTATCGGCACCAGTACGATCTCCTACACGTACGATAGCAACGGAAACGTCCTAACCATGACGGACGGAACCGGCACCACCACCCGTACCTACGATGCCTTTAACCGCTGCCTCACCAAGACCGTCCCCGGTTTCGGCACCAGTACGTTTGACTACGACATCACGGACGGAC
>CAZCTO010000020.1:0-40456 GCA_964501725.1 uncultured Oscillospiraceae bacterium | reverse complement strand
ACTTCCGGCCTCTTGGTCCCGAACCAAGCGCTCTACCACCTGAGCCACACCCCGATATCGTCCGAATCTCGGACGAACAATAGAATTTTAATTGCAAATGCTCAAACTGTCAACGAGAAAAGTAAAAACAGTCGTTATCCTTCGGTCTTTTCAAACAAAATTCTTAACTCTTCTTCTCACTTCATCGGATAATCTTTCCGCAACCTCTGAAACAGGCAGCGCACCCAGCTCCCCTTCAAAACGGGATCTTACCGCGAGCTTGTTTTCTTCGATCTCTTTATCGCCCAGAACCAACATATAGATCAACTTGTCCATCTGTGCCTGGCGAATTTTCTTGCCGATCTTTTCATCACGATCATCCACGGAAACGCGTAACCCGAGACTTCTCAAATAATCTCTGACCTCATATGCCTTTTGCACATGCTTATCGGATATCGGAAGAATGCGCGCTTGTTCGGCTGCAATCCAAAGCGGTAATACGCCTGCATATTTTTCGATAAGCAACGCGAGTGTACGCTCATAACATCCGATGGATGTACGGTGAATGACGTAGGGGTTCTTCTTTTCTCCGTCGCTGTCCGTATACTCCATGCCGAATTGCTTTCCTTGCTGAAAATCAATTTGAATGGTAACGAGAGTATCCTCTTTTCCCCAGACGTTTTTGATTTGAATATCGAGTTTTGGTCCGTAAAACGCAGCCTCGCCCACCGCTTCCTTATAGTTAAGGCCAAGGCCGTCAAGGATCTTCCGCATGGCGTCCTGCGCGGCTTCCCATTCTTCTGTTGTTCCGACATACTTGTCGCGATCATTCGGGTCCCATTTTGAGAAACGGTAACTGACATCTCCGTCCAGTCCCAAAACTTCAAGCATAAAAGTTGCCAGATTCAGGCATCCTGTGAATTCCTCGTTCAATTGTTCCGGGGTACACATCAGGTGACCTTCCGAAATGGTGAACTGACGGAGGCGGATCAATCCGTGCATTTCTCCGGAAGATTCATTACGGAAAAGAGTTGAAGTCTCAGCATACCGTAGCGGCAGGTCGCGATAACTTCTGCTCTCCGATAAATAGGCCTGATACTGAAACGGACATGTCATCGGGCGCAATGCATATATGTCCGACTCATTGATTTCTTCTCCTTCATTGATTGCCGCAGGATCGCCCATCAGGAACATTCCGTCACGGTAGTGATACCAATGGCCGGATATCTTATACAGGTCTGATTTGGCCATATAGGGTGTTTTTGTCAGGAGATAGCCGCGCCTTTCCTCTTCGTCTTCCACAAAACGAATTAGATTTTGCATCACTTTTGCACCTTTGGGCAACATGATCGGAAGCCCCTGTCCGATGCATTCCGCAGTGGTAAAATACAAAAGTTCTCTTCCGAGCTTGTTATGATCGCGCTTCTTGGCTTCCTCCATCTTATCCAGATATGTCTTCAGGGATTCCTGATCCGGGAAACTTGTCCCGTAAATACGCTGAAGCATCTTGTTTTTCTCGCTTCCGCGCCAATACGCCCCTGCCACCTGGGTCAACTTGAATGCTTTCACCTCATTGGTATTCTCCAGATGAGGCCCGGCACACAGATCCGTAAATTCTCCCTGTTTATAGAAAGAAATCACAGCGTCTGCCGGAAGATCATCAATCAACTCAACTTTGTAAATCTCTCCTTGATCAGCCATTAATTTCCTGGCTTCATCCCTTGACAACTCAAATCGCTCGATGGGTAAACGCTCTTTAACGATTTTCCTCATCTCGGTTTCGATTTTTTCCAGTTCTTCTTTAGAAAAAGTACCCTCATGATCGAAATCATAATAGAAGCCGTCTTCGATTGCGGGACCGATCGCGAGCTTTGTTTCAGGCCATAGTCTCTTGACTGCCTGTGCCATAATATGGGAGCTGGAATGCCTGTAGGCATTTTTTCCTTCATTACTTGAAAAATCAACCATTTCGTTATCCTCCGCTTCATTTCGTAACATCAAAAAACCGTACAACACCAACACCTCATGGGGTGCCTGGCAGCACGGTTCCACCCAAATTGCTCCGTAATAAGAGCCTCTCAAGATGACGATAACGCAGTCAGCGTCCTTGGTTACTAGTGCTGATTCGCACGTTCCCCCGGCGACTCGAAGGCGGTACATCCATTTGCTATGCCGCAGAAGACTTTCAGCCTGAGGTCTTCACTCTCTTTCGGGTTGCATAATTGATGCGTATCCTTGTCACAGTCTTTACTTATGGATGTAGTCTATCTCAGATAACGATCAAATGCAAGGCGAAAATGTCATACCGTAATTTTATCCTTGATTGCGTCAAATCTTCCCTGCTTAATTCCGGGCACCTTCATGATGTCTTCAATTTGAAGAAATGGCCCGCTTTGCTCCCGATACTGAATGATTGAGTCCGCCGTGACTTCACCGACACCCGCAAGTGTCATCAGTTCTGATTTGCCGGCAAGATTAATATTTACGATCAACGGACTCGCAGTAGAGGAATCAGATGCCAAGGCAGGAACAGGATCACCCCAAACATAAGTGTCGTTATTCTTACGTACATAAGACGATGAATCGCCTGACGGCTTATCCGATTGACTCTCATTCAAATCATCAATCGAAGGGATGTAAACAGAGACCGGGGAAGTAAAGCACATTACCAGATTAATATCTTCGGCTGCAGCTTCTGCTGTAAGTCCGCCGGCAAGTTCAACCAGTTCATAAAGGAATGAATTCATTTCAACCTGATAGACTCCCGGAATTTCAATGGATCCGCAAATATATACCGGGATAGTCTTTGTCTCGGTTTGAGAAATAACGGCTGTACCTGAATCGGCATTTCCCTGCAAAGGCAGACCGGACAATTCGGTGCCTGTATCCGGAACAGAACTTATACCGGCGGGATCCGGTACTCCACTCTCACCGGAATCCGTTCTGTATACAACGGCCGGCGGAGAATAATACTCCACAAGCAAACGAACTCCGCAGGCAATCAACCCGATTGAAGCGGCAACGATTATAGCTACAGTTTTCCTTCCGGATGAGTCCATATAAAATCCACCGATTCGTTTACCTGCAGATTATCAGACTGCACGCAAGATGTAATCGGCGGTATTCGACAATATGATCATGCTTCCGACAATGATCTTATTCCGGATCTGTATCCTGATGCTCATTATCCGGATCATAGATGGAGACATCCGGGGGTCTGGTTGACCATAGTTTTTCGAGACTGTAGTTCTCTCTTTCTTCGGGGTGAAACAAGTGAACAATCACATCTTTATAATCCATCAGAATCCATCTTCCGGTAGAAAACCCTTCAACACGATCTGTAGATATTTTAAATTCGTCTTTAAGGACGAAGGCTACCTCATCAGATAAAGCCTTAATATGAGTTGTCGATGAGCCGGATGCGACAATAAAATAGTCTGCGATTATTGTTTTATCCGCTACCGGTAAAACCTCAATATCAATAGCCTTCTTATTTTCGAGTATGGTGACGATTTTTTCGGACAGTTCTTTTGAATTCATTGTTTCCTCCTTGTTTACTTCTCAGTCCTTCTTTTTTGTGAGTTCGTTAAGCGCATCGGACGATTGATCATGAAATGAAAGTCCTTTTCGGGTGAGGCTATCTTTGACGGCAGATAAACACTCAATCATTGCTCCGTCCAGATCGGTTTCAACGATTCTCCGTATTTCGCTGAGATCATCATAATCCCGCGCGGGTTCGAGTTTGTCCGCCAGATAAACAATTTTCTCGATGCCGGTCATGTTGGCTCTGCCGGTCGTATGATAATTGATTGCATCCAAAACGCAGCTGTCGGCAACACTGTATTTTTCTGCCGCATATTTAACGCCGGCCGGGGCATGAATCATCTCTTTACTCGGCAATTTCCCGGAGATCACTTCACTTGCCAGTCTTCTCTGGTCCTCGACCGTAAGCTCTTTGGCACAGTCATGCAACAGTCCGGCGATCGCGGCTTGATTCGGATCATACCCGAAACGAAGTGCATAACGAGCTGATAATACTGCCGTATTAAGGCTATGAAGGAGGCGCTTTTCAGACAGCTCGAAAAACAGTATCATGCAGTATTGTGACAGAGCCATAAAAGACTCGTCATTCAGTTGGTCCAGCGGGCGATCTTCCGGGTACAGATCATTTTTATCGATGAATTGTTGCACCGCAGGCGGAAGTAGTGAGTAGTTGTGAGATTTGCGGATCTCAGTTGACGAGATATCAACTGCATCCGTCCGGAAAAATTCTATCACTCCGCCGTATTTCTTTTCGATTTTCTCCGCGGCAAGATTGATTGCATTTTCGTCATTTCCGGGTCTTTTTGCGACAAGCAGCGATACCTTTTCCAAAAGTTTCTCCGGTTGACGCCACTTATCAAAATCAAACAATAAATCAGAACCGCAAACCAAATAAATCCTGTCGCTTTCGCTTATTTGCCCTGATTCCAGAAGTGAATGAATTGTATCGATTGTAAAGGATGGTTTGCCCAATTTGAACTCAACTGCCGATACTTCACAATGATCTATGTTTTTGACTGCTTTCGCAGTCATATAGTAACGGTACGGTGGTAACGACAAATTCCTTGATGATTTGATCGCCGGTATACCGGTGGGTATAACCAAAATCTTATCGATCAGTTTGCTTTTGAGCGCACCGCGGATTACGGACAGGTGTCCCGCATGAAAAGGATCGAAAGCGCCTCCATAAATGCCGTAATTCAATCTTTCCTCCCGGTTCTGCCGATATCGGTTCGATAATGCATTCCCTCAAAAGAAATCTTCTTTACTCCCTCATACGCCTTATCAATTGCCTCATCCAGCGTATCCGCATCCGCATAAACACAGAGCACTCTACCGCCAGCGGTCACAATCTTCCCGTCAGATAGTTTTGTGCCCGCATGAAACACAAGTCTTCCGCAATCCTCTATACCGCGAATCTCAAATCCTTTATCGTAATGATCAGGATATCCGCCCGATGCCATGACAACACAGCAGGAGGCACCCGGCCGAAAACGCAGGGTGACTTGATCCAGGGTATGATCAATGCAAGCGTCGATCACATCAATCAAATCATTTTCGAGACGCGGAAGTACAGCCTGAGCTTCCGGATCTCCGAATCTTGCGTTATATTCAATTACTTTTGGACCTGAAGATGTCAGCATTAAACCAAAATAGATCACCCCGACAAACGGTCTTCCCTCTTGCTTCATTGCTCGAATGGTTGCATTAATAATGTACTCGTCGATGTACTTCTGATCATCATCCGACAAGACAGCACCGGGTGTAATCGCACCCATTCCGCCGGTATTCTTGCCCTCATCATGGTCAAGCGCCCGCTTATGATCTCTTGAGGAGATCATTGGTATTACCGTGTCACCGTCCGAAAAAGCGAGAATGGTCAACTCAGGACCGGTAAGAAATTCTTCGATAAGTACTTTGTCCCCGGCACTTCCGAATATTTTTTCGGAAAACATCGCTTTAATGGCAGCAACTGCCTCTTCTCGCGTAAATGCGATAATTACACCCTTCCCCAGCGCCAGACCATCTGCTTTAATGACGATCGGAAGATTAAGGCCGGCAGAATATTTCAGTGCTTCTTCTTCGGAATCGAAAAGTTCATATGCAGCCGTCGGAATTCCGTAACGTTTCATCAAGTCTTTTGAAAATGCTTTGGACGCCTCAATATACGCTGCTTTTGCGCTTGGTCCGAACGCGCGGATTCCGGCCTGCTGCAAGAGATCAACCAGTCCCTTGGCAAGGGGGTCTTCCGGAGCGACAAACACCAGATCCATTTTTTCAGCAAGTGCAAATTCGACGATTGAATTCACTTCTGCAGCCGGAATCGGAACACATGTAGCAATGGATGCGATTCCCCCGTTTCCGGGAGCGCAATAGAGCTCAGTGACTTTCTTACTCTGTTTCAGTTTCCAGCAAATAACGTGCTCTCTTCCGCCGGATCCGACTACCAAAACCTTCATAAATACCTCCGAATTGAATTAGTGTCTGAAGTGACGGTCGCCTGTGAAAACCATCGCTATCCCATGAGCGTTACATGCATCAATGGACTCCTGATCACGTATTGAGCCTCCCGGTTGGACGATTGTTGTTATACCGGCATTATGGGCTGCTTCAACACAGTCGCTGAAAGGAAAGTAAGCGTCGGATCCGAGAACCGCGTCCATGGCCTTTTCTCCTGCAAAATCGAATGCGATATTCGCCGCTCCGATACGGTTCGTCTGCCCCGGCCCGACACCGATCGTCTGAAGATTTTTTACGACGACGATGCCGTTGGACTTCACATGTTTAACAACTTTCATCGCGAAAATCATATCCTCCAGTTTTTCCGGAAACGGCTTTGCATTTGTTACAACACGCATGCCCTCAGGAGACAGAACCGTACGATCATGATCCTGAACGAGAAGTCCGCCGATTACGCGCTTATAATTCAGTTCCTCTGCAGGGATGGGCGCGGAGATTTCGGGAAGCTCCAAAACCCTAAGATTCTTCTTGGCGCAAAGTATTTCTTTTGCTTCTGCTGAATATGAGGGTGCCACGATAACCTCGAGGAATACTTTGCTCATTGCTTCAGCGGTTTTCCCGTCAACTTCGCGATTGGATGCCACAATTCCCCCATAAATGGAAACCGGGTCCGCCTCGAAAGCTTTCACCCATGCATCATAGATTGTATCGGCGGATCCGACCCCGCAGGGATTGGCATGTTTGACGGCAACAATTGTCGGTGCCGAAAATTCCTTCAGGCAATTGATCGTTGCGTCTGTGTCCGCGATGTTGTTATAGGACAATTCTTTCCCGTTGATCTGAACCGCTTCGGAAAGCGAGCCCGGTACCGGAATTGCGTTTTTGAAAAACGTCGCGTTCTGATGCGGATTCTCGCCGTAACGCATCTGGCTGACACGATCAAATGTAACCGTGTACGTAGAAGGCAGGCTCTTATCGTCCGATTGGGAAAGGAAATATTGAGCAATCAGCGCATCATATGCAGCGGTATGTTCGAACACTTTCTTTGCAAGCATAAATCTGGTTTCAAAGGTCGTGTCACCGCTCTGCTCAATTTGAGCCAGTACAGTCTCGTAATCTGAAGGATCGGTAATAACCGTTACGTCATGATGATTCTTAGCAGCCGCACGCAACATAGAAGGCCCGCCGATGTCTATATTCTCGACGCACTCTTCGAAAGAAACACCCGTTTTCATTATCGTTGCTTTGAAAGGATACAAATTAACCACGATCAGATCAATCAGTCCGATGCCCAATTCTTCGATTCTTTTCATATGCGCTTCATTGTCTCGAATCGCCAGAATACCACCGTGAAGAAGCGGGTGCAGTGTTTTTACCCGTCCATCCAGGCATTCGGGAAAACCGGTAACCTCAGATACTTCTTTACAGGGAATCCCCTCTTTTTCGAGAAGTTTCGCGGTTCCGCCGGTCGACAAAATTTCAACGTTAAGATCTGCCAGTTTCCTTGCAAAATCCGCAATTCCTGCCTTGTCCGATACACTGATTATAGCTCTCCTGATCATATTCAATCCTTTCCGACGGGCTCATCTTCCGTCAATACAATGGCTTTATTGTCTCTAAAAATGACCTTTTTGTCCGCGATCAGCTGAATTGCCATCGGTAAAATAACCTGCTCGCACTCAACCATAATTCGCTTCTGCAATATCTCAGCAGTATCGTCGTCAAGCACACAGACCGTTTTCTGAAGAAGAATGGGGCCTTCATCATATTTACCGTTTGCAAAATGTACTGTAGCGCCGGATACTTTAACGCCACGGGCAAGTGCTGCTTCATGCGGGCGTATTCCATACATTCCCGGTCCGCAAAACGACGGGATAAGAGCAGGATGCACATTGATAATCCGGTTGTGGTAGCAGGATACGACTTTCTCACCAAGCAAGGATAGAAATCCGGCCAGAACGATAAGTTCGGCCCCGGATTCCTGCAGCGTCGAAAACATGACCTCATCGTAATCGAGTACGTCTTTGAATTGCTTTTTAGATATTACGCTGACCGGGATATGATGATTCTGAGCTCGTATGATCGCATAGGCATTCGGTGTCGACGATATCACGAGAGAAATCTCAACTCCATGCAAGGTTTTATTTTCAATATTGTCAATAATCGCCTGAAGGTTCGTTCCGCCACCGGATACAAGAACTGCAATCTTCATTTGTGATTTATTCTCCTTACTGCATCATGAATCGCTTTTCATATCATAAACCCGGATGCACCGCACTTATCTGACATGCATTACCATGCTTATTATCCGATCGTCAGAAGCTTATCCGCAAGCCGTTCATTACGAAGCTCCACTGACATTTCCAGTTCTTTTTTGTAGGAAATCAGCATATTCCCAATCTGTTCATCACTCAATGCCAGAATCTGTGCGGCAAGGATTGCCGCGTTTGCAGCCCCGTCAATGGCTACCGATGCCACAGGGACACCCGCAGGCATCTGAGCAATAGAATATAATGCGTCAGTCCCGGATAATGCACCGGTACAAATAGGAACACCAATAACGGGAAGAGTGGTATAAGCAGCAAGAACACCGGGCAAATGCGCCGCGAGTCCTGCGGCCGCAATGATGACTTTATATCCGATTTCTTTCGCTTGAGATGCAATTTCCGCAGCTTTTCGCGGAGAGCGATGGGCAGAACAAACACAGGCATCATATTGAACACCAAAGTTTAGCAGTAGTCTGAAACAAGGCTCCATGATCGGGAAATCGGAGTCACTACCCAATACCACAAGTACTTTTGAGTCTGCCATTTTTTACCTCCTGCTCGGTATGCAAAAATCTGATTTATTAACTCTTATTCCCTATTGTGCTTCGCTCATTCCGGTGACTCGGACCAGCGCAGCTTATCGAGAACATCATAGTATTCATCCGATCCGGGGGCATAAGGCATCGGACAGTAATCATTACCGGGAAAAGTGGTGGTCATCGAATAGGGAAAGACGTTCAGTCTGCAGTCAATCAATTCGCCGAGATCAACTGTAAACGTGCACTGAACAATAGCTGTATCCGGGTCTGTCAGCCATGGCTGGCCTCCGAAAACAAAATTCGAAAGACTGTACAAAATATACTTTCCGTTATAGTACTCAATCGGCTGCAGTCTGTGCGGGTGATGACCGACATAGATGTCCGCTCCGTAATCGATTATGGCATGAGCCATTTTAACCGCCACAGATTCGGGTTCATACATTCTTTCTACTCCGGTATGAACGGTAATGATCACGATATCACAACCATCGGCTCGTAGTGAATCAATCGCTTCATATATCGGCTCCAGCTGCCAGGGAAAAGTGAAACCCGCCATGCCTATCTTGACCCCGTCTACTTCATATATGGCATAGGTCTTGTTATCACTCCATAGTATTCCCGCATCATCAAGAACTTTTTTTGTATCTGCTAATCCTTTGTCCCAGTAATCGTACGAATGATTATTAGAAAGATTGACGGCCTCAACACTTCCGAGAGAAAGAATATTTACATATTCCGGAGGGCCTTTGAAAACAATCTCTTTCTCGCGGAATCCCGTTGCTTCTGTTAGCGGACCCTCAAGATTTGCAAGTGTTAAATCATCAGTTCCAAGGATATCAAATGCATTCTTAAACGGATACTCATAATTTGTGCCAACAACATTTGCAAAACTGTAATCCACATTACCCAGATCTTTGTTTTGACCCAATGTACAATCACCAATAAAGCTGACGACAATTTCCTTGGCCGTCGGTGTCGGTGTCGGGGTCGGGGTCGGGGTGGGTGTGGGCGTTACAGTAGGCTTCGCGGATGTTGAAGATTGGGATAATCCTGAGCTGTCACTATAAATCAATTCTGACGGAGATTTCGGAGTAAACGTATCAACATTACCATCAGAAAAGGAAGAACATCCTGAAACTACAAACAGGATCATAATACAAAAAAACACCAACCATCTTATTGGATTATGCATTTTATGCGGGGCTGATTGGGTGGTCATGCTGATCCTTCCTAAGCACTTGTTCACACAAATATGCGATTTTGTTCAAATATATTTGATTTGAGTCCACCATGTGACTATAAAAGTATAGCACAATGAAAAACGTTGTAGAACAATGAGCGTAACGTTTTGCTAACATTTTGGTTTCGATCCATAAATCAAGAGCTCATTATGAATTGCTCCTATTCACATTTATGACACACTTATTTTACAAAATCATACCCTGTTACTATAGCGTTCGACAACAATTCAGAGC
Organism: uncultured Oscillospiraceae bacterium; assembly: GCA_964501725.1. GTDB lineage: Bacteria > Bacillota > Clostridia > Saccharofermentanales > Saccharofermentanaceae > CAZCTO01. The sequence goes on along the minus strand of CAZCTO010000020.1, from coordinate 30,193 downwards.
ATAATTTAGGTGAGGATATAAAAGACTAGGAAGGGGCGATCAAGATGGCACGAATAGAAAGAGTAGTAGAAAAGATTGATAAGCTGGGGAAAAAGCAGAATCTTGATGCTCTTGTCAAAATGGCTGATGATTCAGATGATGAGGTTAGGGCAGCTGTTGCGCAAGCATTAGGGCAAATCAAGTCATACGAGTCGGGAACGCATTTGATTCCTTTACTGAGAGACACTTCCTCGATTGTCAGGGCAGCAGCTGCTGAAGCAGTCGGAAACATCAATGCGAAGCACTGTGAGGAATACGTTAAGAAATTGGCTTTTGCGGATGCGGACCCCTATGTTCGGCAAATTGCAAGAGAATCACTTGATAAGATTCGCACCAGGATTATCTAGGTTTTATTTGATCATAAGAAAGCTTCCCCGGATATATCCGGGGAAGCTTTCTTATGTGCGGATTTTTTATCAGTCCTTTTTTGCAACGACCTCTCCCTGCTTTTTATAAATACTTTTGGACGGAACGAATCCACGAACCATCGATAACGGATACACGGTTGAGTCCCTGCCGATAATTGTTGCCGGGTTTAAAACACTATTGCAGCCTATTTCCGTTCGATCTCCGATTACCGCACCGAATTTTTTCATTCCGGTCGGCATTTTTTCGGAACCGAATTGAAAAGTCGTAAGCGTATGATCCGACTTAACATTGGAAGTAATTGCACCCGCGCCCATGTGTGCCTTATATCCCAAAACCGAGTCACCGACGTAATTATAATGAGGAACCTGAACCCCATCGAAAAGGATCACGTTCTTAAGTTCGGTCGAATTGCCGACGACCGTATTTTTTCCGACAATTGCACTGCCGCGAATAAACGCGCAATGTCTGACCTCGGCATTATGATCAATTATGCACGGGCCGGCAATATAAGCGGAGTCAAATATCTTCGCGCTTTTCGAAATCCAGATATCTTCTCCGATCTGGTTATACTCATCGGGACTCAGTGTCGGCCCTAACTTCCGAATAAATCCGGAGATATCCGGAAGAACATCCCACACATAAGTCCGATCCATAAAAATGTCCTTTGCAATTGTTTTCTCAAGATCCAATAAATCAGAAATCCGTATTCCAATAACCATATAATCGCCTCCGTTTCAACATGGAAACATTTTATCAAGTTTACCGGTAATTGTCTTCATTTTTCTTGTTTGTCATAAATTCGGGGAGTATATTAAAAATGAAACAACAAACCAATTGGGGGACACATATGGATATTTCAAAATTCTGCATAACCAACGGCAGCAAATTCAAACTCGATTCCATCCGATGCGATGATACGCTTGATTATTCAAAAAAAGACCGGACCAAGGTCGAGGAGATGCTGAGAAAAAATACAAATGAATCCGCGGCTCTTCAGGATAAACTCTATGCGCAAAACAAGCAAAGTGTCCTTATGATTATTCAGGCGACGGATGCAGCCGGCAAAGACGGCACAATTAAGAATGTGACCAGCGGCCTTAATCCTCAGGGATGCAGTGTCAGCTGCTTCAAGGCACCGACAACTGAAGAACTTGATCATGATTATCTGTGGCGCATCAACAGGCAACTTCCTCAAAGAGGGACGATCGGTGTGTTTAACCGATCGCACTACGAAGAAGTTCTGGTCGTAAAAGTCCACGACCTCCCCGCCAAACAGCAACTCCCGGAGAATCTCACCAAAGGAGATATCTGGAAGCGCCGTTACAGACAGATCAATGATTTCGAGAAATATTTGTCGGAAAACGGCATTGTTATTATCAAAATTTTTCTTCATCTTTCAAAAGATGAGCAGAAAAAACGAATTCTTGCCAGGATTGACGACCCTGCCAAAAACTGGAAATTCAGTGCCGGCGATTTGGATGAGCGCGAGTGTTGGGACGATTACCATAAGGCATTCGAAGAAATGATTCAGAACACCTCCACCAAGCATGCCCCTTGGTATGTAGTTCCTGCAGACAGCAAGTGGTTTGCCCGGACCTTGGTTAGCGAAATCCTGCTGAAAACACTTAAAGGAATCGACCCTCAATATCCCCAGTTACCTGAGGACCAACAGAAATTGCTTCAGCACTACAGGGACCTTCTCGCCGCGGATTGAAGACTACTAACTACTCTACTGTAACGCTCTTTGCGAGATTCCGCGGTTTATCAACGTCGCATCCCTTATTAACCGCAACATAATAGGCAAAAAGCTGGCAAGGGGTAACCGCAAGCATCGGCGCAAGAAGCGGATCCGTTTGAGGAATAATGAAAACTTCATCACAAGCTTGAATTGCGCGTTGTTGCTTCTCAGTCGTAATGCCGAGAACAACTGCGCCGCGAGCCTTGACCTCTTCAATGTTGGAGATCATCTTATCCATGAGATTTTCCTGTGTCAGAGAACAGACAACCATGGTGCCCTTTTCAATAAGCGCAATCGTTCCGTGTTTGAGTTCACCGCCGGGATATGCCTCCGAGTGAATGTAGGATATTTCTTTGAGCTTGAGTGAGGCCTCCATGGATAGAAAATAATCAAGCCCTCTTCCGATGAAAAAAACACTTTTTGCGTTAAAGTGCATGGATGCAAACCGTTGTATCTCAGACTGCTTTTCGAGTGTTTCGGCAATTTTGTCCGGAAGAAGCAGTAGCTCCTGCTGGTAGCGTATGTACTCACTGTCCTCAATTCGTCCGATAATGTGAGCCATTTCAAAGGACATCAGAAAAATACATGCCAATTGCGTCAGATATGCCTTGGTTGAGGCAACGGAGATTTCCGGACCTGCCGCCGTATAAAGAACAAAATCTGCTTCTCTTGCAATGGAGCTTCCGATCACATTGACGATTGACAGAGTAAGTGCCCCCCGTCTTTTTGCTTCCCGCATAGCCGCAAGTGTATCCAGCGTTTCGCCGGATTGACTGATAATGATGACAATTGAATTCTCGTCAATAATCGGGTCTTTATATCGAAATTCTGAAGCTACGTTAACCTCAACGGGAATTCTGCAAAGCTTTTCGATCAGATTCTTACCGACGCATCCGGCGTGGTATGCAGTACCACATGCAACGATATGAATCTGCGATGCTATTTGAATGCGTTCTTTGCTTAGCGGAAAATCTTCAAGCATGATCCGGTTCGATCGAATTCTCGGAGTAATCGTTGCCCTGACTGCCTTGGGCTCTTCAAACATTTCCTTCATCATAAAATGTTCGAATCCGCCCTTTTCTGCGGCCTCAGAATCCCAATCAACATAAATAGTATCCCGATTAACCATTTGACCGAAAACGGTGTAAAGCTTGACGCTGTCTTTGTGAACAACCGCTATCTCATTATCTTCGAGAACAAGTATGTTCCGTGTATGTTTTATCACCGCCGGAATATCCGATGCGATGATATTTTCGCCTTGCCCGATTCCGATAATCAGTGGATTGTCTTTTTTCGCCGTAATAAGAATCTCGGGGTATTCAGAACAAAGTACAACAAGAGCATATGATCCTTCAATTTCGAGTAATGCTTCTTGTGTCGCTGTGAAAATGTCTCCGTCGCCTCTGTGCATATAATGATATTCAATGAGGTGAGCAACCACTTCGGTGTCTGTTTCCGATAAGAAGCGGAACCCCTTATTCTTTAGGAAGGCTCGCAATTCTACATAATTTTCGATTATTCCGTTGTGAACAACACATACATGACCATGACCGGACACATGCGGGTGAGAATTCTCATCACTGGGAGCTCCGTGTGTCGCCCACCTTGTATGTCCCATAGCAAGATGGATGTTATCTTTATGATTTTCATCCTTAGCGGTAGCAAAACCGGACTCCTCCAGCGCTTCAATCAGGTTTGCTATCCTTCCCTTCTTCTTGACAAGCTTTATCTTCTCATCGGAAAGAAAAGTAACGCCTGCCGAGTCATATCCTCTGTATTCCAATTTTTTCAATCCATGAATAACAATCGGCAGTGCTTCCTGACTACCGACATAACCCACAATACCGCACATAGGGCCTCCTAATTTTGAATACTATACGATTAATTTAGTCTGAATGATCGCAACCAAGTCTCTGGCCATTAATGATATCTCATCCTCATTCTCGCCTTCTATCATAACGCGAATGATGGGTTCCGTTCCGGAAGCACGTACCAGAATTCTTCCTTTTCCGTCGAGGATCTTCTCATACTTCTCTATCGCTTCGTTCAGTTCCTTAAGCTCCATGGCCTTCTGCTTGTCTTCATTCTTCACCTTTGCCGAAAGAAGAACCTGCGGAAGAATATGAATGATTTCGGTCGCTTTTTTAAGCGTGGTTTTTTTCCTATAGAGAGCCTGAAGTAATGCAAGTGCCGTGAGAGTTCCGTCACCCGTGGTTGCATGATCCAGTAAAATAACATGTCCGGACTGCTCGCCGCCAATGTTGTAATCTTTCTCGATCATTTTCTCAAGCACATATCTGTCTCCGACTTTCGTCTTTTCAAGATTTAACCTGTTCTTCTTAGCCATAATATCAAGACCGAGGTTGCTCATCACCGTGATCACAATAGTGTCGGACTTTAGTTCTCCGTTTGCTTTCATGTCCATTGCTATGATAGATAGGATCTCGTCACCGTCAACCGTCTTTCCTTCGCTATCCACAGCAAGAAGTCTGTCTGCATCTCCGTCAAAAGCCAGTCCCAAATCACATTTTTCAGATACAACCAGATTCTGCAGTTCTTCAAGGTGTGTCGATCCGCAATTCTTATTAATATTCAAACCATTGGGTTTATTTCCGATGACGATTACTGTTGCGCCGAGATCTTCGAAAAGACCCGGAGCGATATTGCTTGCCGCACCGTTTGCGCAGTCAATCGCAATTCTCATCCCGGAAAGATCAACACTCATTCTTCTTTTCAGATGTTCGACGTACTGATGCGATGCCTCATCACGGAAATAAGCTGTCCCGACGTCCTCACCGCAGGGACGGTTTTTGGAGAACGCATCATATTCCTTCACTCGAAGCGCGATCTCGTCTTCCATTTCATCTGATAGTTTAAATCCGTTGCCTGAGAAGAACTTAATTCCGTTATACTCATATGAATTATGTGAGGCGGAGATCATGACTCCGGCATCACACTTATATTTACCTGTCAGGTATGCAATAGCAGGAGTCGGAAGTACACCGCACAGCACCGCATCCGCACCGGCAGAACAAATCCCCGCTGCAAGAGCAGCTTCAAGCATTTTACAGGAAATGCGCGTATCCATACCAATAAGAATCGAAGGTTTCTTGTTCGTATTTACGGCCAGAACATTCGCGCCGGCATAACCCAGTTTAAAAGCCAAGTCGGGCGTCAATTCCGTGTTTGCAACTCCGCGAACACCATCGGTTCCGAATAATCTATCCATAAAAGATCCTCCGACACTATTACTCCTGAGCCGTGTACACGACAACAGGTATGACTTCCGGTGATTGTTGTTTCACACGGTAGTATACATCTTTATTAGATGAAATCTCAATCGGTAATGTAAAAAAACCTGCCTCGTTTATTTGTGAAAGATCAATAGATGCCAAAATATCCGATTCGACCATTTCATCTATAACTTTTTTACGTCCTACAAGCATTACCTCAACATCTTCAATCGTAAAGGGACATTCAAGATTCTTATCCTTTAACGTATCCGCCGACTTATATTGCATAGGAACAACAATTACTGTTTCAACGACAGGATTCGTGTTGATCTGAATATACATCCAAAGACCCAATGATATCAGAAACGACAAAACAATATAAAGAATTTTCCTTGTCCTGCCCATGCTGTTGAAGGAATTGCCGGACTTTTTTGCAGTGATAGGAAGCTCTATCATATTGGAAGCTTTGGAAGGTTTGGAGGAACTGTCTACCGCACATGTTCCTGCGACGGCTACAATTTCCCCCTTGACCATGCCACTTGCCTTTTCTTTCATGATCACATCAATACTATCTGCACTTGCATTCTGTGCCGCAGATTTATTACGTTTCAAAGAGGACTTGGTGCCCTGCTTTCTTCTGGCAAACCGTCCGGTAGTTTGAGAAACTCCGAATAAGAAGAGTAAATTCTTGCGAAGATCGTCTCCGTTGCGCATCTCATAAAGGCATCCGTCAATGGCAAGTGATATCTTTCCGCGCTCCTCAGATACGGCGATAGCAATGGCGTCACCCATCTCACTGGCTCCAACCGCTGCTCTATGCCGCGTGCCAAAGTTAATCATCGAGTGTACCGATTCTGAAAGCGGAACATGGCATTTGGCGGCAGCTATTCTTGAGTTACGGATGAGGACAGCTCCGTCATGCAATGGAGATCCCCTGAAAAATATCGACTGCAGGATAGAACTTGTAACGGAGGAGTCAAGCTGAACGACGTTTTCATGTTCGATCAGTTCACCCAGTTTCGAATTTCGCTCGATAATGATCAATGCTCCGGTATATGTCTTTGCCATTTCGGAACATGCCATCACAATTTGATCCGTCATGAGAGACAGATCATTGCGTGCGTCTTGATAATCAGGCGTAAATGCATTTGAAAAAGTTGAAAATGATTTCAGTCCGACCGTCTCAAGGGCCCGTCTCAACTCAGGCTGAAAAATGACCACAAATGCGATGGCAACTACGTAAAGAATATTGTCAAACAAAAAGCCTACCATCTCCAGGCCGAGAAGACTGCAAACCATTGTAAAAAGGACAATCAGAAAAAGGCCTTGCAAAAGCTGCCAAGCCCTTGTCTCTCGAAGCAATTTGAGTGCCTGATATATAACAAAGGTGATTAAAATAATGTCAAAAATATAACGGGTAATATCCGCCGGTCCGCCGAAAAATAAATATCCATTATCCAATCCGGCAAATATTTCTCTGATAAAATCAATTATCTTGGCAAATATTCCGTCATTCAATTCGACGTTACCTCCGATTTATACTAGTAAATATTATATCATAAATCGGCTTTATCTTTCTTCCCGGAAATAAGCATGTCCGATTTCAGCCGGACCTCCCCATGCTTTCTTTTTGGCGGAGGATATTACAAGCACAATAATGGTGAGTATGAAAGGGAACATATCCATAATGTACTGATTGAAAAACGGGAGAGATTTTAATGATTCGTTCAGTTGAACAGAGAAACCTAAAATGGAAAGCGCTCCGAAAACATATGCTCCGATGATCGCTTTAATCGGATGCCAGCGAACAAAAATGACAAGCGCAACAACAAGCCAGCCCTTCCCGGCAGTAATGCTGTCTGTCCATGATCCCTGTTGAACAAGCGGAAGATACAGCCCGCCCAAACCGCAAAGCATTCCTCCTAAAACAATATATGTATACTTGATGCGAGTTACCTTAATACCGCTTGCATCGGCGGCTGCCGTGTTCTCCCCTGTAATCCGTATGGAGAGTCCCTCTTTCGTTTTAAAGAGGAATATCGCCAGTAAGATCGCAAGCAGAATTGAAAAATAGACATACATATCATGTGATAAAAAAGCCTTATTTATGAATGTCATAAAACGTCCGGATGGTTCGGAAATTTCGAGCGGATGATAATCAAAGACTTTTTGAATTTTGTCCGGTGTGGTGGTTCTTGCAACCTTACTGCCGAAGGAATTAGCGACCCCGGTTCCAAACATAGCAAGAGCCAATCCGGCTACTGTCTGATTAACGCGTAGAGTAACGGTAAGAATTCCATATAGCAAAGCACCGAAACCCGCACCCAAACACGCCACAAGCAAAGTAAGCGGTAGGCTTGATGTCCGAACTGCCGTAAAATAGCCGAGTGAACCTCCGAGCAACATCATGCCCTCAACTCCGAGATTCAAATGTCCGGCCCTCTCTGTAAGAAGCTCACCCAGCGTTCCGAGAAGAAGAACAACCGAAAATGATATCGCAGATGAAATAAATGTTGCACTAAATAAAATTGACAGCATTATTTCACCTCCTCTTCCGCCAGTAACTCAGCAATCTCTATCCGGTCAGTCCGGTCAGCATCTCCCGGCAAATCAGGGTTAATGGACTTGTGCTTTGCGGGCACTTTGGGCCGTCCGATTTTATACCGGAGGAAAAACTCCGAGCCAAGAACCGACATCAATAGCAGTCCTTGAATAATATCGGCAACAGCCGACGGAACGCCTTCAAACTGGATGGATTGAGCACCTTGCTTCAATGCGCCGATCAAAAAAGAGACGACAAGAATAAACGGCGCCGATAAGTTGGCAAGCCAGGCGATTACAATCGCGGTAAATCCGGCGCCGCCTGCCAGGTTTTCGGATAACGTATACACTGAACCGTTCAGCTTAGCCACTCCTGCAAGGCCGACTATGCCCCCTGACAGAAGAATACCGGTCAGCACAACTTTTTTTACATTGATGCCGGCGTAATGAGCCGTTGGCTCGCTCTCCCCGACAACACGTATTTCGAACCCCAGCTTGGTTCGTTTTATCAATATAAAAACAAAAATCATCAATACAAGCGGTATTATAATGCCGGAACTAAGTCCGAATATCTTAGGCAAATGGGCTTGCGCCTGAATCTTTTCAATGCCCGCAAAGTTCTTCCCTGCCGGATCCTTCCAAACCTCATAATACAGGTATTTCACAAAACAAATGGCAATATAGTTCATCATGAGCGTAAACAGGGTTTCATTTGTCTTCATCTGAATTCTGAAAATTCCGGGAATGACTGCCCAAACAGCACCGCCGACAAAGCCGGCAGAAAACATCAACAGGATAAGCGCCCAACCGGGAGTTGAATCAGGCATTTGCATTGAAACAAACATTGCTGCTGTTGCGCCAAGCAAAATCTGCCCTTCTCCGCCAATGTTCCAGAACTTCATACGAAACGCGACCGATAATCCAAGCGCGGTAATTGCAAGCGGAATTGCGAATGTCACGACATTCCTGATCGAATTCGCGGTCCCAAGTGCACCGGTGATCATTTTCATAAACGTCTTATCAACAGGATGACCGAGAATCTTTATAAAAACAGCAGACAATGATAATCCTATGAATAATCCCATTAGCCTTACCAAAATAGAATTTATGCGGGATAATTCTTCCCTCTTAGTTATTCGAAACATAATCGACCCCCTTTCTCAAAAGGTCCAATTGTGTTCCGGACATCATTTGTCCCAGTTCTTCCTTTGAGGTTGTCTTTGCATCAACAATGCCCATTGACTCTCCCTGGCAAAGAACCATTATTCTGTCGCACAGTTCAATCAAAACATCCAGATCTTCTCCGATATACAGAACCGATATATTTTTCTTTTTCTGTTCGTTCAAAAGTCCGTAAATTGTATATGAAGAATGAATATCGAGGCCGCGAACGGCATAAGCAGCGATCATCAGTTTGGGATTCAAGTGAATCTCACGCCCGAGAATTACTTTCTGTATATTGCCGCCGGATAACATGCGCACCGGATGATTAAGACCGGGGGTCTGTATCCCGAGCTCTTCTATCATATCAAGAGCCTTTTTCTCGACGTCTTCCTTATGTATAAAAATGCCCTTTTGAAAAGAGTATTCCTTCAACAGAATATTCTCAACCATCCCCATTGATGCTACAAGCCCCATTCCGAGACGATCCTCGGGAATAAAGCACATTGACACTCCCTTGGATGTTATGTCTCTCGGAGAAAGACCTGTAATATTCTCTTCATCAACAAATATTGCTCCATGCTCGGGACGATTTATTCCGGCAATAACCTCACACAGCTCTTTTTGTCCGCCGCCGGCAAGACCGGCAACACCCAGAATCTCGCCATAATGAACGGAAAACGAAACGTCAGACAGCTTCTTAATTCCTTTTTCGTCCTTATATGAAAGAGATTCGACACTAAGACATTTCACTTGATCCGGATTCGGATCCGGTCTGTCTATGGATAGATCGATTTTCCGTCCGACCATCTTCTCAACCAGATCATATGCGTCAACATCCATAACATTACACGTTTCAACGCTCTTACCTTTTCTAAGAACAGTAACCCGATCACAAAGTTCCATTATCTCACCGAGCTTATGGCTGATAAAAACGATAGAACAGCCCAGGTCACGCATATTTCGAAGTACATTAAAAAGCTTTTTTGCCTCCTGAGGAGTCAGAACCGCCGTTGGTTCGTCGAGCACAAGAATTCTTGCACCGCGAACAAGCACCTTAATAATTTCAACGGACTGCTTTTCGCTTACCGAAAGTTGCGATGCCAGTTTGGAAGGGTCGAATTCAATACCATATTGCATTGCAAATTGACGCAATAAATCATTTTGCTTTTTGTGAGACAGCTTTGTGTGAATTGATGAAATAAGAGATCCGGGAACGCCGTGATCATCCTTATTTTCAAATGCTTTCGTGTTGAGTTTTTCTCCGGCAAGGATGTTTTCTGCGGCACTAATGGAGTCGGCCAGCTTGAAATGTTGATATACCATGCCGATACCGCTCCGAATCGCATCGCGAGGAGAGCGGAATGTACGTTTCTTCCCGTTTACTTCAATTTCGCCGCAGTCCGGACGATATACACCGGAAAGAATATTCATAAGAGTGCTCTTTCCTGAACCATTCTCTCCAAGCAGAGCGTGTATTTCGCCTTCGCGGACCTCAAAGTGAATTGCCTCATTCGCGCAGACGGATCCAAAGGATTTAGAAATCCCATGCATACTAAATGCTATCCGCTTCGATTCATTCATGGCATCCATCCGGGAATCCTCATTTACGGGAGACATTTCACGGCATCCGGTGCTGTTGCTCCGGATGCCGTAAAACATCCAGTGATTTTAGTTGTTATTTTGAAGGAATTTCTCCTTCAACACCCTTTACAAACCATGCCATGCCCATCTGATCATCATAGGAAAGACTTTTTCCTTCCTCAACCTTCAAAGTACCTGCCTGATCATAAATCGGTCCGGTAAAAACAAATTCGTTTCCTTTTTCGGTAACATCGGCCGTTGCTGCTTCAACAGCTGCTTTGGCTTCGGCAGAGACCAGTCCGGAAAGTGTGTCGAGCTTGGCAACGCCTTCCTTCATTCCACCCCAGTAATTCTCAACTTTCCATGCTCCGTCAAGAACCTGTTGCATCTTGTATGTATAGTAAACACCCCAGTTCCAGAGCGGAGCGGTGAGGTAAGCTTCCGGTGCTCCTGAGTATGTCAGGTCATAACCGATTGCATAAGCACCGGCAGCTTCAGCGGCTTCGATGGCAGACGGTGAATCCTGATGCTGCGCCATAACATCACAGCCATCGGCGAGAAGTGCTTCCGCCGACGCTTTTTCGACGGCCGGATCATACCATGTGTTTGTCCAAACAACCTTAACGACAGCATCCGGATTAACGGACTGAACACCCAGTGCAAAGGCGTTGATTCCTCTGACAACTTCCGGAATCGGATATGCGGCAACATAGCCGATCTTGTTGGTTTTGGTCATAGAACCTGCTACGATACCGGAAAGATATCTTCCGGTCTCAATCTGTCCGAAATATGTATCCATATTCGTATCATTTCTCTTGTATCCGGAGCAATGAGCAAACTTTACATCCGGATATTTCTCAGCAGCTGCAACCGTTGGATCCATGTAACCGTAACTTGTTGTGAAAATAAGATTACAGCCTTCGTTCACAAGGTTATCGATTGCAATGTTCGTTGCTTCCACGTCAGTATCCGATACGTTTTCAATTTCTTTGATCGTGACTTTATCTCCCAAAGCAGCTTTTGCTGCGGCGATTCCCTCAGCGTGAGCCTGAGAATATCCGCCATCATCTTTTGGCGAGATATACAATATTCCGACCATCAATTTTTCAACGGGTTCCGTCGCTTTTGTCTCAGATGCTTTTGTTGTTGCTGTAGTCGGTTCTTCCTTTGTAGTCGGTTCTTTTTTTTCTTCACAACCGGCAAAAACTACGACACCTGAAATCATCAGCATAACCAGTAGTAGTGCAAGAACTTTCTTCATAAATCTTCCTCCTTAAACATTTGCATCGTCCGCGAAGGATATGTAATTTCCCTTCTCGGACATTTCTTTGATTATGGCTAGGGAATGAACCCGTATGCCCATGTCACGGATCATGGCTCCGCCTTCCTGGAAGCCCTTTTCTATTACAATTCCGGCACCGGCAATGCGAGCACCGGCTTGATTAATAATATCGATAAGACCTTTTAGTGCGCAACCCTTGGCAAGAAAATCGTCAATCAACAATATCACATCATCACTTTTCAAATATCGCTTGCTGATTCGGATCACGTAATCGTTGCCTTTTGTAAATGAATGTACCGTGGAAAGATATGCGTCGTCATCCAAATTTCTCGAGGCCGTTTTCTTGGCAAAAACAACCGGAACCCCAAGCTGCTGACCGACACTCAGCGCCGGCGCAATTCCGGAACTCTCGAGAGTGACTACCTTGGTAACGCCGCACGAAGAAAAAATAGAAGAGAATGCTTTGCCAATCTCTTCCATGAGCCGCGGATCAATTTGGTGATTCAAAAAGCTGTCGACCTTTAGAATGTCCGTGCCTACAATTCTGCCCTCAGACAAAATCATATCCTTCAGTAATTGCATGACAACCTCATCACTTATGTATTATTTTTGTCACTTAAAAAACATACTGCTATTATATGCCATGTATCGAAAACTTCAAACATATAAAGCAAAAAGAACCCGCAAAATTGCTTGCGATTTTGTTGCTTCCTTTGCGTAAAATAATGTGTCCCGGAACTATCGCTCGTAAATAAAACCTTCCACAACTTCTGATTCAAGTCGCAAAACATCGAGTAGCCGGATCTCTCTTCCGTCCACTTCGATCAGGCCCGCCTTTTGCATTTGAATAAGTTCTCTCGAAAATGAAGGACGAGGCATAGCAAGCAGTTTGGCAATGACTTCTTTTGAGACCGGAAGATGAATTGTATTGCCGTTTTTACCCCCGGATGTCTGTTCGGCACGAAGTTCGAGAAGATAAAATGCAATTTTATGGCGAATGCTTTTTTGGGAAAGAAGAGCAATCCTTCGATTTTGTGAGTTTACACGATCCGAGAGAAGTTTCAGAAAATTATCTTTAACCACCTGACTTTTATCAAGAAGCGCATAAAGTGTATCTTTGTTTACGAAAAGAACTTCAGAGAGAGACATCGCTTCGAGCGTAAATGTATAAACATTTGAACTGCCGAAAATTAAGTCCTCGCCAAAAAACTCGCCGGGTTTGAGAAGTGCAATCGTCGCAAAATCGCCACCGGACGTATATTTCTGAATTGCAATGCGTCCTTTCTCGATTACGCCGATACTGGTGCAGATGTCTCCTTCTGCGGCAACAATCTCACCCTTCGAAAAGGTTTTTACACGGGTAAGTGAACAGTAGTTTTGAAAAGTCGAACGCTCAAGGCCGGCAAAAAGTACGGTTCTCGACAAGGCTTCACATGCTTTTATCATTTTTTCTGCTCCCAGGCTTCTGCTCGATATACAATTTTTCCGTGCACTATCGTCATAACTATATTCATATCCTTGTCTACAACCGTTATATCGGCATACTTACCGCGTGTTATACTGCCGGTTTCCTCAGAAATGCCCAGTCTTCGAGCAGGATTGATGGTCGCAGACCGAATAACATGATCCCACGGAATACCCATCTCCAAAAGATTTTTCACTTCATCTGCCATCGACGTTGTCGAGCCGGCAAGCCTTCCGTTCGCGTAAGAGGTTCGCTTATCATATACAAGAATTTTCCGGTCGCCAAGCAGGTATTCACCGTCAGGCATGCCCGTAGCCCGCATAGAATCACTGACAATGATGGTCCTTTCTCTACCCAGAAGCGAAAAAGCCATTCGAAGAATCGCGGGATGCAGATGTATTCCGTCACAAATCAACTCGGCCGTCACCCGCTTATCCTCAAAAACAGCCGGCACCGCGCCTGGATCTCGATGGCTTATCGGTCTCATTGCGTTAAAAAGGTGTGATACATGCGTAAGGCCGTGTGAAAAAGCGTCTTTTGCAGTTTCGTAATTCGCATCAGAGTGTGAAAGTGAAACGGTACATAACTTACTGGCTTCTTCGATAAATGATATCCCGTTAGTGCCTTCCGGTGCGACATCCACAATGGATATGATTCCGGGGAAGCAATCAACCAGTCTTTTGAAATAGTTGATATCCGGAGAAAGAATGTACTTTTCATTCTGTACACCACACTTCCCGGCGGAAAGAAAAGGTCCTTCCAGATGGATTCCATGGATTCCGGCTCCGGAAAGGTTACTGTTCATACAATTTACGACATTCTTGATAACGCTTTCCAGTTCCAGACAAGAAGTTGTCATTGTTGTCGCGCAAAAAGTGGTTACGCCTCTTGAGGCAAGGTAGTCTGAAATTTTGCAGATAGCGTCCGTAGTAGCGTCACAGACATCGGCTCCGGCAGCGCCGTGAATATGAATGTCAATGAATCCGGGTAGTATTGTACATCCCCGCAGATCAATCCCGTCGTTATCTGTCGAACTTCCTGCTTCAATCCCGGAAATCCGTTTACCATCGATACAGACGGATGCCTGAATTTTCTCGAATGTATCGCTGCAAACCAAAGCGTTCTTTAGAATCATGCGGTTACCTCTTGCCATCGGAAATCCGATTCATTCCGAGCAATTCATATCCTTTACCGAGGCGAACAGTATCGATGAAATCTTCAATCGAACATATGTCTTTTTCAAAACGGATGCCTCCGCCCGGAAGCGTTTGCGTATCATGGGCGTCAGATCCGGATGTCATCGCCAGGCTGTGTTCTTTGGCATAATTGTATGCGCGCCTATCAAAGGCAACATCCGGGTTTCTTATATTGATTGCTTCAACAGCGTCTGTATGATCGGGAAAGAGACGTGTTTTAAAGATGTACGGGGCTTCGCGGAACGGATGCGCATGAATAATGAATCCACCATCCGCGCGGACTCTCGTTAGATATTCTTCGACTCCCCAGCTAAGTATTTCCGGATGCATAAGTAACCAGTCCTTATTAAGACCATAGGTCAGAAACTCCGTCGCGTGATAACAATACTCCCATCCGAAAAAGACCTGAAGCCCTATACTTTCTCCCTCTGTTTTTGCATTTTCGTATCCGCGGCAGAAAAGGGATACCTGCTGATCCCAGGGCAAATGAGACGGTATGGCGGTATTCCCGTTAAAAAAATGGTCAGTTATGATAATCCCACGATAACCGAGACTCTTATAAAATCTTGCCATAGATCTGGCAGAGGAAAGCGCACATGCGCTCGCTTCAGAAGTGTGCATGTGGGTTTCGAAAGAATAACCCTTATGAAGTTCTTCTTGAAAAGCATTTCTTTGCTTTTCAGCACTGGATGTAAATAATTTCTTAAGCATTTCTTCTCCGATTCACGCAAATCATTCTATACGATTCATTCTATCTTTCCCGAAAAGCGAAAGTCAAACAATATTCGCTTTTCACGCACATTAAGTGACTCTATCAATCGATCACCTTATGGCTGTACCAGCGGTTTCCTTTCGAGCGGATCATAAATGCGATTCCCCGAACGCCCCATTCCGCCTCCATTGCAAACCATATACCGGGTACTCCCCAGCCCAAAACCACCCCGAGAATGTATCCGAGCACAACACGAAACAACCACATCGACAGCATTGAGACAACGGACGTAAATGTGGCATCACCACCGGCCCGAAGCGCTGACGGCACCAGAAAACTCGGCGCCCAGAGGATTGCCTGAGCGATGGTATTTATATAGATGATCTGATAAATATCACCCTTAATACTCTCTGCCGGTCCGAATATCGATACAATTCCGGGAAGAAACGGCAGGATGACCAGTCCCAGAAAAACGAATGAGACCGAGGTAAGAACCATAAAGGAACGAATCATCTTCTTAGCCTGCTTCAAATCTTTTCTTCCGATACACTGTCCGACAATCGTAATGATTGCCAGTCCAAACGTATTGGCGGGGATCATAAACAAGGCAACAACAGACGAAGTAATGGCGTTCGTTGCAAGTGCCAGTGTTCCCATCCCTACAATAAATGTCTGCGTCAGTATTTTGCCGCCGTTAAAAAACATCTGCTCGGCTGCAAAAGGCATGCCCAGCGTGAATGACCGGCGAATTATCGAGAGATCAAAACAAAAGATTTTCGTGATTTTCATTCGATAAGGATTTCTCTTGCGGATCAGGAAAAAGACGGATACAAAAGCGGCAACCACTCGTGCCGTGATCAGAGATATGACCATTCCGACGATTCCGAGATGAAATAGGTTGATTAGAAAATAGTTCATCACGACGTATAAACCGTTCATCACCAGTGTCAAAACCAGTGATGCGCGGGTTTCTCCAAGGCCCCTAAGCGACGCAGAAACTGCCTCCATCATCGCAAAAAAGACATACGAAACCGCGCTCCCGATCAGGTAAACCTTTGCGTTTTCGAAAACAGCCGCCTCGGCACCACCAAATATCCACTTCAAAATCAACGGTGCGGAGACAACTACAGCTACAGATATCGCGGCGGCAAGAAGAAGGACCGCCGTCACGGATCCGGAGATCGCCCTGGGAACCTCGCTTACACTGCCTCGACCTTTTAACTGGGCGACAATGATTGTTCCGCCGGTTGCAACCGCGACAAAAATGTACATCAGAAATATATTTACAGAGTCCACCATACTCACTGCGCTGACGGCATCAAGCCCTGACGAGCTGATCATGGACGTATTAAAGAGATTCATGCAGACAATAAATGCCTGGTCAATAAACAGCGGAAAAATCAGCGCGGCAATTTGCCGGTAATCCAGCGTCTCACCGGAGAAGTGCCGTGATAGAAAACGGTCTGAGCGCAGAGCGACGGAATTCCTTAGTCCAGGCATCTTAGTCATCTTTCCTGTTTGCTGTTTCTATTAAGTCTACCAGATACGCGTGATATAATGTAACTGTACAGCATCGGCTTTTTCACTTAAGAAAAGAGGTGTTATTATGTCACTTTCCGCTGTCTTTTCTGTTCCCCACCCGCCGCTTCTCGTTCCCGAGGTCGGGAAAGGAGAGGAAAAGGTAATTCAGAGCACCTTCCAGGCAATGGAAAAGGTTGCCCGCAAGATCAGGGATATCGCGCCGGATACGATCATCGTCCTTTCACCCCATGCGCCCTTTTTTCATGATCGTTTCGTTTTATCTTCAAATGCGACGCTTTCGGGAGACCTGCGAAGATTCGGAGCTCCCAAGGTAGCCCTACGAAAAGAAGTCGACTTAGAGCTCTCAACCAAGATATACGCCGAGGCCATTCGAAAAGCAGTCCCCATCCTTCTTTCCGATGATACTGACTTTTATATTGATCACGGTGTCCTCGTTCCGCTTTCTTTCGTCGAAAAGGGTTACAGCGACTATAAGTTAATCGAGATTTCTCTTTCGAGTCTCCCGCTTCAGGAACACTACTCTTTCGGAAAATGTATCGCCAGAGCAGTGAATGACACAACCCAAAAGGTTGTTCTGATTGCCAGCGGTGATCTGTCCCATCGCCTGACACTGGACGGACCTTACGGATTCTCGGAATCCGGCCCCGTTTTCGATGAGATCCTTACCGGTCTTCTGAAAGAATCCCGTCTTGACGAAATTATGGAAATTGACCCGTCCCTCTCCGAATCTGCCGCCGAATGCGGTCTGCGTTCCTTTGTTATTATGGCGGGTGTTCTCTCCGGTCAACACTACAAAACCGACTTCATGTCGTATGAAGGACCGTTCGGGGTCGGGTATGCGGTATGCGGATTTGAGCCGGATAATACCTGGGAAGATGCCTATGTTGCCCTTGCGCGTAAGTCTCTTGAACACTATGTCCGTACCGGAAAAGTTCTCGACCGGCCGGCCGGTCTACCCGATGATTTGATAAAGAACGCTGCCGGTGTCTTTGTTTCTCTTAAAAAAGACGGTCGTCTTCGCGGTTGCATCGGCACCATCAGTGCCGTAACGGAATGCATCGCAGACGAGATTATCGGTAATGCCGTCGAGTCCGGCGCGCAAGATCCGCGTTTCCCACCCGTCGAAGAAGTCGAGCTGCCGGATCTTGTGTATAGCGTTGATGTTCTCGGGAAACCTGAACCGGTTAAGGACACGTCTGAACTGGATCCTGTTCGTTACGGAGTGATTGTCTCCCACGGCTTCCGTCGCGGCCTCCTGCTTCCGAATCTTGAAGGTGTGGATACGGTTGAGGATCAACTGGCGATCGCGCTTCAAAAGGCAGGAATTTCACCGTCCGTAAAATATTCGATCGAGCGATTCGAGGTCATTCGCCACAAATGAATACGGCAACTTGCGTCATTTGCCCGCATCAATGCCGGCTTGATGAAGGCCAAACCGGGTTCTGTCGTGCGCGCAAAAACACAGGCGGAAAAATTATTGCCTCCAACTATGGACTGATCACATCCATCGCGCTGGATCAAATTGAAAAGAAACCGCTGAATCGATTTCATCCGGGAAGCAGAATACTTTCGGTGGGTAGCTTCGGATGCAATTTGCGGTGTCCGTTTTGCCAGAATTATGAAATATCGATGGCTTCAGAGGACAATTCATTATTTCAATTCATCTCTCCGGAGACTCTGGTTACTCGCGCGGAGGAAACCAAAATTCGCGGGAACATCGGAATTGCTTTTACCTATAATGAGCCGCTGATCGGATATGAATATGTCGAAGATACCGCAACGATCGCCAGAAGCCGTAATCTTGAGACGGTTCTGGTCACAAACGGCTACATCAACAAAGAACCTCTCGAAAAACTCCTCCCCCACATCACGGCACTCAATATTGATCTCAAGAGTTTTTCACCCGAATTCTACAAAAGAATTTCCGGCGATATCGAGACCGTTAAGCAATCCATCCGCATTGCCTCCGCCGCAAGTCACGTTGAGGTTACAACCCTTATTATACCGGGCGAAAACGACTCCATCGATGAGATGCGTAAGCTCTCCGGATGGCTCGCCGGCGTTGATCCGGACATTTCCCTTCACATCACGCGCTTTTACCCGCGATACAAAATGCTCGACAAAATGCCACCGGACGAGAAGCTTATCGAGCGCCTTGCCGAAGCCGCTTCCGAATCGCTCAAGTACGTTTTTGCATAGATGAACCGTCGGGAATATTTGAATATTTACCATAACATATTTGAAAAAAGATATACAATATAAGAAGATCAGGCTTCGCTTTTGCTGTTTATGTTGATGTTGGAGGACTGTTTATGAAAACTCAAGTTTTACCCAAGTCAAAAGCCGGAACCGGAGCGGCTGTTTTCTCTCTTCTTTTTGTCGTTATTATGGCGCTGAAAATACTTGCATCCACCACTTCATTCAACTTTCATCTGCCCCTCCCGACTCCTGCAATTGCCGTACTTGGAGTGATTGGTTTGGTTCTGGGTCTGATTGCGGTTTTCAAATACAAGGACAAAGCCCTTCTTACTTTACTGTCAATTCCGATCGGAACCATTATTGTGGTTTGGTTTGCCGCGGAGTTTATCGCGTCGCTATAAGGCGCAAAGTTGACGCGGATCACTAATATTCTCCGTATTTCACGGCGGAGTCCTTTTTTGCTGCAACTTTTTGATTCCTGCATTGTATTATAAGTAAGAGGTGATGAAGTCAATGAGTGATTCGTTGCGTACGAACGATCACATTAAGCAAATTGTCCATCAATATGCGGATATGCTCTTGAGGATTGCTTTCACACATACGGCCAATCAATATGATGCCGAGGATATGGTGCAAAATGTTTTCCTGAAGTACATCGAAAAGCAACCCGTTTTCGAGAACACCGAGCACGAAAAAGCGTGGTTTATTCGCGTACTGATAAATATGTGTCACAATTATTTTCACTCAGCATGGTTTAAAAAGACCGTTGAACTGGATGAAAACGTAGGGTTTCCGGACATAGATGAGAATGATTTAGATGAAAAAGCCGTCCTTACTGCAGTTCTTCACTTACCTGTAAAATATCGACTCATGATCTATTTTTTCTATTATGAAGATTATTCGATTGCCCAAATCGCAAAAGCATGCAACAAAAAAGAGTCAACTGTCCGCTCGCAACTTTTTCGCGCCAGACAACTGCTCAGGGACACCTTGAAGGGGGCGTTTATAGATGAATAAAGACACAGTCAAAGCAGCATATTCCAAAATAAAGGCTGATGATCTTTTTATAGAACAAACAATTTCACGAATGATTCAAGCAAAATCGAGGGTAGTTCAGCAGAATAACGCCAAACCAAGAACAAGATGCCTGGTTCTGGCATCCATCACCGCTTGCCTGGCTGTAGCAGTTGTCATCTTGGCCTGGCAAGCATTGGGACGCAATATTTCTTTCCTGCCTGCAGAGCCTACTATCTCGATTCTGCCCGCCTCAGAAGTACCGACTGATACTCAGGTCGCTCCAACTGAAACCACCGGTTTTCAAGCGACAGAAACTCCGAAGTCAGTTGTCGATTCAAAAAATTACTTCGGAGGTATGTATGAAATGATGCGGCCCGAGCAAGGGGAAGTTTCAATTTACCCGGATATTCGAACTGCTCTTTCCGATCCGCAAAATTTGGACAAGTATTATTTTGTCCAAATTCAAGTCATCCCGGAAGAGCAGTATGTGAACGACTTTGAGGATTACCTTTATAACGGACGAGCCATATCAGAATGGCGGGAACTTGTCGACCTCAGTAACGGCACATATCCCTATTCAGAATACAATGGCGATCATGGCGGTCACGTAACCCTTGAAGAGTGGACACAGAAACAGGCCGAGGCAAAGACGTTATCACCTCAGGAAAATCTGGATGCTGCAACGGAGCTTTACAATTCCAATGTCTTGCCAATCCTCCAGGCCGCCGATATAGAATGCATGGAAAGCGAAAATACCCGTCTTTTGGAACTAGGATATGACGTATCCTTGAGTCAGACTTGGACTCATTTAAGCGCCTCAGAGAAACAGTACTATACAATACTAACCGGATTACTCACCCAGGAACAAATTCTTGAGTTTTCTGCAAATGAAAAGTTCGGATACTTCATTGATTGGGTACATGATGGTGATGGGATTGTGAGTTATGCGAGGTGAGTTTCATTGAGATAATTCTCTGCTCGATAATGACATCCTTGAAATACTATAGTCCCGGCCAATCAACGTACCACATCCACATAGCCCAGCTTTCCGTTAATTGCGATAACGGAATATCCGTTTTCGGATACTATGAAATAATCTTCACTTTCAGTTTCAAGGAGGATTTCGCCTTGAAGTGAAATGATTCCGTATTTGCCGTCTTTATGCGTCATAGCAAGGTCTGCATCGGAATAATTGATAATATTCCAACCTTCCGTACTCTCGGGATAAGAAAAAATAATGTTGTCAAATTGATTCTCAAGAATCACATTCCCATACTCATTAATTAATCCATACTGATCATCCACACTTACCGCGAAAACAGATACCGGAAGGAAGTCATGATAAGGCTGATCCCAATCATCGAAAATAAAATCAGTTAACAGTTTCCCGGTGTCGTCAATGATTGCCCATTTCCCTTCTTTTTGCACAAAAGCGACGCAATTTGCGTCAAAGTCGCGTCCGTCATCAAATTGTGGTTCAATAACATACGATCCGGTCCTGTCTATATAACCATACAATCCGTCTTTTTTTACCGATGCAATACCATTGGGTGCAAAATTGTACGCCTCTTCAAATTCAGTGTTAAAAATGTTTTCACCGGTACTGTCGATATATCGGTAAGATCTCGATTTATCTTTCTTATAAGTCTCTACGATGGCAAGTCCATCATCCGCAAACACATTTCCATACTCGTTCTCCTTAAGTTCAATCACTAGATCTCCGTCCGTACTAAAATATCCGGTTCCATCTGTGAGCGAATCTGCAAAAACGAGACCGTTCGAGCTAATCGAATAAATCCAATTTTCTGCATTTTCAACGAGTATTTCACCATCAAAAGAAAGAAGGCAGGAGCCCCAATCAGTCAACACTATGTCGTGTCCGGCAGCGCTCCAATAACCATAATCAGAGCAGTCACCCTCTGTAAGCATAGGAGCTGCTGAAGGCTCAAGAATCACTTTCCCCTCGCTATCGATTAGTCCCCATAATTCATTTATACATACTTTAGCAAAATCATCTCCAAAACACATTTCCACCGAATCATATATCGGCTCGACAACCATCTCGCCTGAAGTTGAGATAAAGCCCCATTTTCCGTCAACTTCCACTCCTGCAAACCCAATTTTCGTGAAGTGCAGGCAGTTGTCGTACTTGCAGTCAACTACCCATTCACATTTTTCGTTTACAAATCCCCAAAGCCCATTCTTCTGAAGCCAGGTATATCCAATATCAATTTCCGGATTGGTGTACTTCATCCAATCCGGCATGCAATAGTCTTCATACTCCGGCTCGATTACAAATTCGCCGGCTTCGTTAATCATGCCATATTTCATCAGCCCGTCAGTCTCTATGCCAACAACCGCATATCCGAATGCATTAAATGGTCGCGCATCATCGAAAACCGGTTCAATGGCAAAATTCACATTTTCCGGAAGCACAAACGGCGTGGGAGTAGGCGAAGCCGTCGGGGTTAATGTAGGAGTTTGCTTCGGCTTAGGTGTTGCACCGGATTTTTGGGATGTTGATGTTGCAAGTGATGATTCACATAATATCGTCGTTTCGCCTTTCAATCGTCCATCAGTCTTTTCACAAGAAGTCAGAAACAGAACTCCTGCTAGTAATGTTATAAGAAAAGTGACTTTACCATTATTCATTTTCTATTCCCCGCTTTGCGCTACGGCTTGTAATGATTTAATGGTACGTCAGATCAACATCTTTGTAAATAGGTTTTAAAATATATTTTTAACTCAAAATAATCCAAATTAATGGGTAGACTATGTGTATGTTTAAAATAAACTATCCATCTTATATAGATAACACATTATTTTTTATCGCTCGCATCAAAAGAGGCTTTCTTCGCTCTTTTCGGCCTGACCAGAAATCATATAACTTCTTCGCTATGCGCTTTCTCAACATGTAAATCACCTCTTTGTTTTCAAGGTAACAAAGAAGTGATTCTGCCAAAAGTACATTCTGGTTATAGATTCGTTTTGCGCAAGTTAAGAGCGTTAAATCTTTACAACACTATTATTTTTACTTTTATTGTTGCCCTCAGACTCTCAGCGACCCGCGGAATCCTCTTGAAGAATAGTAGGACTCGGCTCCGTTATGATATACAAATACGTTGCCATATCGAAAATCCGCAAATATCGCACCCCCGAGCTTTCTGATTTCAGAAGGCGTTACTATCCAGCTCGATGTTGTCGTGTCAAAGTTGCCAAGTTTCTGCAAGTCCCGGTATTCCTCTTCTGACAGAAGCTCAATACCCATTCTGGATGTCATATCCATGACGCTACTTTCCGGCCTGTTCTCTTTCCTTGACTCGAGAGCCTCACGGTCATAGCAAAGGCTGCGGCGGCCCTTTGGACTCTCCTTGGTACAATCATAAAAAATATATTCGCCTGTCATTTTATCCAAACCCACAACATCCGGTTCACCGCCGGTTTGTTCCATTTCGTAAAGTGACCCTAGTTTATTAGCATTTTCTTCCAGCCGAGCCTGTATGTCTGTCCATGTAAGACCAACATGACGATTCATGTTGTTTTCAAACCGCACTCTCAATACACTGAGAAGTTCATTGCGCTTTTCCGGTAATAGATCCATCTTCTATCCCTCCTCAAGTAATATAACTTCTTTCATAATGCACCTTCTGTCATATAACGTAAAGCAATAATGTATTTTGAGAGCCGACTATTTCTTCGTAAATAACACAACTCGTAATTATTTTCCTACCTTATCTTGCATGTTGACACAAGACTGTTTAAGGTATAAATTTATATATGAATTGTTGTTCATATGTTCAACTTATCTCAGCGGAAGAAACGAGGTTCTATTATGATAAAGAGCATCCAGCCGGCGGAACGTTGTGATTGTGACGTGATTCACGAAGAGATCGTAAATAGAGTTCGGGCAGAAATGCCCGCTGAAGAAACGCTCTATGATTTGGCGGAGCTTTTCAAAATATTCGGTGATTCCACAAGGATAAAAATATTGTGGGCGCTGGATGAATCCGAGATGTGCGTTTGTGACCTGGCCTTCCTTCTCAACATGACACAATCGGCAATATCGCATCAGCTCAGGGTCTTGAAGCAGGCGGATCTGGTCAAGAGTCGCAGAGATGGCAAAATCGTATTTTATTCTCTGATTGACGAGCACGTAAAGCAGATATTTGATCAGGGATTAATCCACATTTCGGAATAAAAGGAGCAATTGAGCAGATGAAGCACGAATTTTATCTGGAAGGTCTTGGGTGTGCCAATTGCGCGGCTAAAATCGAGACAGAAGTGAACAAGTTAGCTGAAGTTCACTCTGCAACGGTCGGTTTTGTCTCTAAAAGACTGATTGTAGAATCAGATGTGAATTTTGCAGGCGATTTCTCCAAAATCGAAGCCATCATTAATAAGATCGAACCGGAAATAAAGATCATTTTCATAAACAACGAAGCAGAACGCATCAGTGCCAAGTCAGTTATAGAGGATGAGCACGACCATAAGAAGCAATGGATTAAGCTGATTTTGGGAGGCATGATCTTTGCCGTCGGTCTTCTTTTTCGCTTTCCCAACTGGCTTGAGCTCGTGATTTTTTTAACGAGCTATATTATTGTCGGTGAAAACGTCGTGATGGGTGCCCTCAAAGGGATTATCCGCGGACAGGTATTCACGGAACATTTCCTGATGAGTGTAGCGACAATCGGTGCGTTTTGCATTGGGCAGTATCCTGAAGGCGTGGCAGTCATGCTTTTCTATTTGGTCGGCGAGATGTTTCAGGATATGGCGGTGGATCACTCGCGCAAATCGATCGGTGCACTGATGGATATCCGGCCGGATTATGCCAATTTGAAAGTCGGCGAAGAAGTTAGAAAAGTGGCACCGGAAGACGTCAGCATCGGAGATATCATTATCGTAAAGCCCGGCGAGAGGATACCTCTGGACGGCATGGTAATCGATGGGTTTTCCATGGTCGATACCGCGGCTTTGACCGGAGAATCGATACCCAGAGAGTTGGAACCCGGCATGGATGCGTTAAGCGGATTTATCAACAAAAACGGAGTGTTGACGATCGCTGTAACGAAGATTTTTGGAGAGTCAACTGTATCGAAAATCCTTGACCTCGTTCAAAACGCCGGCAGTCGGAAGGCACCGACCGAAAAATTCATTACTAAATTTGCCGGGTATTATACGCCTGTGGTTGTTTTTAGCGCACTGGCTCTTGCCATCTTCCCGCCTCTACTTATTTCGGGTGCTTTATTTTCCGACTGGATCTATCGGGCATTAGTATTTCTCGTGGTCTCCTGTCCGTGTGCCTTGGTCATATCCATCCCTCTGGGTTTCTTTGG
This sequence comes from uncultured Oscillospiraceae bacterium, assembly GCA_964501725.1. Classification (GTDB taxonomy): domain Bacteria; phylum Bacillota; class Clostridia; order Saccharofermentanales; family Saccharofermentanaceae; genus CAZCTO01. The sequence goes on along the minus strand of CAZCTO010000020.1, from coordinate 4,782 downwards.
CGGAATCGGCGGCGCCTCAAAACGCGGCATCCTGATCAAGGGCGCCAATTATCTCGAAGCCCTCAATAATGTGGAAGCAGTGGTCTTTGACAAGACAGGTACTCTAACCAAAGGCGTTTTCAAGGTAACCGAAGTCAGTCCGCAAAATGGATTCTCGGCAAAAGATCTTTTGCGTTATGCAGCGAGTGCCGAGAGCTATTCCACCCACCCTATTGCCGTTTCAATTATGAAGGCATCAGAAACAGAAGTGGATCAATCAAAAATCGAGAACTATACAGAACTCGCAGGACAGGGTATCTCGGTTAAAATTGACGGCAAAGATGTACTCGCCGGAAATTCCAGACTGATGGAACTGCGGAATATTCAGTTTCACGATATTGAATCAGTCGGAACCGTCGTCCATATTTCTGTGGAGAACATATATGCCGGATGCATCGTGATTTCGGATGAAATCAAAGAAGATGCCGCCCACGCAATTCAAGAACTTAAGAATCTGGGAGTAGGACAAACAATAATTCTGACAGGTGACCTCAAATCAATCGGCGAAAAGATTGGCGCACAACTGGGTGTTGATACAGTATACAGCGAGTTGCTGCCTGCCGACAAAGTCGCAAAACTGGAAGATTTGGAAGCCCGAAAAACACATAAGGGTAACATCGTCTTTGTCGGTGACGGGATAAACGATGCACCGGTGCTGGCTCGCGCGGATATCGGGATCGCGATGGGCGGACTGGGCTCGGACGCTGCCATCGAGGCTGCCGATATCGTCATTATGACGGATGAGCCTTCTAAGATAGCTACGGCCATAAAAATCGCCGGAAGGACAAGAACGATTGTCTTCCAGAATATTTTCTTTGCTTTGGGTATAAAAGCGATCTTCCTTATTCTGGGAGCCGCAGGGATTGCGTCCATGTGGGAAGCGGTCTTTGCCGATATGGGCGTTGCAATCATGGCTATCCTGAATGCATCCAGGGTGATGACCACGAAAAAATTATGATCCGGCAGAAATCAAAGGGCTTTCATTTTTATTAGCCTGTCTGATTCTCTCTAACTGATGATATTACTCGGTATCACCTTATCAACAAAAATCGCAACAATTTGGGGGTCAAACTGAGTGCCTGAGCATCTCATAAGTTCCGCAATCGCCTCTTCCTGGCTAAGTCCGGATCGATAACTTCTTTCGCTGGTCATTGCATCAAAAGAATCCGCCACCGCAATTATTCTTGCTTCCAGAGGTATGTCTTCACCCGCTAACCCATTTGGATATCCTCTGCCGTCCCATCTCTCGTGATGGTCAAGGATAAAATTTGCAAGTTCTGTAAATTCATTCGCAGAACTGAGTATCCGCCAACCAACCTCGGGATGCTTGTTTACTTGATCTCTCTCGTCCTCGGTTAGTTTCCCGGGCTTATTCAGAATTTTCTCGTCAATGCCAATTTTGCCGATATCATGGACAAGCCCTGCAATTCTGATCTTATTTACATCGTCGTTATCAAAATTCATATTGGCTGCAATCGCCATACATATACTGCTCACCCGGTTTGAATGCATCGATGCAAGTGTGTTTTTAATCTTTTTTCTTGCTATTAAAATTAGGATACTCCAAATAAATCAAAAATCCGAACCCTTCGCCAATCATTTTGATTGATAAATGGTTCGGATTATTTGGTTTTGGCAAAACTACCACAAAATGATAGAAATGCACACCCCCCTCCCTATTGTTCAACGATTACGGGGCTGTGGGTGTGCAAATCGGTCAGGGGGTGTGCATCATGTATCACAGTATGGTAAAGTATCTTGTTCATAATTGACTCTTAGGTTTTATGAGTCATTTCATGAACATCCTATTTACAGTGTGGTGCCTATAAATTATTTATTGGTATTATCCAAAAGCACCTGTATTAAAATTTCTGATTCTGACGGACTCACTTTCCAGACCGTCTTGTATTGGGGTGATTTTCCGTCAGCAACAATTATAAAGTTGTTTCGGATAGAATATAGAACTGTCCTATCTTCACCCGTGACAGTTAATTGGTATGCTATCAGGCCAGATCTGGCTTCATCTTGGTAAAGGAGCTTCTTTTGTGGATTTGATATGGCCTGTAAAGCTGATGATATATTCTTAATCTGAACAGCATCAGAGGATGATCGGACTTGATGAACAGCTCTTGGATCGTCCCAGGCTAAAGTAACTTGAACACCGTTTTGTGAAAACCACTTACCCCAGATATCCATTTGAGTTTTCTGTCTATAAATATAGATGCCGATAGCAACACACCCAATAATTAACACTATAATAATAGAAATTGAAATTACTTTCTTTGTATTCATAGACTTTCTCATGCTTAGCACCTCTTCCTAATCACTGAACATTTAAAGCATCCGTTAAGATAAATTGGCCAATTCAGTATTTAGACGATATGCAGCATAACTTTTGTTGGTCATTTTCTCAGAGCGATGGTGAATGATCTGATATGATTTTTCGCATAATTAACACCACAAGGAAATAAATTGAAACAAAACCTGATATAATCATGACCCAACCCGCCCAGAATAGCGGATCACTCAAAACAAAATCGTGTTTGTTGGTCATTGACCTTCCGCTTTGAAGAATAGTAAAAATCAATGCAATCATAAATAGTGAAAGAGATGAAAGCGAGATTTTTAATGCGTGAATGGCTCGATGATAAATCCACTGGATTGTTCCAGTCGGCTTATTTAGCATGGAAGCAATTTCCTTGTGCTTCATTTCGCCTAAGACCTTTAGTCCTACGACCAACTTTTCTTCAGAACTAAGCTTGCTAACTAGGTATTCATAATGATCTAATGCTTCAAAGTATGCCATTTCATTTTCGGCCTGAGTATCAGGTAACTGCATACTTTCGATATCATCAGTGGGTTTCTTAGCCTTTAAGTAATCGAGAGCAGTATTTTTTGTCAGTATATAAAACCACGAAGCATGACCGGACGATGGATATTTCCTTGGTTCAAGTGCTAACAGTTTGACGAAAACCTCTTGAACGATATCTTCTGCATCTTCCCGGTGATGACAAACTGAATATGCAATAGAATAAGTTCGTCCACGATACAATTGCATGAATTGAGTGATCGCTTCACGATTACCTGAAGCGATCTGATTCATCAATTTAGAAAATTCGATATTCGATTTCACAATATCACCCCTCGTCTTTTACAATTATATATTATTATGACGATGGCAGTAGCCAATTTTGTTGAATACAACGAGGTGGTTTTTGCTTACTTTCACGCAAGGTACTGCAAAAATGCTGTGTACATCTTTGTACAATCGTTTAAAGAGATTAACTGTAAAAAATTCAAGACATCCCTACTAAATCTTTGTAGCCAATCATTTTTAATCTGGTCAAATCAACGTTGGTCCTCAAGATCGTCCGTGAAAAAAATTCAAATAAGGGCGCATGCCTGTAGCTTTGTTAGTAGTTGCTAATGCTGAAATATACTCATCTTAATTTTTAAATTCTATGTACACGGGTGCGGCAACCAATTGCGATTGACCAGCTGTTCGCCTTTTCTTTTCATCCTGAACTCGATCAAATTGGGCTTGTGAGATGATTGCCGGATGGCAATTAGTTACGAGATATTTGTTTGCCTGTCCAACATTCCTGACCTTTTTGCCACTTAGAAAATTGCTGATAATGGTTTTTCCAAGCATGATGTTGCCAGTATATTTTTCATTGCACAGGATTTTCCGGATACACTCAACTCCCCATTTTGCATGACCGTTCGGCGAAAAGATATTTCGATTAGAAAACTCTCCGATCACTTCACGAATACTATTTCCATCCAGGTAAAGCCGGAAAATTTCCCTGACGATTTCAGCATCTTTTTCAACGATGACTAAACGGCCCGACTCACCCTGCCTGTAACCATAGCAGATACGATTCTGGTATTTGCAATCAGTACTTTCAAAGCTTCTCTGAATTCCCCATCGGATATTCCTACTTTTCTCTTCACTTTCATTCTGATGTAAAGCGGCCAATATCGACAAAAGTAAATCCGAATGCTGTTCAGATAGCTTCAGCTTTTCAATTTCAAAGAATACATCCACATTTAATGCTTTAAGCTCCTTGCAGATTATAAGTACATCCAAAGTGTTTCGGCCAAATCGGCTGATAGACTTGGTGATAATCGTATTTATCAAGCCAGATCTGCAGTCAGCCAACAGCTGACAGAACTGTGGGCGCTTGGTTATATTTCTACCCGATATACAATCTGTATAAATTCCAGCCGTTTGCCATCCGGTGGTTGATTCAATTAATTCCTGATAGTATTTCTGCTGATAGCTCAAACTTCCCAACTGCTCGTCATGGTCCGTACTGACTCGGCAATAAGCAGCGACTCGTAAAACCGGCCGCACTTGAATGGATTTTATAACAGGCCTATGGATTTGCCTGACTATTCGGGATGAATAATCGCGCATATGTTCACACTCATGACTATTATGCTTTTATTCTAGCACGCATGAGCATAATTATACGATAGGACGCCATTGTCCAACGATTTCCCCTATTGTTCAACGAATTGCTCCAAAAAATGCACACCCCCAAGGGTATTGTCCAACGATTTAACCCTTATCTCAGAAAATTTCATTGTTCAATATCAGGTGATTTTTAAGCATTCCAGCAATATAATGCAAAAAACCGCCATTTTATAGCGGTTTTTCGCTTAAAGGTGGCTGACCACCCATCTTGTGTCGTTAGTACAAAATAGATGCAGGCCAAAAGCATTGTTAATAATCTATTT
>CAZCTO010000019.1:0-44227 GCA_964501725.1 uncultured Oscillospiraceae bacterium | reverse complement strand
GGAGAAACGGATGAAGCTACTCAAAAAAGCAGATCAGACACTACTTACCGTCTTGCTGACTGTTGCTTTTACAGTCCTGTTTTGTCTGCTTTCATGGCTGTTCCTTGAAAGTCAGATTGATCAGTTGGCGAAGGGCTATATCAACGGTATTGCCAAAAATAACGAATATATCGTTAATCAGCTCAAGTCAACGATAGAAAACGAAGCCGACAGCGAGCAAGACGTTATAGATATCGTAAAAGCGGCGCAGAACACAGGCACCCGGTATTGGATGCTCTTCTCATCCGAAGGGGCGCTTTTCGAGCGAAACGCGGATGTTACCGGGGTTGTCGCAGGGATGAATTTTGAAGAACTCGAAAAATACTATCTCCGTAACGGCGGCGACGGGGCAGGACCACTGATCCACCTTATTCAGGCCGGCAAGTTTTTCTCCGCGGATGTGGTAAAGGATGTAACGGCCGGGAACGAGCTGATCAGCGCCGGATTTGTTACTGTAGACGGCAGAACATATTGTGTAGCAACGAGTATTCTGGAAAGCTACCTCTTCTCTTCTGCCAAAATTAGCGAACGCATTATGCTGTTGCGCATTCTGTTTATTGCAATTTCCGCCATGCTTGTCTGTCTGGTGACGTATCTTGACGCTTCCAGAAGAAGCGTTCTGTTGCAACTCCAGGATCTGCGTGACGAATTAAAAGAAAAGAACCTGCTTGTGCTCGGGCAAAACGGTGACGGCTCGCATAATATCGAGGATTTGGCAGGTAGTACCGCAAGTGCTGCGGACCCGCTTACAGGTCTTTACAATAACGTTTTTTTTGAGACAGTACTTACTAAACTGGCAAGACGGGGAGTCTCTCATATTGGCGCTGTCGTTGTTCGGATGAGCAATTATTATGAAACCGGCACATTACTGGGAGTGGACTATGCAGAGAAGGCATTAGTCAGTGCCGCAGCGATTATGAAGAGTCATACCGATTCAAAAGATCTATGTGCCAGAGTCAGAGCCCAGGAATTAGTGCTGATCAAACTTGAATCAACGGATAAGCTCACCCTGCAAACCGCCAAAAATGTCTTTCATGATCTCCGGGAAATCGATTCGGACGCAAAATTTGTCGCAGGCTTTTCTTTCAAAGACGACGTGTCGGCGATTGACACCGTGATGGAATCCGCATGGATTTCGGTAAAGAAAATCTAAGGAGGACTGATTTAATCCGATGAAATACAGTCAGTACAAATTTAAGTTTTACCTGAATGCAAACCATGCTATTTATCTGGACGGCGTGCTGGGTCAAAACCATCCGCACACCTGGGAGCTCACACTGGACACAATTAAGGTGCGTGACGACTTCATTCAGTTCGATACGATTGAGAAACTGGTTGAGAAGTACATTTCAGGCTTTCAGGATATTGATATCAATAAAGTGGAGCCGTTCAATGTTATCAACCCGACGCTCGAAAATATTTGCGTCTTTTTCAAGACAAAACTGGGCGAAATCCTGAGTAAAAGCGGCTGGTTGCTTACAAAGATAGAAATCAGCGAAACACCTTCCCGATCCTACATCATCGACGTAACCGATGAAATCGACCGACTGATTGCCGAGCATCCGCAAAGTAGCATTGCGTCCGGCGGAAGCACCCTTGAATCGGATGCTGACGCGCTTCTGAATTCACTGCTGGGAGATAAGTAATTTCTTTTTCCGGCGCGTTCGCAAAAATGAGCCACCAGTCCGGAGAGTGAGAGCCACCTTCGCAAGAAGTCTTATCCCGGGTCTATGGCATGCTTGTGCGCACGGATAGTTTCCCCTGAAAGATTGTATTGTAAGCATGAGTGGAGAATCGATCGGTAATCCCTTCCGAAGCGAGCGGAAGCGGGATCCAGCCCGGCCATTCAAGTGATACAAACCGTGAGACCATAATTGTCTCATTTCGGCGATTTTAGTCCGGCGGGAACAATTCCGCCGATAGACAATGGAAATAGCCATTGCGCAACGTCCTCCTTGATGGGAATCAGAATCATTCGTCAATGAATAGCAGTTCAACCTACTCATACGCTCTCAACTGCCGATTGAGTAGGCTGGTCACTGAAAAAAAGCCGCACTGCGTGGGCCGGCGGACCTACTCAAACGCGCTCAACTTCCGATTGAGTAGGCTTTTCAAGAGTAAGAAACTGCCGCCGGGTGTCCGGCTGACCTACTCAAATGCGCTTAACTGCCGATTGAGTAGGCTCGTCAACGAAAACATCCCGCACCGCGTGGGTTGGCTGACCTACTCAAATGCGCTTAACTGCCGATTGAGTAGGCTCGTCAACGAAAACATCCCGCACCGCGTGGGTTGGCTGACCTACTCAAACGCGCTCAACTGCCGATTGAGTAGGAACTGGCAAGACTCGAGAAGGATTTAATTGAGTTGCGCCGCATATACCTTATGATTCGTGTCGATGGATTGTTTCCGGCTTTTTGAAACAAGCAAACACCAATTACGTTCAAGACACATCGGGCAGAAGATACAGAGACATCCCCCCATGTTGCAATTCCAAGATAGCCCGATATCAATTAAGCTCGGGTTCGCATCCGTTGGGTCTGTTATTCCGAAGGACCGGCTCACCACCCACCGGAATCGTGGCTCCGCCACACCGGCATCTTCGCCAAGCTGCTTATCATGACATCTTCACTGCAAGATTATACTAAACTAAACCGGCACTTCAGGGTCCCCTGAAATGCCGGTTCTGCGGTTTATCGTCATGCATGATGCGTTACGAATGTGACTTAAAGATAAATAATTTTAACGTTTGCGAAATTGCATTCGCCCGTCAGGAGAACGGTTTTGAAGTCTCCCGAAGCATTGGAGGCGCCTTCGACGCTTCCCGCAAATACTTTCATCCGGTTATCAATATTCCAGGTTCTCGGGATATATAGAAAGACTCCGGCAAAATTCGCTTCGACATTGATCTGAGCACCTTCCGGGCTTAGCATACACTGATCAAAATAAATTTTAATCGAAGAGAAATTGGCTTCTGCCTTCACGTTTTTAAGATTGGTGGAACGAACATATTTGACGTGCTCACCGAAGGTGGATTCGACAACCACTGTTTCGTTTTCATCGGTAGATGTGACTGTGTTTGTGGGTGACCAGTCTCCGTTCGGTGAATTAAAGCGACAGTGAAACCAATTTTTGCCGTTTTTCCTGAATCTGCCGAAAATCATGGAAAGACCAATGCCCAGAAGCCCTGCACCCAGCATAACCGGCCATAACCGCATGTCGGGAACGCCCACGTAATCACGCCACAAGTACAGGATGACCGAGAGTGGCAACAGACCGAAAAAGAAATTCAGTTCGACCAGGCTGGAAATACTGATCGCAAGCAGTAACACACTGCCGACAATTTCAAGGGTAGGCATATCTCCGATTCCGATGTTCAGTGAGTTTAAGAGCAGCAGCCCCCCGCAACTCAACAGGACAATTGCCCAAAATATACTATGCTTTCTCATGTAAATACTTCTCCTCCATTTTCGCTTTCAAAAGATTTGCATACATTCTTGACGCATACGTCACCTTATACGATGCGCGAAAAGTCACCAGACCGACTCTGGTAAGTCCGCGTTGAATCGAAAAGATGTGTGCCGTGTTTGCTATGGTAGAACGCGAAATACGCACAAAGGTACCGGGCAACATGGTCTCAAGCTCATACAATCGTTGTTTTGTCTCGTAAGTGTCTGAAGCCGTGTGAGCGAATACCTTTTCGCTCTCCGTCTCGAAAAACAACACCTCCGAGAGATTCAGATAATACTGCTCCTCGCCCTTAAAGAATTCCGGCATGCATACCGGCCTTCCTCCCCGCTCGATTGACTTTGCGATCGCCTCAATATCGGGAGTGATTTTACTGCAACGGATGACTGCTTCTTCCGCTTCCCCATCACTGACGATTTCGACCCGAACGCGCATCTGCTCACCTCGCTTCTTCCTCACGACATCAGTATACAAATCTCCCGTTTATCTAAAAGAAGGTTAGCGTTAAGTGGTCATTTTTTGGGGTTAAGCGGTCCAAAAAGAAGGGGTAAGAGATATCCGTATCCTTCGCGCTCCATGTCTTCAAGCCGAACAAAACGAATTGCGGCGCTGTTAATACAGTATCTCAGGCCACCGGACTGTTTCGGTCCGTCGTTGAAAACATGCCCCAAATGAATGTCCCCGACACGACTGCGAGTCTCGATCCGCGACATGAAATGAGACCGGTCTTCTTTCTCTGTGATGACTCCGGGATCAACCGGTTTTGTAAAACTTGGCCATCCGCACCCGGATTCAAACTGGTCATTCGACGAAAAGAGCGGTTCACCCGTTGTTATATCAACGTATATCCCTTTTGCTTCATTGTTCCAGTACTCGTTCTTGAACGGCGGCTCGGTCGCATTCTGCATCGCGACACGATAAGAAATATCAGGAAGCTCCGTACGAAGATCGGGCAGCGGTTTCTTTGAATATAGGTTGGGATCGATAATGGATTCCGCCGCTTTTCTCATGCGGTCGGGGCCGATATGGCAGTATCCGCCCGGGTGTTTATCCAGATATTTCTGATGGTACTCCTCCGCAGGATAATAGGCATTCAGCTTCGATATCTCTACTGCCGAAGGCTTTTTAAGTTTACTCTCAAGAATTCGAAGTTCTTGAAAAATGACATCCTGATCTCCCGGATCCGAAAAATATATACCCGTTCGATACTGATTCCCAACATCACCGCCCTGTCTGTTCAATGACGTCGGATCAATTGCCTCAAAATACATTCGCAAGATCATCGAAAGTGAAATTCGATCCGGATCAAAGACAACCTCGACGGTTTCCGCATGCCCTGTTCTTCCGGAGCAGACCTGTTCATAGGTCGGGTAGTCGGTCACACCATTGGCATAGCCGACGCTCGTACGCACGACACCGCTCAGAAGGGACATGTATTTCTCAAGTCCCCAGAAACAGCCTCCGGCAAGATGAATGGTGTGCTCGCTCAATTGACTTTAACACTTCCTTGCGTAATCAGCGTATTGTCAGGCGCATAGACATATACCCAGTATGTTCCGGGTTTAAGCGTTGTCGTCGCATTCTCAGTTGCGGGGTATTCAGAGAGAGAAACGCTATTTCCTTCTCCGCTCGATGTCATTCTGCCGTATTCTGTGCCAAGATACGTGACTCCGTCATCCCCATACCAAACATATGTCAATTGAACATTCTGCGTAGACCAGTCCTGTTCAAATACGATATCCGCACCGATCTGGTATGTTGTTGCAGAATCAAATTCAGTAACGTAATCACCCAGATTGAAATCCCACCAGGCAATCTTGCCGGCATCCGCTTTGAGTTCTTCACCGGTCACGGACCAGACGCCAAGGTCAGCCAGAACCTGATTATATTCTTCTTCCGTAATCGATCCTTCATCCCTCAGCATCCCGGCGGAAAGGGACATTATATCGATGATTAGATCTGCTGAAGTTGTGGGTTCGTCGGGGAACGTATAAAGCTGCTCCGGAACGCCGGAAAGTATCCAGTGATCCACGCCATCCATTGATGAAAAATCAAATGTAACCGTTTCTTGCAAATTGTATGATCCGCTTTTGATGTATTTAAGGAGCTCTTCATCTACCGCCTTGTCCATTTCTTCCTCAACGGCAACCGTATCCAGACCCTTAACCAACGCAAACAAATAATCTTTCATAATCAACGCCATGTTGTCGGTATCTGCGAAAACCTGATCCGTTATTAATTGTGCATCCGGATAAGTGAGTTTACCGGTCAAAGAAGCTCCGAAATCGGTAATTTCAGCATCGCCATCCGGCTCAAAGAGTACCGATCCGTAAAAAGCTTTGCGCACATCGGAAGCTACCCCGGCATCAAACATCGTCATTGACGAATAAGTTAAGCTGATCTCGTCCACAGCTGCCGTGTCTCCTGCAGCAAGGGCATCCAAATATGAATCGAGAGTGACGATCGGATCACCCAGCAATGGTGCAAAAGAGACATCCTCGTATGGCTCTGCAAGGATCTCCGCGATTGCCGATGTGTCGGATATCAACCACTCTTCCTCGTCGGAATCATACTCAATATCAAGAGTCACCTCGTATTCTTCGGTGGGCGCATCTTTATCGAGAATAGCCGTCTCGAGGTCTTCCGCCGTAAAACCCTCTTCCATATCGCCCAATACTTCTTTTACATTAATTGCAGTCAGAATGATGTCGCAGGAGCCCTCTTCATCATCTTCGTCTCCCGACGCATCCTCAATTTCAAATTCAATGCTCTCAAATGCTTTCTCCATGATCGGAATGACTTCTTCATCTTCAAAGACCACTTCCGAAAAAGGGTCGTCAGTCGCGTAATCAGACTTATATTTCGCTTCGGCAAAAGTCCCGTCTGCGAGTTCTTCGAAATATGCTTCAACCATTTTCTCTATGTCTTTGCCGGCCTTATTGCCGGAAATCTTCCCGCAAGATGTCAGTACGAATACGTTTGCAATAATCAGTGCCATGATTTGCATGATTTTGCTCTTCGTTTTTGTGCTCATTATCCTATACCCCTCTTTTTTTCTGATATCATTATTGTATCACGATGAGTCAGGAAAGAAACTCTTACGCTTTTCTTGTCTTATATCAGTCTTTAGAAAACGGGGAAACAGACATGCGAAAAATCCGGGCTATTGTATTACTGATGTTGTGTCTTGCATTTCTTTCAGGATGCAACCTCAACGAACTGCTCTCTATGGTAACAACCGGGAGTTCCTCCGCAAGTATCCCGCAAACAGAAACTCCGTCCGCCGATGCGCCGCTCACGGAAAAAGTCACCGTCAAAAGAGTGGTTGACGGGGATACAATCTGGGTTCAGGATGCTTCGGGAACTGATTTTAAGGTTCGAATCATTGGAATTGATGCCCCGGAGACAGAAAAGGAGGGTCAGAAAGGCGAGTTTTTTGCGGATGAAGCTACCCTCTTTACAGAGCAGGTTCTTCTCAAAAAAGAGATTTATCTTGAGCGCGATGTCTCGGATACTGACAAGTATGGTCGATATCTTCGCTATGTATGGCTTACAGAACCGCAAAATGGCGACGAGGAAACAATTTTGCTTTATAACTTCAGCGCGCTTATGGTTCGCGGCGGTTATGCCTGCTTTGTCGCAATCGGTGACGACACAAAGTATGAGGATGTACTAAGCGATGCGGAACTATCAGCTCGTTCGGATAAATTAGGGATGTGGTCGGTTCAATAGTTATATTTCATTCACATTTGTGCAATATAATTAACAAGTATAAACATTTGCATACTACGGTCTGAGGTAATACTTATGGAAAGTGCCCCCGAGCAGAAAAAGAAAGACGCGCCCCGTCGCTCAATCATTAAGACATTCTTCAGGAAGCCCGTCTATACGAGCGATTTTATTGCAGTCGTCCCGGCCATAAAAATTACATTCGTTTACTTTCTGATCAGCGTTATTTGGATCGTATTATCGGATACGATTGTGGATACACTTTTCCCGAATCAACACAATGCGTACATAGTGAGTGTAATCAAGGGAATCGTTTTCGTATCTGTTACCAGCGGCTTCATTTTCTATATGATTTCCCGGGAATTGAAGCGGGCCGCAAGTCTTAAGTCTGACATTGTTGAGGCTGACTATGCACTCGACCAGAAGAGTGCCCTATTTTCGGCAGTCCTCGAAAGCTCCCCGGACATTATGGTCTTTTCGCTGGATCGTAACTACTGCTACTCTGCTTTCAACAAGAGGCATAAGTATTCTATGCTGCGTTCCTGGGGCCAGGAAATCGATATCGGAATGAGTTTATTGGATATTATTAAGGACAAGGAGAACGCCGAGGTCCTTCGCAAAGAATTTGACCGTGTGCTTGCAGGAGAGTTTTTTTCGTCAGTAGATGAATTTAGTGAGTCCGCCGATTCCCGTTCTTACTGGCAAAAATATTACTCTCCGATTTTGAATGATAAGCGTGAAGTCATTGGACTTACATGTTTTATCCTTAATATTACTCCTCTTAAGAGAGCCCAGGAGCAGAACCTGTTCATAAGCTATCATGATGTACTCACAGGTCTTTATAACCGCAGATACTGTGAAGATTCAATCCGTAAAATTGACAAGAAGGAGAACCTGCCGATCTCTGTTATTCTCGGTGATGTGAACGGTCTCAAGCTTGTTAACGATGCTTTCGGCCATCATGTCGGTGATCTTTTACTAAAAAAAGGCGCGGATGCGATCACGGCAGCTTGTGAAGGAAAAGGAATTGTCTCGCGATGGGGAAGCGACGAATATATGATCTTGCTTCCCGGTGTCCCGGAGACTGCAGCCGCGGAAATTATTCATAAAATCAAACTGGTCTGTGCCCAATCGCAGGTAAATTCGATACCCGTCGATATTTCTTTCGGTCTTGCAGTTAAAACATATTTGGAAGAATCAATCCTTTCCATTATTAAAGCAGCCGAAGACCATATGAACCGAAATAAGATCGTCGAGAGTAAAAGCATGCGAAACAACATCATCAAGACGATCATGCACACGCTTCATGAGAAGAATCCGCGTGAAGAATCACATTCAAAACGAGTCGGTGAGCTTTGTAAGAAAATAGGACTCGCACTTCGGCTTCAGGAAATCGAAGTCAATTTGCTTAATCTTGCCGGTTTCTTGCATGATATCGGAAAGATCGCCATTGACGACAGACTTCTCAGCAAAACGGAGGGACTGACTGAAGATGATATTACCATTCTCCGGACACACCCGGAAAAAGGATGCAGGATAATCCGCTCCTCATATGATGTCGGAGAAATTGCGGAAGCAATATTATGTCATCACGAGCGATGGGACGGGTCCGGCTATCCGAAAGGCCTTAAGGGAAATGATATTCCCAAGTATGCGCGCGTCATCGCAATCGCAGACAGCTTTGATGCCATGACAAGCAAACGTTCTTACCGGGAACTGTTTACTGTCGAGCAAGCCGCTGAAGAAATCCGGAAAAACTCAGGCATACTTTATGATCCTGAAATCGTGGATGCTTTCCTTCAGGTTGTTTTGACATTTGAATGGGATCTTGCAGATTGGGAAGTATAACGAGAGGTGGGAATATAATTGTTTGAGAAGGCGTATGACGAGAATTTAAACCGCGCCCTTTCTTTTCAGAAAATCGGATATTTTCTTATGGCATCGCTCATCATTATCCGCGAGATGATCGCTGTATATGCGGCGTCCTGGAGTGAGCGCAGCGTGCTGATCGCTTCGGTCTCCGCCGTGGCAACCGTTCTGATAATTACCGCGATGATTGCCTTTTTTTCACTCCGGATCATCCCGCGAAGAAACGAGGTCAAGCAAAAAAACCTGCTGATTTTTGAATCGTATATCCTGTTAGCAATATCCATGTTACTCATTTGGTTTACAGGAAAGAACGACAGCCATTTTATGATCGCTTTTCTTCTGGTTCTCATTCCGGTTACGATTCAGCTCGGCAGCTACCATGCATACTTACTGACCGCCATTCTTTCCGTTTTTGTGATTTCCTGTGATTTCTACTTCTCCTTAGGGCGAATTTTTCCTCATTTTCTTGAAAAGGATATCGTTCCGATTGCCGTTCTCTTTCTTACGACATGGTTTCTCGGCCATTATGTAAAAAACGATCGGGAAAAAATCGCAGAACTGGAAGTAAAAGCAAATGTCGACGGTTTGACGAAGCTTTATAATCACCGGTATTTCCACAGCACATTGGCTTCAGAAATTGATTCCTGCATTTTTTTGAAACAACCTCTCTCTCTTCTGTTTCTCGATTTGGATTACTTTAAGGAGTTTAACGACCGATTCGGGCATTTGAGCGGAGATCTGATACTCAGCGAAATAGCCAGAATAATCGTCGCCATTAAGCCCAAAGAAGCAATTATAGCGCGTTATGGCGGAGACGAATTTGCCGCGATTCTTCCGAATCATACTAAAGACTCCGCACGCATATTCGGTGAGAGAATTCGTGAAGCGGTTGAGGTCGTCGATCTTTCCCGATTACTCGGCAAAGATATTCCCGAACAAGAGAATAGTCTCAAGTCAACCTCTTTAACAATTTCAGTCGGCATTGCTCAATGGGATAAACACACCGAAAACACATTATCGCTCATAAGCAAAGCAGATGACGCACTGTATCGAGCCAAGTTGTTCCGAAAAAACCGTGTAGAGGTCTATGATTCAATTCTTGATGTTCTGGATCTTGAGTTTAATAAAGATGATTACGATCTTTTAAGCTCGCTTCAGGCGCTTATAAATATAATTAATGCGCGTGACCGGTATACCTCCGGCCATGTTGAAAGAGTCGTCATGTATTCCAAAGCGCTTAGTACAAAACTAAATTTAGATAAAGCGAACCAGAAATATCTGTCGCTTGCGGCTTACATGCATGATATCGGGAAAGTGAATTTATCTGAACATGTTCTCAACAAGTCGACCCCACTCGATGAAGCAGAGTGGAAAAGCGTCCGGGATCACTCTGAAATCGGCGCAAACATTTTACACGAGGTGTCGCTGCTCGCGGATATTGCTCCGTTGGTTCTCAGCCACCACGAGCGATACGACGGCAAAGGGTATCCGAATCAACTTGCCGGCGAAGAGATACCCTACCTCTCCAGAGTACTTGCGGTAGTTGACAGTTTTGACGCGATGACGTTTGACAGGCCCTACAAAGCAGCGTTGGACTGGAAGCAGGCAATTGAAGAATTGCGTGCGAATAAAGGAACTCAGTTTGATCCGGACATTGTTGAGAAGTTCATTACGGTCATCGAAGAGACACTGCAAACAAACGGTGAATCGGACGATGCTTTTTCTTCGCCGGAAGACTGAGAATCACACAAACCT
Source organism: uncultured Oscillospiraceae bacterium (assembly GCA_964501725.1). Taxonomy (GTDB): domain Bacteria; phylum Bacillota; class Clostridia; order Saccharofermentanales; family Saccharofermentanaceae; genus CAZCTO01. Next base: position 33,370 of record CAZCTO010000019.1, on the reverse strand, counting down.
TTAATCTGCGTGAGAGGTTTCCGGTAGAAAAATCATCTGCCGAACACAGCCGTTCCGATTTGATAGGCAATGAATGCCACTGCATAAGCAAATCCGGTCTGGTAAATGACAGTGGCAAAGGCAAGAAGTCTGCTGTTCAGTTCACGCCTGATCGCTGCGATCGCAGCGATGCAAGGGGTATATAGCAGAGTAAAGACTAAAAAGGCATATGCGGAAACCGGTGTAAATAATGCCTGAAGCGCTGCCGGAAGATCCGATGAGCCGGATGTGGTCAGGATCGCAAAAGTGCTTACAACGGCTTCTTTTGCCATAAACCCGGTGAGTAATGCCGTAACCGCTTTCCAGTTACCGAATCCTAACGGCTCGAAAACCGGTGCCAGCAACCGACCCAATTCGGCCATCATGCTGTCCGAGTCACTGTTGACCCAATTCAGGGTGATGTCAAAGTGTTGCAGAAACCAGATCACAAGAGACGCAACAAAAATAATAGTGAACGCCCGTACAATGAAATCTTTTGCCTTATCCCAAAGGAGTATTCCGACAGACTTCAGACCCGGCAAACGATAATTGGGCAGCTCCATAACAAACGGTGCCGGTTTCCCGCGAAACAGTGTGTTTTTCATACATAAGCCGGACAGCACCGCCAGCACCATCCCGAGGACATAAAGAGAGATCATCACAAGAGCCGCGTGGTCAGGGAAAAACGCCATCGAAAAAACTCCGTAAATTGGCATTTTGGCGGTGCAACTCATAAAGGGAATGAGGAAAATCGTCATTTTTCGATCCCGTTCGCCGGACAACGTTCGCGTCGCCATGATTGCCGGAACCGAGCAGCCGAATCCAATCAGCATCGGCACAAAACTTCTGCCGGAAAGCCCGATTTTGCGAAGAAGCTTGTCCATGACAAAAGCAACTCTTGCCATATATCCGCTATCTTCCAGAATGGCCAGAAAGAAGAAGAGAATCAGTATCGTGGGCAGAAATGTCATGACACTCCCGATCCCGGCAAAGGCACCTTCAACAATCAGGGATATGACGGCCTGATTGATCATAAGACCTTCGAGAAACGCTGCGGCTTTTGCTCCGATATAATCGATCCCCCCGCCCAACCAGTCACTGAGCCGATTTCCGATAACACCAAAAGATAACCAGAATATCAGCCCCATGATGGCCAGAAAAACCGGGATCGCCAGGTATTTGTCGGTTAAAATTCTGTCGACTCGCCGGCTCTTTTGACGGTGAATATCAATCTCCGGTTTGATGACGGTCGCCATGACGACTTCTTCAATATACGTGTATCGCATATCGGCAATGGCCGCTTTTCGATCGGTACCCAGCTCATCTTCCATTTCATGAACAGCATGTTCGATCATATCGAGCTCGTTTTCGTTGAGTCCTAACGACTCTCGGATCGGTACATCGCCTTCTACGATCCGTGTTGCCAGAAATTTTGCCGGCACTCCCACCTTCTCCGCGTGGTCTTCGATTGCATATGCAATTGAATGTATGGCGCGGTGTACGCCTCCGGAACAATAATCGGTAAACTGGGGGCGTTTTTGGTCCCGTATCGTTTTAACGGCCAAATCAATCAGCTCGTTAACGCCCTCATTCTTGCTTGCGGAAATGGGTATTACAGGTACGCCCAGTCTTGACTGCAGCTCGCCTACTTTAATGGTTCCGCCGCTGGAACGAACTTCGTCCATCATATTGAGCGCAATGACAATGGGCACATTCAATTCGATCAGTTGCATGCTGAGGTAAAGATTTCTCTCAATATTGCCGGCATCAACGATATTGATAATTCCGTCAGGTTTTTGCTTGATGATGAAGTCCCGGGCGACGATCTCTTCGCTGGAGTAGGGTGACAACGAATATATTCCCGGAAGGTCGATAACCTTAATATCCTTGCCCGCCCTAAGCAGACCTTCTTTATGCTCAACAGTAACTCCCGGAAAATTTCCGACGTGCTGATTCGAACCTGTTAATTGATTGAAAAGAGTTGTTTTCCCGGAATTCTGATTCCCAACGAGCGCTATAATCATTCCTTGCTCCGCCCTCTTCTTCCTGATCTTCTTTGCGGCTTCATGCATTTCCTGCAGTCACCGCAACCCAGCGGCGCAGTTTCATCTCTCATAATTTCTATATTTGCTGCGTCTTCCTTACGAATCGTCAGTTCGTAACATCTCAGGTATATTTCGATCGGATCCCCGAACGGGGCCGTTTTGCGAATCATTACTCTTGTTCGCGGTGTAAGTCCCATATCCAAAAGTCTGTCCCTCAGTGCACCCTGCCCGTGCACTGCGACTATTCTCCCGGAACCTCCGACTTCAAGTTCTTCCAATGTCATATGATCAACTCCCCGGTGTCCTTTAATAAAATCAATTGTTAGACTCGTCTAACCTTTGTGGTTTTATCATACCCCTGTCTGCCAAAAATTGCAAGTGTCCGATAGCAAAGCCGGTTCAAACCGATGTGCTCATTTTTTACTTGATAACGGCTCCGTCAATGCACAAATATACTTTTCACAGAAAGATAGCCGGCACATTCTTTACGCATTTCAAAAGTAAAGGTAATATGGAAACAAGAGTCAACTCACGGTTGCGACGGGGTTATAGCGATGACTAAATGGTGGCGTGAAAAAGTTGCTTACCAGATTTATCCGCGCAGTTTTCAAGATTCCGGAAGTGATGGAATCGGAGACCTCCGCGGCATTATGAAAAGGCTTCCCTACTTAAAGGAGCTGGGGATCGGCATTGTGTGGCTATCCCCTGTGTATAAGTCTCCGAACGACGATAACGGATACGATATCAGCGATTATCGGGATATTCATCCGGATTTCGGAACAATGGACGATATGGATGCATTAATATCCGAAGCACGCAAGCTGGATATCCGAATCATCATGGATATGGTCATCAATCACACCTCCGACGAGCACCCGTGGTTTCAGGAAAGCCGCAATCCGGCAAGCCCGTACCGGGATTACTATATCTGGCGTCCCGGAAAGAAAAGCAAAAGATCCGGCAAACTCAAAGCGCCCAACAACTGGACGAGTTTTTTTGCGGAAGACTGCTGGAAATACGATGAGCAAAGCGGTGAATACTTCCTGCACTTATTTTCAAAAAAACAGCCGGACCTCAATTATCGTAACCCGAAAGTGATTGAAGAAGTAAAGTCAATTATGCGTTTTTGGCTGGATAAGGGTATCTCCGGCTTCCGCTTCGACGTGATTAACGTGATTTATAAGGACTCCCTGGAGAACGGACGTAAGCGTTTCATTCTCACCGGACGCGAGCATTATGTCTCCTGTAACGGAATGCACGAAATCCTTCGCGATTTCCGCCGTACCGTTCTGGATGAATATGATTGTTTTTCCGTCGGAGAAACCGTGATGGTTACTCCCAAAACCGCTGCGGATCTTGCCGACCCATCCCGTCATGAGCTTGACATGCTTTTCTCTTTTGAGCATATGGATACCGATTCCGTCATCGTGAAATGGTTTCGTCGTCGCTTTTCTCCGAAACGTTTCTGTGAAGTCATCGCAAAATGGCAGAATGAGCTTGAATGGAATGCCAACTATCTGGAGAATCATGATCAGCCCAGGAGTGTGTCCCGGTTTGGGGATGACCGGAATTTCCACGATAAGTCCGCCAAAATGCTTGCCACACTGCTCCTGTGCCTGCGCGGAACACCGTTTATCTATCAAGGTCAGGAAATCGGGATGACCAACTTTGACTTCACGTCGATGGAGCAAATTGAGGATATCGAGTCGCACAATGTATACCGGTTGGCGTCGAAACTTCATTTCCCCAAGCGGTTTCGCTGGAACATGATCCGGCTTGTGAGCCGCGATAACGCGCGAACACCGATGCAGTGGTCATCCGGACATGGCGGCGGCTTTACCGCCGGGAAGCCTTGGATCGGCGTAAACGGGAATCACAAGCAGATCAATGTTGAGGCACAGGCCGGGAATGCTGACTCGATCCTTTCCTATTACAGAAAACTGATCGCGCTTCGCAACGGAAGCGAGATTCTACGGAGCGGAGAATTCAAAAAGGTTCGGGTCTCCCGGAACCTGTTTGTATATGACCGGATCCTGAATAACGAGAAAATTACGGTCATTATCAATTTTTCGAAGACTTGCAAACATTATCCTGCGAAGGGTGAGCTCCTGCTTTCAACCTACGATCGAAAAACTTTCGATGGATCTCTGAAGCCTTATGAGGCGGTACTGATCCGTCGGGAGGATGCAACATGATCGCACACGACGGAAATACTTTTCATCTTTTTACAAATCATACCAGTTACTTTTTCCGGATTACGAAGTTCGGGCATCTTGAACAGCTTTACTACGGAATGCGACTTTCCTCGCCTTCTCAGGAATCGCTTGAGCTCAAGCGTACAGCACAAATCGGCACGGCTGTTATATATGACGAAACCGATCCGCTTTATTGTCTGGATATACTTCCGCTTGAGTGGTCAGGAATCGGCAAAGGGGATTTCCGGCAAAGTCCTGCTGAAATCAAGATGCCGGACGGTACCTTTGTCAGCGATTTTGTCTTTCAGTCGTATGAGATCATCAGCGGCACATCGGAAATGTCGTCGCTTCCTTCGGCGACCGGTGAGATCACTGAATGCATGACGCTGCATATCCAAATGAAGGATCGCCTGGCTGATATTTTTCTCCACTTATACTATACCGTTTTTAGCGATACCGATGTCATCACCCGGCGTACGGTGCTTGAAAATAAGGACGGGAAACCGGTCGTCATCCGGAAACTGATGAGTATGATGTTGGACCTTTTCCCTTCCGATTACACGATAACCACCTTTCACGGTTCCTGGATCAAGGAAATGCACCGGCAGTGCGCGCCCGTGGGCAATGGCCTTTATGTCGTCTCGAGCACGACGGGTGCCTCAAGCAACAGGCTGAATCCCGGTTTTTTTATCGCCGAAAAAAACGCTTCCGAAGAATTCGGAAAAGTATATGGTTTCAATCTGGTCTATAGCGGCAACCATTTTTCCGGTATCGAACGATCCCATCAGGGACTGGTCCGGGTAATGACCGGAATCAATCCGCACTGTTTCGAGTGGACGCTCGAAAAGGGCGGCAAGTTCGAGTCCCCCGAAGCCGTTATGACCTTCAGCGCTTCCGGGTTTAACGGCGCCGGCGGAAATTTCCATGGCTTTATTAACCGGCATATCGTACGCGGAGATTGGAAAAACTCGGAAAGACCCGTTCTTTTCAACACCTGGGAATCGTGTTTTATGAAGTTCCGAAGAGGCACCCTGCTTCGTATGGCACGACGCGCCAAGGACCTTGGTGTCGAGCTTTTTGTTTTGGATGACGGATGGTTTACCGGCCGAAACAGCGACCGAGCCGGGCTGGGCGATTATGCGCCGGATAAGAAGAAATTGCCCCGCGGACTCAGTGATCTTGCGAAGCGAATTGTTAAGATGGGTATGCGGTTCGGTATTTGGGTAGAACCGGAAATGGTCAATTATGACAGTGATCTCTTCCGAAGCCACCCGGAGTATGCGGTTCGGATACCGGGGCGAAAAGAATCCCTCGGGCGAAATCAGCTGGTTTTGGATCTGACTCAACCCGAAGTTCGGGATTATATTGCCGATTCGGTCTCGCATGTATTGGACTCCGCCGATATCTCCTACGTGAAATGGGATATGAATCGTCACATCACCGATATGTTCGGTTCTCAACTGACGAATCAGGGAGAGTTTTATCACCGTTATGTGATCGGTCTTTATGAGGTACTGGCTCGCATTTTTCGGGAGCGGCCTTCTGTTCTGCTGGAGACATGTTCAAGCGGCGGCAACCGTTTTGATCTTGGAATGCTTTGTTTTTCACCGCAAATATGGGCGTCGGATAACACGGATCCCATTGAGCGTCTGTCTATTCAGGGCGGCCTTACCTGCCTTTATCCTTTGTCCTCGATCGGAGCGCACGTCTCTTCCGCACCGCATCAGCAGACCATCAGAGATACGCCTCTTTCCACCCGCTTCAATGTTGCATGTTTCGGGGTTCTGGGTTATGAGCTGGATCCGAAATTCTTAACACGCGCCGAGAAAAAAGATATCCGGCAACAGATCCGCTTTTACAAAGAGCATCGCCGGCTTTTTCAGTACGGAGATTTTTCGCGTCATGAGACTTCAAAAGAAAACAAGCTTTCATGGCAAGTGGTTTCTGCGGATCAGAATAGTTCCGTTGCGGGGTTTTTCGCTTCGCAGAGTCATGCTTCGGAGGGGTCGGATATTCTTCCCGTTTCCGGTATCTCTCCGGATAATACGTACCGGGTTGCAACGCTGCCGCGGCGCCTCAATGTAAAAATGTTCGGACTCCTGATTAACCATATTCTCCCGCTCAGAATCAATCCGAACGGGTTTCTGTTCCGTCTGATCGACCGTTTCTACTCTCTTACGGACTGCGTCGAGGAGTACACGGCAAAAGGAGATCAGTTGATGCAGGGTATCCGCCTGAATAATCCCTTTATCGGCACTTACTATAATGATTCCACGCGTCTTACCGGTGACTATGGATCATATCTGTACCTGATCAGCAGCCGGAATCCGACCGATTCCAAGTAAGGAGGACATCATGAAGGATAAGTCAGCCTCTCGAAACCGGATCAATTACAGTATCGGAACCATCGGAAGAGACATGCAGTATACCCTGGTCTCCATGTTTCTCAATGTTTTTCTCACCGAGGTACTGAACCTTCCGGACAAGACGCTTTGGTGGACGACCGGAATCACCCTGGCGGTCAGGGTGTATGATGCCGTAAATGACCCTCTGATGGGGAGTTTTATCGATAATACCCGGACCCGATTCGGAAAATTCAAGCCGTGGATTGCCATCGGCGGAATACTTTCGGCGCTCTTTACCGTCCTTTTCTTCCTGGATTTCGGTTTCAGGGGAACTGCCTATATCCTGTCGTTTACCTTCATATACCTTCTGTGGGAAGTCACCTTTTCCGGTAATGATATCGGTTACTGGTCCATGCTTCCTTCCCTTTCGATTGATCAGAAGACACGCGAAAAGATCGGTGCTTCCGCAAGAATCTGCGCCAACATCGGGCTTTTTGTCACGGTGGTCGCGATTTTGCCGGTCACGGGTCTGATCGGAAGCATCACGGGAGATGACCTTTCCTATGTGAAGCCGAACGAGGCGGGCGAATACCGCTTTTCGAGCGAGCAGGTGTACGCTGCGGGGGAATATTCCAAGGATAATCTGAAAATTACTCTTTCAGGCATCAATGCGGACTACACCGGCACCGCATATATCGATAACATTCAGATTTTCGAGACAGAGTCCGTCAACAAGGAGGATTCCTCTGCCGGACTGCTTTATGCTTGGAATTTTGATGATTCAAATCCGAGTGTATTCGCCGGGACGCCCGAGCCGGACTCCGGCACCGTAGAAATACGCAGCATCGGAGTTAGTAACGCTGCCCTGGGGTTTGATGTTTCTTTTGATCCGGATAACGCAAACGACAAGAGAACCATATCTACGACGTTACCCGCGGCGATTGACTTCACGAAGGGTATCACTCTTAAATATGACTGGATTCTTCCCTTTTCCGCGGATGCCGAATTTTCCGGTAAACTGAAGACCGTGACCGCTTTTGACCTGACCGGCGAAGCAGGCAGCACGATCTCAATGGAAAGCATGGGCGGCGGACGCAAAACGGGTTTCCTGATTGTGGCAATCGCCATCGTTTGTATTTCGATGATCACACAGTCCTTTACCGTATTCGGGGTAAAGGAGCAGACAGCCGCCTTCAAGAAGGAAGAAAAAACGACGCTGCGCGAGCTTTATCGGGCGATTGTCAAGAACGATCAACTTCTGTTCACCCTGATTTCCATGGCGCTCTTCATGATCGGGTATACGACGACAACAAGCTTCGGTACTTACTTTTTCATATACGCCTATAAAGACGAAGGAATGTACAGCGTGTTTGCCGCAATCCTCGGGGTATCTCAGTTGCTGGCGCTTTCCGTTTTTCCCTTATTCAGCAAAAGATTTACCCGGAAGCAACTCTATTTGGGGGGGACCATTCTGGTGTTCATCGGGTACACCGTGTTCTTCTTTGCCCCGATGAATATGATCTTTATCGGAGCGGCCGGCATTCCTCTTTTTGTCGGCCAGGCGTTTATCCAACTATTGATGCTGATGTTCCTTGCGGATACGATCGAGTACGGTCAGTGGAAACTCGGCAAGAGAAATGAAAGTGTTACCTTTTCCGTACAGCCGTTCATCAACAAAATCGGCGGCGCGGTCGGTAATGCCATCGTCGGTGCCGTGGTCATTCTTTCGGGCATCAGTGCTGCGGACGGCGACCCGGACAAGGTCAGTTCCGCGGGGCTCTGGATGATGAAGTCCGCCATGCTCGTGTTCCCGCTGATCATCATCGTTTTTGGCTTTATTATCTATAAGTTCTTTTTCAAGATTGATAAGGAAATGTACGACAAGATCATTTCGGATTTGAAGGATCGCGGCGATATCGCTCAGGATGCAAAGTAAGGAAGGTTTCTTCGCCCGGAGCGTTGTAGTATAATCATTTAGGTTCGGTTACCGGACCTATCATCGGATGAGTGGAGACGTCCTTTTGAAGGACATACTGTATTTATGAGAAATCAAGACCTGAATATCAAGCGAAGCCGATACAAGCAAATTCAAAAGCAGCGGCGGATCATTGTCATTTGCTGTATGTTCATATGTCTGGCATGCATTATTATCGGAACTATGCTGGTTGGAATACTTCTTAAGCGAAAGAGTTCCGACCCTACGGGATCCGTCAGTAAAGGATCTTCATCGGAATCGGCCAGTTCAGAGAACACTTCCTCCTCTGCTTCCTCTTCGGAAACGACGGCGCCGGTGAGCACCATAACTGCCGAAGAGCGTGCTGTTCTTCTTAAAACACTCGAGACAGATATTGCCGCCTTCCTTTCCTCCCAATCGGGACGATACAGCATGTATTATATTAACCTGAATAACGGAGAAACCGTGTCTTACAACGGGGATACTCCCATGGTTGCGGCAAGCTCAATCAAAATTGCATATAACACATATTTTTACCAGAGGGCCGCTGCCGGAGATTTTTCACTGAGTGACACAATGGCATATAAAGCTTCGGCGTATCCTGACGGCGATTATGAGGCCGGGACCGGAACTATCCAAAACTCTCCGGACGGAACGTCGTACGCACTTAGCGAAGTCACCGGTCTGTCGATACGAATTAGTGATAACTGCGCCACCAATATGGTTCTACGGAAGCTGGGGGGCATCGATAAGGTCAATGATTCTTTTATGGAGCCGATCAGCGCAGTCGTCAACTACAGGTCCTCGGTAACGTACACAGATTACAGGGGATCGCAGCAAAGCGGCAGGCACCGTACATCTTCCCAGGATTTGGCAAAATACGCGCAGGAACTTTACCGCCTTTATAAGGCCGATCCGACTTCATATGAAGCACTGATCAATGACCTGAGCAATACAGAATACACTTGGGGTGTTCCCGCAGGCGTACCCGGAAACACACAAGTTGCGCACAAAGTCGGTTTCAACTCGGCGTACGGCACCAATAACGATGTCGGAATTGTGTTCGGTACGGAAGACTATGTGATATGCGTAATGACCGAGACCGGAAATGCAGTCACCGCTCAGGAAAACATCGGTTCCGTATCCCGAATGGTATCGGATTATATATTTTCCTGTTACGAATAGTATCCTCCGCTTTCCGTCGGCGCATGGTTATCGATGACGGGAGCAACGTTCTTGAGGGAAGGGTATTTACGGAAAATATATATTGCCCAAAGGGTTGCGGCTGAACTTGCGATAATTGCAACGATATAAGGCGTTGCGCTGCGAACGCCTCTGACAGACTCCGGCTCACCTTTCAAATATTCAATTTCTACCAATTCCCGGTCTTTCCAGCTTCCCGGAATATTCCGGACGCCTTCCACGTAACCTATGCCTTTTACAACATACATTAACGCCGGGCCTTCCTCCGTGCTGCTCAGGAAGGTTCCGTGCGCTGATTCATATTTCGATTTATCGATTGCAAAAAACACCGTCAACGTAATTGACGCGGCTAATAATAACGAAGCAAAAACAAGAAAACCAATCGCGATCGTATGCGGTTTCGCATTGCAGAATCGGTCTTTTATGCGATTTAACATAATGTCCCCCCGGGCTGAATTTGATCATGTAAGATTTTTCTACTCCAAGCTATCACATGCTCCGAAGGCTCGTCAACATGATGCAGCGAAAACGGAATCGATAAATTTTCCCATTTGAATTCTCCGAGCTTGTGAAAAGGAAGAAGCTCGATTTTTTCTATGCAGGAGTATGCCTTCAGGCGTTGGATGCCCCGGACCAGTTCAAGGTTTGCGATACGGAAGTCTGACTCTGTTTCCAACGGCGTGCCGGAAGAATTCTTCTCCATAACGGTTATCCCGGGAACAAGAACATGCCTGATCCAGACCGGTTTACCGATCGATTGGCAATAATCGAGAAGGTTCCATGCCTGGTTCATGTCGATTCCGCAGAGCTTTTGCCCCTTATCCTGATCAAAGGATTTAATATCCAACAAAATCAAATCCGCGGCTGTGACCGCATTTTTGCATTCGGAAAGCGGCACGGCACCGGAAGTATCGATAGCCGTATGCAGATGATGGAGATGACATTCATTGATCAGGGAACAAACAAATTCTGCCTGTGCAAGCGGTTCGCCGCCGGAGAGGGTCACGCCGCCGGAGAGGTAATTCTTGTAACGCAGAATCTCCTCCACTTGATCTTTTGCGGAAATCAGCTTTCCATTGCTCATATCCCACGTATCCGGATTGTGGCAATATGCGCAGCGTATCGGACATCCCTGGAGAAAAACGACAAACCGGAGACCCGGCCCTTCCAAAGCTCCGAGCGACTCCACGGAATGGACACGCCCGAAAACCGAATTACATTTTTGCATGAACGGTCCGCCTTATCACTTCGAGCTGCTGCTCGTGTGTCAGCTGCACAAAATGAACCGCATACCCGGATACCCGGATTGTCAGTTGCGGATAATTCTCCGGATGCGCCATCGCATCCAGCAGAATCTTACGCTGAATGACATTCACGTTGATATGGTGTCCGCCGTCCGTAAAATATCCGTCGAGCAAGGAGTAAAGGTTCTGCTCTCTGTCTTGTTCCGTCGGGCCAAGTGTGGCCGGAAGAATTGAAAAGGTATATGAAATACCGTCTTCGCTGTAATCATAAGGAAGCTGGGCGACTGAACGCATGGATGAAACCGCGCCTTTGGAGTCCCGGCCATGCATCGGGTTGGCTCCCGGTGCAAAAGGAGCGCCTTCTTTTCTTCCGTCCGGGGTCGAACCGGTCTTCTTTCCGTATACGACATTGGAAGTGATGGTCAGAATCGAAAGCGTCGGCTTCGCGTTACGATACGTCTTATGCTTCTTCAGCTCGGTCATAAATTTCTTGACGATGTCGGCGGCCATCCTGTCGACCCTGGGATCATCGTTTCCAAAAGCCGGATACTCGCCGTTCACTTCAAAATCCACCGCAAGTCCCTGGGCGTTCCGGATCGCCTTTACACGCGAGTACTTGATCGCGCTCAAACTGTCCGCGACCACCGAAAGCCCCGCCATGCCGCAGGCCATGGTCCGGATAACATTCTCGTCATGAAGCGCCATTTCGAGTTTCTCAAAGCAGTATTTATCGTGCATGTAATGAATGACATTGAGGGTATTAATATAGAGCTTGCAAAGCCACGCCATCATCTCATCAAAACGCGTCATGACCTGCTCAAAGTCCAGATACTCCGATTTCAGGGGCTCGCGAACCGGACCGATCTGCTCACCTGTATTTTCATCACAACCGCCGTTAATCGCGTAAAGGAGCAGCTTGGCAAGATTGGCTCGCGCACCGAAAAACTGCATCTGTTTACCAACCTTCATCGCGGACACACAGCAGGCAATGGCATAGTCATCGCCGAATTTTTCGCGCATAAGGTCGTCATTCTCATACTGGATGGATGAAGTGTCTATTGATTTTTTCGCGCAGTAGCGTTTGAAAGCCTCGGGCAGCTTCGGACTCCAAAGCACAGTCATGTTCGGCTCCGGTGCGGGGCCGAGATTGGAAAGTGTATGAAGAAAGCGATAGGACATCTTGGTCACCATGTGTCTGCCTTCGAGATTAATACCCGCAATGGCCTCAGTGACCCAAGTCGGATCGCCCGAAAAGAGTTCATCATATGCCGGTGTACGCAAAAAACGAACCATGCGCAACTTCATAACAAAATGATCCACAATCTCCTGAATCTCGGACTCGGTGATCAATCCCTCAGCGAGATCTTTTTCCGCGTATATATCGAGGAACGTCGAAACCCGACCCAGCGACATCGCTGCGCCGTTTTGCTCCTTAACCGCACCAAGGTATGCAAAGTAAAGCCACTGAACGGCTTCCTTAAAATTTCTGGCCGCACGTGAAATATCAAACCCGTAACTCTGAGCCATCTTTGTTAATTCATAGAGGCCGCGAACCTGATCGGATATTTCCTCACGCTCACGGATCGCGTCTGTATCAATCACATCCGGAATACAGGAATCCTTGGCTTTCCGCTTCTGTGCGATCAGAAACGCCGTCCCGTAAAGAGGTACTCTGCGATAGTCACCGATGATTCTTCCCCGTCCGTAGGCATCGGGAAGGCCGGTAACCAGCCCGGCGTGGCGGGCGCGTTGCATCTCGGGCGTATAAGCATCAAAAACGCCGTCGTTATGAGTTTTCCGGTACTTGAATATTCTTTCAATGTCGGGGTCCATCTGGTATCCGTACGCATTGAGCGACGTCTTCACCAGACGGATGCCTCCGAAAGGCATGATGGCCCGTCTCAGGGGACTGTCTGTTTGAAGGCCGACGATCTTCTCGAGATCCTGATCAATATATCCCGGCGCATGCGAATTAATCGTGGATACTGTCTTTGCATCCACATCCAGGACACCGCCTGCTTTCTTCTCTTTGTCCTTCCACTCAAGCACTTGCTTCCAAAGTCGCAGTGTATCCTCCGTGGGTGCAGACAAAAAAGACTCGTCACCGTCATAAGGCGTGTAATTTCGCGAGATGAAATCTCTTACATGAATTTCTTCACACCATTTCCCCGGCACAAACATGAATTCAGTCACCTCAACGCATTTTGTTTGTATTCTGTACAAGTTTGTCTGTTATACAAACAGCATAACCTATATTGAAAAAGGAAGCACTACTTTTCCATAAATATTTTAACAAATTTAAGAGAAAATCTGCCTCACTGATATTGCATTTTAACGGTTATCTTCAAAAATGGAAACCGGAATACCAAAACAAATCATAAATCTTTGCCACGACTTCGTATCACGGTTATAATATACGATAGGTTAATCCTTCGTTCAATCCTGCCGGACACAGGAGCAAATTACGCGGATGATGATTTTTTATCAAATGGTTCTGTACTTCACCATCTACAGTTTTCTGGGCTGGGTTGTCGAAACTTTATTTTGTTCGTTGCGCGGCCGCAAATTCATTTGGAGAGGCTTTCTGGCCGGACCGATATGTCCGATCTACGGCTTCGGGTCGCTTCTGGTGTTGCTTTTATTGCATCCGTTTGCGGAGAATGTCGTCCTGGTTTATGTCTTTGGGGTCATTCTGATGACGGCTCTGGAGTATTTTGTCAGTTTCCTGCTCGAAAAGGTTTTCAAGAAGAGTTTCTGGGATTATTCCACCTATCGTTATAATCTCAACGGACGGGTTAACCTCATATACAGCCTCTTCTGGGGCATTTTGTGCCTGATTCTTGTGTACCTCGTGCATCCGGCATTTCAATCGGTTGTGGAGGCTTTGAGCGGGAAAATCTTGCTTACAGCCACCATCGTCATCCTTATTTCTGTTTTGCTGGATCTTATGTACTCTGTGCGGTACACAATGGTGTTCAATCGGGAGCTGCTTTCTCTTACGGCTCTTGCGGAGCGAATTGACAAGCTGAGAACGGATTTGCTGGAAGCCGCAGAAGAAAAAAGAGCCAAATTGGAAGAAGATTTACGTGCGCTTTTGAGTCAGCAGGAAGAAAAGGTGCGGCGTTTTTTCAGCAAGATGCGACGCATCCTCAATGCCTTTCCCAAAATGCGTATGAACAAGAATGACAGGCTGTCCATACGTGAGCGGATCAACGCGTATCGGAACCGAAAATAGGCATAATTTTGCATTTGAGAGTTTTGTGGTATAATCGGTTTGAAAATACGCCCCCAATCTGTTGGACGATTCCGGCAGTAACGGAATCGATATCAAGTCAGAGAAGGATTTATGAAGTTTATCGGACTGCCAAAGCAAAGCAGAAGTAAAGGAGAAGGTCTTCGAACCGCATTAGGTTCAGGGCTTTTGATTGCGGTTGTCTTGGTATGCATTATGGGCGCCGAGTCCGCTTTGTCGGGCAATAAGGCTGCTTCTCAGACCGGTTCATCTCAGACGGCACCCACTACCGACATGCTGGCGAGCATCGACGGAGATCAAACTGTCCCGTCCCTTGTGGATCGCGCGGAAGAAACCGTCGCAACAACAACTGCGGGTACGGAACCGACCGGGGCGGAAACCACCGCAACTGAAACCACCGGAGCGGAGCCCACCGATACACAAGTGCCTGAGTCGACGGTGCCCCCGATTACCGAGACCGAAGAGTCGGCAACGTATTATGTAACCGCTAAGATCAATTTGCGGTCCGGTCCCGGCACTGAATATGAGAGCATTGGCACCTTTGCGCGCGGGGATACCGTTACCGTTATAGCATCCACCAGTAATGGGTGGAAGAAGCTGGGTGAAGGCAAATACGTCATCTCGGATTTTCTTTCCACCGCCGTTCCCGAGACGGCAAAGACCGGTACCTACTACGCAACCGGCAACATCAATGTCCGATCCGGTCCGGGGACGGACTTCGAAATCGTAAAGACTTTATCTGCCGGAAGCGAAATTGAGATTACGGCAGTGACCTCAAACGGATGGTACAGGACCGTCAAGGATACCTATATCCTTGCCAAGCTTTGTACTTCGACGGCTCCGGCAACTCCCACCCCGAAACCCACCCCGAAGCCTACTGCAAAACCGACTCCGAAGCCCACTCCGGTTCCAACCGAAATTTCGGAGATGGCAGCGGCTGTAGGTCTCTCGGTGGATGATTTTGAACTCATGGCGAAGGTGGTTGAAGCAGAAAGCCATAACTACACTTGTCAGGTCTGGGTTGCTCAAGTTATTTGGAACAGAGTCAACTACGGCACCTGGGGAAGCGGCGTTTACGGCGTATTGACAAGGCCGGGCCAGTTTTCTACAGTTGATGATAATACAACCGGCACAGCCTCATCAAGGAAAGCTATTTTGGAAGCATATCCCTGCACTACCATTCCGACAAATGTTATTTATTTCAGAAGTAGATATTATGCTTATTCAGACCCTGCCAGACAATACGGTGAATGCGCCGGGAACTATTTCTGCTATGGATGATTAACGCGATACGCGTGAATTTATGACTCATGTCTACTTTTTTGCACCGACCCCTCTGTCCGACATGTCACCCCTGACACACTACCCACACACACTGGCCTCTTTAGTATCTCTTTTTGAAACCGATTTAACCCGTCCGGGGCGCCGGATAATGCGCAGTGGGCGGTTTTTTATGACCAAACAACGAAAGGATAATGATTTTTATGAGTAGCTCCAAAAAGAAAAAGGGAGGCGCTGTTCCGCCCGGATCAGCGTTTGCGCCCGAGTTCGAAAACAAGGTCAAACTTCCCCGTCATACCACGATGGAAATTACCCCCGCTTCGACGAAAAAAAACAAGCAGGCCTATCCGACACCGCCCGGAACGGTTCCTCAGCAGAAGAACAAGATGCCTCCGCGCGTTCCCAACATTGTCGAACAGGTAACCGGAAAGAAAAGCAAGAAACATGAATTTTCCGGCAGCGGTCCCGCGCTTAAAGTGATTCCGCTCGGCGGCCTCGGCGAAATCGGCAAAAACATGACGCTGCTGGAATTCGGAAACGACATTATCATTATTGACTGCGGTATGGCTTTTCCCGAGGAGGATATGCCCGGTGTTGATGCGGTCATTCAGGACTTCTCCTATGTTCTCGAAAACAAAGGGCGCGTCCGCGGCATTTTTCTGACGCACGGACACGAGGATCATATCGGCTCCCTTCCCTATCTTCTGAGTGAAATGAAATGCACCGTTTACGGCGGAAAGCTGACCAATGAACTGATTCGCAGGAAGCTTGCCGAAAAGGGCAATCTCAAGGGCATTGAGCTTAAGGATTGCATGGCGGGAGACGTGATCAAGGCATGTGCCTCCTTCACCGTCGAATTCATTCGTGTCAATCACAGTATTGCGGATGCGTTTATGATCGCGATAAGAACACCGGTTGGAAATGTAATCCACACCGGTGACTTCAAAGTCGACTTCACCCCGATTAACGGTGAACCCATTGATCTGCAACGTCTGGCAGAGTACGGACATGAGAAAGTACTGTTGCTGATGTGCGAGAGCACAAACGTTGAAATACCGGGCTCTTCGCCATCCGAAATGCAAGTCGGAGAATCGTTCCAGCGGATTTTTCAAAACACGAAAGGGCGAATTATTGTTGCTACTTTTTCGAGCCATGTCCACCGGATGCAGCAGATATTTACCGCAGCGGAGATGTACAACCGCAAAGTGGCGCTCATCGGGCGAAGCATGCTCAATGTTTTCTCGGCGGCAAACTCTCTCGGATATATTCAAATGAAACCGGAAACACTGATCGACATCAGCGAGATTGACCAGTATAGTCAGGATCAAATCGTCATCCTGACGACCGGGAGTCAGGCTGAGCCGTTATCCGCGCTCTCCCGTATGGCTTTTGCTTCGCACCGTGTGGTTGAGATTCATCAAGGTGACACGGTTATCCTTTCGGCGCACCCGATCCCCGGGAACGAGAAGCCGATCTACAAGGTCATCAACGAATTATTCCGCCGCGGCGCGCATGTCATCTATGAGTCTCTCGCCGATGTTCACGTATCCGGACACGCGTATCGAAACGAGCTTATGCTGATTCACCAGCTCCTGAAGCCGAAATTCTTTATACCGGTTCACGGGGAGTACCGGATGCTTTTTCGCCATGCCGAACTCGCCAGGACAATCGGGCAATCCGGGGATAATATCTTCATTTTAAATAACGGGGACATTCTGGAATTACGTGCGGACGCGGCGCGAGTCAATGGCTACGTCAACGCGGCACCGGTCCTGATCGACGGCTCGGGCATCGGAGATCTGGACAATCGCGTACTGCGCGATCGCAAACTTCTCGCCGACGACGGTGTTGTTTCCGTAGCGCTTACGGCATCCAAATCCAGCGGCTTGCTGCTGACCCCTCCGGTCATTCAGGCGATGGGTTTCCTTTATGCGAGCGAGGCCGAAGAGGTTCTTCGCGAGTGCTCGGAGAAGCTTGTCGTATACATCGAAAAAAGCGCCCGTCAGGGACGTACGCTTTCCGGGACTTCGAGTTCCGGGCAAATGCGGGATTATCTGAAGAGCTTTCTTTTCGAGAGAACCAAGCGGAGACCGATGATACTCATTTCACTTACGGAGGTTTAATGTCCTCTTCTGACCTCGATGACGTCACGGATCGCCTTGAGCCTGCCGACCACGCGGTCGTACTGGCTCTGGCTCTTGACCTCAAAGGTCATTACGATGTTCGCGGTGACGTCCTTCATCGCTTTGAGTTGCGCGGATATTATGGACACCTTTTCTTCGGAAATAGCATTGGATACATCCGCGAGCAGGTGCTGTCGGTCATGTGAGAGGATGGATACTTCCACCTGGAAGCTTTCGTCCTCTCCCCGGTCATCCCAGTACACATCAATGAGGCGGGATGCCTTTTCGGCATCTCTGCCGCTCTCTCCGGAATTCTTAAGAATGTTTCGAATGTTGGGGCAGTCGGTCCGATGAACACCGACACCGTTGCCGCGGGTTACAAATCCGATAATCGAGTCGCCGGGCATCGGGCTGCAGCAACGGGACAGGTGAACGAGACAGTTTTCGATTCCCTTCACGATAACGCCGGTTTCATTCCGCCTGCTGCGCCTGGAACCCTTCGTCCCGGACTTGACCGGTGTAATCGATCCGGCATCGGCGATATTTGCCTGAATCGGTGAATATACCACCTGTCCGGCGGAGGTCACCCGGTATCCGAGTGCAAACCTTTCCTCTTCCGGCAGGGATTTAATATGCTCGTCCTTAATCTTCCCGATGATTTTCGATGCCGGAATACCTCCGTATCCGACGGCCGCGTACATATCCTCGACAGTGCTGAACGAAAATTTCCGCAATGCGACTTCCAGACACTCCGGCTTCAAAAGCTGTGACGGCAAAAAGCCTGACTTCTTGATGTCCCGTTCAATGATTTCCTTGCCGTGAGTAATGTTTTCCTCGCGCATTTCCTTCTTGAACCATTGGTTGATCTTAGACCGCGCGGAGGCGCTTTTAACCATCTTCAACCAGTCTCTCGAAGGACCGTGAACTTTTTCAGAGGCGAGAATTTCTACGATATCACCGTTTTGCAGTTCATAGGAAAGCGGGACGATTCGCCCGTTGACCTTCGCTCCGTACATACGATTTCCGACGCCGCTGTGTATGTTGTAAGCAAAATCGATCGGAACGGAATGTTTCGGAAGTGATATGACGTCTCCTTTGGGTGTGAATACAAAGACTTCCTCAGCGATGAGTCCGGTCTTCAGCGAATCAAGGTACTCTTCCGCGTCCTTTGAGTCCCCCTGCCAATCGAGGAGTTGACGAAGCCACGTCATCTTCATATCAATCGTATCGCCCATAGGCTTATTCCCGGTCATTCCGTCCTTGTATCTCCAGTGTGCGGCAATTCCGTATTCCGCTGTCCGGTGCATCGCCATAGTCCGGATCTGGACTTCGAAGGGAGTTCCTTTGCGCCCGATCACAGTCGTATGAAGCGACTGGTACATGTTCGGCTTGGGCATCGCGATATAATCTTTAAACCTTCCGGGCATCGGATAATAGATTTCGTGAACCAGGCCGAGAACCGCATAACAGTCCGATACCGTATCGACAATAATCCGGCAGGCAAACAGATCAAAGATCTGATCGAGATTCTTATTCTGGGATTTCATCTTGTTGTAAATGCTGTAAAAATGTTTCGGTCTGCCTTCAATTTCCGCCCGGATACCCATCGCGGTAATTCGTGTTTGAAGTTCGGTAACAACCTCTTGAAGGAATACTTCGCGTTCGGATCTTTTCTGCGAGATCGCACCGACGAGTTCGTAATAGGCATCCTTGTCGATATAACGGAGACTCAAATCCTCGAGCTCCCACTTAATTTTATAAATACCCAGACGATGAGCCAACGGAGCGTAGATGTCGCGCGTCTCGAGCGCCTTTTCGAGCTGTTTGTCGGGGGAAAGATGCTTCATGGTTCGCATGTTATGGAGGCGGTCGGCGAGCTTGATGAGAACCACCCGGATATCCTTAGCCATGGCGAGAAACATCTTTCGCATGTTCTCCGCCTGATTCTCCTCTTTGGAGGAATAGGGAATTTTACCGAGCTTAGTGACGCCGTCCACCAGAAGAGAAACATCTGCCCCGAATAATTCCTCGATCAGCGCCAAACTGACCTCGGTGTCTTCGACGGTGTCATGAAGCATGGCGGCGGTAAGTGTATCCATATCGACTTCGAGCTCCGTAAGGATCTCGGTGGTCGCAAGCGGATGGATAATATATGGTTCTCCGGTCAGCCTCAGTTGGGCACCGTGAGCGTTATACGCAAAGACAAACGCATTGCGGAGCTTCTCCGCATCGCTGCCGTCTGTGTAATTCTTGTACCTTGTGATGATTTCTTCGAGCGAATCCAGAATTGAGGGTTCGATATCCGCAGGAAACGTAAAGTCTCGAAGACTCTTCTCGAAAAGCTCGATCCTCAGCCTTTTTTCATTTTCTTCGGCTTCCAGACCCGCATTCTTACTTTTGTCGGGGCTCATGACGGTCAGCCTCCCTGCTCGAATAAAGAACGGAACGTATTTGTATTTTCCAGTTTAACTTTACCCTCGACAAATAACAAGTGAAAACAAACACGTACTCCTTCCCGGGAGACAACGGAAACAAGGCCGGCTTCGCTGAAAATATCCAATATCCTGGCAAGCGCAAATGTATTCATTTGGGTGCCGTAATTTCCCCTTATACATCCGGCCAGAAGCGGCAGATCACAAACAGAAAGTCCTTCTCCGCAATGGGTCTTAATAAACTGATATGTCATCTTGATATCTTCTTTGCTTGGCAGCAATTCTTCCGCGGGGACCTTGGCAAGCGCGGCAATCTGCTTGACCGGAAGCCGGTTGACGTATAGCTTTTCGAGAATGTCCGGGCTGTCCTGCAAAAGTTTTCCGGTCTTCACAAAATGAATATCCACTACCTGCAATGAAAGGGATTCTTTGTTTTTCCATGTGTTGGAACGGAGTTCAAATACAACATCCACCGGATCACCCGGCCTGAAAAGGTCCTCTAAGTGACCGAATCCGAACGCGATGGCATCGCAGGCGGTTTCCTCACCGGTACCCACGTTAAATCCAAACACATAACGGAGGTGTTTTCCCTTGCCGCAACTGACAGTATCGACGATCACCGCGTTACGAACCAGAAACCGGGGCTCCCGATTCCCTTCGCCGTATGGTTCAAGCGCGTGCAGTTCCCGCCATGTAGACAGGGTGAGTTCCTTGGGTGTAAGAACCGCATCAATGCTGATGACAGGCTCACCCACCTCGGGAATTACGTTTCTGCCGTACTCTTGGACCTTAGCGCGGAAAGGCTCATAGTCCTCATTCCGGATGGTTATCCCTGCAGCCCCCGGATGGCCTCCATACTGCGTCACATGCTCCTGTGCGAATAGAATCGCATTCAGGATGTTATAACCGGCTGCGGCCCTTGCAGAGCCCTTCAGCATGCCCGGTTGACCGGACTGCTCCGTTAGAACGATCGCAGACCGATGATATGCGTTCACAATTCGGGAGGCGACGATTCCGACAATACCGGAATGCCAGTCTTTGCCCTTGACGATGATCGGGCTTTTGCACTCCAGATAGGTCTTGGACATCTGAAGTCCGCTCTCAATCTGAACAATGGCTTCGCTTAAGATGACACTTTCGATTTCCTGTCTCCGGATATTGTCATCAACGAGTTCCTGGGATAGTTCCTTCGCTCGTTGCGGATCATTTGTCATCAGAAGTTCTACTGCCCTTTTGGCGTCTCCCATACGGCCGGCCGCGTTAATTTTCGGAACGATCGAAAAGCTGACGAGTGCCGATGAAAAAGTCTCCTCGCCTTGAACAGATAAATCATACAGCGCCTGAATCCCGAGCCTGCGCCGCTGGCAGAGCATCGCCAGACCTTGTTTAACAATGCTCCGGTTCTCATCAATGAGCGGAACAACATCCGCAATCGTACCGATCGCGGCAATGTCGAGATACTCTTTCCATGTATTCTTATTAGTTGTGTCGGGTAGCAGTTCGCAAAGTGCCTGGACCAGTTTAAGGGCTACACCGGCGCCGCACAGCTGCGAAAAAGGATACTCGCTGTCCGGTCTCTTCGCGCAAACCACCGCGACCGCATCCGGCAATTCGGACTTCACTTCGTGATGATCCGTAACCACAACATCAATGCCCATCGCCCCAAGTTGGGCAATCTCATCAATATTAGCGACCGCGCAATCGACGGAAACAATCAATGACGGGTTCAGAAGCTTGATCTCTTCGATCATCACTTCTGAAATACCGTAACCCTCCGTCACCCGGTCGGGAATCATGTATTCGACGTCCGCGTTAATTTTTCTAAGGAAAAGCGTCAAAATCGACGTTGCGGTAATCCCGTCGGCATCATAATCGCCGTAAATCAGAATACGTTCGTTATCCTCTATGGCGCGCAAAATTCTCTCGCAGGCTTCCTTCATGTCCGGAAGCAGGAAAGGGTCATGTCGGACTTCTTTTATATCGGTAAGAAACGCGGTCATCTCTTCGCCATCCGAAAAACCGCGCGCAAACAAAAGTCGCTTGCTCATCGGCAGATCAGAAACATCCTCCGGCTCATCCGGCGGAATGACCCATTTCTTCTCAATCAGTCGCAAAGGCAGTCTCCTTTTGTCAGTTCATGTATGTCATTAAAAAAAGACCCGACGCAAACGCATCGGGTCTCATCGGATCCGTAAGATCAGCGCTTGCGCTTTCTTGCCGCTTCGGACTTCTTCTTGCGCTTGACGGACGGCTTCTCGTAATGCTCTCTCTTCCGTACTTCTGCAAGAACTCCGGATCTTGCGCATGAACGCTTAAAACGCCGCAACGCACTGTCAAGGGACTCGTTTTCCTTGATTCTGATTTCAGACACTTCTATCCCTCCCTCCGTGCGAAAAATCGATGATTGATTACCCTACGATGAAACGAATTCATCTGATCGGTAACGTTGGTATTATACATTGATCCGAATCGTGCGTCAATAAGTGACCGCCTTCTATTTAAACGGATCCGGCCCGGTCGGATCAAATTCGGGGATATCCGCTAAGGGATCAGCCGACTCACCGTTGCGTGTGTTTTTGTAGCTGGGAATCGGTGCTTCCGGGTTCATTTCGGGATTAAAATCCTCGGGCGATCCGGTAGCCGGTACAGGGATTTGCTCTCTCAGTTCATCGGAGTCCGAGTAAATCGCGGCTCCGGATTGTGCGACTTGATAATTGTTGCCTTGTTCCTTCATTTTCTTTTCGATGTTTCGTTGTGCCTCAAAGTAAATGCGGTCCTCCGGGGTAACGCCCGAGCGAAGGACGTTAAATTTGGATAAAAGCTCGGTGTCGACATATGTGTCATAACGAACCGTATTCTCTTCTTTATGTTTACGGATAAGATAGTAAACGAGAACGGCAACGATAATGATCGCCGCAAGGTAACGAACAAAATAAGCAAAAAACAGCAGTACCACGGACGGGAATTTCATTGATCTGAACGGGGAATCTTTTACAAAGAAAATTCTTAGAAAACTGGGTTCCTGCGCAACAAGCATAAAGAATATGATCACTATATTCGCAATCAGCGCACCCAACAAGCGTAAAATAAAACGAATGATTTTGGCGTTCCTTTTGGTTAATATCGGCTTCATAGCATAAGCCCTCCCAAGAAGTAGAAAAGCGATGCCAGCACGGCATAAGCCCCCAGTGCAATCAGCCCGACTTTAGCCCAACTGATCGGAAATTCACCGGCAACCTTTCCGGTCTGTCCGTTGAGCAGGAAGCTGTACGTTTTGCCCAAATACTTATAGTTCATAAACCAGACAGGCATCATGACATATTCTGCGACAGGCGGATGGTAAATACTGAGGTCAGAAAAATTCGTCTCCAACCGGGTCGGGTCCTGTTCATCGATTACCGCTTCCTGAACGAACTGCTTGACCCGCCCTTTGATCCGGTTATTGAGTAACTGTTTCGGAACATCATAACGCTCCGCAAAAAAGCCGGAGAGATAAGTCATATCAAAGGCTCTCAACTGCGAATAATTATAGGGCTCAATCAACTGCATCAGGCTGTGGTCCATTTTACTGGATCCAACGATCGGAACTTTCTCCCAGATTAAGAGTCCGCTTTTCTGGGCAGCCAAATTCCCGACACTAGACAGCCCTTGATCATGCTTCT
Source organism: uncultured Oscillospiraceae bacterium (assembly GCA_964501725.1). Classification (GTDB taxonomy): domain Bacteria; phylum Bacillota; class Clostridia; order Saccharofermentanales; family Saccharofermentanaceae; genus CAZCTO01. Next base: position 9,615 of record CAZCTO010000019.1, on the reverse strand, counting down.
CGATATAAACCATGTCCCGCCATACGTTCACGTCGACCGCATAATCGAAAAGCCAGAAGGGCACATACATGCCGGTCAACTTGCCGATGTTCTCCTTAGAGGTGAATTTACGGGGAAGCAGTTTCTTCCCGGAACACCACTTCAGGAATTCTTTCTCTGTCTCCTCGCGTCCGAAGGTGAACGGAATGATTCTGACCGGCTTGGCACCTCCTGAAATACGCTCCATGATGATGGCGGGAGAGCCGCAATACGCGCAGAAAGTGGCGGTCATCGATTCTCCGGAAAGTACTTGCGCGCCGCAGTTGTTGCAGGAATATGAATTGGTTTCCTCCTGCCAGTGTTCGCCGATATAGTAACCTTCATCTTCACTGTCACTTAAGGCAACATCGGTCGGGTTCAGCTTTGTACCACAAAACCCGCAGACCATCTTCCGTGCATCCGGATCGAAAAGCAGATTGGACGCACAGTTTGGACACTTGTAAGATACAGGCATCGATCATGTCCTCCTAAAGAATTTTTTCTCCGAGTTTTCTTCCGCCGATGAGGTGAAAATGGACGTGCATGACCGATTGACCGCCGTCTTCACGGCAGTTATTGATGAACCGGAAACCTTCTGAAGTCCCGGTGATTTCAGCGATTTTGGGAAGCGCCATCAGGACATCCTCATAAATTTTTCTGCCCTCGGCACTTTCGGAAAGCGCGAGGATATCATCGAAGTGAGTCTTGGGCACAATCAGCACATGAACCGGCGCTACCGGTTTAATATCTTTGAAGCAGAATAAATTATCGTCTTCATAGACAACGGTTGACGGAATCTCACCATGAATAATCTTGCAAAAAAGGCACATAGTCTCCCCCTCCTATCGCAACTCTCTTTTTAGTTCCCGGCCCAAAATTCTCTTCTATAATGAATCAGTCTCCGAGTTGTTTTTGAATGGCACGTTTACCTGCTTCCAGCGCCGCAGGCAGAAGTTCGGTGTTTTTGCCGCCCGCCTGTGCCATGTCCGGGCGCCCGCCGCCACCGCCGCCGGCAACAACTGCCGTCTCGCGAATGATATTCCCGGCGTGAATTCCCTTCTTAACCGCAGCATCGCTTGCCATCGCGACAAACAGAAGCTTGCCGCCTTTGCGGGATGCCAGAAGAACCACTCCGCAAGGGAGGCGGTCGCGAATCTGGTCCGCGGCGGAACGAAGCGCATCGCCGTCGTCCGCATCGATTTCGGCAACCACCACCGCGACGTCATTAATGATCATAGCGTCCCGGACAAGTGCTTCGGCGGCATTTCCGGTCTGCTGGGAACGGACCGACGCCAGTTCTTTCTCGACTGTTTTAATCTCTGCGAGACATGCTTTGATTCTTCTTGAAAGTTGATCCTTACCAACCTTCAATAATCCGCAAGCCTCTTCGAGTAATTGATTGTCATTGAGTGCCAGCTCTAATGCCGCGCGGCCGGTAACCGCCTCGATTCTGCGAATCCCCGACGCCACGCCGGTCTCCGACAGAATTCGGAGTTGTGCGGCCTGGCTCGTATGGGAAAGGTGCGTGCCTCCGCATAGCTCGAGAGAAAATGCATTTGCACTGTCTCCGACGGTGATCACGCGGACCTCGTCGGAATATTTTTCACCGAAAAGCGCCATCGCGCCGCTTGCACGCGCGTCCGCCTGACTCATGACACGCGTGGTCACAGGCAGGTCCCGCAAAATAACATCATTGATGATAGCCTCGATCTTTGCGATTTCGCCGTCGGTCAGCGGCTGAAAATGCGTGAAATCGAAGCGCAAACGATCTTCGGAAACCATCGATCCGGATTGCTCGACATGGTCGCCGAGCACCGTGCGAAGGGCCTTCTGAAGAATATGCGTCGAGGTATGATTGCGCGCTGTCGCCAGACGTCTTTGTTTATTTACGGAAAGTGTTACCGACTCTCCCGAATCGATTTTGCCGGATGTAATCGTGATGGCGTGGAGAAATTTCCCGGAGGAGTCCTTCTCGACACCGGTCACCTCAGCGCCACCATCCGTAGCGTGAATAACCCCGGTATCGGTCATCTGACCGCCGGATGTGGCATAAAAAGGCGTCTCTCGAAAAATCGCAATCACGCGATCGCCTGTAAACGCCTCGGGCACGATTTGAAGCGAGCCCTCCTCATCTTCTTTAAGCAGATAGAGGAGCGCGGATTTGGACTCGAGTGAATCATAACCGGTAAACCGGGTCTCCGTAGTATCCCTAAGCAGTTCTTCCGGCAGCGCTTTGCCACCCCATGCCGAATCGGTTTTTGCCTTGGTAGCTGCGCGGGCGGAATCCTTTTGCAGCTTCATCTGCGCCCGGAACCCCTCTTCATCGATCGAAAGCCCCGCATCGGCGGCGATTTCCCGGGTGAGGTCGAGCGGAAATCCATAGGTATCGTGCAGACGGAAGACCTGCTCCCCGCTTAGCAATTTGCTGTTTTTTGCATTCTCCGCGGTAATCATATCCTGAAGGATCACCGAGCCCTGCTCGACAGTGCGCGCAAAGGCTTCCTCTTCTTTTTGAATCACGGTCATAATATATGCACGCTTCTCGAAAAGCGCCGGATATGCATCCTTATTCTGATTAATCACCACATCGGCAATTCCGGTCAGGAAAAGACTCTTAATGCCCAGCATCCGTCCGTAACGTGACGCACGGCGCATCAACCGGCGAAGAACATAACCGCGACCTTCATTCGACGGCAACACGCCATCGGAAATCATCATGGTCGACGATCTGGCATGATCCGTAATGACGCGGATCGCAACATCCGTCTTGGCATCCTTGCCGTACTGTACCCCTGCCTTGGCGCAAACCGCATCCAGAATGCTCCGGATCGTATCGACCTCAAACAAATTATCCACGCCCTGCATGAGGCATGCAAAACGCTCCAGGCCGCCGCCCGTATCAATATTCTTCTTGGCAAGCGGTATATAGGTACCGTCTTCCTCGCGATTAAACTGCGTGAAAACCAGGTTCCAAAATTCAACATACCGGTCGCAGTCACAGCCGACCTTACAGTCCGGCTTCCCGCAGCCATATGATTCCCCGCGGTCGAAATAAATCTCCGAACAAGGTCCGCACGGGCCGGTGCCATGCTCCCAGAAATTATCCGCCTTCCCGAGTCGCGAGATCCGCTCTTCCGGAATCCCGACATCGTCGCGCCAAATCGCGAACGCCTCGTCGTCCTCTTCGTAAACGGACGGATACAAGCGCTCTGCCGGCATCTCAAGCACCTTCGTGCAGAATTCCCACGCCCACGGAATCGCTTCTTTCTTAAAATAATCGCCGAACGAAAAATTCCCGAGCATCTCAAAATACGTGCCGTGCCGTGCCGTCTGTCCGACGTTTTCAATATCCGGCGTCCGAATGCACTTCTGGCATGTCGTCAGTCTTAGCGCGGGCGGCGTCTGCGCCCCGGTGAAAAAAGGTTTCAGCGGCGTCATTCCGGCATTGATCAGCAGCACCGACGGATCATTTAGCGGAACCAGCGGAAAAGAAGGCAACCGCAAATGCTCTTTCCCCTCAAAAAAAGAAAGATATTTTTCCCGGATTTCATTGAGTCCCAATGGTTTCATAATGTGCTCCTGTCCGATGCTGATTTATTTTTGAAAAGCGATCGATATAACTACGGGTCAATATTAAACAACTAATACATGATTTTACAATAATCATGACAAATGAGCAAGATTTCGGGGAAGAGGATTGCTGCCTTATGGATTCAACCATTGCGGGTCACACATGCAATGCGCAGTTATATTTTTCCGCACCGCCCTATCTACTCAAATACTTGACCGCGATCTGCGTGCGATGTTCAAGACCGGCTTTTTCCATGATCGTGCTGATATGATTTCGGACCGTCCCGTCGGAGATGAAGAGCCGCGCCGCGATTTCCTTGTTGGACAGGCCCTCGGCGATGAGCTCGACCACTTCCGTTTCGCGGGCGGACATCAGTTCAAAGACGCTGTTACCGGTCGTTTTCCGGCTGATTTGATCCCGGATATATCCGAGAATATCCTGGCCGAAAACGGTGCCGCCGGCCGCGATGGTCCGGATCGCGGACATGATCCGCTCTGCGGGGCTGTTTTTGAGAATATATCCGAACACGCCGGCCTTGAGTGCGCGCATGATGAGGTCACTCTCGTCAAAGGTCGTGAGCAGAAGGGGCGCGGAGAGCTTTTCGGTAAGGATCAGTGTCGCCGCGTCGATCCCGTCGAGAACCGGCATCCGAATGTCAAGCATGATCACATCGGGGCGCAACTGCCTGCACAGATCGACCGCTTCCCGGCCGTCCCGGGCCATGCCGACCAAGGTGATATCCGGCTGGGTCTCGATGATCATCTTGAGCCCCTCGCGAATGATCGCGTCGTCATCGGCAAGAATCATTGTAATCATATGGCTCTCCTTTCCCTCGGTCTTGCATCACTTCTAGGAAGTGAAAACATTCGTGATCGAAAATCCGGTCCCGGTCTTCTCGAAAAAGCACCGGCCGTTCGCTTTGATGGTCCGCTCTTCGATGGCCTCAAGGCCCAGGCCTTTTTCGAACCCTTCGGATGACTTTCCGTTGTCCTTATATTCTACCTTAATGGCTTTGTTCATCGCGGATATTTCGAGCGTGAAAAGGGATGCGCCGGAATGTTTGATGGTGTTGGTCAGCGCCTCGTTCAGATTGTCGCTGATGCATGACCAGATCTCACCGCCGATGGCTTCAAGGCGGCCGCTTGCCTTGAAAACGGTCTGTATGCCGTACGCTGACTCAAATTCCTGGAGTGTTGCCTTGATCTCGCTCAGTCCGAGTGCGCTTCGCTCCGGACGCTCTTCGCGAAGCGACAGGCGAATATCATCGACGCCCTCGCGCAGGTTGCCGACTGCTTTCTGAATCGCCGTCTCCGCCTGAAGGGGATCTTTCTTTATCGTAAGAAGGGCCGCCTCGAGCATAATAATGCTCCCCGAAATTCCGTGGCCGACCTTGTCGTGGATGCGAGCCGCGAGCCGGTTCCGCTCCTCAAGTGACGCGGTATATTTGAGGGTCTTGATGAGCCGCTTGTTGTCCGAGAGCTTTTCGCGCAGGTCGTCCATTTCCTCTTTCTGCGAAGCGACGGTCTTTCTGTAGAAATCGATCTTCGCAAGTGCCCAGGTTCCGCAGATCGCGAAAAGTATAAGCACAGCAGCGATGACAGCGAGTAAAAGCTCCGGGTCCGCGATGAAATAAAGGAGACTGAGCACGATCAGAAGAAGGATGTGTTTGCTCTTTTCGCTGATCAGAAGATCCAGCCCTTCGTACAGCAGTAGCGATATGAGCGGAAAATAATCGCCCATTCCAAGAAAAACGCATGCGGCAAGCGCTGCGGTGATGAGCACGAGAGACACATTATTCTTGTTCCACACACGATGTAAGAGCAACTGAAGGAGACAGGCACAAGCAAACGCCAATGCGGATATAGCGTTTTTCGCTACATCTGCATCGCTCGTGCCGATCATGAAAATCGAACCGATCGCGGCAATCTTAACCAGAAAGAAGAGTAGTGTCTTATCAACCATATCTTCTCCCGTCATTTGGGGAACGGAGTTCCGTGGGGCATTTATGCGTTCTTGTTCTGCGTAAACCGGATGGCGGAAACAAGGTACACTAATACAATAAATAATACCAGAACAATGATGTTCGAGCCAATGCTCGCGCCTTGATTTTCCTGCATCTTATTGAATGCGTCCATAAACCAGTAATTGGGTGTCGTTTTCGCAATTTTTTGCAGGAATTCCGGGCCGAATTTGATCGGGAACCATGCGCCGCCGATCATGCTGGCAACGGAGCTGTAGGCGAAGATCACCGTAAGTATGGCACTTTTGCTTTTCATTAGAAGGGCGAGCATCAGCGAAAAACCGACCATATAAAGCATCATCAGAACCATCAGAAGAATGACATTCCCATAGGGGAGGCCGATTTTCGTTCCGGTCAAGAACAAATACGCGAAAAACAGGCCGATGATGAGTAGTCCGTTGATCACCCCGAAAAGCGTTGACCCGACAATGTATTGCACGGATGTGACCGGGGTGGATTGAATGCGTTTAAATATGCCGCTACTTCTCTCGTCGAATACCATGAACGCGATGGAGATCGCAAAAATATATCCGAACATCACGTAGAATCCCATTGCGGGTATGAAATCATGGGCATATGCCGAATCGTTAATAAATACCATCCCATCGTCTGAAAGTGCTCCTTCAAGCTTCGGAACGGCTGTGTTTCCGACGGAAATTCTCTGGGTTTCGGATTCCAGAAGAAGCTCATGAAAGACATCACGATCGCCTGCGGCCCCTACACCTAAAATACTGATACTGTTCATGTAGCTGTTCAAATAGGCATCCACAAATGCGGCATTTTCAAAGTCACTCAAGGAAGTGGTGATCAGGTCTTCAGGCTGTCCGCTGACCGCCGCATTTTCGAAATTTTCGGGCACCTCGACGATCACGGAGATTTTTCTGTTGATGAGCGTTTTGGATAGTTCGTCATACGTTTGATCCTCGATCAGATCCATATTCAGGGTATCGGTCAGGTAGCCCGTAAAATTCGCCGAGAGCTCTGTATGATCATGGTCGATCAGACCGATTTTGATTTGCGAAATCCCGGTTTCACGCATTGGGTTTCCGAAAAGAGCCATCAGCAAACACAGGCTGGTCGCACATAAACAGGCGGAAAATATCGCAACTTTATTTCTTTGAATACTGTTTTGAATCAAGAGCAAAATGTTTTTCATCGTTGTTCCTCCATCCGGTTAAATACGATAACACCGGCAACCAGCGTGATCGCGAGGATCAATCCGGCCGCACCGGTCACCTTCAGCCCCTGCTCATACCGGCCAAACAATGTGATGTCAAAAGATGCGCCCGCTATAATGTAACTTGGCATATAGGGACTGATACTCTCTATATATAGGTCCTTTGAAAATGTCCCGCCAAAGAACATCGTGATCCACAAAAGCGGCAGCAGGATCGCAGACGGATCCGCCTTCAGAAAGAGGCCCAGCAGCGCACCGAGCGATATGAGCGCCAGCGCGATCACAAAGTACATCAGGAACAAAAATGCATTTTCCCCGAAGTCCCGGGCATAATGAGCACCAAAAACAAACACGCTCACAACCATCATGACGGATGTCTGCAAAATGATCTGCGGAATCGTCCCGAAAATCTTCTGCAAATAGAGTGCCCAACGATTCTTCGGCGACAGAATCAATCGATTCAGGGTATTGGAAGCCCGTTCCCGGGTGAACGCATACGCTCCGGACATGGAGCACATCATCGTGAGCATAATGAGCATGGCAATCGCATAATAATCGAGCATCGTCCGGTTCACGCCCAGGTCCTTCGGGCTGACATGATCTGCGTTTTGATCCATAGGTTCCAGTTGTCCCAGCGTCTCCGGCGCAATCACCGCTACGGCGGAAATCGACTGACTCGTCTCCGCAAACCCCTTCATCACGGCCGTGATCGCTCTATTATTTACTTTATTGCTGCCCTCCCATATTTGGATACCAAACGGCTCCTCAAAGACGATCAACGCCGAAATTTCGCCTTTTGCCACTGCGGTTTTACCGGCTTTTACGTCACTGATCTTTTCCATCGACATCGTTCCGTCGGCCACTATTGCATCAATAAATGCTTCTACGGAAGCTACCGTCTGCGGATCTCCGGTTTCGACAGCATATTGTACCTGGATATCCCCGATGACCGCTTCCGCTTTATCCAGGTTCCCCAGAAAACTCCCCAGCAAGAAAACCAGCAGTGCCGGAAAAAGCAGGTAGAAGAATACGTTTGTTTTTTCGCGCAAAAACTCGGTAATTTCTTTTCTCAAAATGGCAAACATCTTCTTGCCCCCTATCGCAATTCGTGCCCGGTCAGCGCCAGGAAGGTGGTATCCAGATTCGGCACTTCCGAATTGATGCTAACGACCGTAACGTCCATAGCGATGATTCGCTCGATGATCTTGGCAATACCGTCATCTTGGATGGACATATCAATTCTAAATACGTTTTCCTCCATGGAGACGGCCTTGACGCCCGGCATCAACCGGAGTTCTTTGATCCGCTCTTCGGCACGGAAACCGTCCCCGGGCTTTACCGCCACGAAGACTGTCTTGATGTCTGTGACCAGCGAGACCAGCTCGTCCTTGGTGCCGAGCGCGATCATTTTTCCATGGTCGATGATCGCGATGCGCCCGCAGATTTCCTCGACTTCCTGCATGTAGTGCGACGTATAAATGATCGTGGCGCCGCGGCTCTGCAGCACACGGATCGAATGCAAAATATGCTCTCTGGACTGCGCATCGACGCCGACCGTCGGCTCGTCCATCACGATCAATCTCGGGCCGTGCGCGATACCGCAGGCAATGTTCAGGCGCCGGCGCATACCGCCGGACATCTGCTTTGTCTTCATCTTATGCTTATCGGAAAGGCCGACAAATTCGAGCGCCTCGGTGGCCGCTTCGGTCAATTTCTTGCCTCGCAGACCATACAGCGACGCGAAAAACTTCACGTTCTCCATTGCGGTCAAATGATTGTAAAGTGCGATGTCCTGCGGGACCACCCCGATGACTCTCTTGATGCCCATGCTCTGCTTTCTAAGATCCATCCCGTCAATGACGATTTCGCCTTTTTGAAAATCACACAGCGTCGAAATGACGTTGAGAGTCGTCGATTTTCCGGCACCGTTGGGCCCCAAGAGCCCGAAAATCTCTCCCCTTTGTACCGTAAAAGAAAGATTATCAACGGCGCACACGTCGCCGTAATTTTTCACCAGATTACTTACCGAAACCATGTTCTCCATATTTGTCTCCTCTGCGATGAGCTTGCGTTTGGGTTTTTGTGGCCGGCAGGCTAGTCATAGACTTCGTGCCGCCCGTCGACCCGGTCACATTTATCTACATACAAAGGTATCATCCGGACACGCAAAAGGAACGTGACATCTGCGTGTTTTGCGCATGACAAATGTCACGTTCTTTAGGGCATATGGAAAAAACAACGTTTTTCGGACAATTTGTGCCAGATCCGGAGCATTTTATGAATTTCGTGCATTGCTCTTGCGTCAGTATATAGTTTGTTCTTGTTTTCAGGTCAAAAAAGTGGCTATACCTACTAAACAAGTCATTTCTCGCGATCTCGTAGGTATTTCGGCTCTAAAAACGCCTCAGATACAGGAAGATGAGCGTGTAAGCTTCGGTCCGTCATCCAGCGCAGAAAAATTGCAACGAGCCTCTCAAATGATCATGCAACATCCGAGTGCATCGTCACGATTACCTCATCCGGAGCAGAACACGCATATGAACCTGCGGGCGGGTCTTTCCGGATCCGCTTACTGTGCAGGTAATAAACCTCCGACTCGCATTCCTCATCCGCCCATATATCCCTGAGAATCGCCTCGAAAAACCAAGCCAAAAACCCGCAAATCCCTAACCCCAGTAAGATCGCAATCAAGCTCATATACTTGCCTCCCGAAAAAGAACATATGTTTGTATTCCCATAATATACAATCCTTTTACCGATTGCAATAGCTTTTGGGTAGAAAACAGAACATTTGTTCAAATTCGAGCAAAATGTAATACTCGTGAAAAA
>CAZCTO010000018.1:0-45601 GCA_964501725.1 uncultured Oscillospiraceae bacterium | reverse complement strand
CCATTGTACCAGAGGCGTTTCAAGTCTCATTTTTAGTTTTTAGTTAACAGACCGTTTTTATTTAACAGGAGGTTATTATATGAAACTTGGTATTATTATTGAGACAAAAGAATTTGAGAAATCATGGAACGCCATGCGTTTTGCTGTTACCGCAAAAAAGAACGGCCATGAAGTAAAGGTCTTCCTTATGGGAGAAGCGGTTGAAATCCCAAATCTTCATTACGATAAATTCGACGTGGCTGCTCAAGTTGATGCCTTTCATGAGGTCGGCGGAGAAATTCTCGCTTGTGGAACGTGCCTAAAATCACGGAATATGGATGGCAGTGAAGTCTGTCCGTTATCCACTATGATAGACTTTCTAAAAGTGGTGGAGTGGGCCGATAAAATGGTTACATTTTAGAATTGGGAAAAATAATTGCACACCCTTCAAAAATGTACACTCCCTTATCTTGAAATCGTTGAACATTAGACGAGGAGGTGTGCACAAAACAAACGGAACAAACGGGAACAAGGCTGCCGGGTGCATTTTGTATCAAACTCGTGTCCTTCTCCAAAAAAATAAGACCCGAAAGGGTCTTATTTTTTTGGTGGAGGTTTACCCAAGGCATGCGCTTCGCGCATGCCAAGCGCCGAAAGGGTGCGTCAGCACCCGAAAGGCGGCCACCATAAGCAAGACCCGAAAGGGTCTTATTTTTTTGGTGGAGGTTTACCCAAGGCATGCGCTTCGCGCATGCCAAGCGCCGAAAGGGTGCGTCAGCACCCGAAAGGCGGCCACCATAAGCAATTACCGAAAGGCTCTTTTTATTTGGTGGAGGTTTACCCACGGACACATACTCAAGATAGCTCTTCAAAACTCATTATTATCCGTAAAACGGATTTCAGGCATGAGCACATTCCGAAAGAGGCAACCCACCGCCCTGATCGAATACGACGAGCAACTTGTCCGGCACCTGATTGAGAAAGTCAGCATATTGAAGAAAAATTTGCTGTGGAATTTAAATCCGGCGTGTTGCTGGATGTGTCTGTACATTCCTATATAAATGCTGGACAAAAGTAAGTGCAGAAAAACATTTTGCAACTCCTAATCAATTTGGTATAATGATTTTGCACAATTTAATTGTTACAAATACATTTAGGAGGAATCATCATTATGTCTATATATGATTACCAATACACATCCATAGAAGGAAAGACTGTGGAAATGTCAGAATATAAAGGCAAAGTTCTCATTATCGTAAACACCGCCAGCAAATGTGGTTTTGCACCGCAGTATCAAGGACTTCAGGAGCTTTATGAGCATTATCATGATCAAGGCTTAGTGGTAATCGGCTTTCCTTGCAATCAGTTTATGGAGCAGGAACCCGGAAGCGAGCAAGAAATTTCCAGCTTCTGCTCAGTTCGTTACGGTGTTAATTTCCCGTTGTCCCAAAAAGTTGACGTACGTGACGAAACAGCCCATCCGCTATATAAGTATTTGACGTCCCAGAAGAAATTTGAAGGTTTGGGGAAAGGAATAAAGGCTAAATCCATGGAACTGATACTCAAGGGTAAATTCAAAAAGAATTACGCTGATCCTCAAATCAAGTGGAACTTCACTAAGTTTTTGATTGACCGTGAAGGGAATGTTTTTGGGCGCTATGAACCGACAGTTGAACCTAAAGATATGATAAAGGATATTGAGGCGTTGCTGAAATGAACTATGAAACTTTAAAGCTCGAAAACCAACTGTGCTTTCCCCTTTATGTTGCAGCGAAAGAGATTATAAACCAGTATAAACCGTTTCTCGATGATGTTGGTCTGACTTATACTCAATATATTGCGATGATGGTTTTGTGGGATAAAAAAATGATAAGCGTCAAGGATTTGGGTTGTTATTTATACCTTGATTCCGGTACGCTAACCCCACTATTAAAAAGACTTGAAATCAAGGGATATATCAGACGCATTCGTTCAGAAGCAGATGAACGTATTGTCAATATTCATGTGACACTCGAGGGCGAGCAGTTAAAAGACAGAGCGATCGAAGTTCCTGGTAAGATTGTTCATTGCCTGCCATTGTCCCAGGAGGAATCGCAAGAATTATATCAGCTTCTTTATAAGCTGATAAATTCAAAGGACTGTAAAAAAACTGCCAAATAGGTTGATAAAACGAACCATATACCGTTCACATCCAGTATGAGCCAATATCTGAGTTAATCTGTTTTCATTCGATTTCTTATTTTTCATGTATTACATTCGGGGGAGATACCCTTGAAAAAATATCATGTCCGGTAAACTGAACCCGTGAGTAACCTTTATATTATTTTCCAAATCCGCGATAAACTCCATTTCCACATCAAAGATTCGGTCGCACTTTTTATATCTTGCGTGATAATGCTCTTGACATATATGATCGTAACGGTCGGCTCCGCTTGGCATTTCCATTTTACGGATTTCACAGATATCGGACAACAGATTCAGATTCTATATACGTCCCTCTGTTGATATTGGGACATTTCTTCGCGACCATTTTATAGCCCTCGTCAGCAGTGGCATGCCTCTTCAACTCTTTACCGCTTCAGGAACTAAAGTTCGCTGAGTAGTATTGCGCTAATTCGTAATATATTCAATACTTATGGGTGCTGAATTCTTAATAGTATTATGTCTCAATAAGCGCGAAAAGCAGCCGCTTTATGCGCTGCAAACACTGTTTTGTGATAAGTGGTTGAAAATGCATTGGAGAAGGGTTAGTCCGTTATGCATACATCAAGGATCACGGGATCAAAATCTTTCTTGAAAAAGAAGAAGCGAAGTGGCGTTACACGGTCTATGGAGATACGATATGCTGCCATAACGGACTTTATCTGAAATAGGGTCCGGAAAAGTACCGATCCGACAAGGCCTGACGTTCGGGCGAGTATATCAAATATGCGTCAGTCCGAAGCCTGCGCCCGATCCGGATTGATGGGCATCTGGTTGACAAAATCCGCTATTCCCTTGCAAATTTTGATCTGATAATCCGGATCAGAAAGCAAGACATCCTCCGACGCGTTGGACATATATCCCATCTCGAGAAGAAAACTCGGAATATCCGTAGCCCAGTTGAGTCCGCTATACCGGCTGCTTGCGTTACTTCCGCGGTAAGTTGAACCGGTTGCATCCGAAAGCGCCTGGCCGAGAAGATCCGCCCATCCTTCCAGTTTTTTCTCATGCTTCCCGGTGTTGGCTACAAATACGCCGATTCCCTTTCTGCTGGAATCAGTGCTTCCGTCACAGTGCAAACGAATATAGACATCCGGACTGTAGCTGAGTGCAAACTCTGCTCGCTCAATATTTGATATATCGACATCATTTTCGGTACGAGTCATATATACCGTACATCCAAGTTCTTCGAGATAATCCCGGAGCAATAGTCCGATTTCCAGATTGACTTCATATTCGGGTCTTCCTGTCTTGACGCCTTGCGTTCCTGAGGATACTTTATCTTTTGAGCCGGACATCGTCGGTGACAACGGCTCTTGAGCTCTGTTGGGTTTCTGCTGATGGCCGGGATCAAGAACGACCACATATCCGGTCAGGTCGGGACCGGTTATATTTTTCGGTAACGTTGACGTCGTTCCGTTATCTTGGGTGGTTACGGTTGGATCCCCCGTTTCAATGGAACCTGCGGAGGTTTCCGGTGTCGCTGTGGATGATGCGGATGTCGTTTCAGTATCTGATGAAAGTTGGCTCGAAATGCTTTCGGATCCGGGGATATCTGAACTCAGACTTGTATTGCTGACATCGGATTTGCCGGACAGCTGGTCCGCAATAATCAATCCCAGAATAACAAATATGCAAACAGATACAGCGACAATCATTGCGAAAATGATGGTTCCCTGTCGTCTAAGTGCTGATCTTCGGCTCTTCGGGCTGTGTTTTTTCATCTTAATCAAAATCTCCTTGGTCTTTTGAACTGTCATTACGTATTTTATCATATGTTTTCAAAATAGAATGAAATATGCATTCCTTTTACAATTTGTCATGAAATATGTATAATATCCTTAATAAAATTAACCGGCACGGAGGAACACAATGAGTAAGAAAGCCTTAGTGATCGGGCTTGGTTTTGCAGGCAGTGTGATCGCTAGAACCCTGGCCGATGCCGGTTTTTCGGTAACTGCCATCGAGAAGAGAGCCCATATCGGCGGAAATATGTTCGAATATGAAAGAGCTAATGGGGTGCGCGTTCATTTATACGGCCCGCATTTATTTCATACCAATATCAAACGCGTATATGAATATCTGTCTAAGTTTTCCAGCTTTTACCCGTATTCTCACCGGGTGCTTGGAAAAATCGACGGTAAGCTCGTTCCGATCCCCTTCAATTTTACATCAATAGATGAACTATTCAGCTCGAATAGAGCGGAGTATCTCAAGAACTCACTTTTGGCTGCGTTCCCCGGCAGAGATCGAGTCCAAATATCTGATTTACTCGGAAATAATGATCCTGACATTTATAATCTCGGATGTTTCATTTATGAAAAGGTCTTTGTGAATTACACTTGCAAGCAATGGGGTATTCCGATTGAAATGATCGACAAAAGCGTAATTAACCGTGTTCCTGTTGTTATCGGCATAGATGACCGATACTTCTCCGACTCCATTCAGATGATGCCCTTGTACGGATTTACGGCGCTTTTCGAGAAAATGCTTGATCACGCGAACATCCATATCAATTTGAATACCGATGCTTTTTCCCGTGTTCGTCTGCATGCCGACGCGGATAAAATATTACTGGACGGAGTCCCGTTTGACGGACCGGTTTGTTACTCCGGTGCGATTGATGATCTTTTTGATTCTGTCCTTGGGTCTCTTCCCTATCGCAGCCTTGATCTTCGATTTGAGGATCATCATATAGACTGTTATCAACCCGGTCCGGTCGTAAATTATCCAAACGAAGAGCACTTTACACGTATTACCGAATTTAAGCACATCACATTACAGGATGTTCCCGAAGAGACAACCATACTGAAGGAATATCCCATCAATTATCAACCGGGAAGTAATATGGTTCCTTTCTACCCTATTCAGTCCGAGTCTAGCAAAAAGAAATATCTGGATTATTTTAAATTGAGTCGCAAATATGAAGATCTCTACTTATGCGGGCGTCTGGCTGAGTATACCTATTTCAACATGGACGCAGTTATTGATAAAGCAATATCCGTATCAGAGAAAATTCTCTCCTCCGGGAAATATGAATAGGAGATGGAATGTATGGATGCCTCTAAACCGGACACACTATATATCGTGATGCCTGCCTATAATGAGGAGGCAAATATTGAAGAGGTTGCCAGGTCCTGGCACGGGATTGTATCGGGGATTGGCGGAAATTCACGCCTGGTCATTTTTAATGACGGAAGTAAAGATCATACTTATGCTAAGTTACTGTCTCTCCAGGAAGAGTTGCCTTATTTGATGCCTGTCGACAAACCGAACTCCGGCCACGGAGCAACGGTTCGCTTTGCGTATCAATATGCTTTGGATCACGGAGCGGACTATATCTTTCAGACCGACAGCGACGGGCAGACTTTACCGGAGGAATTTCCGAGATTCTGGGATATAAGAGATTCACACGCCGCCATTATCGGGCACCGAAACCATCGGCAGGACGGTTTTTCAAGAGTGTTTGTCACCAAAGTCCTTAAGCTTGTTATTCGTTTGATTTTCAGGGTCAGAATCACAGATGCAAATACGCCCTTTCGACTGATTCCGAAAGCCACTATGCAGAAGTATCTCCCCCAAATACCCGCGAATTTCAATCTTACCAATGTTCTGCTTTCTGTGCTGATGGCAGATGCCAAAGAGGATGTCCTTTTCCTCCCGATTACATTTCGACCCAGGCAAGGCGGCAAAAACTCCATAAACCTTCGGAGAATTTTCCGTATCGGCCGGCAGGCAGTGAAAGACTTCCGTGCCATTCGGAAAGAACAGCTCAAACACCAAAAAAAATAAGTGTCACCCTCGGGTGACACTTATCACAAATCCTTTTATCGCCTATTCAGCTGTTCTTAATGATTACGCGTTCCATCGCATCCGCGACGTCTTCACAGGAATCAAGAACGTTTTCGAGTGACTTATATATTTCCTGCCACTTCACAACCTCAATCACATCCTTTTCTTCCGCGAAAAGTTCCTTCATCGATCGGCGAAATAAATCATCGCCCTCTTCTTCAATGTGATTGATTTCGACGATCAGTGTGGACAGCGTCTTTGATTTTCTGAAGTTCTTAAATTCAACAGCAGCAGCAACCAGTGCTGAGCAGCATTTTGTGATCAGGTTCACCATCTCCTTGGCTCTGGGTGTCGCACATCGGATCGACATCATGTCCATCATAATCGCTACATCATCGATAACATCTATCGTTCCTTCAATATACCGCGAGATTTCAATGATATCTTCCCGCTCAATCGGAGTAATAAAGGAACGATTCAGATGATAATAAACTTGATGGTACAGTTCATCACCTTCGTGTTCGAGGAGGTGAATCGCATCGGATTTGACACGCGCATCGTCAAGATTATCCATTAACTCATCCAAAGCTTCGGCGGTTCGATTGCTGATTGCCGCGGCTTTAATAAATAGGTCGAAATAGTCTGTTTCTTTCGCTTTGATCGCCATACTTTCACCTCACAAATGCATTTATCCGCTCAGAATATTTGAAGAAATAACCACGCCATTGCAAAAGAGATGGCTCCGCATCCCGGAAAAGTCAAAAACCAGGCCAAAAACATTTCTTTAACAACGCCCCAATTGACGGCACTGATACGACGGGAGGCACCGACACCCATGATTGCCGTAGTCTTTGTATGCGTGGTGCTCATGGGTATCTTGAAGAATGTTGCGACCAGAAGAACACCTGCGGCAACAAAGTCCGCCGAAAAACCCTGATACTTTTCAAGTTTAACCATATCCATCCCGACCGCTTTGATAATCTTGTAACCTCCGACCGACGTTCCGAGACCCATCACGGCAGACACCAGAACAATCAGCCACAATTGGGGTGTATCTCCTGAAGAAAACCATTCACTATTATAGGTAGACAGGCAGATGATGAACACACCGATAAATTTCTGTCCGTCCTGAGCGCCGTGCATAAATGCCATAAATCCGGCCGCACCGGCCTGACCATACCCAAACAATTTATTAGTCGGCCCTCGTCTTCTGTTTTTAAACAAGCCTTCCAGAAATTTTGTAAAGCCAAAACCGGCAAAGAACCCGATCACGGAAGATATCATCAATCCGAAGATTACTTTGATCCAGAAATCACCGTTTACCGCGCCCAGCTTACCGAGTGCCAAAACAGCCCCGGTGATACCTGCAATCAGTGCGTGACTCTCACTGGTCGGGATACCGAAGCGCCATGCGGCTGTTGCCCAGACGACAATGGATATCATTCCTGCCATCAGAACGACCAATGCATCTTCTCTGTCGAAAGAGGCAAGATGGACCATTTTACTGATTTCATCGGCAATCTTGCCAAAAAAGATCATGGAGATCAGAACCCCGAGAAAATTCATAATCACGGCCATGATTACAGCCGTTCTCGGTCGAAGGACGCGCGTCGAAACTGCCGTTGCTATCGCATTCGGGGCATCCGTCCAACCGTTAACGAAAATAACGCCCAAAATCAGTGCAATAATTACGATCAGCTGAACCGACAATTCATCACATCCTTCTGTTATATTGCTTAAGGCAACAACCGTCTCTCATTCTGCCCGGTTTCTGATAACCAGCCAATACCTGAGTAAAGTGTGACCTTTAAGTGGTCGAGGTGAAGAGACTCGAACTCCCGACATCCTGCTCCCAAAGCAGGCGCGCTACCAACTGCGCTACACCTCGATAATTCCTTAACGCAACAGAATTGATTATACCCAAACATCTCAGTAATTACAACAAATCAAATTGCACCCGATTTGTGAAAGATTCATAACTTCCCTATCTCCAACCGATACTCCTGAAAAGGAAGTACAGCAGTATGAATACCCAGAAAGAAATAAGGAGTATTCCCAAGGCGATCCAAATAAACCTCCCGACCTTCTTAAAAAAACCGAGAATCTGTGCCCGTTCTCTCTTCTTTAGCTGTTCTGCGGTTAATTTCGGTCCGTTCCGATAGTTGGTATTATATAGAAACATACCGCACTTCTTGCACACAGATCGCTGCTCATTCTCGGTCAGACATTTCGGGCACTTCATGAATGGTCTCCTCACGCATCCTTCTATTTATTCACATATGACAATTATACTTCAAAACAGGCTTTTGATTGAGGGATTATTTAAAGAATTCATTCTTCTTTCCTGCCATCTCCTCCAACCGCGCTATGTACTCACGCGGATTTCGGACACACGGGCATCTCAACAGGCGCCCGTCATCGAATGCCCTCTTACTCATCCCTCCCGCTCCGATTGCGATTATCGATCGAGTGTCACTCATCATGGCAACATTATATAAGCATTCCCTGCCCGGAACAGAATAACCCGTGTTTTCATGACCGCCGACCGTATCTTTTTGACGATAGAGATA
The DNA here is from genome assembly GCA_964501725.1 of uncultured Oscillospiraceae bacterium. Taxonomy (GTDB): domain Bacteria; phylum Bacillota; class Clostridia; order Saccharofermentanales; family Saccharofermentanaceae; genus CAZCTO01. Next base: position 37,058 of record CAZCTO010000018.1, on the reverse strand, counting down.
ATACGGAAGATATCCCTCTTTTTTGAGAAGCACCGACGCATATTGAAGCATTGCTCCGACAGAATTGGCAGTGGTCTCATCGCTAATGAAATCCTCACTGTTCATCCGCGAATTTCGTTTTCTCGACAGAGTATGTACCGTTATATTCTCCGGAGACAAGGACACAATGGTATCCAGTGTACGCTTGAAATCATGAAGACTTTCTCCGGGCAGTCCCGCAATCAAATCCGTGTTAATTACCGAAAATCCCTCCGCTCGCGCGAGACGATACGCGGTAATAAACTCTTCCGATGTATGGTTTCGACCGATCAACGATAATGTTTTGTCCGATAGTGTCTGGGGATTTATGCAAATTCGACTTATCCCTGCATCCCGAAGAGTCCTGAGTTTATCTTTCGTAATCGTATCGGGTCTTCCCGCTTCGACTGTGATTTCGATTGGATCAGTTTGATTGATTTCCGCGAGGCATCCGAGAATAAAATGCGAAAAGAGCTCGTCACCCATCACTGTCGGAGTACCCCCGCCGATATAAACAGCACTGATACGGTGAATCACATCCCGCAAGGCGCGGAGCTCACCGATGACTGCATCAACATATCGTGCGAGCAGACGTTCATCATGAACCGGGTGATTCTCAGAAATAAACGAACAGTAGGAGCATCGACCCGGGCAAAAAGGAATTCCGATATAGACACATTGATTCTCTGTCGGAATGCGCGACAAGATCCGATCCTCTGCTTTCGCTGCCTCAAAAGCCAGTTCTGCTTTATCCTGTCTGACACTGTATAATTCGACCATTTCGGAGATGTTATTTACTTCGCGCGCAATCAGTGTCGGGCGAATTCCGGTCAATGATCCCCAAGGAAACGCTCGCCCGGTCAGGTTTGAAAGGAAAAGGTATAATTGTCTTTTGACTTCCCGGTTTGCAGGAAGCGATTGATTCTCTGAAGATGTTACGCGATGCGTACCGGATTCGTCACGAGTATCGACGGATCCGTCATTTGCTCTGCGGCTGAGTATCGTTACATCTTTCGGATACGGAGATGCAATTTCATTCTCCGATACCTGATCCGCATGACCAAAAAACAGTCGAAGCACATCCGAAACCGGGAAATGATAATTATGACCGATCAGAACGACTCGGATCATCCGATTTCACCGGACTCGTTCTTGTAATAATATTCAATGATCTGCCCGCTGACCATTGAATAACTCCGGATTCCGGCTTCCTGATTGTTTGCCTTTAAGTATGTATCGTTCACTTCTTCAGACACCTCCGCAACCGGGCCTTCAAATTGCTCCCAGTAATCCGCACTCGCCTGCCAGTCAATCCAAGGTGTTTCCGGAATGGTTTCTATTAATTGCTTATACGCGTCCATATCCACAGCGGCAAGATCCCCCCCAATGTACCCAAGGGCAAAAAGATAACCGCTATATCGGAAGTCAGCCCGATCACTGGAAATACACGCTATGAAAGCAGCAAGATTCGCATCCTGCTCACGGGCAATACCGCGAACATGAGCCAGCTCATGACAGATCGACATCGGGATGCTGTAAACCGGAACGTCAATATTGATGTTAGCTTCTCCGAAAAAGGGAAAATACATGCCGACTATTCCGGTGTATGACCAATAGTGAGAAATACCGACCGGCTTAGGAAGAGCATTGTTCCCGGAAAGAACCGGGAAACGGCTACCTGCCAGTTCCATTGCAACAGAACCGTCTGCCAATGTCTGATTCATATCCGTAAGCAACATAGATCTGCCGAACTCATCTTTGGGAAGTTTCTTTTCCTCTTCGATAATGGACGAAATAATCCAACTCAATACATCTTCAAGTTCTTCCGGAGATCTGTTCGTCGGCGCAATCCCAAGCGTTACATCAAGAGGTATTCTGGAGTAATTGAAACCGTGCATAAGACTAAACGATGCGGCTGATAGAGAAAAAACAATCGCAACGATCAAAGCAGTCCGATAGAAATAATTACCCTTCTTGTTGCTGCGAATCGCGTGGTAAATGAACCAGGCAATGAGCAGCGGGAAAATCATAATTCCCGCGATCAAGGCAAATTCGGTTAGCGAAATCGGAATGAGTGAGTTCAGAAACACCATAGGGAAAGACACTGCCGGAAAGAGATGTATTGCATACCATTCGGCGGCTTCAGGGTAATGAGTCAGAAGCGTCTGCAACATTAAAAAACATAATCCAAAAATGATAATGAGAAGGATTGGAAGGATCCTTAAGACTCCTTTAATTGCTTTTTTCAAGAATAGTCCCTCACCTATAAGTAATCCGACGTTCTTTACCTACCACCATCCAAAATAACGCCCGCCAAACAATATTGCAAGCATGACGGGTTGATGCAGAAGATATACTACGAGGGAATTTCTTCCCACCCACTCGAATGGACGGGTCAGTTTCAGAAAGGTCGGCGGCACGCCCGGAAAAGCTGATTTTTTCTCATGATATCTTACCCGACCAATTACTATGCCCATCAAAAATACACCCAGCCATGGAATCATCGGAAGATAATCGCCCATCGGCAGGTAGTCTTTCGGCAGGATGCCCAGCGGAAGTAACAGATATGTATCCACATTCCCGCTGATCTCCGGAACAATTTGCAATCCAAGTAAAAAAACCATGCCGACAATCAGGAAAAACACATTATTGCGGGATTGGATAATAATGATTTGGTCCGGCTGAATGGATTCTTTTTTTGCTTTTTGGGCTTCAAGACGTTCAATAAACCAATAAATAAATGTACCGACTGTCAGCAAATGAAGAATATTGAAAAATACAAATAGGCCTTCTTCAAATACAATCGAGAAAACGCCCATCATCGCCGATAGCGTTATCGCAGCTAGCCCCAAACGGACGGCACGTTTCAAATTATTTCTGGAAAACTGACAACATATTCCCGATACACACAAGAAAATGCTCAAAAACAGGGGTTGTGCAACATAGTTGAAAAGTTTTGAATCCTGAAAAGCAAAAGTATCTATATTCAGGATATATCGAACATCAAAAATAAAATGATGGCACAGCATCATCACAATTGATAATCCCCGGAGGGCGTCAAGTTCAAAGGCACGTATGGTTTTTGTCATTTCTACTCCGTATATTTGGCAGCACCAATTGCAGTTGCATATTCAGACAGCTGAGGAATGATGAAATTTACCTGATAGAGTTGCGAGAATACTTTCAGCAAATCTACACATTGGCTGACGTGCGTCACCTGACCGGTAAATACAACATCGCTCAGTCCGACAGTACGGGCGGCAAGAACTGCCATGGTACCTATCGATTGAAATACAAGATTAAAGATTCCAAGCGCAAGATCTTCGCGAGCCACGTCATCTTCCATCTTTCCAAAGTTTGATGCCGTAGTACTCATAGGCAACCCGGGAATTTCAATTTTCGAAATATCAGCAATGGATAAATCAACTTTTTGGAGTGAACCACCCGACGCAAGTTCGGTTAAATGGTCAAAATCGCGAACATTCAGCATGGTATTGGATAGTCCGAGAACAGTGCCTCCGCCGACCCCGGATCCAATGATGTGCTTCACCCGATCTTTTTGGGCATCGACAAAAGCGGTTCCGGTTCCGAGGCTTACGACAACCGCGTGATCCAGGCCTGACAAATACAGGCCGCCCAATCCGGTTGCAAGAAATTCCTGAACACGACAAGTCTTAATACCAAGAAGATCACCGGTGGGAAACGAAGATCCTACACCGGTGATCATTAATCTAGATATATCCGAGATTTGAAGATGATTGACATCGATGAACTTGCCTAATGCGCCAAATGCGGATGTAACCGGATCGGTTGCCTTCACGATCTCCTGCCCGACAATATTGCCTTCAAGCATCCCGACTATTTTAGTGGTACTTCCACCAACGTCAAGACCGATTACAATACCCATTACAGAAGCTCCCTGTGGCGCAAATTACGTTTGCAGATCCGCTATCTTCAGCGAGCCATTCTGTACTGTTCCGGATACTCTACAGTTTCCTGAGGAGCCATATCCTTGTCAATCAGGCTGACACTCTTCGGAACCGCTACAAAGCTGTGGGCTCTGGCGTCGATCGGCTTCACGTTACCGTCCATAGCATACGTTGAACCCGAAATAAAGTCAATCACGCGCTGTGCGATCTTGGCATCAACGTTCTCAATGTTGCAGATGACAGTATGACCGGCTCTGAGATGATCGCAAACACGCTGCGCCGACTGGATATTGTTCGGCTGCAAAATAACCAGCTGCTGTTCTCCGGAAGTTGCGGCCTTCAGCGAAACAACCTTCGGTGCGCTTGTGGATCGTGTCTGTGATGCAAACTGCGTCATCGGCTCACGGGCAAACGTCGTCTGGAACTGTTCCTGCTGACGATAAGACTGAGGCTGCGGTTCTTCGACAAACTGATCCGAAGAAACTTCATCATAATCATAATCACTGTCATAATCCAATTCGGCATCATCAGGATAACCGGATAATTTGTCGACGATTCTTTTAAATAGACCTGCCATCTTCAATACCTCCAAATGTCATCTTATTCACTATTGACTCTAAACATTTCTCAATAAAAGAGATTATAAGTGATAAGAATTTATAGAGTCAGTATAAAAGTCTTTGATTTTTGATTCAATAGATTGTCGTAATAAGTAAAGTACATGTAACTGGGCGGAAACAAAAAGCGCCTTTTCTAACAGGCGCTTTACAGAAAGCTTGATATTACGGCGTTCTCGGGCCAAATATCAGCGTGCCGATTCGAATATGCGTCGCTCCGCATCGAATTGCATCAATATAATCATTGCTCATCCCCATGGACAGGACTTTCCACTTGTCGGGCTGCCGGGTGAAACGTGCCGACTTTAAAAACACCTCCCGAAGCTCCTCAAAGACTTTGCGAGGCGTATATTCACTTTGAACAATCGGCGCCATTGTCATCATTCCGCAAAGAGTTATGCCCGGAAGACCGGATGCATAATGCACGGTCTCTTCGATTCCATCTTTCGGGAAACCATGTTTCGTGTCTTCCCCGGATATATTCAGTTGAAGTAAAACCGATGTACAGAGATTCATTTTCTCAGATCTTGATGATATCTCCTCCAGGAGCCTGGTTGAATCCACGGAGTGAATCAACGTTGTCTGTCCGACAGCAAGTTTAACCTTATTGGTCTGAAGAGTTCCGATCAGATGCCAGTTCGCCTCATTGCCTTGAGCAGACAGTATTTCCTTTTTCTCGACCAACTCACCTATTCTGTTTTCTCCAAGGTCCTTTAGACCCAGCTCAACGGCTGCACGCGCATATTCGACAGGGAAAAACTTCGAAACGCCGATCAGCGTCAAGTCTGCCGGATTTCGATTACAGCGCAACATTTCTTCATCCGCTTTCGCGCGAAAAGCGGTTAAACGTTCGCCCATTTTTCGGATTAGATCAGAATATTCAATTTGATCCAAAATGCTTCTCCTGTTATTCGACCTTTTCACCGTCTGATATTGTATTTGGATTGGTGATAATGATCGAACTTGTATCAACGCCTTCAAGTCCTTCCACCGACCCGATAATGGCATACTCGCGGTCATGATCCAACACGGCGACCGTTCTTGATCGTGCGTATCCGCTGGAATTAATCAAAATCTGAGCGACTCCTGCTTCATAATCCGGCTCAATCAATGCGGTAATCGGTATTCTCAGCCCTTCTGTTTTGGACTGAACAATCTCGACATCCACCGTCCTTCTGTCCAGAAGACGCTCCACCTGATTTGCGGTCTGGAAAATGACATACGCACCGCTTTCACTCTGCGAAGAACGGATTACTTTACAATCTTCAATTACGATCCCTTCTGAAGGCACGCGAATCACGTGCAGCGAGTCCATGGGAAATTCTTGAGTATTGGATCCTTCAATGACACAGGCAAAGTATTGAACTTCATTTTGACTGATTCGCAGAATAGCTTCATCCTTACTCACCGTCAAGTCGCTGACGATGATGCTTTGCGCTTTGTCGATATATTGCTCACACTCAATAGATACTAAGTTTAAAAGGGCTCCCGGTGTGAGGATAGTCTCCAGGTTATCCAACTTATAGGATACAATTCCGGGAACAGCTGCCTTGACCGTGATTGAATTTGAGGAGAGCTGTTGCTCATAGTAAGCTTCGTTACTCCGAAGTGAGCTGAGTCTGTCGTCCTGGAAATCAATCTCCTGAAGCTTAATGTCCCGATTATCCATTAATACCTGAATGGAGGATGAATACGAAGTCAAATTCGACATATCTCCGCTTAAGCTGTCCGATCGAATCATATTGATTATCGGGAGGACTTCGGCGTCAGCCTCCTCATATATGGTAACCGCGCCGGCGCCTTTACCCTGCTGTACCAGTTCGCGCTCGATTTCAACAATTTGCTGCTGAACATTATTCAAGTCGATAATCGTCTCTTCCATCCCTTCAGGAATGACCATGGCTATTTTCTGTGTTCTGGCAACGCGGCTACCTTCCGTCGCCAATGCAACCAGTTCTCCTTCGGTCGTTGAAATAAACACGTTTTCATCCCGGACAACAAGCACCGATGTCCCGACAGAATGCTCGATTGAGCCGGTGGTAACAAACGCAAACTTAGGCTTGGCGGATACATAATCCTTAACATAGAGAATCGCTGCTGCGGTTACCGCAAGCAGCAAAAGCACCACTGCGGTTAAAAATATTGAAGCCGCAATGGCACGTTTACGACGTATTTTTTGAAGATGACCGATATGCTCCCTGGACACAACCCTATGCGATGCATCCGGCTGTTTTTTGCGCGAATTTTTCTGTATCGGAGCTGAATATCCTTTTTTACTCATTCAGGTAGCACTCCCATTTGTCCGACTGCCAGCATTGCCGCCAACATCGTTTGCTCACAAACCAATCCCCCTTGCATGTATGCAATGAAGGGCGGTTTCATCGGGCCGTCGGCCGACAGTTCAATAGAGGAACCTTGGACAAAAGTTCCGGCAGCCATTATTACCTGCCCGTCGTAACCGGGCATATCCCAGGGTTCCGGTCGTACAAAAGAATCGACCGGTGAACACTTTTGGATCACTTCACAAAATGAAGTTACCTGGTCAGGAGCGTGAAACCAAATGGTTTGCACGATGTCTCCGCGCTTTTCGAAAGGCCCCGGGGCAGTCTCAAAACCGGCTTTTTCAAACAGTGCCGCTGCAAATATGGCACCTTTCAGACTCTCTGCCACAACGTGGGGTGCAAGGAAAAGTCCCTGGGCTATTGTCCTGTTAAACCCAAGAGACGGGCCGATATGGGATCCCAGACCGGGGGCAGACAACCTTGAGGCAACCATTTCAACAAGATCTTCTCTACCGACAATGTATCCTCCTGAGGGGCATATACCACCGCCCGGATTCTTAATGAGGGAACCGGCGCACAGATCCGCCCCACAATGACAAGGCTCTTTATCTTCGACAAATTCGCCGTAGCAGTTGTCCGTCAAAATAACCGTTTGAGGATTTTTGGAACGAACTGCAGTCACAATATCCGAGATTTCTCTCGAAAAAAGGGATCGTCTTTTTGAATATCCTCTTGATTTTTGAATTAATACCATTTTGGTATTTTCCGTAACCGCTTCGGAGATCGAGGGCAAATCGGGAGATCCGTCATCTTGCAGCTCGACGCACGAAAACTTAATTCCAAACTCTTCAAGATTTCCGGGAACAGCCGCTCCCGCGCCTGCTGAAGGTCCGATTACCGTTGCTAGTGTATCATATGGCTTTCCGGTCACCGATAGCAGATGATCTCCCGGCCGCAGAATCCCGGAAAGACAAGCAGCAATCGCCTGCGTTCCCGAACTGATCTGGATACGAACATAGGCTGCCTGTCCGCCAAAAACTTCAGCATATGCTTTCTCAATTTTCTCACGACCTGTATCGTCGTAGCCATAGCCGGTCGGAAAACCAAAATGAACATCTGAAAGTCTGGCGTTCTGGAAGGCGCGAAGTACTCTCAGCTGATTAAGCCCTCGAACTCTCTCCACCTCAGAAATAGCCGCAGCAATTTGCCCGGTAACAAGCGACGCTGCCCGGGCAACGTCATCAGAAACACCGTATTCTCGATAAGGGTTGCTCATCAGACCCCGTAGACCTCCTCGGAGGACAATACGCGGATTCCGGCTTCCTTTAGCTTCGCAAGCGCAAGCGTAGGATCCTGAACCCGGATCACTACAACAGCGTCCTCTGAAGTCCTTCCGACATATGCATAAAGGTATTCCAGAGACAACGATCCCTGTGACAAAATTGAAAGCGCATGATCAAGCGTACCCGGCTTGTCAGCAATCGCTATCGCAATTACCGGAGTACTGCTTACGGTGAATCCGGATCTCGTTAAAACATCGACCGCCTGTTCAGGCTTATCGAGAATCATTCGCAAAATTCCGTATTCAGCTGTATCTGCGATATACAATGCGCGAATATCAATATTATTATGTCCCAATGTTCGAGTTACTTCCGCAAGTCGTCCGGATTGATTCTCGAGGAATACATTTATTTGTCTGACTAACATAATCGACATACCTCCCCATATCAAAAAATCGTCATTAATCAATTCAACATAACGATATTTTGATTATACCGTATTTATCGGACCAAGTCGCGACCTAATTGAAATGCTTTTTGGTTCATCGGTATCAGTTTTTTCTTGGAAGCAAATGCCTCCTCAATCGATTCTTCCCAGATATTCAGCGGTATATCGGTAAAAATCGAAAGCGCACCCAACATGACCATGTTGACCGCCTTCGCGCTTCCGGTCGAAAGGGCTGCCGTTACGGCATCCACTTCGAGGACTCTCGCGTGTCCGGCGGCGGCTTTTTGCAGTTTTTCACTGATCTTTGCAGGATACTCTTCTTTTCCGAGAAGTACCGGAAGCGGTTTAATTTGCTGACTGCTGATAATCATCGTCCCGTTGTCTCTTAAAAGAGATGCCCAGCGAAGCGCTTCGAGTTTTTCAAACACCAGGCAAAATTCGGCCGTTCCGGGGTCGATGATCGGCGAAAAAACTTCTTTACCCATTCGAACATACGTGATAACAGATCCGCCTCGCTGGCTCATGCCGTGCACTTCGGAAACTTTTACATCCAAACCCAATTTCATCGCGACAATACCGAGAAGTTTACCCGCGATTAAAGTGCCCTGCCCGCCGACCCCGGCAAGCACGATGGAAAGAGTCTTCCCGGATTTTTGGTAATCCGACATATTTAATTCGTGTAAGTTTGTCATTTGGATATGCCTCCTTTGCTTAATGCGCCGAATTTGCAAACGTTGATGCAAAGGCCGCATGAGTTGCAGGTTTCCGGGTCGATAACCGGCTTCTTATCCGCACCTGCCGTAAGCGCGGGACACATAATTCGAATGCATTGTCCGCACGCGGTACATTTTTCGTAGTCCACGCAGGCAATTTCATTCTTGTTTCCTTTACCGGACGGAATTAAGGCGCAAGGACGCCTGGCGATGATAACCGAAACTCCGCTTTTCCCAAGTTCTTCTTTGATGATTGCTTGTGCAAGAGCCGTATCCACCGGATCAAGGGTTCTGATTGACGTCACTCCGATGCTTTCGCAGAGTTTCTCTAAGTTTACGGCCGGCGCGGGAGACAAACGGATGTCCAGTCCCGTGGATGCGTTTTGCTGGTGTCCGGTCATACCGGTAATCGAATTGTCCAAAATGATCACCGTGATGTTACTGCGGTTATATACTGCATTGAGCAGGTTGGTAATTCCGGAGTGCAGGAAGGTCGAATCGCCGATTACGGCAACGGTACGGTTCGAATCCGCTCCGTCGGTTGCTTTATCAAAACCATGAGCCATTCCGATGGATGCACCCATGCAAACACAAGCATCCATGGCGGATGTCGGCGGTAACGCGCCGAGCGTATAGCAGCCGATGTCGCCCATCACTTGAACTTTCAAGCGTGAAAGCGCCATGAACAGACCTTTGTGCGGGCATCCGGCACACATGACGGGCGGACGGCCGGGAGCAACGGGAAGTTCTTCGGTATTCACAGCCTTTTCCGGATTCTTCTGTCCGGATAACGCGGTCCGGATCATCTCCGTCGTATATTCTCCGTTGAGTGAAAAAAGCGACTTGCCTTCGCAGGGAATCCCGAGCGCGGTAATTTCTTTTTCGAGAAAAGCATCCAGTTCTTCAATTACCACAAGTCTTTTGACTTTGGCGGCAAAAGAACGAATCAGACTTTCGGGAAGCGGCCATATCATTCCGAGTTTGAGAACGCTGGCTTGCGGTAAGGCTTCACGCACGTATTGATAGACGGCTCCCGAGGTGATGATGCCGAGATCCGGTGATTGGATGATTTCCTTATGGAGTCCGATTTCCTCGGGGAAAGCGGATGAATCCAACGCAATGGCGATTTGTCTCTTCTCGACTTCGACATGTCTTTTGATCGCCATGCCGGGCATCATGACATATTTCCCGATATTTTTCTCATATGGCTTAACACTTATGTCACGCGGCTCAACAAGTTCGACAATGGAGCGCGAATGCGAAACACGCGTATGAAGGCGAATCATCACGGGAGTATCATATTTCTCGGAAAGGTCAAATGCCTTGATCACAAAATCTTTGCATTCCCGCGAATCAGACGGTTCAAGCATCGGAATCTTGGCCGCGCGTGCGTAATGGCGACTGTCCTGTTCGTTCTGTGAACTGTGCATGCCCGGGTCATCCGCGGCAACCACAACCAGTCCTCCGTTTACACCGACATAACTTGCCGTAAAAAGCGGATCGGCGGCTACATTGACTCCGACATGCTTCATGCAGGTCATCGCGCGTGCCCCGCGAATTGAAGCCCCAATGGCAACTTCTGCCCCGACCTTCTCATTAGTTGCCCACTCGCAATGAATCTGCTCATATGCGGCCGCTGATTCTGTGATTTCGGTACTGGGTGTTCCGGGATACGAAGAAATTACCTTGACTCCGGCCTCAAAGGCTCCGCGCGCAACCGCTTCGTTTCCTAAAAGAATTTGCTTCAAAATGAATCCCACCTTCTTTGTGATATTTAACCAATGGTTAGTATATCACAGAGGCAGGCGGGATCACCACATAAGCATATCAAAGGTTGCTCTTTTTCCTGAAGCAATGGCCGGGACAAGTAAAGAACTTAGATTGATTTGTTATTGGATGTTTTAGTTTTCAAATTCTCCTCTTCCGCTATTTCATAACCTTTAAACGCGTGATCAACAACTTCTTTTTTTAGCTTTGGCGTAATCAAGGAAACTGCGGGCACGATAATGAGGCCGAATATCATCGCGAATGCGCCCGCGTTGACCGGCGAATTCAGATTGAACGGAAGATTCGTCGGGAAAGAAAAGTCGTGACCGAACAATTTTCCGTTTGTAAGAATGAGGTGCGTCACGGTAATACCGACGCCGCTGATAAAACATGCCCATACCGCGGACTTTGTGACCTTTTTCCAGAATAATCCATAGAGAAACGGTGCCAGGAAGGATCCCGCGAGAGCACCCCAGGAGATAGACATCAACTTCGTAATATAAAGATTACCTGTTTCGGCAGAATATATAGCCAGAAGCATGGAGACAAGGATGAACACTCCAAGGAAGACACGAATCCATATGACCTTTTTCTTCTCCGTCATGTCCTTCACAATATTTCCGCTGATTAAGTCGAGCGTAATGGTTGAACTTGAAGTCAGCACCAGCGACGATAACGTTGACATCGACGCCGACAGAACAAGAACAATTACAACCGCCATCAGAACCGATGTAATGGATTTATCAAGCATGATCGGCACTATTCTATCCCATATCATATTCGTCACACCTTTATCGTCTGTAACTGCAATATCAGCAGTCTTTACAAAAAGGTGACCGAACGATCCTATGAAGTACGATCCGCCGGCGATCACCAGCGCAAACAAGGTGGATACGACCGTTCCGGTCTTGATCGCTTTCTCGTCTTTAATCGTATAGAATTTATGAACCATCTGAGGAAGCCCCCAGGCGCCCAGCGATGTCAGAATGACGACACCCAGTAAGTTCAAAGGTTCCGGTCCGAACATCGATATTAAGGATCCTTTCATTTCGGGAACCGCCTTGGAAGTCTCCTGGGAAAGCATTGTCAGCGAGTTCATCAGACCGTCGTTTTGATATAAGACAGCGACAATTACCAGAACAATTCCGATCAGCATAATGATTCCCTGGAAAAAGTCGTTCAGTGCGGCAGACATATATCCGCCGAGGATGACGTAAAGAGCAGTTACCAAACTCATTATGATAATACAAATGGTGTAACCGTTACTGATGGAATCCAGTTTCAGTACGGGAGTGAAAAGGCTTGAAAGACCATTGAATACCGACGCGGAGTACGGAATCAAAAACACAAAAACAATCATGCTGGCCGCTATTTTAAGGGCCTTGCTGTCGTATCTTTTTCCAAAGAACTCCGGCATGGTGGTTGATTCCAGGTGCTTGGTCATGATGCGGGTTCTTCTGCCCATAACCTTCCAGACCAGAAAGCTACCCAGTAATGCATTTCCGATACCGATCCAGACCGCCGATGTTCCGTATGCCCAACCGAATTGTCCGGCATATCCGATAAAGACGACAGCCGAAAAGTAGGTTGTGCCATATGCAAACGCAGTGATCCAGGGTCCGACCGATCGGCCGCCCAGAACAAAAGATCCAACATCCTTCGTGTGTCGTCTGGAATAAAATGCAATTGAAATCGTTACCGCAAAGAAAATTCCGATAAATAACAGGCTAACAGTTACGTCACTCATACTCCCCTACCATCCTTCATTTTGTCGTGTTCAACACCTACCATAAGCTTCAAACCTAACATTCTTATAATATCAGAGTAAATAAAAGTCGCAATCCGTAAATTCGTCAAATCTTGCATAAATAAACGTTTTCTATGATTTTTTACACAATCTGATATGAATAAATATAAAAAATCGGCACATTGTGAACCGAATTCACTATGTACCGATTATTCCTTGGTGCGGCCGACGGGACTTGAACCCGTATGGTCTCCCACACGCCCCTCAAACGTGCGCGTCTGCCAGTTCCGCCACGGCCGCGAACACAAATGATCTTCCGAGGGTTTTTAGCAGCAAGGATGATTATACCCAGTCAAAAGAACTGTGTCAATAAAACAATCCCGAAAGATTCAATGTGTTGAATGATTTTGACTAAAGCGAATTCAGGTATATTGCCAATCCGATCAATCCCAACGCAATGAGGATGGCAATGGCAACACGTAGCGGTGATACAGGAGCCTTGCCTCCGACTTTTCCGGTCTGTCCGTTAACAACAAACTGGAAAAGCTTGCCTTTATATTTGAACGAAGAAATCCACACGGGTATAAGGATGTATTTGTACTTGATATTCTGGAAAACGGTCGAAAAATGAATGCTGTCCGCACGATTCGCATGCCATGCGGTACGGATATGTTTATCTATACTCGAACGTAATCTTACTCGAATTCCTTCTTGCGCGGTATTCCAGGCATCTTTCAGTCCGACGGAATATCGCTCGGCAATAAATCCGGCGACCAGTTCCGGTCGATAAGGCACCAGTTTCGAAAAGTCAAACGGTTCCGCTCTTCGCACGCCGGAATCGGCATTTCTCGAACTGGCTACGACCGTAAAATCATCCACAAATTCCTGGTACATACCGGAAACATGTTTCCAATCAGTTTGCATTGTCGGTTTATTATTGATAATGACTGTCTTATCGTAACCTGCTCTTCCGGTAAACGAGGAGGAAGTCATTGTATCAAATGTCCAATAAGGAAGATAAATTCCTGAAAAAGCATCCGGTCTTGCCTCTTTCTTGGCTTTTGACGGTGTGAATATTTTCTTGCTTAGCCATGCGGAAAATAGTCCGCCGGCTTTATTTACGGGAATTTCAAAGGGGCATACCCCACCCGGCGCCATGGACTTCTCACTGGCAGACGGCATAACGCTCGTTGATCCGCAAAAAGGACACACCGCAGCCGTCTCGAGCGCATCGTATATGCTTTCACCCGAGCAGTTACTGCATACAACTATCTTTTTTTCCGCGCCCCAGTTAAAGCTCTCGCGCGTCTCTGCAGACTCAAAATCCAGCTCCGACACTGACGCATCACCTTCGGGAGTCGGGAGTTGTTTCTTATATCCGCAAAACTCACATAACATCCCTCTGGTCGCCGGGTCATAAACAACAGTCGCCGCGCAATTCGGGCACTTTCTATTGGTTTCTTCCTCTGTCTTTTCCAGATTGATGTCATTGGTCAGATTCGCTTCATTTTCGCTCATTTTCCCCTCCTTTAAGCTTTTGCCTAACGATTACACGAATATCTTAAAACTCATGGGACTAAGAACTTGCGGTGCATCGGGGGTGAGAACATCGATCGGGAAACGATATCCGCCCTGCAACATTGATTCCATAGCAGCATCTGCTTCGCAATTCGTAAATACGGATGTTTGCGTCGATCCGCAAAAAGCTACGCAGCCGGTCCGGCTCCTGTTTAAGGCAAAAATGACCCGTGACGCACCACCGCAAGGTTTCCCGAAATAATCCAATCCGGATGAATCCAAATAACGCTCGAAAACAAAAAGATCGACGCCGGTACAAAGGGTTCTGTAATAGCCGGTGGCGAGCACCGGAAATTCCTTGCGAATTCCGCTGATTTGCCGATAGAACCGTAACTGATCTTCCTGTTCAAGCGTAAGCATATCCCACGGATAGGTCCTTCGATTGAACGGGTCTCGATATCCTTCCATTCCGATTTCGTCACCGTAATAGACCGAAGGACATCCGACATATCCGAGTTGAAAGACAAATCCGAGACGCATGAGTTGCATGCCGAGAACACGCTGCTCCGGAGACAACCGAAGATCTTTTTGCTTCATCCGGTCACCGGGATCTTTCTCACCGGACAGCATTGTTATTGCCCGGGGAACATCGTGACTCGACAGAAGGTTCATTTGGCAGTAGTATGCCTGCGCCGGATAATTCTCGCGGTATGTTTCTAACATATTATCAGCCTCCGTGGCGCTATACGTGCCGATTAAATAGCCGAGAACAGCCTCGCGAAATGTATACCCCATCACTGAATCGTGAGTATTTCCGAAAACAAAATCACGGTACGCGCCATAACTGACTTTGCAGCTGGCATCTTCCCAGACTTCCCCCAGCACAACGCCTTCGTCTCCGGTCTCTTCTTTAACTCGTTCCCGGATCCCCCGGATAAAAAAATCAGGAAGTTCATCGGAAACATCCAGTCTGAATCCGGCCGCGCCTTTCTTAAGCCAATACGCCAGTACTCCTTCCTTCCCGAGAATAAAATCCCGGTAAAACAGATCACTTTCATTCACATTCGGAAGTTCCGGAAACCCCCACCAGGAATCGTACATGATTTCGCCATTCTTGTTTTTCGAAAAAGAGTACCATGAAAGGTATTTGCTTTTCCGGCCGTTCATTACCGCTTGAAAAGCACCTTGTTCCGGGTATCTGCCGTATTTGTTGAAATACCTGCTGTCCGCCCCCGTATGACTGAATACACCGTCAAGAAGGAACCGGATGCCGCTATTTTTCATTTGATCGGAAAAATATTGAAAACCGTCCTCTCCGCCAAGCAGCGGATCCGCGGAAAGATAATCAGCGGTATCGTAACGGTGATTGGATCTCGCCATGAAAATCGGATTTAAATAGATAAGATCGGTATGCAGCGCTGTTAAGTAATCCGTTTTTTCGGCAATGCCGGGAAGCGTACCGCCAAAGAAGTCACAGGCCACATAGCCGGTTTCAGGTTTACCTTCAATGTCCACGTCATCATCCCAGCGATCATGCAGGATTCGGGCAGGATCATCGTTTCCGATATCCATATCTTCTCTTCTAAAGCGACTTCCGCGAGCAAAACGATCCGGAAATATTTGATAGATCAATGCTCCCTTCATCCAGTCAGGGGTGAGGAAATCTTTCCTGTAGACGGTAATCTGAAATGCGCCCGGGAAACGTTCCTCGTTAGCGCCGATCCGCGCGGGAACATTGCTGGTTCTGCCCTCGCCTGAATAATCACCGGCATTTTTAACATAGTAGAGAACATCAGAAACATTCGGATGGTCAATAGTTGTGTCCGCCCGCTGATTCCCCTCAAAATAACCCTGCCCGTCCTGCAGTTTGCCTTTCATGCAAAACCAGTAAAAAAACAGCCCGTAATCCGAAAACATACGTATTCGAATGTGGTATCGGTTAGGGTTGTCCGGATCGGCGTCCATCATGGCTTCATGGTAAGAAAACGAACGCAGCCCATATGCATAACACAAGAAAACACGGGAGTACTGCGCATTTACATCCAGTGCCAGTTCAACATACTCGCCGGCAGCAACAGCGCCGAAAGGCTTCCGGTATGTAAGGTCCCGGGAACGATGAATGGCAAGCGGAATATCAGAAGGGCTTTTATGTGTCATTTTTTCCTCGTGTTGCTTTTTTTACGGGTGGCTTTTTGGAAACGGATGCTTTCTTAGTCGAGTCAGCCGGTCTGTTGAGCGGCTTCGGAGCAGGTAATTTATCGAGCGCTTCCTTTTCCTGGTCTTGGCCGATTCCGGTGATCAGCGAGTATAAACCCATGTACTCTTCAGCAGAACGCTTCCACGAAAAATCACTGCTCATACCGGTTCTCACAAGCTCATGCCAGACCGTTTTAAAGTGCCTGAACAAATCGCATGCGTATTTTGTGACAAAAAGAAATTCGTGTGCATTAATATTGGCAAAAGAGAATCCGTTTCCCTCGCCGGTATATTCGTTATAAGCCTTAACGGTATCTTTCAGCCCTCCCGTCTCACGAACGATCGGGATCGTCCCGTAAATCATCGATATCATCTGCGACAATCCGCATGGCTCAAAAAGCGACGGCATCAGAAACATATCTGCGGCCGCGTAAAGGTGATGGGCCATTTGATTATCGTAATAAATACAGGCGCTCATTTTGCCGTGATGCCGTTTGGCGGCATCGGCCAGAGCTCTTTCGTAATAGGAATCTCCCGTGCCGAGAATGACAATCTGCATTCCGTCATAAATCATTTCATCGAGCACTCTTAGAAGTAAATCAAGACCCTTCTGATCCACCAGTCGCGAAATCATCACACACAGGGGCACTTCGGGATTGACTTCCAACTTCAATTCTTTCTGCAATGACTCTTTGCAGAAAGCCTTCCCCTCAACAAAGTCTTCCAAAGAGTACTGCTTCGGTATAAGTTTATCCGTTGCCGGATTAAATTCTTCATCGTTTATTCCGTTCAGTATTCCGGATACTTTGTAGGCATATCGTTCCAGGGTCTTATTAAGACCTTCTCCGTAATAGTCCGTCATGATTTCATATGCATAGGTCGGCGATACTGTGGTTACGGAATTTGAGTAAACAATTCCCGCCTTTAAAAAGTTGACAGCTGTATCTTTTAGCGATAATTCTTCGGTCAGAAACCGGTCCGGCAAATCAAGAAGATCTTTAATCGCTTCGATCCCGTGAATTCCCTGATATTTTAAGTTATGAATGGTGAATACGGTTTTAACATTCATGAATTTACCCATGGGCCGATAGTGAGCGTCCAACAGTAACGGGATCATCCCGGACTGCCAGTCATTTGCATGAATAACGTCCGGTTCGAAATTCATGAAGTCGCCCATGAATTCCAGTACTGCCCGTTGGAAAAAGCAGAAACGCTCGATGTCAAAAACATATTCAACATAAAGTTGATCAAAGTGAAAATAGTACTCATTATCGACAAAATAATAAACAACGCCGTTGGCTTCATAGGTGTAAAGACCGGCATAGAGGGATCTCCATCCCATTTTTACCATTTTCCAGCCCATGAATTTCATGCTTTTCGCATATTTTTTCTTAATTGGCTGATAAAGCGGCATGATAACCCTCGCATCACACCCGATCTTGGCGAGTGCGTTCGGAAGAGATCCCATCACATCCGCAAGACCTCCTGTCTTTGCAAACGGCACTACTTCCGAGGAGATAAATAACGTTTTTATGGCTGTCATACGATTGCCCCCTTATCAATGACGACCGGGTAATCTCTGTGCCCGATCAGTTTGGTTCCGGGTCGAATTACCGCATTTTTGTCAAGAATAACATTATCGAGCAGACAATTCTCTGCGACGTGAACATCCTGCATAATCACGCAGTTGCGTACCAGGCTGTTTTCGGCGATTGAAACTCCACGGAAAAGAATTGAGCTGTCAACCGCCCCCATGATGCGACATCCATCGGACACAATGGCATTTTTAACATTACAATTTTCATAGTAAAGTGTCGGAGCTTCATCTTTAACCTTTGTGTAAACCGGCATTCCCTTCCAGAACAGATCCGCGCGGATCTGATCGTCGAGAAGTTTCATCGAAGCGTTGAAATAGGTTTGCACATTATTGATACGAAGTACAAGCCCTTTGTAGTCATAGGCTTTAATTTTCAGCGTATCATGTCTTTTCAGCAGTGTATGAACTCCGAAATACCGCTCCCCATGGGCCATCATATCCGAGATTAAGTCAATCAAAATTGTCCTTCTCAGTGTGATGATTCCAAGGCTGCAGCGATTCAGCGATGTTTTTTCCGGATTAAAAAGCATATCTGTCACATATCCCTTACGGTCGACATCAAGCACATAATTGGGTGTGCCGAACTTCGTGCCGTCCCGGTTATACATCACGGAAAGATCTGCCCCGGATTGCTCATGCGTCTCAACAAAATCATTAAAAGTCGTATTCAGAATCATGTTGCTGTTCGCGATAATGACGTATTCCGTCCGGTTCGAACGAATAAAGTCCAGAAGTCCCGCCATTTCTTCGCCATCCTCGGTTGATGTGGATTCCGAATTTACGTAGGGGGGCAGTATGTGTAGTCCGAAGCTCTTCCGGTCAAGATCCCAGGATGCTCCGGTTCCCAAATGATCCATCAACGATTTATACTTATTCAGTGTCAGTATTCCGACACTTTTAATCCCGGAATTCACCATATTCGAGAGCATATAGTCAATGATCCGGTAGCGGCCTCCAAAAGGTACCGCTGCGAGTGCGCGGGGCTTCGAAAGCTCACCAATTGATATTTTGTTGTTATCCGCCAGAATGAGTCCCATTGCATCAAAAAACATATATCATCACTCCTCTTCGCTCTTTATACTCTGAAGACTTCTTCGATTACATTCGAAGCTTCGTCAACATCAATGTCACAGTCCACCTGACAGTTCGCGGGAATGATCGCTTGGTCTTTGATTTTGAGTCCCTTTTCAATGACCACGATTCCACCGGAGCATATATGAGTATTGAGGTAAGGGCTCTTTCCTTCAACTGAAGCACCGGCTCTCACTCCCTCACCGATGATAGTTCCGAAACCGACAATACACTTATCCAGATATGCGCCCGCACGCACCGTGACTCCCGGGAGCAGAACCGAGTCCTTAACGATGGCACCTTTCTCGACCGTAACCGAGTCCGAAAGCACGCTGTGATCCACCGTTCCGTATATCTGGCATCCGTCTGTCATCGCCGACATGGATACTTTGGCTTCGCGGGAGATATAGTTGGATGGTTTGACTGGATTTCGGCTATAAATCCTCCATGTTCTGTCAATCAGGTCAGTCTCTTCCGGACGATCAAGAATATCCATATTGGATTCCCAGAGGCTTTTGATCGTACCGACATCCTTCCAATATCCGGAAAAGCGGTATGCAACCAATGTTTTCCCCTGATTGAGCATCATCGGGACAATGTCTTTGCCGAAATCATTACTGGAATTCGAATTCTCTTCATCCTCAACAAGTGCCTTGCGCAGAACAGGCCAGGAAAAAAAGTATACACCCATGGATGCAAGGTTGCTGATGGGTTTTTTGGGTTTCTCAACAAATGCCTCGACAGTGTCATCCTGCCCGGTATTCAATATACCGAACCTGGATGCCTCTTCCCAGGGAACCTCAATCACTGCCAGGGTTGCATCGGCGTTCCGATCTATATGATAACGGAGCATCTTGGCATAATTCATTTTGTATATATGGTCGCCGGAAAGAATTAAGACATACTTAGCTCCGCAATCATCAAGAAAATCCCGGTTCTGATATATAGCGTTCGCGGTTCCCTTGTACCAGTCGCTTTTACCGGACCTGAGATATGGGGGGAGAATGAATGCGCCGCCGTTGTTACGGTCCAGGTCCCACGGATGACCGTTTCCGACGTAAGTATTGAGTGCCAAAGGCTGATACTGAGACAATACGCCGACTGTCTCGATTCCTGAATTCGAACAATTTGAAAGCGGAAAATCGATAATTCTGTATCTGCTCCCGAAAGGGACTGCGGGCTTTGCGATGTTTTTGGTAAGAACACCCAACCGAGATCCCTGTCCTCCCGCAAGAATCATCGCAACTACATCTGCTTTTGCCATAAAGATACCTCCGTACTATTATTATTCACTTTCTATCCTTCGTAAATAAATCCCGCTAAGCGGTGGCAAGTTCACTTCCAAATAGCAAGGCTTCCCCTTAAAATCCTCGCTGATCGTTTCGAAAAAACCTCTGTCATCACAACCGGTCGGATAACCGCTCCCGCCAAAATTCATTGTATCCGAGTTAAGCGCTATTTCATATTTCCCGGGAAGAAATACCGGGATTTTATATTTATCAATGGCAACAGGAATCATATTCAGCGCAACATAAACATCAATATCTTCTTCTGCTCCCATGCGGCGCATCAAAAAAACGCTGTTATCACGGTCAGAGATATCTACCCACTCGAATCCGTCCCATGAATGGTCTCTCATCCAAAGTGACCGGTTGGACATATAGAAATGGTTGAGTTCGGCTACAAAGTCCTTGAGGAGTCTGTGGGATTCATATTTTATCATGAACCATTCCAATTCTTCATAGAAGCGCCATTCGATGAATTGCCCGAACTCTGATCCCATGAACATGAGTTTAGCGCCCGGATGAGCCATCATATACATGTAGAGGGTTCGAACGGAAGCAAATTGTCTCCAAACGTCGCCCGGCATTTTGCCGATAAGACTTCGCTTACCGTGCACAACTTCATCATGGGATATACAGAGGATGAAATTTTCCGAAAACGCATACATCATCGAAAAGCAAAATTGGTCGTGATGCCATACGCGGGCATATGAATCCGTTTCAAAGTAATCGAGTGTGTCGTGCATCCAACCCATATTCCACTTGTGTGTAAATCCAAGGCCGCCTTCGGAAACCGGGCGTGTCACTTTCGGCCAGGAAGTAGCTTCTTCGGCAATCATCATTACGTGCGGATAATTTTCGCGAACGATGTCGTTAAGCTGTTGAAGAAACCTTATCGCTTCATAGTTTTCCGTTCCGCCGTGCTCATTCGGCAAAAAATCAGTACGTCCGTAGTTACGATAAATCATGCTGGATACCGCATCCACACGGATGCCGTCCACATGATACTCTTCAATCCAGAATACCGCATTGGACATCAGAAACGACCGGACCTCCGACTTGGAATAATCAAAAACTATCGTTCCCCATTCACGATGCTCCCCTATCCTGGGGTCCGCATACTCGTAACAGGTGGATCCGTCAAAACGAACCAGCCCTTCCATATTCTTGGGAAAATGAGCAGGCACCCAATCCAGAATTACGGATATGCCGTTCTGGTGAAGGTAGTCAACTAAATATTTAAAGTCCGCAGGTGTTCCGAATCTGCTGGTGACTGAATAATAACAAATCACCTGATATCCCCAGGAATCATCCAGAGGATGTTCCATCACCGGCATCAATTCGACATGGGTATAGCCCATCTCGATGCAGTACTGAGCCAGATCCTTTGCGATCTCGCGATAGTTCATAAAATTCTTATCCGGATGACGACGCCAGGATCCGAGATGCACTTCATAAATATTAAGAGGACGGGCGGCAGTTGCATTTACCCTTTTTGAGCAGAACTCTGCATCATTCCAGTCATAATCTTTGGGATTGTAAAGAATGGACGAGTCATTCGGACGGGTCTCACAATGCCTTGCGAAAGGATCAACTTTAAGATATTCCCTGCCGTCAAATCCGACTATTCGATATTTGTAACGATCCCACTGCTCACAGTCCGAAACCTCACCGGTCCAGACTCCCGTATCACCGTTCTTGCCGAGCGGGCAAGAATAACTGTCCCAATTGTTAAAATCACCGACAACATAAACTTCTCTGGCATTCGGAGCCCACACGGAAAAGCGATATCCTTGCGTATCTTCTCCGCTCAAGATCGGAAAAGCACCCATCATATGATAACTCTGATAATTGTTTCCGGTGTTAAACAGATACGCTTGATCCATTCCGTCCACCGCGCAGTACCTATTGCGCGCCTCTCAAGTTTATAAAATAATTATAACCTATCCGGACATCATAACAATAACAAGACCACAAAAAGGAGCCGTCTAAACGGCTCCTTCACAAAAAAGATTCATAAAAAGATGAATACTTGAATTACATCTCGCTTTTGACCGCGCTTGCGGCGCCCCGGTCAAATGCAACAAGGTTGGCCGGAATCATATGGTGTCTGCGCTCCGGAAGCACGTCATAGAGTGCCTTTTCAAAAGATTCGCGTTGAAAACAGCCTGAAGCGGCAGACAGGCAACCAAGCAAAACAATCGTTCCATAAGCCATACTTCCCAGCTCGTTTGCGATTTCAGAGGAATTTATCGGGAAAAAGCGTACGTCCTTGCGGGATGTACTCACTTTAATAAGTGACGAGTCAATAATGATAATGCCGCCCTCTTTAACCTGCTTCTCGAATTTCTCCAGAGAAGGCTGATTCAACGCGATGAGGACATCGGCATCGTTTATGACCGGAGAACCGATGATTTCATCCGAAATAACAACAGAGCAGTTTGCCGTACCACCGCGCATTTCAGGACCGTATGAAGGAAACCAAGAGACTTCCCGTCCTTCGATCAATGCCGCTTCCGCAGCCATTTTACCCGCAGAAAGAACACCTTGACCGCCGAATCCGGCAAGAATTATCGAATAATCAATCATCTTACACCACCAGATCCTTTCCCTTGAACACACCGAGCGGATACTGCGGCACCATGTTCTCCTTAAGCCATGCCAGTGATTCGACCGGATCCTTGCCCCAATTGGTCGGACATGTCGACAGAAATTCAACAAAGGCAAATCCAAGTCCTTGTTGCTGAACACGGAATGCTTTAGCAACGGCTCTTTTGGCTGCTTGTATATTCTTAAAATCCGTTACGGTAACGCGCTCAACATACACGGCTCCGGTCAGCGTTGCAAGCATTTCGCTGACATTAATCGGATACCCCTGAACAGCAGCGTCTCTGCCGAAAGGAGATGTTGTGGTTACCTGACCCAGCAAACTGGTCGGAGCCATTTGGCCGCTCGTCATTCCGTAAACAGCATTATTAACGAAAAACGTGCAGATCTTTTCTCCGCGGGCAGCGGCATGAACGATCTCAGCCGTACCGATCGATGCAAGGTCGCCGTCTCCCTGATATGTAAAAACCATCTTGTCCGGATGAACTCTCTTGATTCCGGTTGCGACCGCAGGCGCGCGTCCGTGAGCCGCCTGTACCATATCGCACGCAAAGTACTCATAATTATTGTATGTGCATCCGACAGAAGATACTCCGATCGTACTATCCAGAATCCCCGTCTCGCTCATGACTTCGGCGATAATTCTGTGGATAATTCCATGAGTACATCCGGGGCAATAATGAAAAGGCTTCTGAGTTAAACCATCTGTGCGCTGAAAAACGATTGCCATTATTTACTCACTTCCTTATTTATGGATCGGATCTGATCCAGTATTTCTTTTTGTGACGGCAGATTGCCGCCCATTCTTCCGTAAAAATGAACAGGCTTGCGGCCGTTTACGGCAAGCCTGACATCCTCGATCATCTGTCCCGCATTAAGCTCAATGTCAAGGAACGCCTTTGTCTTATCGCTCTTTGCAACTTCTGCGATAATGTCTGACGGAAAAGGCCAAAGAGTGATCGGCCTTATCATTCCGACGCGAATGCCCTCATCCGCCGCCTGGCGTATCACGTTGCGGCAAATACGGCTGCAGGTGCCATATGCGGTAATAACAATTTGCGCATCTTCCAGATTAAGTCCTTCATATCGAACTTCCGTCTTTTTAATGACAGAATACTTCTCCTGGAGCTCTCTGTTTTTGGCCTCGAGATCGTCCGGATTGATGTAAATAGAGGTGATCGTATTGTGCTCCGCGCGTCCTGCTCTGCCGGTCACAGCCCAAGGTTTATCGGGAATAACGGTAGGCTCCTTTTCGCGATAACTTACCGGCTCCATCATTTGTCCGAGGGTACCGTCGCCGAGAATCATGACAAGAATTCTGTACTTGTCCGCAATGTTGAATGCCTCTACCGTAAGCTCATAAAGCTCCTGAATCGACGCAGGAGCGATGACAACATTATAATAGTCCCCGTGACCGCCGCCCTTGGTCGCCTGGAAATAGTCGCCCTGTGCGGGCAAGATTCCGCCGAGCCCGGGACCGGCACGGACAATATTCACAACGACTGCCGGAAGCTCCGCGCCTGCAATGTAGGAAATACCTTCCTGCTTGAGACTGATTCCGGGTGAAGACGAAGATGTCAATACTCGTCCTCCGGCGGCAGCCGCGCCATAAACCATGTTAATTGCGGCTACTTCGCTTTCTGCTTGAACAAATGTCCCTCCGACCTTGTTCATCATTAGTGCCATATAATGCATGATCTCAGTCTGGGGGGTAATCGGATAACCAAAATAAAAACGACAACCGGCACGCATCGCCGCTTCGGCGATCACCTCGTTGCCCTTCATCAATACTCTCTTGCTCATAATATCCTCCTCACTTCTCAACAGTAATCACGGAATCCGGGCATTGAACCGCACAAAATGTGCATCCGATGCACTTGGTCTGATCCGTGCAGGAAGCGGGATGATAACCTCTGCTGTTAAGACGCTCTTTATCCAGCACAATTATTGCTTTCGGGCAGACCGCGACACATAAGCCGCAACCCTTGCAAAGATCATCCTGAAATGAAACTTTCGCCATTGTCATCCTCCTTGATAGCGGGAAATCGCTTCATGGTCGAAGCGCTCAGCCGCTTAAAATTGCTCAATCAATTATAAACGCGTGATTTTAGAAAAGCAAATGAATCAGGCAATCCATTTACGAATCGCAATCAATCTTCTGGATAGTTCCGAAAGCGGAATCAACAGCAAAAAATCTTTCCAAATAAATGGGATGACTGTTATTGCGGCTACTCCCGGGAATGTCGCTTTTTCGGCAGTAGCGGAGGCAAAGGATGTTAAATAAAAATAGTAATACGCGGCACCTATCATATAGCACAATAGAAGTGCAACCGTTCCTGCCGCAAGGATGATCATGTAATTTCGAAAAACTGCTTTCCCATCGGTAATTAACAATCTCGAAAGCAAACCCGCCGTAAACGCACTGACCATGAACCCGATAAGAAAACCAAAGGATGGTTTGAAAACATACGCTAGCCCTCCTCCGGAAACAAAGACCGGCAGTCCGGAGAGACCCATCACCAGATATAATAATTGACAAACCGCTCCTTTCCACGGACCGAGAAGAAGTCCCGAAAGTATAGCCGTCAGCAGTTGGAGTGAAAACGGTATCGGCAGCGCCATGAGACTGATCCGCGCAGACACAATCATCAAAACAGTAAATAGCGAAATCTGTGTCATATTTAGAAGACGACGTTGACGCTTTTGTCTGTCGATTACGGATCCGTTGATAAACTCTGAGATTTCGGGTGATTCTTGATTCTCCATGTTCTCTCCCCGCTTAAGCGTTTCATCAATCAAATTAAGTGTTATTGTAAACCTTGATTTTTAATTGTCAACCTCCATCATATAAAAAGGGGGAGCGAACTCCCCCTTCATAAGTTGAATTACTATACGTTTACTGAATAGACTTACCGCACTCCGGACAGAACTTCGGAGCTGCCTGGCCTTCGGTACCCTTCCATCCGCATGCTTTACACTCGGCAGCGCCGACAACATCAGCCTTCTTCTTGCCGCATTCCGCGCAGAACTTTCCGGTGTTACCCTTGGCTCCGCAAGTGCAATCCCAGGCTTGGGCCGAAGCAGGTTTTGCAGTACCGCACTCTGCACAGAACTTTCCGGTATTGCCGTCATGTCCGCACCCGCATTTCCAACCGCCGGCGGCAGCCCCGACGACGGCCGCGCCGCCAACCTTAGCCGCCTTCTGCGCCTGAATGACATCATAAGCGGAGGTGTTCGATGTTGCGCCCCCGACGCCCATACTACCCATACTGCCAACCATACCCAATCCCATGAGTGCACCCATCGCGCCGTTTTCGTTACTGGCAGCGGCGACCTGAGCTTCGGCATTCATAGCAACGGCACGTGCCGCCAGCATTTCGGGATTATTGCCAAGCATGATATCTCTGTCAAAGCCTTGAATTCTCTGTCTGGATTCGTCATCGGGAGTAATCCCGCCGATACCGACAGATACTACAACCATTCCACGTCCGTCCATCCACTCCGTATCCAGAACGTCATTCATATAATCACGGAGCTTTGTCTGCTCACGTTGCAGACGGTTATACTGAATCTCGTCGCCGCCGGCACCCATTCGGCTCAGTGCTTCGGAGAATTTCGAAATAAACTCCATCTTCGCCTGATCCATTAGCATGTCGCGGGTATAATTGTCAGTAACATTGCCTACGACCGATGTAAAGAACGTGACGGGATTCTCGATCCGGAATGAAAATGTTCCGTTGACACGAATATAAATACCAAGATATTTCGGATCATCATACGGAATCGGTGAAGGTGTCCCGAATTTATTGTCGATTACTTCGAGCATATTCACAAAATATACTCTCTGTTGCATCGGAATTACTCCGCCCGACTTAATACGATTCCAAAGATCCCCGATCGATTGCTTAGCACCTTCGAGAAAACCGCTCGAGCCGAAGCAGCTTGGAGCCGATGAAGCATCCCAAGTATACATGCCCGCTTCGGTGGTAAAATCGGTCACCTTGCCGTTATCAACCAATAGAAGCGCCGTTCCTTCCGGAACCGCAATTTTCGAACCGTTGTTAATAACTTCTGCGTCACCCTTATTGGCTCCTTTGTTAATGCGCTTGGCGCCGCGCTTGACAAGAATTTCCTTGCCGAGTGAGTCACAGGTAAAAAACTCCAGATATTGATCCGATAAAGTAGATGATACTGATTGGATTGCAGCTTTGATTAGTCCCATTTTGTTTCCTCCCGCATCGTCAGATTACTTATGATTCCGTTATCCTGTCTGCCCGCCATAGACGCATGTCAACGGGCTTCAGGTATACTCCGCAGAACGCGCAGTTCCTGTTCCCCAGAGTCTTAACCGGAGCCCCGCAGTTCTGGCAAACCATGCCAAAAGAGTTACTGTCCTGAGAAGCAAGCTTGTCCTCATCCATCACATAAATGACTTCGATGTTATAACGAGCCTGCTTGATGACATTAGAGTCCCCGTAAATCACATTATCATTTTGCTTTATGTAATGCAAATATTCAAGAGCGGTTTGAAAAGTTATCGCGCAGGTCCCCGCTTTCCTCTCATACGATCGAATCCCTGTGCGATGAATTTTAATGCGTGAAAAATGCTCGATTGTGCCTTGATTTTTCAGGTTTTTAATCCGCAGTCGCATACCTTCCCGAAAAGCATCCGTTACACGGATCGGGAGTTCGCTATTGTCACTTTCGTCAGAATAAAGTGTACCTGTAATCCCTTTTTCATCTCCGCCCTGCGCAGATGACCCGGAGCTGATTTCGCTCAGATACATGACCAGGAGCTGTTCGCATGCTGAAATCATCTGTTTGATATTCAGGTCGGGAAAGTCCCTGGAAATGGTCGGCTGCAGGGCGGATGTCATGTCAGAAACAGACTTCGGCTCACTTTCGGGAGTAAAATCAACATCTCTGAGCGTCTGCCCTCTGGATTGAAGTTCCTTTGCGACGCCTGAAAAAATTGTCCCGATTAAAGAATTTCCGATACTACGGATCGCGTTCCGTATCAGAACACCTATAATTCCGACACCGATGAAAGAGGCGACCGCGATGATAATAATGACAGTGATGCCTTGCATTTAGTTCTTTCTCCAGACCCGCAAATGCGTTATTCAGTAATTGTAAAAAATGCTTTTTTTCATACGCAACAAGGGCAGATGGTTATCGGTCTCATCTTTCCATTGTGGCGGAAGATACTCATCAAGTCCGCTGGCAAACCTTAGCGGAATCCCCGTGAGCGCCGAGGCCTCGGTAAGGATCGGATAAGAAATCTGAAGCTCCTCACCGGTCGTTTCATTCAGCAAATTCGAATTGTCAATCATGCCATATATCGGCAGACCCGCTGCCTTTGATAAAATACGGGCAGTCTCTGCGATGCCGCGGGCATCAACGGTAAACGGGCGGAATGTGTTAACCACCATGTATACGCGACACTCGGTTTTCTCTATTTTGCTTTTCATACTGGACAATACACGGGCACCGAGATCTTCTCCTCCGACATCAAACACACCGATCGTGTCCGGACTGTCAAACACCGAGTTGACATCGGCCGGAATGGCCGGTACATCCACGTTTGAATTAGCAAAGAGCGGTGCAATGACCCTGATCCCTTCTTTTTCGAGAAGTGCTCCGGCATCCGCAGACCGGTAGTAAGGATTAACGATGTCCAAATCAACCAGAATAACTTTCTGATTCGGATACTCTGCGGAAAGTTCCCGCGCAAAATGAACGGATACTTCCGATTTTCCGCTGCCATAAGCACCTAAAAAAATGTATAATCGCGGAATTGATCCTTTTACGGCGTCTTCATTAGTTTTCAGTATTTTTCTCATTGTCTCCTCACACTTTATTTGCCTTTTGATTCATTGACGGATTCGTGTTCATGTACTTTAATAGTGTGGAAGGATTGATACAAAATCAGATTAACACATTTGATGCGTTCTTGGAAACCAAGTGTGTCAGTTGAGTCTAAATCCCCGGAGGATAGATATGTTTTCTTTTTTTAAAAAACAGAAGAACAATGATGTCGCTCTCGATATTGCACCAACTCAGACAGCAATCGATCCGGCGATCATCGCCGTGATTACGGCAGCGATTACCCGTTTTCGGCAGAGCAGCACTTCTGCTTCCAAGGACGTTGGATTTGTGGTCAGACGCGTTCGCAGAATATGATTTCAAGCTGGATTTATTCACCAACAAACCGGTTTCCCGGCAGAAAAGGATTAATGTAAAGCGGCGAAAGCCGCTTTACATTCAGTGTGTATGAAGTATTTTATATTACTCGGAGACGGAATGGCGGATCTGCCGGTATCTGAAATCGGCGGCATTACACCCTTGCAGGCAGCGAATAAACCGATCGCAGATTCTTTGGCTTCTGCCTCTCTTTGCGGAATGGTACAAACCGTTCCCGAGGGTATGGAACCGGGAAGCGGCCCTGCGAACATGTCAGTTATGGGCTATGATCCTGTAAAGTATTATACCGGTCGTTCGCCGCTTGAGGCGGTGAATCTCGGGATACGTATGAATCCGACCGATGTCGTATTCAGATGCAATCTGGTCAGTCTCGCAAAGCCCCTTATCAGTTCGCCTTATGAAGAAAGTTCCATGCTCGATTACTCATCCGGTGAAATAACCACGGCGGAATCCGCCGAACTGATCCGCGATTTGAGCAGTGCTCTTTCCTCCGACATAATCCGTTTTTATGCCGGGAGAAGCTATCGGCATTGTATGGTTTGGGAAAATGGTCCTCTGTCAACATTGCTGACGCCCCCCCACGATATCAGCGGAAAAGCGATTACGGAATATCTCCCATCCGGGGACCGCTCCGATGTTCTTCTCGATTTAATGAAGAAATCCGTTCGCATTCTTTCTGACCATCCGGTCAACCGGAACCGCAGGGAACGAGGTCTTCGCACCGCAGATTCAATTTGGCTCTGGGGCCAGGGAACGCGACCGAATCTCCCGTCCTTTGATTCCTTATACGGGAAAAAAGGTGCCGTCATTTCGGCTGTTGATCTCGTGTTTGGTATCGGAAGATGCGCCGGACTCGAAGTCATCGAAGTTCCCGGAGCAACCGGAACGCTATCATCCAATCTGACCGGTAAAGCACAAGCGGCGATCGACAGTTTTTCTTCCGGAACGGATTATGTTTACCTTCACGTCGAAGCACCTGACGAGTGCGGGCATCAGGGTGACCTTCACGGAAAGATTGAGGCGATTGCCAGAATAGACCGTGAGATTCTCCGTCCGGTTTATGAGTATCTCGAAAAATCGCGACAAATGAACGGCGATCATTACCGTATCATGTTTCTTCCGGATCACCCGACGCCGTTGTCCATCCGCACACATACGAGCGATCCCGTTCCTTTTCTTCTCTATGACAGCAGGGATCAAAAGGGATGCGGTGTCAGCGATTTCTCCGAGTTATCGGCAGGCAGTACCGGAATTCATTTTTCATCCGGCCCGGCGCTTTTCGAGCGGTTTATCCGATAACGGCGTATTTTTTTCTATACGGTGCGGCTTGTCGATTATAGTTCTGCGATGGTCACGCCGTCTTCTCCCTCGCCTACCGATCCAAGCCGGAATTTTTTGACTCTCTTGTCGCTTCTCAGATGTCTTGCGACGGCGGAACGAAGTGCACCGCTGCCCTTCCCGTGAACAATTCGGATGACTGAAATACCGGACAGCACGCAGTCATCCAGGTAATGGTCCAGTTCTGCGGTTGCTTCATCTGTTGTTTTTCCGATCAACATAAGTTCTGACATGGTCTCGGATGCTTTCCTTAAACGAAGCTTATCTGACGATGACAATGTGGATGCTGCCGTACGATGAGACTTCTTCACGGGAGCCTGCGCTGTCATTTTTGTTTCTTCCTCATTCGGATATCGCAGCGACTCCGCGGAAACGGCTAAACGAACCGAACCGGATGCGATAACACAATTACCGCGACTGTCCGGCGCCTTAACCAGCACACCGGTTACACCGAGCGTGTCGGAATAATACAACGCCCCCGGACGGATTTCATCCGGCTTCTGGCCGGGAACCGCTTTAACACCGCGATCGGAAGACTCAGCCTCGAGATCTTCAAGTCCGGCACGGAGATTATTGCGGATTGTCCTGAGTTTCTGCTCGGTATCATCCAGTTTGGCTGTTTTCTTGCTGACTTTAACTTCGTGCAACATTTGATCGCATTCCAAGAGTGCTTCATCCAGAATTGCTTGTTTCTCCGCCCTGGCTTCCTGCAATATTTTTTTCCGGAGGTTATCGATTTCCGACTTCTCTTTCTCAAGCTCAACGGTTTGCTTCTTTACAAGGTCCCGCATATCCCTGATTTCTTTTTTAAGCTTCTCGCTTTCTCTGTTGTTTTGCTCCGCCGAAGACAGTAACTCCTCGAAACGGATTCCCTCCTGCGACAAAACGGCCTGTGCAGAATCAATAATTTCGCCGGGTAATCCGAGTTTCCGGGAAATCACAAAAGCATTGCTGACACCCGGCAGGCCTATCAAAAGACGGTATGTCGGCGACAGTGTTTCGGTATCAAATTCACAACACGCATTTTCTACGCCCTCGGTCATAATTGCATAGCCCTTGAGTTCCTTATAGTGTGTTGTCGCAACGGTTACGGAACCCTTTTTCCGGAACTCGTCCAGAATGGCGATGGCAAGCGCCGCACCTTCGGACGGATCAGTACCGGATCCGAGTTCGTCAACCAGTACCAGCGTAGATTCATCGGCTTCCGAAAGAATAGTGACCAGATTTCTCATATGAGATGAAAAAGTCGACAGGCTTTGCTCAATGCTCTGCTCATCGCCGATATCTGCGAGCACTTTGTCGAAAATCGCAACTTCGGAATGATCCAGGCACGGAATTGCGAGCCCGGCCATGGTCATCAAGGTAAGCAGTCCGCATGTCTTGAGAGAGACTGTTTTTCCGCCGGTGTTCGGGCCGGTTACCACGAGCGTCCGGAAACGCTCTCCGACCTCAAAATCAATCGGAACCACTTCCTTTTCGGGGATCAAAGGATGTCTGGCTTTTCTGAGCTTGATTTTGCCTTCACGGTTCAGGAGCGGAACAGAACCTTTCATGGCGACCGCCAGATTTGCTTTAGCGGAGAAAAAATCAATCTCGGCAATCAGTGCCATATCTGCCCGTATTAAAGCCGCCGTATCGCTCACTCGAGACGAAAATGAGACCAGAATACGGTTCATCTCTTCTTTTTCAGCTGAAAGCCACTCGCGAATTCGATTATTCGCCTCGACAACAGCCAAAGGTTCGATGAACACAGTCTGGCCGGAAGATGAAGTATCATGCACAATTCCCGGAATCTCCGATCGTTTTTCGGCCTTCACCGGAACAACATACCGGTCATCACGCAGTGTCACCAGCTGTTCCTGAAGTGCGTTCGGATTTTTCCGGATAATCTTTTCAAGAATCTCCCGAATACCGGCCTGAGCGTCACGAATTTTCTTCCGGAGATGATAAAGCTCGTCACTCGCGCGATCGTTCATTTCCTCTTCGGAAATAATGCAAAAAGAAATGTCCTTCTCGAGAGCATGATTCGGAACGAGAAGGTGAACTCGATCCAGAAAAACGTTTGCGGGCGGATTTTGACCGACGTTAATAGCACAGATCCGCGCAACGGCCCGGAGAAAACATGCCGTATCAAGAAGGTCCTTCATCGAAAGGGTACCGCCGTTATCGGCATAACTGACCGCACCTCGTATATCGCATAATCCGGATAAAGGAATCTGCCCGAATAACTCGAAAAACCTCAGCGTGTCCTGTGTTTCTGCGCACCGCACACTTACTTCATCAAAATCTCCGCTCGGATAAAGGCCTTCGCAGATCTCCCTGCCATAGGCGCTTTTTGCATAAGAAGTCAAACGCTCGCGAATCTTGTCGAATTCGAGTGTCTTCAGTTCTTTGCCCTTGATTCTTTTTTTCTCGATTTCGTCTTCAAAACTGGTATACATAGGTCACCCGTGTAACGTCATTGCGATTTATCACTCGTTTGAGCATCTTGCGTCGTCTGTTTCTCCGGATCCGTCGCGCCGAGCTCTTCATAATTATTTATCGCGGTTAAGGCATATCGAATAGTTGCATATGTGGACATGAGTACGGGCGGAACAAAAATGAAATGTGCCAGCCAGAGCGTCTCATTCCGAAGAAAAAATAGCGCGGCCAGTGCCATTACAAAGAGCACTGTAGACGCTTTGCCGTACCATTTGGAGTGAACAACAAGCTGTCGTTGCTGAAGAAAGTATGCGCCTCCCAAAATCATGACAATCTCTTTCACGAGTATGAAAATCACGACCCAAAGAGGAATCCGCCCGATCATCAGCATCATGAACGCCGTTGTAAACTGGAAAAGCTTATCCACGAACGGATCGTATATTTTCCCGAAATCGGAGGTCATATTAAATCGTCTGGCTATATAGCCATCTGCTGCATCCGTAATCCAAATAGCGGCAAAAAAAACAAACGCAATCATACTGAATGTGTCGCTGTTAGGATTCCCGTTTTTGCTCGCTAAAATAAAAGCGCCTAAAAAAGGTATCGCAAGCAGACGCACCGTCGTAAGGATGTTTGGTATTGTCCATTCCATCTTCACTTTCATGTTATCGTTGCTATCTCCCTACAATAAAAGCTTAACCCGGTTCAAATCTTCGGCGCTGATCGTTTTCTTCATTCTGAGGCCTTCTTCAATGTCAATATTGGTTATCTTGCCGTCCTTAAGTACAATCAGCCGATTAAGCAGTCCGCTGCTCACACATTCAATGGCATGAATCCCCATCAGGCTGGCCATTGTCCGGTCGCGTAGCGACGGCCTTCCGCCTCGTTGCAAATGCCCGAGGATTGTCGGCCTTGATTCAATGCCGGTGGATGCTTCGATTTTGTCCGATATTTCTATTGCGTCCCCGGCACCCTCCGCAACAATAACGATAAAGTGGCGTTTACCTATATTCCGGCAATCTAAAATGGTTCGGATAACATCTTTGTCCACATCGACCGGTTGCTCCGGTATCAGAACGACCTCAGCACCGGTCGCAATACCGACGTTCAAGGCTATGTAGCCGGCTTTACGTCCCATGACTTCTACAACACTGCAACGCTCATGAGAGGAAGCAGTATCTCTCAGCTTATCGATGGCCTCGACTGCCGTATTCATTGCGGTGTCATATCCGATAGTATATTCCGTACTGGCAATATCATTATCAATGGTGCCCGGTAATCCGATCACCGGGATGCCCATACTGGCAAGGTCTCTTGCGCCGCGATACGAACCGTCTCCGCCGATGACCAGTAATGCTCCGATACCGAAGACCTTACACATCTGTGCCGCTTTCACAAGGCCTTCCGGAGTCTCAAACGTCTTGGAACGGGCAGTCATCAGGAATGTTCCGCCCCGTTGAAGTGTTTCGGAAACCTGACGGGTTCCAATCTCCTCAAATTCACCCTTCCAAAGCCCGTGATAGCCGCGGGTAATGCCGAAGACCTTTATTCCGTAGTGACTGGCGGCACGAACTATTGCGCGAATAGTCGCGTTCATTCCGGGCGCGTCCCCGCCGCTGGTAAGAACACCGATACTGGTTATTTTCGGTCTTTCATTATCCGGCACCTGATCATAATTTGTCGCCGTCAGATTCTTAACGTCGGGCAGATTCGTTGCAGAGTATTCTTCAGCCATTGAGTTCACGCTCCTATGCTGTCGCAGACAGCTTGTGCTTTTCTTGCATTCTCTCATTATACATATTTAGCCCGAAAACGAAAACAACCAATGATTGGGCAAAAGACCTGATTCCGATGCCGCACTTTGCCTAAAACATCGTCACATTATCTTTACCGCACATCTCGGACAGAGCCTCCATAACGCCATCAGAAAGCTCAACGGAATAATTGGACGGAAGTGCTATCGAACGCTTCTCTAAGGGAAGAAATATGAACACCGGCGTGGATCCGCTGAAAAATGAGAGCGCCGATAAAATCCGCATATAACCTTTATCCTCGACAGAACCTCCGTATCGGACGGCAAGCCTTTTACCGGGAACAAATGTGTTTTTCATTTTCGCCTCGCCGGAGCCCGCAAGCACTTCGGCGTTGCGATTTCGGGCAGAAGGACTTGGCGTCACGTTAAAATCATTCAACGGTAATTTTTTGTTTTCCGGCAGAGGAGAAAAGTTCTCCGCTATCAACTTCGGTGCCTCGTCTTCACGAATACTGACCTTACCGCGGATCAGCAGTATGCTGTTATCCTGCAGCATCGCGGAATACTGCTGATAGGTCTGCGGAAAAACAATTACCTCATAAACCCCGAGAAGATCCTCCATCTGCAAAAACGCCATCAGCTCATTTTTTTTGGTGGTTTTCGTTGACTTGGACACCAAAAGCCCCGCCATGACAACATGTTCCTGATCTTTGAGTTGTCTTTGCGATATGTCTTCTTCGTCCTGCGCACCTCGGAAAAATGAACTGTCTATGTTCGTTTGCGTCGCAATAGCCTGCGTGTACCCTTCGAGCGGATGCCCGGAAACATAAATGCCAAGGACTTCTTTCTCTTTGGCCAGTATTTCTGAAACCGGGAATTCCGGAATCTCCGGATATTGCGGCTCGGATTGCATTTGCTCCTCATCCGGACTCACAAGCGCAAACAGGGATAGTTGTCCGTCCATCAGATTCTTTCTGGAACTTTGAAGCTGAGATATAAATGGGTCCGCTGCCGCGATCAATTTTGCCCGGGGTATGCCAAATCCGTCAAGGGCGGAGGCCAGAATAAGGCTTTCCACCATCTTTTTATTAATATCCGACTTCTCCATTCTACGAAGAAAGTTGCCGAAAGAAAGAAACAGTCCGCCAATATTTCGCTCCGCGATCAATTGTCCGATGGCTGCCTCTCCTACGTTTTTGATGGCACATAGTCCGATACGGATTTGCCCGTCTCCCTCAGTGGTGAACTTGACCTCACTGCGATTGATGTCCGGCGGAAGCACGGTAATACCCATACGCTTGCAGCAACTGATATACCATGCCGCCTGGGAAAGATTACCCCGGTAACTATTCAGCATTGCGGCCATGAACTCGGTCGGAAAATACTGTTTGAGATAAGCGGTAAAGTAACCGACTACAGCGTATGCGGCAGCGTGTGACTTATTGAATGCATAACCGGCAAAGTGGGTCACGTCGTCAAAAATCTTCTCTGCCGTTTTCTCCGGAACACCTCTGCGAATTGCCCCGTCCACTTCTCTGCCCATTTCATCATGGCCGCCGTAAATGAATGTTTTACGGTAGTTTTCCATGATGGATGCCTTCTTTTTGGACATTGCCCTGCGAATATTATCGGATTGACCCATCGAAAAACCGGCAAGGTCGCGAACGATTTGCATGACCTGTTCCTGATAAACCATACATCCGTATGTGACGTCAAGAATCGGTTCGAGCAAAGGATGATCGTATTGAATGGATGTACGGTCATGTCTTGCCCTGACATATTTGGGAATTTGATCCATCGGACCCGGCCGATAAAGAGAAATTCCGGCGATAATATCCTCGAGCGATGTTGGCGCAAGCTCAGTCATAAATGACGTCATTCCGGCACTCTCAAGCTGAAATACACCCTCAGTATCCCCACGCCCGATCATCTCAAAAACTTTTCGGTCATCCATCGGAATACGATCAAAAACAATTAGAATTCCCCGGTTTTCGAAAACCATTTCGGAGGTATCTCTCATGACAGTCAGCGTACGAAGGCCCAGAAAATCAAATTTCAAAAGACCGATCGACTCAACGTTATTTTTATCGAACTGTACCACAATCGAATCTTCGTTTTTGGAAAGAGGCGCTATGTCGGTCAGCGGGACGCTCGAGATGACGACCCCGGCTGCGTGTGTGGACGCATGCCTCGGCATGCCCTCAAACTTCATCGCCGTATCCAATACCTGCTTTGCCACAGGATTCTCATCGTACTCGCTCTTGAGTTC
>CAZCTO010000017.1:0-53059 GCA_964501725.1 uncultured Oscillospiraceae bacterium | reverse complement strand
CATTATTCATGTGGCACAAACTGTTTTCTCTGCTCTGTCCGCAATTCTATCGCATTCCCTTCATATACTGGATATAAACAAACAAAAACAAAAGTGACAAAATTGCCGTAAATAACAGAAAAAAGAAGAGCTTTCTATACTTGCGATCAGAATCGCACTTCTTATCAATCAAGAGAAAAATCAATGAAAATAAAACGAATAAAACCATAGCAGCAAAAATCGAGTTAATAAGATGTTTTCTGATCCTTAAATCAATTTTTTGTTCAGTCTCTTGGGTTTTAGTCCGGAGAAGTTCCTTTGCATAAGACGCTTCATCTATATTTTCCATCGAGATGTAATCTAAAAAAACCTCACGTCTTTCTCCCTCAATTTCAATTAATACTGGTGATCCAACCAAAATATCTCCGTTCTTTTTTATCGCAATAACATGAACTTCCGTTTGAATAGGTATATGCACTTCTTCACCTATTGTTCCGTCGGGTTTCCTCAGACTACCGAGCAAATTTTCATTGTTAATCCGCGCGTCAAAACTAACCTCGTAGTAAAACTTTATTTTTCCGTGATTCTCACTCGCTACTTTCCCAAAAAAGATGGCAAAAACAATTGAAAACGTGCTAATAAAGACAAAAATTAGTATAGCTATTCTCTTTTTCACCTTTTTTCCTCCTCTTATAATTCTTTTAAGTCCAGAAAACCTTCTATCTGGACTGGTTGATTTCGCAAGCGCCCTGTAAGAAAATGGTTTTGTAGGGCTTTCGCTTAGGTATATCTCACTGGTCTTCCTCATATCTTTCACTAGCTTAATGTAAGACGACTTAAGATAAAATGAAAACGGTTTCGCTCAATTTGCAGACTTCAGTATTTCATTTCCTACACGTTATATAATTATTTAAAAACATCTGCATTATTACGAATAGTTACCACTCAAATCTCCGCGTGCCTGATTTAATTACTCTTCCTATGACTTCCTTCTGAATGGATCCATTTTCATCCCTATAGAACCGACAATAGCCTTCGCTCTGAGAACCCAAACACGAATTATAACCCATATAATATCGCATTACGCCATCCCATGCGAACACTTCTCCTATTTTTGCCGAACTTGCGAACTCTGTCGCAATGCACTTGCCC
Source organism: uncultured Oscillospiraceae bacterium (assembly GCA_964501725.1). Lineage (GTDB taxonomy): Bacteria > Bacillota > Clostridia > Saccharofermentanales > Saccharofermentanaceae > CAZCTO01. The sequence continues at coordinate 51,928 of CAZCTO010000017.1, read as the reverse complement.
TCAGAATTCTCTTTACCGCAACTGCATGCGACGATATCCATAGTTTCGATGTTAGTCGATAATAAATCCACTAGCGGATCTTTACTCTTTGCACAAATATCTCCTATTGCTATTCCATCACTACTAAAGGCAATACTATCCCAATCACCATGCGATAGAATGCATAAATCATCCACTCCTGAGTATGCAATCTTTTCAGAATATGAACCATCAGCATAGTCATATATCAGTTTCTTCCAAATATTTACAAATTCATCATATGTTGCTATTTGAATACTAATATAATCGAGATCATTCTTCTCATAATGCTTTTCGTAATCTTTTACCTGCTCAACAGTAAGATCATCGACTCCATATAGGATATAATTTATTGCTCCGTTCTTTACATGGGGACTTGCATCTTTATTATCCCAACAGTCATCTCCATCCGTATCGTTGACTTTAGGATTGGATCTCATAAGAAAAACATAATTCACTCCCGCATCCTGCGGTGCATATATTTGATATAGCATGGCGATAAATCCGGAAATGATATCACCATCAATCTGAACAATGATCTCTCCCATTAGGTTTTTTTCAATCCGAACACACTTCCCCATCTCTTCACCATCAGTGACACCATCTTCATCCGAGTGTTTAGCATTTGGATCAGAATAGTAGATATTTCCATCAATCCCCTTCATCCCGCCGGTTTCCAACCAGTCGTAAAGTCCATCTCCATCACTATCCGTATAATCCATTGTTGGCTCTTGAGCCGGGGGATTCATATAGCTGTTCCAAATCTGTTGCGGCGTTCCTCCTTCCAGCGGAATGCCTCCCGAACCATAGATCAACTCATTGAGCGCATCATCAAACATGCCGTTTGAAAGCATCGGATCGGCAATGTTGATGGCAAAGACTCTCCCTCCGTACTCACTTGCAATGGAATACATCTCCGGGTTGTAAACCATCGATATATTGGTGGTGATTAAGATCACCACCGGAATATTTCCGGCGTTATAATTCGCGCTGTGACTCCGCAAAAAACGAATTGCCGCAGTCACATCAAACGCATAACTCGTACCCGTAGACATCATGGGTACAAAACCCGGTCCCATAAAATAGTTGAGTGCACTATTCATGAGCGCCTTATCTTCCGTCATGGAATTCCAACCATATCCGTACGTATCATAAACTCTGCCTACCGTCATCTGTTCACCCGGGCGTAAGTGACTTACGAATTCCCGCATAATACTCAGTGAGCTTAACCGCTGAGACTCCGTAAAGTACACCGAATCTTCCACCATGAAGATATAGGAGAATGTTTCATCGGCATATATATAAGGAACGCCTGATTCACCGCTTGTATTATCGTAATCAATCGTTGCCGATGCGTCTTGAATCCATCTCTCCAAATTGACGAGAATGTATGTGCTGAAATGCTCCAGTTCAAGTGTAACGGTATTGGTATTCTCATCCACGATTGCTTGTTCTTCTACAACATAGACACCATTTTCTTCATCGTACCAGAGTACACCCAGATCCTCTTCCGCGGTTTCGCCTAGGGCCGATTCGTCATAATGGAAAACGACCGTCGCGCTCTCAAATTCTTCCTCACACTCAAATGAAATCGGAGAACCGATGCGACTTCTTATTCCGGTGCTCAACACATCAATATTGTATTCATCTTTAACGTTTACGACATTGTCGATGAGATGCGCCAAATCCATTTCGATGTCAACGGAAGAAATGCCAAGGCTCTCGGCATTATACATATCAACTGACATTTGCTGTAAAACTTTATCTTCACTATCCGGGATGCCATCCCCGTCGCTATCTGCGGACAATGGGTTCTTTCCAAGCAGTATCTCATCACCGTCAAGAAGACCATCCCCGTCTGTATCCTCCAGAAGCGGATCGGTTCCATAGGTATTGACTTCCTCCCCGTCCAGTAGTCCGTCATAATCCGTATCTTCATTCCAGAATTCTGTACCCAGCTCTAGTTCCTGTTGTAGTGTCAGTCCGTCCCCGTCGAAATCCAGACCTACATCGGATGTCAGCGGATCCAACCCGCAAATAAGTTCCGTCATATCGTCGATTCCGTCTCCGTCGGTATCGATAAGTAGCGGGTCCGTCCCGATTTCAATTTCATAATTGTCCGGAATTCCATCCCCGTCCGTATCGGTTTCTATCTCTTCTGCCGGAGTCGGAGTAGGAGTAGGTGTCGATGTCGGAGTCGGAGTTGGTGTCGGTGTGGTTTCTTCCGATACGAGCGGATCGGTTCCGTAGAGCACAAGCTCCTCGTAATCCTTTACGCCGTCAGCGTCATAGTCCCCCGTGAGACTCACACCGACGGTAACTTGATATACATTAAAATTGGACGGTACATCCGTCTCCACTCCACCGGTTCCTTGGATGCCGATCTTGATGCTTTTACCGGTGTTGATGTTCTGATCGTATCCAGGATTGTTAAGAAGATACTGTGTTCCTTCCCCTTGGGTAAAGATCGTATTCGATGCATTGGTAACGGTTCGTGCAAAATCCATGGAAAAAGACCAGTCCTCGATGACTTGCGAAGATATATTTTTAAGAGTGATCTCACCGCTAAATCCGGTGCCCCAGTCTTTTTTAAGTTTATAGGTGGCTTCGTAATCCATCGAAGGTACACTTCTCTCGGCAGTATTGATAAAGAAGAAATTCGGTGTTAATGCTTCTCCGTTTTGCTGCGCTGTGAAACCAAAGCTAACAGACCCTCCTATCGGGACATCCTGATTCCATCCGGCATTTTTAACGGTATACATGCCGTCTGCTTGTTCAAAAATAATACCGTTCCAAATATTTGTAATCGTGTGCGGAAATGAAAAGGAGAGTGCCCAGTTTTCAATCGGCTTCTCTCCGGTATTGGCAAGGGTGATCGTTGCATTAAAATAGCCTTCCCAGGCACTATCGATTTGCATAGCAAGTGATACTGTGTTCCCGGTCATCAAGGCAGGAACGAGGGAGACCGGAGTCTCGCTTGTCGCAATTACCGGAGCAATGGGCGTTAGCAGCAATACAAGTACGAGAAGTAGAGAACAACACTTGGATATCGTTGAATTTGATTTCATGACAGGTTCCCCCCACTGGATCTTCAGTTAAAAGGTGATTTCTTTGCGCGGCAGAGAAATATATAACAATACTAGATACAACTTTTATAAAGTTAACATTTTTTAGGGAGAGCGTCAAGATATTCTTATATCATTGTGCAATATTGTTGATTACAACATTAGGTGTCGCAGATGTTAAGCGACTCAGTCGTAATATTCTTGTAGCGTCGCTTCAATTTTACAATTTCTCTCCGCTTCGCGTGCCTGATTTATTTACGTGATTTTTTCTGCCTGGATTTCATTCTCTTAGCTAATGAGCCGGATCCGTCATCCTCACTTTGTCTGCCGGAAGCTGCGGTCAATGCCACAACATAACGGGCTCCGGCTAGGTAGAGCGTAAGCGCTGCCTCATGAATCGTGCTTCCGGTCGTAAAGACATCATCCACAAGCAGGATGGATAAATTATCAAGACAAACATTCTCCGGCACTTGAAAAGCGCCATATATATTCCGGGATCGCAGCGCCGGATCGGTGAACCGGCTCTGTTGTTTTGTGTTTCTTTTCCGTATCAGAAATCCGGCCGGGCATGGAAGGTTCAGCCTTTTTGCGATCGGCTCGGCAAGAAGCCGTGCCTGATTATATCCTCTGTGTTGCTCTCTTTGCCCGGAAAGCGGCACCGGCAACACGGCGTCAAAAGTCATCTGAGACCGGAGTATAGCTTCACCCATAAAGAAAGCCAATGCCCTTGCAATATACGGTGCATCGTGAAATTTAAGCGCTCGAAGCCCTGAAACGACCGGTTCCTGATAACGGAAAGGAACTACCGCGCAGAGATCCGGAATCGGGTCATTTTCGTATGGATTGGATAAGCAAGGCACAATATGATCCTTAAATTCCTTAAACGGAAGTCGGGCAAGGCACTTTTCGCAAACATCCAGAACCTGCCCGAAAAAGTCCGCTGCAGGATCCCTTTTCGGACGAATAAGACTTTTGCAGAATATGCACACGGCAGGAAGAATAATTCCGGTCAGGTCCATCTCTTGAATCACACCCCCGGTTTGTGTAAATCTATAAAAATATGTATTTTTCTCTTTTCTCACTTATTCATTCATATCTATTTCACTTTCTTCTTCACCAGTGTTCTTTTCCGCAAAAGAAGGATTAATGAAATTTTCAGAAATTAATATATCTATGCCATTTTCTGCTGCTAGCAAAATTGATTGAAAGAAAACCTTGCTGAGCAATGATTCAGGTAATTCGCTGTGCCGGCCATATTTCACAAGATCCCATTTTTTTGCCTTTGCTCTTTCGCCATAATCTTCCATTTTCGAACACACAAGATTTGCAATATGAGTCTTAGGTAGTTTCTTTTCAGCACCATATGTAACCGAATTTGCAACCGAACGATGTATTATGTTATAAATTTGCGACACTGTATAATCTTCAAGTAAATGTTCAATTACAGCCTTAGTCTTTTCACCTATTCTTACCGGAAGACTCAAGCGATTCAGCTTGAATGTATAGTAATTAATTGCCTCAGAAAAAGCTAATGCTCTCCATAGGTCTAAGCAAGAAGTAGTCGAACTTCTGATTATTGCCGAATTGGGGTACATAAGGTCTGATACCATTCTTGCGTAGTTTTTGTCTACTGGGTCAAGATTTAATCGATACGAAACTTCAAATAGATCTACAACAAAGGGAAAGTCTTCATTATCCTCGAAAGCTTTAGTCTTTGATGAAGGATGCGGAACAATTATATCCTTCGCAAACAGATTTTCTAGAAGATCAAAATCAAATTTGTCGGACGGAGTTAGATTACCCTCATACTCTGATAATGGATTGATTATTTTCATGCCTTCATCAAGTCTCGCTCGTAGCAGGGCCGCAAGGTATATTTTGTCTAAACTCGTTAATTCCAACTCGGATATCAAAACGGCATTTGATATATCGTAATAACTTTCTATCAGAGACCTCTTTTCAAGTTCTCTTCTCTGTTTCTCTTCCTTCATAGCAGCCTTACAATTGGAGCAAGTACACTCTGATGAGTTCTCATGTTTGCAATTTGGACAAATGCTTATTTGAAAATTGACATACATATAATTTTTTGTTGGAAGTTTAATCTCATGGTTCACTTTACAGTATGGACAAACATCGTCACTGCGAAGAGGAGGAAACAATTTAACAAACTGCGACGAGAGCACGTCGAGGTTGTAATACTCAATAAGATGAGTTGTTGAATTTCCAGCATAATATTTATTCACCATATCAACTATATCTTTTTCATTCATATGTGCTAATCTGTGACTCAAATTTTCAAAATTAAACTGATCTTCAGAAAATATGAAATCCATCTGACCCTCCATCCCAATTCTCAAATTAACGTAACTGCAATTTTTATACTTATATTTTGCGATCAATTAAGAGAAATCCCCTCATTCGCGCATTTGCTTTGTGATTAATGCAATCCTTCTGGTATCCGGAATTACATAGACTTGTTAATATTTTGCCATCACCACATCATATTCACTAATCTAGAAAATATTGATCTTTCAACTTGTTTTTCGCACTTGAGTAAAAGAGACAGATTTGCGTGCTTTAAATAACGATCTTTATAGGTTCCTAGTCCCCGACAGATATCATAGACAGGTTGTTTGCTATTGCTTTTTTGCACATTTCTTTGAGCTGAGTAACAATTTTTACTGCTTCATGAATATTCGAATAATGTAATAATAGATCACTTCCAAGAATTTCAGCACAAACATCAATCAATTGTACCATTCTGTCTTTTCCAAATACAAAGTCGTCATATGGATCAAGATCACAAAGACATTTCAGATCATAATCAACATTTGAAATATTTTAGTTTATTGCTCACATATCTTTTTATCAAAGAAAAGAAAAGCCGCGCTCGATTATGAGCAGAGCTTTTTTGTCGTGTAATAGCAAGTATGGGCTTCATGAAGTCATTCATTCGTTCATTTTGTTTTGATTTAGCAAAAAACGAGTTTAAGTTTTAACGTCGATTTCGTTCATTTTTTCAGAAATTTTCGAAATTTATTTTTTTAGTTTCCCCCGAAATTATGTTCAGGGGAAGTTAACGCAATCAAATCCTTAAGTGAAGTAAATCTTTCCGCCTGAGAACGATTATGTATCATTCGTGAAATTGTCCGACGATCCGAAACGACAAACAGCTTTTTCCTTGCGCGTGTGACTGCAGTATATAAAAGATTTCGATTGTTCAATAACGGCGGACCGCTTGGTATTGCCAAGATAACCACCGAAAACTCACTCCCCTGACTCTTGTGTACCGTCATCGCAAATGCCGGATCCAGATCTTCAAGCCGATCCCTGTCGTATCGAACAATCCTGCCGTCATCCAGCTCGACGACCAAAACTTGATCGCGGGGATCCACCTGAATGATAATTCCAAGTTCTCCGTTAAAAACGCCGAGTCCCGAAGAACCATCGGCATGAATGAAGGGCAACTCATAGTCATTTCTCGTCTGCATCACCCGGTCTCCTATGCAAAACCGATACCCCCCGGAGAGAATATTCCGGTCGCTCAACGTTCCGTATGCCTGCTGAAGAATCAGGTTCAGCGACGTAACGCCTGCCGTTCCCTTCCTCGATGGGCAAAGCACAACCGCCTCACGAATGGCATCAATTCCGTAAACATTCGGAAGAACGCTTGAATAAAGACTCCTGACCGCATCGGCTATCTCCTCGCCGGTCCCTTTATTAACAAGCATACAGTCACTTTGGAGCGATTGATCGAAAATCATCGTCTCGCCCGCAAGTACGGCATGCGCGCTCAGAACGATTCTGCTCTGCTCCGCCTGCCGGAAAATAGTCTTCAGCCGATAACAAGGAACATGCCCGGAATCGATCATATCCGCCAGGACATTTCCTGCGTTGACTGACGGAAGTTGATCCTTGTCGCCGATAAAAACCAGCCTGGCGGTGTGCGGCAGCGCGCGCAACAAGGCATCCAGAAGCATCGTATCGAGCATGCTCGTCTCATCGACGATAACCGCCTTGACTTCAACCGGGTTATTTTCATTACGTCCGAAGACGGCAAATCTCTCTCCGGGGATCTCCGGTCGTCCGACTTCAAGCATACGATGAATGGTTTGCGCCGGGAAACCGCATGCCTCGGATAGCCTCTTTGCCGCTCGTCCGGTCGGAGCACATAATGCCGCCTCAATTCCTCTTCTCCTGAAATAGCGTACCAGAACCGCGACTATGGTCGTTTTACCGGTTCCCGGGCCGCCGGTAATCACAGAACAAGGTGACTTTACGGCCATCATAAGCGCCTCGGTCTGCTCCGCCGAGATATCGATCGAAAGCGATTTTGCTATTTCCGACAGCTCCGACATGACTTCGTTTTCCGATATCCCGGATGAAGCCTCTTGCGAGTCGATCATATTGCATAGCAACTTTGCGGCGGAAACTTCTGCTTTCAAGGTATTCGGTAACGCAACCCGCAAATCTTCACCTGAACCGTTGATCCTTGACACTTCAATCCGTATGTCTGCGCCGATCCGGAATGCTGTAATTTTCGATGAATCCAACAACCATTCAAATCCCTTTACCAAAATTTCATCGCTGATTGCATCTTTTTGATCAATACCGAAAGAAGAATGAGTTGAGTCGTTCAAACCCATATCACTATCCGATAAATCGCCGGATGACAGAAGCTTCCTGGTTTTTTGAATTAGTTCGGGATACAAAAGATACGTGTGACCTTCACTCTCCGCTGCCATCATCAGATACTGCATCGCACTGCCGATGCGAAACGGAGAATCGGGATCGCATCCGAACTTCTGCGCAAGAACATCTGCAGTCCGAAATCCGATACCGCTGACTTCAGAAACCAACCGAAAGGGATTCTTTTTTAACACGGAAATAGCGGCTGGCCCGAAATGCTTATATATATTCATGATACGCGCGGCTCCGAATCCAAACGGCGTCAATACCATTGACAGCTCCTGAAAATCGGCCTTTTCGCGAAAAATGCCGGCAATTTCCGCCGCTTTTTTCTTGGAAATGCCCTTAACTTCCGCTAAACGTCCGGGCTCACTTCGCAGAACAGTCATTGTGTCCGCGCCGAACGCGGAAACAATTTTACCCGCAAGTTTTGGGCCAATCCATTTAACCGCGCCGGCAGATAAATACTTGAGAATATCTTTTTCGGTGTGAGGTGTGAACGGTGAAAAACGCCCCACCTGAAACTGACGACCGTATACTGAGTGCTCGATCCAATGCCCGAGCAAAACAACCGTCTCACCTTCATCAATAAACGGCATCGTCCCGACGCCTGTAAAACTCGCGCCGCGTTCATCTCTGGGTTTAAAATCCGCCACGGTATATCCGTTGCTGTCGTTACGGAAAATGATTGCTTCGCAAATTGCCTCTAATCGCTCATCATCTTTGTCAGCGATGTTTTTTGACGCATCGTTACTCGTTACAAATCATCCTCTCCGTGTTATTGATACTTCCGAATCGATGGTTTCGGATGGCATGATCAACGCCTACCACTTAAAGACATCAGATTCCTGCAGATTGCCTCAGAATGTCTGACTTGTCCGTTCTCTCCCAAGGGAAATCAACATCCATTCTTCCGAAATGTCCGTAAGCCGCAGAAGATTTGTAAATCGGTCTGCGAAGATCAAGATCCCGAATAATGGCAGCGGGTCTTAAGTCAAAATGCTCTTGAACAAGGGCAGTAATCCGCTCATCCGGAATTTTCCCGGTTCCGAATGTGTCCACCAGAATCGACACAGGGTGGGCAACGCCTATGGCATATGCGAACTGTATTTCGCATTCTTCCGCAATGCCCGCAGCGACAATATTCTTTGCAATATAGCGAGCTGCGTATGCCGCGGACCGGTCCACCTTCGTCGGGTCTTTACCCGAAAACGCGCCGCCCCCGTGTCGTGAATATCCGCCGTATGTATCCACGATAATCTTCCTTCCGGTAAGACCGCTGTCACCCTGTGGTCCGCCGATAACAAACCTCCCGGTTGGATTAATAAATATCTTTGTATCGGCGTCGATCAGATTTGCGGGAAGTGTCGGGAGAATAACTTTCTCACGTATTTCCCTTCGTAAAACTTCTTCATCTATCTCAGCACTGTGTTGAGAGGAAACCACCACGGCATCAATTCGCTTCGGTACTCTTCCCTCATACTCCACCGTCACCTGACTCTTACCGTCCGGGCGAAGGAATGTCAGAAGTCCGCTCTTACGAACATCAGCTAACCGCTTAGCCAATTTGTGAGCAAGAATGACAGGAAGAGGCATCAATTCCTCGGTATCGTTGTTTGCATAACCAAACATCATCCCCTGATCTCCGGCACCCGTTTCCAACTCGTCGCTGTTGCCGCTGAGCTTTGACTCGAATGATTGATTCACGCCTTGCGCAATATCAGGAGACTGCTCGTCCAACGTCGTCAGAATCGCACAAGTCTTATAGTCAAACCCCAGATCGGAACCGTCATATCCGATTTCACGAACTGTGTTACGAACTACGGTCGGTATATCAACATACGCGTCGGTGGTCACTTCGCCCATGACAAGAACCATGCCTGTCGTACAAACCGTCTCGCACGCCACTCTTGCCATAGGATCCTGTATCAGGATTGCATCCAGAACCGCGTCAGAAATTTGGTCACATATCTTGTCCGGATGACCTTCCGTAACGGATTCCGATGTGAAAAACCATTTGCCTTCTTTACAGTTGCTCATACGTAGCCTCCTTTGTGTAATCATACTCGAAAATACTTCTGCATTATTTGTCCTGTTTATAGTTTAAGGACCTGATTGCGTTGTCGTTCCTCAAAAAAAGAGCCTTTTCTCAAAAGAAAAGGCTCACAAACGAATACTTCTTGCCTCATCTTTCAGGAAATCCTGCTGGAGTTAGCACCGCTGCTTTCCGCGGTTGCCGGGCTTCGTAGGGCCAGATCCCTCCGCCACTCTTGATAAGAGATAACATTAATTGAATTGTGTCCTGATGATACCACTAGCCTTTTACCGGCGCAATAGGAGATATGCCAGGAATCGGACGTTTCCTGCGAAACGGAGGTATTGCACTACTTTGCGTTCCAATGTCGAAAACAGGAAACCAGCGCCTTTTTGATGTGTCATAGAATGGTCCCAGCACCTTTGAAAGGAGACCATTGACATGAGCAAGAGCATTGCCATCATTGATCCTGACGTCCATTTTTCCCGGCTGTTGTCACAACGGCTTAAGCACCATTTGCCGGATGCAAATATTACGGCATTCAGTCCGGATGATCCGAATCTCAAAGATCGAAGCTGGGATGAAGACGCTATCCTTTTTGATAATCTCCGGACCAGTCCGGATGAATTACGCAAGTGCAGCACTGCATCCTTTATTCCTATGTTAATTCCTCTTCGTACTGAATCCGGTGATGGCGGATTCCGAATTCCCGGAAATACAATAACCCGTAAGCTTCTGTACTCGGTCGGGGTCAGCCCGGAGAGTGCTTCTGACACCAGCCCCGCCTTGACTCTTCATGATTCAGGCAGATTACGAATATTCTTCTCACTCGGGGATCGTAACCAACGCGAGAAGTATATTCGATCCAATACAACCGGACTAATCTCTTCCGGTCATCGTTTGATCCGACTGGACTTAATGCCCGGAGTATCCATTTCAAGGCCGCACTTTAATGGTCGCTGTCGACCTGCACACTCGACGTCTGTAAGTTCCGGCATATCGGATCTGCTCTTGCTGCTGGAGAGCGGGCAAGTCGATTCTGAACTCATAACAGAGTATCTGCATCCCGACGGGAATGGGTGGCTGCATTTCGGACGTCCGATTCGGTCGGATGACATCATTCAGACGGAGACTGCCGTTCTGGCCTCCCTGGTTCGCAAGCTACGCGACCTTGTTGACACATCCGTCGAGAAAACTTCAGTTTGCGTTGTTTTGGAGGGAATTCCCTTTTCCAAAGCCAGGCATTTGTGCCCTCTCGCACATGAACTTCATGTCATTTTACCCGAAGAGGATTCATCTGAAGATCAATTGATCGGCTTCGAACTGCAGGAGTTGTTTTCATCTCTTTCCCCCAAACAGCTCAAGTTTATAAGCTCGAATGTGAAGGTTGCCATATGACACTGTTGGAGCGTTTGAAATTCGTGGATAATTCGTTCGGCGCGACCGATAAGTCTGCTGAAGTAAAGAATGCCGTTCATTCTCCGGATTCCCTCAAACACAATCTGTCGCTGTGCATTTTGAAAAAAATAAATGAACACCGTGACATTGACGATGACGCTTTTCGCGAGGTAATTGCTGATGTAATCAGCGAGGAGACATCCTGTATTCGCATGACGCTCGAAGATAAGCGATTACTGGCGGCGGGAATTTTCAATGCCATGCGCCGGTTGGATATTCTTCAACCGATGATGGATGATCCGAATATTACCGAGATTATGGTTAACGGACCTTATCGCGTCTTTTTTGAAAAAGACGGACTGCTTTTTCATTCAGATATTCAATTCAAGAATCAAGAAACGCTAGAGACGGTAATCACCCATTTTTTCTCGCGTGCAAACCGCCCGCTCAATGAATCTTCCCCGATCGCTGATCTCCGTCTTCCGGACGGATCAAGAGCCAATGCGGTTCTTCCACCGGTTGCTCCGGACGGTCCGATACTTACAATCCGCAAATTTACAGGTATTCGCCCTGATATGGAAGCTTTGATCCGTCAGGAGTTTATTTCACGGGAAGCCGCTGATTATCTTTCCTCCGCTGTACACGCTAAGAAAACAATTTTCATTTGCGGCGGAACAGGCTCAGGCAAGACAACATTTCTTAACACACTATCTTCGTTCATACCCGGTGAAGAACGCGTTGTGACTATTGAGGACTCTGCGGAGTTGGCACTGCAGGGCATCAAGAATCTTGTCCGGCTGGAAGCAAGGCTCCCGGGACCTGACGGCCAGGGTGCCATCTCAATAGGGCAGTTGATTCGCACAGCACTGCGAATGAGACCTGACCGGATTATTGTCGGAGAAGTTCGCGGCGGTGAAGCTGCTGAAATGCTGCATGCACTTCACACGGGACATCCCGGATCCATGTGCACAGGGCACGCGAATTCGTGCATTGAGATGCTCAACAGGCTTTCTACTATGGTTCTCTCCGGATCCTCTCTTCCCTTTGATGCGGTTGTTCGTCAAATCGAAATGGGTATTGATATTCTGATTCACATTTCGAGAGTCTCGAGCGGGAAACGCCTGATCGACGAGATCTCTGAGATGGGTAAGTTGTCTGATTCGAAATTTTCAATCATTCCCCGTTTTTTATACAAGGAGGGTATTGGCCTTGAAATACAAGCATAATAATCCATCCGACGGAGATAAACGTTTAGTAAAAAATACGGGGAAAGCGGTTACTGCTGATCCCGGAGCTGAAATGCGAAGAAACTTCCTGTTGCAACGATTGTTTATTTATCCCTTTTGCTGCGCTGCTGTATTTTTTCTGTCGGATCCTTTTATTCCGGTATTCTGGATTCGGGCCATTCTCTCCCTCATTCTGTCGATCTTCCCGTTTCTGTCTGTCGTCAAGCTCCTTTATGCCAAAAGAAATACGCTCCTCCGTGCACAGAGCAAAGTATTGCTTCAATCGCTCTGTACCTCCGTGTCGGCCGGATATTCTCTCGAGAGCGCATTTATGTGTGCACGTCCGACTGTTGAGAAAGCATTTGGAACAAGAAGTCTGATGGGGACGTCTCTTCGGCGTCTTGAAAAATCACTTGCGGCACATGAACCACTCTCTGCCTCTGCGGTTGAGTTATGCCGGCGACTCGACTATATCGAGCTTCTCCCCGTGATGCACGCGCTTTCCATTACACGAGTTGTGGGAACCGGTGTCATTTCGATCCTGCGGAACAGCTGTCAAATGCTCTCTGAGTTAATTGCGGTGAGAAGTGAAGTCGAAGCGAATAATGCCGGAAAAAACACGGAGGCAGTACTTCTTTGTCTGATGCCGTTTGGAATCACTTTTGCCCTTTCTGCTTTTACAGGCGACTATATGACTCCGGTTCAATCCAACCCGCTCGGGGTTATGCTGATGTTGCTTGCTTTTTGTATTGCCGTAATTTCGTGTGCTTTCCTTTTCAGCCTAATCGGTGAAAAAAACACTAAGCCCGGTATTTCAACAATCGATTACTCTTCTTTGTCAAAAGTTTCACGCCTTCTTTCTTCAAAACTCCGGAAAGTAGCTGCCGGGATTCTTCCGCAAGGCTATCTGACCCGGCAATATGAGCTTTTTAGCGAGCTCTCATACAAACCGGACGAGCTGTTTGAAGGCATGCTGCTCAAGATTGCCGCGATTATTCTGTTTACGATACCACTGTCTATATTCGTTCTTTATACCCTTCACTACTCTCTGTTACTTGTTGTTCCGATTCTTTTATTCCTGCTTTTTCTGATTCATCATGATGTCCGTTCTCAGGCTCAACTCAGAAAGGAAACCATAATGGATGAGATTCCTTTGTTTCTCTCTATGCTCGTCACATTATTGCAGTCAGGTGTGCTTTTGCCCAAAGCCATTGAGACCTGCTCCGCAGCATTTCCGGAATCCGGAGTGATGGGTGGTGAGCTCAGGATTATCAGCGCGCAGATGCTCTCGGGTATTTCTGCCGGAGAGGCTATCGAGAATTTTTCATCACGAACATCCATTCCGGAAGCTCAGTCCGCGCTGCTCCTCGCAGCGAGATATGAATCAACGGGCGGTGCTGAAGTTCTGGGGTTACTGGCTCTGCAATCGAATGCTTGTTGGTCTCTTTGCAGAAATGCTTCACGGAAAAAACGCGAACGCGAATCGGTCGCAATGATTCTTCCAATGATGCTGGACTTTATCTCTGTGCTTCTCGTCGCGATTACACCCGCGCTGATATCGCTTCAATTGTCTTAACCGCATATAAAAAGGAGGATTTGTCATGAAATCAAAAGAGAACCGATCTGTCAGGATGCCAAACGGAAGCAAAAAAGGAATGGGTACCGTAGAGATTGTCATCATTATCGCAATACTGGTTGGTCTTGCACTCGTTTTTCGCGGAGCACTGACCGGCTACGCTGACAAAATTATGGATTATGTGTTTGACGACAAGAATGTGATCGGCGCCCTGAAATAAAAAACGGAGATAAATATGATCCTGGAACGCGGCCCCAACGGAACAATTGCGGTTACTACAATTGAATCAGAGAAGGATGTGATTCTGCATGCACTGGAAGTGCTGCAGAATCGATCCTGCCCTCACTTTCTGCCGGTTTACCTTCGGGAACAGATGGACAAAACGCAGATTTGCGTAGATTGCACCGGTTTAGTGCGACTGACTGATTCCCTTAGTCAAAAACTATTTCAAACTGTCGATAAAAAGAAAAAATCAGTTGCTGAATTAATACTGTCGATTCCGGATTCTCTCGACTTCTTTCTCGAACCCTCCGGAATTAGTTTTAAAGCAAATGAAATTTGGATTGATCCGGTTTCTGGTAATCTACACTTCACCTATCTGCCAATCCGGTTCAAGAATCGAGCTCAAGGATGCTTTCTGTCTTCTGTACCCACTGATGAATTAGAGGAAATTCTGTTAAATCCATTCTTCTCCGATGTCTTTAAGGAAGAAGAACGCCACCAAATCATTACTTGCTTTCAAAACGGAAACGAGATCCGACTTCGTGAAATCCTTAATGAAATCGTTTCCGCTAAGCCGGAATCAGAGCAAAGATCGCCGGTATTCACCCCATGCAGTGTTGCATGGTCACTTCAACTGATACTGATGGTTTTTTCCCTTCTTGCCATCAGATTACTTTCCGGCTTGTCGTCTTCATTTCAAGGAATACACAAATGGGGAATCATTTACACCTTGCTTTTTACGGTGTCAACAGCTGCCATTCCCCGGATCTGCAAAAAAAATGTGCGAAATAAGAAGGAGGTGCCGGCATTAACCAAGCAATCCCATGCCCGAAAAGAAATGCTTTTTCCGGAGGCCGGTAAATGCCAGACTAATTCATCGGAGAACATAGATTTTCCCGGGTTTTCTCCGGCTTTTCTTACAGAGCAAGACGAATACGGATCGATTCGAAAAGGGAATCGTCTTCGAACCGTCATCTGGATCGATGATTTTCTCATCGGATCCGATCAGATCCTTTGCGATTTTTCGATCGATCACCCTTCTGTATCTGATCGTCATGCCCGTATTGTAAAAAGATCCGGCAAATACTACTTAATTGATCTGGGTTCCTTGCGTGGAAGTTACATCTCGCATCGTAAACTTTACACTCAGGAGGAGACTCCGATTTCTCATAATGATATTATCCGTTTTGGAGATGTCCGGTTTCTTTTCACATGCGATGATGGCGCTTGAGAAATATCTGTATAGCTTGGAAATTCTGCAGCAAGCGACGTTCATTGTCAGAATTAACCGATTGAACTATGGTTCAGAAGATGTTTTTTTGTCGATCAGTTTATTCAGTAACTTCTTTTGCTTTTCAGTGCCATAATCGGAAATCGCATGCAGTCGCTCGCGCGCCCGCCGCATCGAATGTCTTGAAAAAACGCTCTCTTCCGTGTTAAATGTAGCGCTGTGATATCTTTCAAAAGCACGGTCATAAGCCGCTTTTACTCGTTTGACATCAAGGTCTTCCGGCCACTCGGCAGCATTGCATACAACCAAAACCAGATGTTGAGAAATTTCAGCAAACCCTTCGGTAAGCATGGCATATTTATCAGATCCATCAACAGAAATCTTGGTAATTCCCGGTGTCAGCGCGACAACCAGAGGCGCATGCCCGGGAAGAATCCCAAGTTCACCATCCAGCGATGATAATATTACAGATTCTACTCTGCCTTCATAGAAATGCTGGTATGGTGTAACAATTTCCAGCATTATCTTAGGTTTTGTGTGATCAGCTGAGGTATCACTCATCACGCTTACTCCGTTCCAGAATAATGTTCAACCGTATTGTACCAAGACACTATGATTGCTGCCTAAAAGAATTGTAGATGTCGTTAATGTCGCCCTTCATAAAGAAATGCTGTTCCGGTATATGGTCAAGGGATCCGGATACAATTTCGCCAAACGCCTGAATGGATTTCTCGATCGAAACATATTTCGGTTCGTAGCCGGTCGAATCTGCCGTAACGAAAAACGGCTGTGAAAGATACTTTTGAACTTTTCTGGCACGATTAACCGTTGTCCGGTCATCTTCACTTAATTCATCCATTCCGAGTATTGCAATTATGTCCTGAAGTTCCTTGTATCTTTGGAGAATTTCCTGTACCTGACGGGCAATAGAATAATGCTCCTTCCCCACAATTCTTTCAGTAAGAATGCGTGAAGAGGATTCAAGCGGATCCACAGCAGGATAGATACCAAGTTCAACAACAGACCGCGAAAGGACGATACTTGCATCCAAATGTGCGAAGGTAGTCGCCGGTGCAGGGTCCGTCAGGTCGTCAGCGGGAACATAAACTGCCTGAATCGAGGTAATTGCACCGCTTTTGGTCGAGGTGATTCTTTCCTGAAGATCACCGACTTCGTTTGATAATGTCGGTTGATAACCAACGGCTGATGGAATTCTGCCCAGCAGCGCGGATACTTCCGATCCGGCCTGAACAAAGCGGTAAATATTATCAATGAAAAAAAGAACATCGCGCTTCATTTGGTCGCGGAAATACTCTGCCATCGTCAGACCGGTAAGAGGCGCACGCATTCTGGCACCTGATGTTTCGTTCATTTGTCCGAACACCATGACCGTTTTGTCTATAACTCCTGAGCTCTTCATTTCGAGCCAAAGATCGTTACCTTCACGCGAGCGTTCGCCGACGCCGGTAAAAACGGAGTATCCGCCGTGCTCCGAAGCAATGTTCCGTATGAGTTCGAGGATGAGTACTGTTTTTCCGACTCCGGCACCACCGAACAGGCCAATTTTTCCGCCTCGGCTGAAAGGAACAAGCAGGTCAATGACTTTGATTCCGGTCTCCAAAATTGATTCCGTCGGACACTGGTCCGTGTAAGAAGGCGCGCTTCTGTGGATCGGCCACATATCGTCGCTGTCAGCCGGTCCGAGACTGTCAATCGGACGTCCCAGTGCATCAAATAGTCTCCCGGTAATTCGCTCCCCTACGGGAACCTTGATCGGACTATCCAGAGACTGAACTTCCGCGCCTCTTGAAAGACCATCTGTCGCTTCGAAAGATACGCAACGAACAATGCCGGATCCTCTTTGCTGAAGCACTTCTGCAAAAACATGAGTATCTTGAAACTTAATTTTGACCGCATCTTTAATCGGCGGAATTTCGTTTTCCGGAAACTGGCAGTCAATTACCGGACCAATGACCTGTGTAACATATCCAACAGCCATATCATTCCCCTTCTCCGGCGTCTGTGTCAGATGACCTGGTTAGCGCCGTTTACGATTTCGATCAGCTCGCCTGTTATCTTAGACTGGCGGGCTTGATTACTCTTGAGTGTCAGTTCCTTAATCATTTCATCGGCATTATCTGTGGCGTTGTCCATAGCCGTCATGCGAGCTGTTTGCTCGCAGGCATGTGCTTCAACCATACCGCCATAAAGCATCGCGTTCAGGTATGTATCAATCAGAAACGAAAAAACTGCATTGGCGTTCGGATGGTAATCCAGTGTTGCTCCTTTTTCGAGCGCCATACCGGCATCCGCGAGACCTTCCGGCAGTATTGCGGTCAAAGCTTTGGTATTCACGGGAACAACCCGGGAAATCATCGGGCTCATGCTGATCGCCGATTCCATCTTCGTATAAATCAAATACACCAGATCGAATTCTTTTTTCAAATACTTCCTCCGAACGATGTTGGCAACGTCCCTGGCTTGATAATAAGTCGGATTGGATATCGGAAACGAAAACTCCGGGTCGACAACATAACCATCGCGGATCAGTTTTTCTCGTCCGACGTTTCCGAAAACATACAGAGTGTATTCGGTATTCAAACCTTTCTGGACATTATCCAGGATCTTGGATTTAATGTGTTCCTCAGTGATGCGGACAATGTTGTTATTGTAAGCTCCGGCAAGCCCTTGATCTCCGGTAAGAACAAAGTAGCCGATCTTCCAGGTTTCGCCGGGCTTTTTCTTGCGAAGCTGGAAAAACGGATTATCGATGTCCTTGGAACAACGCTGAATTTCAAGCATACTTTCCGCACAAAGAGAAAAGAAAGGCGAAACCAGAGATTGCTGTATCTTGGATTTCCGCATCTTGGCAGCGCTTACAAGCTCCATCGCTCGCGTAAGCTGACGGATTTCATTTACGCTTCGAATCCTTTTCTTGATGTCGATTAATCTGTCCATGTTTACTCCGAGTCGCTGTATTCCGGATGTTCGGCGATAAACGCGTCAGCATGATCTCCGGCAAGCTCATCAATTTTTTTCATAAGCTCCTCCGACATGGCCTCTGATTTGTCAATCTCGTTCATAATATCCGAGTAAAGCACTTTCATTCGCGATAAAAAGGAGCTGACATAATCCCAGACATCCTGTTTTTTAAGGAAACTCATATTATCGCCGGTCGCCAGATAGAGAATAATCACTTGCTCTTTCATTTGAAGCGGCGAAAATTGTGATTGCTTCAGCACTTCGTTTAAAATAATTCCGCGCTTAAGTTGCCTTTGCGTATTTTCATCCAGATCGGATCCGAATTGTGCAAAAGCCGCCATTTCTCTGGCCTGTGCAAGGGTTATGCGAAGCGGACCGGCTACTTTTCTCATTGCTTTTGTTTGTGCGGAACCTCCGACTCGGGATACCGATAATCCGACATTAATGGCAGGCCGCTGTCCTGCGAAAAACAATTCCGACTCAAGATAGATCTGCCCGTCCGTTATCGAAATGACATTCGTCGGAATATATGCCGAAATATCACCCCCGAGAGTCTCAATGATCGGAAGCGCAGTGATCGAACCGCCGCCAAACGATTTATCAAGCTTTGCGGCACGCTCGAGAAGGCGCGAATGCAAGTAAAAAACA
The DNA here is from genome assembly GCA_964501725.1 of uncultured Oscillospiraceae bacterium. Taxonomy (GTDB): domain Bacteria; phylum Bacillota; class Clostridia; order Saccharofermentanales; family Saccharofermentanaceae; genus CAZCTO01. The sequence continues at coordinate 32,838 of CAZCTO010000017.1, read as the reverse complement.
TCGCCCGGATATGCCTCACGGCCGGGGGGTCTTCTCAGCAACAGCGAAATTGCACGATAAGCCTGCGCGTGACGAGTCAGGTCATCATAGACGATCAAAACATCATCATGATCCTCATACATGAAATGCTCCGCAATTGCACAGCCTGCGAACGGCGCGATGTATTGAAGCGATGCCTGTTGAGAAGCACTGGCCGCAACCACAACAGTATACGGAAGAGCATTATATTTTTCGAGAATGTTGACGGTCTGGACAATCGTTGACATTTTTTGCCCGATCGCAACATATACGCACAGCACGTTCTTATCTCTCTGATTGATGATCGTGTCGATGGCAATGGCCGTTTTCCCGGTTTGCCGGTCGCCAATGATCAGCTCACGCTGTCCTCTGCCAATCGGAGTTAATGCGTCTATGGCCGTAATTCCTGTCTGCAAAGGCGTATTTACAGGTGATCTTTCGATAATACCCGGTGCTTTGAACTCGATCGGACGGTATGAAGAAGATCGGATTGCACCTTTTCCGTCGATTGGATTTCCGAGAGGATCCACAACCCGGCCCAACATTTTTCTTCCCACCATCACATTGCTGGTTCTGCCGGTCCGCTTGCAAATTGTTCCTTCGTTAACGTCATGGTCATCGCCGAGCAAAACAACACCAACACGGTCGGTTTCCAAATTTAACGCGATACCGAATAAAGTCGGTGAAAACATAATCAGCTCGTTCGAGATACAGTTCTCTATTCCCTTTACGATCGCAACTCCGTCACTGACACTTACCACCTGTCCGATTTCTTCGACGGTCGTTGATTCCGAAAAACTATTTGTCATCTGCTCCCGAAGACGGTCAACCAATAGTCTTGCGGACTCGGTATCATCCACTTTGATTTGGCTTCCTTCACCATCCCAAAGTAAATCCTGACCAAACAGCGCTGTTGGTTGCTCGTCAAAACCTTTAAGAGCAGCATCAATCGACTGCCGGATCACTTCTGCTTCGTTTCCTTCCGGAGTTAATCCGTCTTCATCGACCGAAGCATGCCGCGAGTTTTTCAGGTGTCTTCCGATACGGGCAAGCTGTCCCTTAACACTGTAATCATATCGATAACCGGCCGCATAAATAACAAAACCGCCGATCAGCGAAGAGTTAACTTCACTAGCAGTCGAATAACCCGTTATACCGAAATGATCGGCAAACCGTTGCGCGATAAGTTCGACCTTTTCAGGCGCCATATCCGAAGCAGTAACAATCCGGATAACTCGAAAAGCATGCTCAGCCAAGAGTTTTCACCTCTGCCTTCAGGGTTTCTTCCATAATACGATCGCTCAGCTCTTTTTGGTGGCTCTCGTCAATAATCGATCCGACTACCTTTGAGGCAATCGCAACCGCTAAGTCAGCGACTTCATCCTTCATTTGCTCCAGCATGGCATTGTGAATCCGGCCGGAATCCTCTTTGGCCCGGGTGACTACGTTTTCAGCCTCTTCCTTCGACCCGGCAATGATCATTCTGCCCTGCTTCTCGGCCTGCAGTCTGGCTTCTGTCAGAATCTCCGCGGCTTCGGATCTTGACTCCTCAATGCGTCGCTTTGCCTCGGCAAGAAGTGCGCCGGCTTCCTTCTTTTTCTCCTCGGACTGTTTCAATTCTTCTTCAACAGCCACTCTTCTTTCCTCAAGAAGCTTAATGATCGGCTTGAAGACAAATTTCTTCAGAATCAAGTAAGAGACAAATATATTGATGATGGTCCAAAACGCCGTTACCGCATAGCCGGCGGCCTGATCGGGAGTTATTAACCCGGTCTTGGATGTCGTCTCTGTGCCTGCTTCTGCTGCCAACGCAGCCATTTGTAAAACGGCCATCTTTGCATCAGCGGCTAAGATCGATAATGAGATAATCATGTTCATCACTCCGTTCATTTCAGTCATAGCGACCGATCCGATAAATACTTTATGTGAATCAGAAAGTAAAAATCAAAAGCAGGCTGACGACTAGAGCATAAATGGCGACGGATTCCATAAATACTATGGAAGTCAAAAGCATTGTCTGCAGTTTTCCGTAAATTTCAGGTTGACGTGCCGCGGATTCGAGTGCTTTTCCAGCCGCGATACCCATGCCGATTGCCGCTCCGCAAGCTGCGAGTCCGATCGCCAGGCCAGCGCCTATTCCGGCCAAACCTTTGGAATCGATCAATGGTTCCGCTGCCAACAGAAAAGCGGATAATGATGAAAGAAATGTCATATCTTTGCCCTCCGAATTATTATGTATTTGCGAAAGCTAATACACTTATGATGCTGCAACCTTTGCTTTCTGATGTTTCATCTCTTTTGCGGACTCTGCATTTTCGACTATCTCACCAATGTAAAGAACCGTTAAATAAGAGAAAATTACTGCCTGAATCAAACCATCCGCAATATCAAACCATAGACCGAAGACGCCCGGCACAAAAACCGGGATAAGGATGTATATAAACTCCATCAAAATAAATGCACCGAAGACGTTTCCGAAGAGTCGCAGCGCAAGTGACATCGGCTTGATGATGAAGTCAAGAATTTTAAAAGGCAGCATAGCCGACATGGGGTATAACATGGATGCAAAAAATCCTTTTACACCCACGAAACGAATCGACATAATGATCACATACGTTATGGTAAAGAGCGCCAAGGCGATTGGGAAAGCAACATTCTTGGCGGGGGGGGATATCTTCAATGCAGAAATCAGATTGCACGATACAAGAAAAAAGCAAATGGACCCGATCATCGGAGCAACTTGTTCTGATTGCTTATCATTCAAGCCGTTGTTTTTACACAACCCCAAAAACAAACTCACGACTGTCTCTGATATTAGTTGACGTCCCGAAGGAATCTTCTGTCTTTTTGAAGCAACCCATATCCAAAAAATAGTAAACGGAATCAAGGCAACCCATGTAGCAATGATTGCGTCAGTTAATAACACATTGAAGCTTCCGATCTGAAACATATTCTTCCAGGGTAATATCGCTTCTCCGATTTGCTCTCCGATGTCTCCGATTTGGATTGACTTCACAAACTCAGCCCCTAAAGCCTTGAAAAAATCCTGAAACCAACCAAAAACAGATAATACGTATCCTGTGCCCATTGTTACACTCTTTCATCGTAAAAACATGAAGCCCGGATATATCCGGACCTCAATGTTGTCGCTTATAGTGAAATTCTACGCTCAAATATTGATTTCTGCAAACAGTATTTAGTGATATGTTGCACAAAGAATTCCTTTTTGGGCCTGTGAATATCTTATTTTGTGCCGAAAAGTCGATCTCCGGCGTCGCCAAGGCCCGGAACGATGTAGGCATGGTCATTCAAGCCCGGATCTTTGGCTGCACAGAATATCGGCACATCCGGATGTTCGCTATGCAGTTTTTCGATCCCCTCCGGTGCTGCAATCAGGCACATAAATTTGATCTGTGTGATACCCCTGCTCTTCAGAAAAGAGACCGCAGCGGATGCGGATCCTCCCGTTGCAAGCATGGGGTCAAGAATAACGATTTCTCTCTCGATCACATCATCGGGAAGTTTACAATAATACTCCACCGGTGCGAGAGTATTCGGATCCCGATAAAGACCGATATGTCCCACTTTCGCCATCGGAAGAAGATTCAGCATCCCGTCAACCATACCGAGCCCGGCACGTAATATCGGAACAATCGCAAGCTTCTTACCGGCAAGAACTTTCGTCTTGGCAACCGCGACGGGTGTTTCAATATCAACTTCTTTCAGCGGGAGATCTCGTGTCACCTCGTAGGCCATCAGCATCGCGAGCTCTCCGACAAGCTCTCTGAATTCCTTCGTGGTGGTTCTCTTATCGCGCAAAAGCGATATCTTGTGTTGAATCAGTGGGTGATCAAAAATGAAAACATTATTTTCCATAGCCTGTCCCTCCTGAGTAATGTCTTAAAGTATTATATCACTCAAATTGCTCAAGAGCTTCGAAAATGCGGTTTCTTTTATGGAAACGTGGATTATAACAGCGTTTTCGTTTCTCTGTATTTGTGATTAATCAGTCTTCGGCGCTTTCAATCTCATCCAGTCTTTCCTGATGGCGACCGCCGTCGAACTCACCGGACAGAAAACTTCCGACGATCGACTGCGCAAGCGATTTGCCGATCACACGCGCGCCAAGCGCGAGGATATTCGCATTATTGTGCTGTCTGGCCATTCTTGCCATGAACTCATTCATACAGAGGGCGCAACGGATGCCGCGCTTCTTATTGCAGACGATTGAAATACCGATTCCGGTTCCGCAAATAGCAACTCCCTTATCGGCGGTTCCGTCCGAAATGTCTTTCACAACGGCAAGTCCTGCTTTTACATAGCTATAAGGCTCTGACGCTGATGCGGCGCCCCGCTCAACGACGGTGTGTCCCATTTCTGAAAGCATGGCGGCAATCTCATGTCGCATCTCAAAGCCGGCGTGATCTGATCCGATTGTAATATTCAAGTTGCAGGTCCTCCAATTTCGTATTCGTATCGTTACTCTGTTGAAACCGGAATATGTCTCAGCAGATTGGCTCATGAGAAAAGTTCTTGTTCCCGTTGGCATAATCGTCAACAATATGTCCGTTTCCGAAAAGCTTGTATTTGTAGGTCACCAGTCCGTCCAGCCCGACGGGTCCGCGAGCATGAATCTTTGAAGTGCTGACGCCAACCTCCGCACCAAATCCGTATTTGAAGCCATCCGAGAAACGGGTGGAGCAGTTCCAGAAAACATTTCCGGAGTCCACTGTATTCAAAAACCGCTCCGCAGCAGATTGATTCCCGGTAATAATCGCATCCGTGTGTTTGGAGCCATACCGGTTAATATGATCAATCGCTTGTTCCAGTCCGGAGACAATTCGAACGGACATCCGATAATCCAGATACTCTGTGTGCCAGTCCTGAACCTTCTCAATGGCTAGCATTTGAGCGGCTTTATCACATCCGAAGAGTTCGACACCCTTATCGGATAGCGCGGCTGCAATTCCGGGAAGAACAGTTTCGGCGATAGAATCATCAATCAAGAGCGTTTCCGCAGCGTTACAAACCGCAACATATTGAGTCTTGCTGTCAACGACGATTTGCTTTGCCATTTCCACATCCGCATCCTCGTGCACATAGACATGGCATACTCCGTCCGCATGTCCCAAAACAGGGATCCGCGTATTATCCATAATGTACCTTACGAATTCATTCGATCCTCTGGGAATAACAAGATCTATATATTCATCGAAGGCAAGCATCTGCTTCACCTCGTCCCGGGATTCGATAAGCGTAATCCAGCCTGAAGGCAACCCGGCCTCAATCGATGCCTTATCGATAAGGTCCGCGAGGATTCGGTTGGTATTGGCAGCTTCCGAGCCGCCTTTCAGGAAAACCGCATTCCCGGTTTTCAGGCATAGCGACGCGATTTGAACAAGCGCATCCGGCCTGGATTCAAAGATAATGCCGATCACACCGATCGGGCAAGACACACGATACAGAGAAAGTCCCTCATCCAGCTTCGTTGATAGAAGCGTTTTACCGACAGGATCAGGAAGCAAAATCAGACTCTTCAGGCCATCGATGACATCGTTTAGTTTTTTCTGGCCGAACAAAAGGCGTTTTTTCAGAGGCATGGCCAGCCCGGTTCTGTCGGCTTCAAGCAGATCCTTATCATTCTCCGCAATAATATCCGCCCGGTTTGCCGCCAGTTTGTCCGCGATCAATCGAAGGGCTTTGTTCTTGACCTCCGTGGTAAGGGAAAACATTCGGAGAGAAGCAGCTCTCGCTGCCTGGGCTTGTAAAATCATATCGGGCATTACCTGGTCTCCTATCTGAACTTTCCCTCATTATATCAGAGCGGCATCAATCATGCAGTAGTCATTACAGGGGGATTATTCAACGTTTTTCCACTTTCAAATACTGTGGATACTGTGGAAAACCCTGTGCATAACTAAGAGACAACGGTTTTCACCTTTTCACGGCCGAAAAGCTCTGAAAACAGGGATTTTACATTTGGTGTAATGGTTTTGTAATAAACGTGTTAATTCTGTCTTAAGTATCTTATAAGCCTTATTCTTCAATATTTCAAGGTATCCCGTGAATGAATGTTCGGGTCACTGTGCGTCAGTCGCGGACAGCGCTTTTATATTGTCAAGTGGCGCCCGGGAGCTCCTTGGCCATGCGAAAATAGTGATTCATCTGGCATCGAATACTCCCGTTATATAGTTTTCTTCTCTTATCGGCAGGTCGCACCGCAGCCTTTTCGAAAGTATCATCCGGAGATATGACTGACAGCCGTATCCCTTTCCTGCAAAAACCCTTTTCGTCCAGATATGTAGCTGCAATTTTCCGAAATAAATCAAAGGCATCTTCGGGTGTCATCAGTCTGCCGCCGTATGGCGGGTTAGTCAGGACCAGCTGGCGGTCAATACCCGTCCATTTTTTAAGCGCCTCAGGTGACTGAGAAAATGCATCACACACTGCAAATTTGACATAATCCCCTACTCCGGCTGCTTGAGCATTGCGAATTGCCGTCTCAACAGCCTTCGCGTCGATATCAGAGCCGAAAAAGAACACATCGGACTTTGCCCTTTCGATTCGCAGAGATCTGGCTTCTTCGCGCGCAACATCAAATACTTTCTTTCCGACAAAAGGCCATTTCTCGGCAGAAAACATCCGGGAAATGCCCGGGGCGACATTAAGAGCAATCATCGCAGCTTCAATGACGATGGTTCCGGATCCGCAGAACGGATCAACAAGAGCCTCATTTTCAAAAGGATGATACTGGGAAAGGCTTACCATACCGGCCGCAAGTGTTTCCTTAATCGGCGCAACGTTCAGCAGCGGTCGATATCCTCTTTTGTGAAGTCCATCACCGGAAGTATCAATCATCATGCAGACTTCATCCGAAACAATACCGAACTGGATTTTCAAAACTCCGGCTGACTCGTCTTCAACTAAGCGATCCCCTTCCGACTTCCCGCTTGCTTCGAGTAATCTTCGCACGATTGCTTTCTTGCAAAGTCTCTGGCACGAAGGAATTCCGAAAAGAACAGATTTACGGGAGAACCCATTTACATGGAATGCAAATGACTCCGGTATTAAGTCTTCCCAGGAAATGTTCCTCGTCCCGTTAAAAAAATCATCGAAAGTCGTCGCTTTAAATCTTCCGACACAAAGCAATACCCTCTCCCCCCGACGAACCCAGATATTGGTTCGGGCTATCGCAGCAGGAAGTTGATCCTGCGGAACCCGAAGAATAACTAATCCGTCTTGAACCTCAATATCGCGCCTGTCATATCCGATTACCTCCAAGTCATCTCTGACCAGGCTTTCAAGTCCGAAAAGCGCCGTAATAATCAGTTCCATTGATCTCCTCCGCTCAAATCAACCGCAAATTGGTTAAAATAAATTAATAAATTAATCATCAAATCTTTTTAATCATTAACTAAAATAAATGTAGGGTATTCGAATAGGATGCCATTCACAAGGAGAGGATATCATGATACGCGGTTTTATAACAGGCATTAATGACGGATTCGTCTTTATTGAACAACCGGACCGGACCATCACCCGGATAATGAGTGCTTCTCTGAACGGATCATTTCGCAAGGGGGACTTCATTTTTCAGGATCAGAGTTCGGGAGGTTTTCATGTAGACGCTGAAATCACAAACGCGCGTATTCAGGAAATCCGCCGCATGTCAGAGGCCTTTTTCGACTGATCATTCTGTTTGAATTATCTGGATCCTTCTTCATGATTGGGTACGAAGTTGTGGGTCTTCGTACAAGCACAAAGGAACAACGGGAATCCGGTCTCCGATATGGAGGCCGGATTTTCGGCATTCCGGTCGCCTCATTAGACGATATTTTTATCTGAAAGGAAAACTATCCGTTCGGCAGCGACTCAATCCACCGGAAAAGCACCTTAAGCGGATCTGAATTTTCCGGATCCGCTAAAAAGACGCCCATGACCAAATTAGAGTGATAGCATTTTTCATCCTCGATGATTAACGACGATGCATATTCCTTATTGAGCTGATTGACCCTGTCCACGAAATGCTTTTCATTATCCACATGACTGATCGGGTCGTTTTTCGCATGAATGCAAAGGACTCTTGTCTTCTCGGTACCATCGACCAGGGAAATCGGCTCTGCAAGTTTCCGGTCATAGTCCTTTTCGAAAAGCGCTTCGATCAACATCTGTGTTGTCGGGGCAAACTCGACTCCGAAAGACAGAATTCCCCCGAGCGACACCATTCCTTTGATTTTACCGGCATCTACACCAAACTTTTTTTGCATTTCCTTATCGTATGTCAATATCCCTGCGAGATGTCCCCCGGCAGAAGATCCGACAACAACAATTCGACTGGTGTCTATGCCCTTTTTTTCAAGGAGAGAAAGCCCCTTAAGATAGCCTCGAAAAACATCTTCAGCCTGCGACGGATACCGATTCAGCGGGGTGCGACGATATCCAAGAGATATCGTATGATATCCCATATCAGCAAATTTCTGCCCGATGTACTTGTATCGATTAGGTGATCCGGCCATCCAACCGCCGCCGTGGATGTATACAATGACACGTCGTTTGACAGCCCCGGACGGAACAAAATAAAGATAATACTGCTCGTTTTCACGACCGAAGGTGTGTTTTTCTGCCTTAATCTCGCTGTTTCGGATCGCCTGACCCAACTTTAGTTTCGGAATAGTCAGTGCCTCTCCCAAAGCGTTTTTGGGATCAACCATAATAGATCTCCTTTCAAGAAGGCGCATCTCACGAATACTCGCGTATGACCCTTCTTCTTGTATGTAAACCGGTCATTTCCAGACTCAATCAGTTCTCCGAAGACGTATCCTCACTCAGATAACGCATATTCGGAAATAATTCTTTCATTGTCTCATCCGGATACCATTTATCCATCAGCTTATCTATGGCATTTTGAGGTTCTGTGACCATCATCCTTTCCCGCCATCTTTGAACCGAGATTAACGTCAGTCCGAGGTTAATTACCATAAATACGACCATCATCCAGGTCAGAACTATACCCGCGCGTTCGGGTACATGTAATATCGCCCGGGAAAGAACCGGGTACATGATTCTTATCCAAAACACGGCAAGTACACCCCAAAAGAAAGCATACTTCAGATTTGTCCGACCGCCGATATCAAAATGATCGCTATAGTGCCATGAAATCGAACCTAATAAATGTTCTTGAAAAAAGGAGCAGAGATACTCAACCGTGCAACCAATCACTGCGCCTGCCAAAGCAATGATAATAAATGGTTTATCATGAATATGATAAAGAATAACGGTTAGGAAAATGCCGCCCAGGCCATAAACCAGATTCAACGGACCTAAAACAAAGCTGACTCTGCTCTCGATCTGTTGTGTTCTCAGATACCAAAAAACCGTCTCAATCAATACGCCGAAAGCGCAGGAAAACATGAAAAACCAGAATATTTTGTAACCGTTCATCCCGGCAGCAAAATGGTTTTTTCTCTTCTCCTCTTCCTTGATAAAATCAATATTGAGCAAAGGCTTCCTTGCTGACAATGAAGGACTTCCCTCGAACACAGAATTGCCTTGATTCTGCCCATCACCTGAATAACCTTTACCACCCATTACGTTCGGTATCTCCTTCGCAACAACTTCTCGTCGGAAGCATAGTTGACGCGCTGCTCCTGGATTCCGGAATATTCAAAAAAGGCATCGAATAACCCCAACAACATTATAAGGGATATTTAATCGTTCGTCATCTTTCTGACTTCGAAACAAAAACAAATTCAATTTCGGTAAATCCCGCAAAGAAACAGGAAAAGCCAAAATTGAATGCAATAAGATTATGGTGTTCCCGAGCGGATTTGAACCGCTGGCCTACCGCTTAGGAGGCGGTCGCTCTATCCTGCTGAGCTACGGAAACATATGTGCCTGAAAAATTATAACCCATATTCGACCTGCGGACAACCGCTTGAGCCGATTGGTTTAAGGGATAGTCATCTCAAACATACCCGATGGCACGATGGCGATAACGCCTGACATAATGATCAAACAGATACCCAACAAAACAAAAGACAGCGGTAATCCCTCAATAAACAACGGCCTTCTTCCGAATATCAGACTTCTCTTAACCGTCCGCAAAAAAAGAATCGTCATACATACAAAGAAACAACAAGCGATTAAATAAACATAATAGAATATCATGGATAAATTCAAGCGTTCCGGTAACTTATCTTCAATGATCGGGAAATAAAACGGCAGAAGAAGAATCATAGCCTGTGCAGGAATAATGATTGACTTCAAACGCGTGGTTAGAAACGAAGCATGAAGTGATCGGGAAAGAAGAGATGCCAAACCGATCAATACGCCCTGAATGAGTGTGGTAGCAGGCAAGAGATAAATAAGCATTTTTTGCCCGCCAAAAAGGAAATGCATTGCCTGCGGATATGCTCCGCAGAGAAGAGTCACCCCCAGAAATATGAATGTCACCCGCAGATACGTTTTTTCGTTTGCTTTCTCAAGATAAGGAACATCCCCCGACGAATGCTCATTTACCGGATTCGCAAAACTCAAATTTCCGCTTCCCTTTCGCCGGACAACTCCTTGTACAAAAATCATAACTCCCGCAAGCATAAAAGCCGCACTGGATGAATGTCTGAACAAAGTCATATCCGAAAACAACTTCGGCATTACACTGATGCCGAAAATACTACCGTATCCGCCCAGTTCTCTTATCGAAGCAAAAAGCAGAATTACTCCGGAAAACACTAAAAATGATTTCGCTGCTTGTTGTCGCGCTTCTGATATCCGGTGCTCTGCTTGAAATACTAATAGGGGAACGCAAAAGAGCAGATATAGTTGCTCCGGCACCAATGCTTTGTCCGCGGACATCCAGAGAGCCGGAAGTAACCTAAGGAGCGCAGAGGTAATCGTTCCGACAGTAACCGCAGCGAAAGAAGCAAAAACCATAAATGAAACTCCGGAGATCCAAATCCGCAGAAACGAAAGAATTTGCCATAAAATCAGAAGGACCAACAGCGAAATGACAGATCGGGCAGCCATCTGCAAAGACGAAGAGCGAAACACGATTATTATACCGAGAAAGATGATTGACAGATAATCCTGTTCCGGAAGTGTCTTTACTTTATCCATAATACTATTCTCCCCACTTCAGATACTCACGAAGAAACTTGTAGGCACTGTTTACAGTGGAAACCGTTCGTTCCGACAGCTCGGGGTCCTGTTTTACACCTGCTATTTGTGTTTGAATTTCACCCAGCGGAAGACCGTCAACACTATCTGACAGGATATTGTTTTGATCTTCATCCACAACACCGTCTTCATTTCCAATGCTCGAATTATCGGGAACTGTTGTTGGTTTTACAGTCTCGACAACTTCTATCGGGCGAACCGTGACCTCCGGTTTCGATGTTGGTTGGGCCTGGTTATTATCATCTCCGTTATCAGTGCCCGTCCCGATAGTCGGATCAGGTTCCTTCGGCACATTATTAATTGAGTTTTCTATGCAGATCGATGTCAGCGAATAAAACATACGGACATCCATTTTAACGCCTTCGATAATTTCAGTTTTACCGTCGGACTTGATCGCCAACTTCGCAGGATCCTGTACCTCAAGCAATTTATTCTGGATTGAAAATGCTTGGGCAGCCCAAATCGGCTGATCGGAGGAGATCACGTATTCACCGTCTACTGAGGCTTCCGCACGGTTTTTCCCGTCATCCTTGTCAATTGCGTCCCAGACAATTCCGGTTATTCGCCCGCCCTCTACCTTCATTTCAACAAAATCCTTATAACCGCTTCTGTCGAAATCATCCGCTTGTGCATAAAATATACCGTCGTGAAGTCCGTCCAATGAAGGATACTCGTTCTGCGTCAAAACATCCGGTGACATTTGAGATATAAGCGCAACAGGCATTCGAATGTCAGAAAATTGAGCGCAAAGTTCTGCTTCGATTGGATTTGACATATCCATCTGCACGCCGTCTTCCGAAACGATTCTGATTTGCAATATTTTTTCTCCGTCGGAAGAAATGCTCATTCTGGTGCGTAATATTCCTTTGCTGTCAGAAATTTCCACATCGACGATGTATCCGAGAAGCCGCCGTTGCTCATCCATTGCAAGGTACACAGCTTTCACCGCGGGATGTTTGCTCAGGATATCGGAGTCGAGCAATTGATAACGATCTGCTTGAATATAGGATCCCAGCTGATCGTAGAGTGCAGCCTGATTTCGCTTATCACTGATGCTGCTGATGATTAAATGGAAAGTCAGCAAAATGACACAGGAAGAAATCACAAGGATTCCGGCGCTTAGTACAAGTTGCCGTATCACTTTGCGCGTCATCATCCCTCTTCCTCCGTCTCGACAAAAATCTGCGCCGGTTTTATATCTTCCGCGGAATACCAAGCCTTCTTAGCAAAAATCCTGGGGCGGATGTAAAATTCCAGAATCGGCGTAGCTCCGTTCATTATGAGAATCGGAAAGATCACGGCAGACAATGTGTGTCCGGTTGCCAAAAAAAGCAGGGATATCATGCCGGTCCCGATGCCGAATATGATTCGCCCGGTTTTTGAAGTCGGGGTAGTAGAGTAGTCACAAAGCGGAAAAACCGCGCAAAATAAAACACCGCTCGTTAACACAAGTGAAATGAGTCCTGAAATGGAAGCACTGCCCCAAAAGAAAAACCAGTACCCGGCAATGATCGTCAAACCATATGCGATCGGAGCGTGAATCTTCAGTAATCCGCGTGTCATCAGATACACTCCGCCCATCACCGCAAAGATAGCCCCGGTCAATCCCATGGCTCCGGGATAGGTACCGGAAAGAATTATGAGCCATTGATTTGAAATGGATTCTCCCGCCTGTTCAACTGCTCCCAATGCTTCGGCGGGAACCATAAAAAGGGATACACCGGATAATCGTTCCGTCAGCGGAGATATGTATACCCCGGTTTGAGCCGGAAACATAATCGCCAGAAAAGCACGTCCCGCAAGTGCGGGATTGAAAAGATTTGAGCCGGGTCCGCCAAATAATTGCTTGATGATAATGGATGAAAAAATAACCCCTGCCGACAATGTCCATATAGATACGGTCGGAGGAAGAAGCAAAACCAGTATCGTTCCGCTCACAAATGAACTGATATCAAAATAGGAATTATCATTGCGAAAATGTTTTGAGAAGAAGTGATCGGATAAGGAAAATAAAACGCCTCCCCAAAGCAAAAGAATAAGCGCACGAATACCGTAATAGTAGATTGCGGCGACACAGCACGGAAGCAGAGCAACCAGTACATCCATATAAATTCGCGGAGAACTCCGGTCTGAGTGAATATGCGGAGCCAGCTTTTTTGTCATAGTGCTCCTCCATTTCGCGCCCTGTGAGCCGCCCGGGCGATATTCACGGATAAATCCAATCCGGCAGGGCATACAAAGGAGCATGCTCCGCAGGCAATGCAGTTCTCGATACCCTCAGCATTCAGTGCATCTGATTCTTCCATCTCTGTAAGCCTGCTGCACAGGTACGGCAGCAGTCCGACGGGACAAGCGTCGACACAATTCCCGCATTTAATACAGGATGTTTTCGGTGGATTTGCGCTATTTATAATTGATATCCCCGCTGTAGTCTTGATAATCGGGACATTTAAATCTTCGATCGCAACACCCGTGAGTGCGCCTCCCCATACTATCCTTTGAGCAGATGCGGTGCCCGGAACGCGCTCGAGTAATTCCTTTACTTTTGTTCCGATGGGAACAAGAATATTATGCCCATACGTTGTGTCCCCGAATATTGATATTACCCGTGTTGTCATGGGCATATTCTTCTCAACCATATCCCAAAACGCCGCACATGTCGACGCATTAAGAACCAATACCCCGGTAGTCTCTTCCGGTATCTGACCGGAAGCCAGCTCGACATTATACAGGGCTTTGATCAAAAGCTTCTGGTATCCCTGCGGAAATCGCGAACGAAAAACCCGGATGCCGAATGCACGGTCCGGAAATTGAGTCCTGTATTTATCAAGGCTTTGTTGAAGTGCTTTAAGTTCGATTGACCATTTATCCTGTAAGCAAAAAACAACCCGTTTAGCTCTGCAAAGTCCGGCAAGTGCGCTAGCTCCCCCCAAAACTCTATCAGTTTGCTCGCGCAGGAGATGGATATCGCTACTCAAATACGGTTCGCTCTGGCAGGCATTAATCAGAATCGTCTCCACTCCCGTAATCTCCGCGCGTCTGCACTTTGCCGCAGTGGGGTACCCGTTTCCGCCCATCCCGACAACCCCCGAGTATTCAAGGAGCCTCATAAGATCGCTCGGGGAAAGAGTCTCGGGTGCAATTCGCGGTCGTACAGAAGAATGAAGTGTCCTTTTGAGATCATTATGAATCGTCACAGCCTGACAGCGGGTATAGTTCGGAAGCGTAATTTCCGAAATATCGGTTACCGTTCCTGAGATACCGGAGTGTACAGGTGCACAAAGCGGTGATGTCGGCTTCCCGATCAACTGCCCGATTGTCACTTTGTCGCCAACACTTACGATCGGCTCTGCGGGAGTTCCAATATGTTGCAGCATTGGAAGGACAATATCTTTTGGCGTAAATATTTCGAGTACCGGCTCACGGGGAAAATCCTTTTCCCCGGCAAAAGCCAGCCCGTCCATCGGAAGCCATCCCTTTTTGAAAGAAAGCTTTTTCATTTGCTCCCCCGGAGGCGGGAAATCAATCTATGTAGTCTTTCAGCTTCTTGCTGCGGCTTGGATGCCTTAACTTACGAAGCGCCTTAGCTTCAATCTGACGGATGCGCTCACGTGTAACGTTGAACTCACGCCCCACCTCTTCAAGCGTGCGTTGCCTGCCGTCATCGAGTCCGAAGCGCAACCGTAAAACCTTTTCTTCTCTTGGTGTTAAGCCGCCCATTGCTTCGATCAGTTGCTCCTTAAGTAATGTATAGGCAACCTGGTCTGCGGGTGAAAGCGCGTCGTCATCGGGAATGAAGTCACCCAAATGACTGTCTTCCTCTTCACCGATCGGCTTTTCGAGAGAGACCGGTTCTTGTGATATTTTCTGTATTTCACGAACCTTCTCTACCGGAAGGCCCATCTCGGCGGCAATCTCCTCTACCTCAGGCTCGCGTCCAAGCTCCTGAATTAAAGAACGCTGCACCCTTACGAGACGGTTAATTGTCTCTACCATATGAACCGGAATACGGATTGTTCTCGCCTGGTCCGCGATTGCGCGCGTAATTGCCTGGCGGATCCACCAAGTTGCATATGTGCTGAATTTGAATCCTTTAGAATGGTCAAATTTGTCCACGGCTTTAATCAGGCCCAGGTTTCCTTCTTGAATCAAATCAAGAAACTGCATGCCGCGTCCGAGATATCTCTTTGCTATAGAAACAACCAAACGCAAATTGGCTTCGATAAGCATATCTTTGGCGTCCTGATCTCCCTCAAGCATCCGCTGCGCGAGGTCCTGCTCCTGCTCCGCAACCAGAAGCGGAACTTTGCCGATCTCTTTAAGATACATCCGGACAGGGTCATCCATTCCGACGCCTTCTCCCGCAGTTGTACTCAGATCGACTTCAGAGAGGTTTTCTTCTTCAACGTTTGTTTCCGGAATAATTTCGACGCCCTTCGCCTCGAGCGTATCAAATATTTTCTCAGCAACATCCGGGTCAACATCATTGGTCTCAATGATCGCCATCATGTCTTTGTAACTGATACTGTTGTTGTTTGCACTGGCTCTGTTTTCTATCTCTTGAAGAATGGATCGAAAGTCACTTGCCATTGAAATCCTCCTAATAGCTGTGAAAAGGACTGGGTCGAAGCCTTAGTAGCCGCATTGTCAAGAAACCGGACTCATCCGGATGGCACGACTGTTCTTCAGGTCACTTTAATTTGACATTGCTTGCTGTCAACTCAGACTGTTCGTTTGCCTCAAAGACAAACCTTCCGTTGCCTGCAATTACCTCAATTCTCAGATCCCCGTAATACTTGTCGAAATCATTCGGACTAATGTTGTATTCTTCACCGCGAAGCTTTGCGTATTCGATAAAAGTTGAATAGATATCTTCTTCCTCAAGCACTTCAGCCTGGGTGGAAACCGATAACACATTGTTTGTCTGACCCGACAGTGAAAATCCGACATAGTAACCTTTTTCTTTAGTCGTATCCACAGGGTATCCCACTCTCTCGAAAATCTGGCCGATTGAGCTGGATAGATTATCTCTATGGTTCATCCTAATCAAATAAAGGGGGGTGTAAATTGCCATTACAATGATTACAAAAGCCGCGGATATCGCCAAAATGCGAAGAACTGTGCCCTTCGGAGACTTGATGTCATCAGGTGACACTTCGTAGGGATTCTTCTCTTTCTTGATTGGTTCAGAAACCTCGGCTCGCTTGACAGCAGCGGGGATCGGGTCCGGATAAACCGGTGTGACATTAAACTTTTTAACACCATCCCGTTTCGGCTGCGGCTCGTTCGGGAAAGTATACGCTCCCGGATTCTTCGCAATCTCAATTGCCTCGGCACTCGGGAAAAAACAATCACAGAAAAGGCACTCACACATCTCTTCTCTGCCATTGAGAATAATCAATGATCCGCAGTTCTTGCAGATTCCTTGAATTGACGCCATCAGAAAACCACCTTTATATATCATTACCTACGAAAATTGATAAAAACCCACATGTAAGCAGAGTAATTATATACGTTCACGTTATAAAGTGCAAACAGAATCTATCCGTTTTTGAATCATTTTTAGCCTGATCCATGTTATAGTTTTTCTATGGGAAAATCAACAACAGATGAAAAGTACATGAAACAGGCCCTTACTCAGGCCCGAAAGGCATATTTGCTCGGCGAATCGCCCGTCGGGTGCGTTCTGGTGCGTGATGGTATTGTGATCGCCCGTGCGCATAATCTTCGACAGAGCCGCCGTGACGCAACGCTTCATGCCGAAATGATGGCCATACGCAAAGCGTGCAGAAAACTCAAATCATGGCGCCTTACGGATTGTGATTTGTATGTGACTCTCGAGCCGTGTTATATGTGCGCGGGCGCGATCATTCAAGCGAGAATCAGAAATGTTTTTTTCGGGGCTAAGGACAAGAAAGCAGGCGCCGTTGTGTCATGCAACACGCTCTTCGACCTTCCTCACAATCATAAAGTCGAATACACCGGAGGTATTCTCGAAGAGCAGTGCGGGGCAATACTGACGGGCTTCTTCAAAGGTCTCAGAGAACAAAAGAAATCGCTTCGGGAATAAGCCATATTCGCTTTTCCTTGACTTCAAGTTTGCTTGCGGCTTCGATCGCACGGGCATAATAATCCAGCTGTGTCCCGTACCTTTCCCGAAGGACCTTCTCCTTCGTTGCGAGATCTCCGGCAATTCGATCCGATTTGTAATCGACAAGCACCGCTTTTTCATCTTCAATGAACCAGCAGTCAATCATTCCCTGAATCAGACAGATATCGCTCCCCGATACGGGAACCGTGATTGAGAACGGCATTTCGCGAAAAGGTCCCTTTCCGGACTTTCTTTCCGCACGGATCATGCGTCCGCAAAGATCGGATGCCGCAAATTTTGCGATCACCCCCGCGAAAGGTAATACATACTTAAGCTGATCATCGCGAATCATCTTGAACCGGATCAGCTTATCAATTTCATTAATGATATCATTAGCCTCAGGATGAGGCGGAAGCGCAGGAAAATCAATATACTGAAAAACGCTGTGCAGCAAAATACCTGTTTCGGAAGGGGATAAGCCGGAGGCAGGACCCTTCTCGATCTCTCGGGGACGCAAGAGCAGATTCAACGGTCTCCGTGTTTCAACTTGATCCGTCGTTACTGCCGGTATTGCGGGCGTTTCTGCATCACCATCTTCCAAGGGTAACCGGCGACGTTTCATTTCGGACACGGTTGTCTTCGCCGGCATGCGGACAAGGTTCTCATATGGATACTTTCCGGATATTTGGAGGCTGAACCGCGCTTTCTTCTCTTCTGAAAGCGGCGCCGTCATCGTCTGATCCTCGTCAGGAGTTGCACACGGTATAAGCTCGTCGACACTTGCGGGGCGAAGAACCGTCCAATCCGCATCGGCAGCCTTTTCAATCGTAAAAGTGATGTCAGCGCTTAACTGCGGCATTGTTCTTTCGGGTACAGCGCCTGACGATGTTTCACTTCCCAGTAATCCGTCCAATGATACGTGCGGATTTCGAGCCAACCCCAGAAGGATGAAATCCAAATATGACTTTGAGCTTCTGACCATCCTGGAGGGAATCTGTTCTTCGCTTGCGGTGAGGGCATCTTGTAAAGTCTCTTCATGTCCGGATATCGCCCCGTTTTTCTTTCTCGAGAATGTACCGATCATGCAAAGTCTTTCCTCAGCACGCGTCGCGGCAACATAGAAAAGACGCAATTGCTCCGAAAGGCTCTCCCTGCGTTCTGAATCCGCCATCAAAATCTTGCAGGGAGTCGGGTATTTATAGCCGGCATCAGTGTTTACATAGTCCATTCCGACACCCATCCGGTCATTTACAATCAGAGTCCCGTTTTCGGAAGGACCGGAAAAAGGATTCGCAATTCCGCAGATGAAAACGTTTTTGAATTCGAGTCCTTTGCTCTTATGGATACTCATGCATCGGACGGCGTCCCGCAGTTGCTCGGATATCTCAAAATCCTCGACACTGCGTTCATTGCTTTCTATTTCTTCGATGTATCTTACAAACTGATACAAACCGCCTCTGCGGTGCGATTCAAATTGATTTGCCCAATCACGGAATTTTTCAAGCGCCGCGACACGCTCCTGACCGTTATCCCTCCCGCTCAGATAATCCATAAAACCTGTCTCGATGTATATTTTCTCGATCAGCTCCGAAATTTTAAGGTACATTGATTGTGTTCGAAAACGAGTAATAAAATCCAATAGCCGGTTCACTTTCCCGCGCAACGGTTCAAATCCATCTTCGGCAAACCGGTTTACCTTCTCGTGAAAAGAGGCAAGCCTCGGCATCACTTTATCTTCATAAAGACTGATGGATAACATCTCTTCCGGCGAAAAGGATGCCGCCGGAAATGGGGATCTCATCACTGCGGCCAGCGGTATGTCCTGACGCGCGTTATCAATCAGACGGATCAGGTTTTGCATCAGAAGTAATTCCCGTTGACTGAATATCGATGACTCAGTCGGGCCCTGGGACGGAACGCCGGCTTGTGAAAGAATATTTCTGATCCGATTTGCCTCACGGTTGGTCCTTGTCAGCACCGCAAAATCGCTCCAGGCGCACGCTTCTTTTTTGCGGATCGCCTGAATTCGGGATAAAACGCACAGTGCCTCACGATCGCTTTTCTTGATATCCATCTCTTCTTCGGCAATCAAATTTCCGGTCTGCACCGGCTCTTGCGAGTCGGACACTTCATCCTCTGAAGGAGACTGTCCGGTTGCATCGATCAGGAGAACTTGCACGGAAGCTTTGCATTCATTTTCATCCTCAAAACAACTTCTCGTCGGTTCAAGTCGCGCAGATGCATCGTATTCGATATCCCCGGATTCCCTGGTCAGGATTTGTGAAAAGAGATCGTTCACAAATGCGAGAACAGAGGGCCTGCTGCGGAAGTTTCCGTTCAGGGTGAGCAGTTTTCCGCCGTCACCGCGTGCATATCGATCACTTCTTGCGGAAAACATATCCGGTCGAGCATAGCGGAAACGATAAATACTCTGCTTAATATCACCCACAAAAAAGACATTGCCACGCGAGAATTTCGATACAATCGCATCCTGTATCCGGCTGTTGTCCTGATATTCGTCGATATATATCTCGTCAAACTGACTTCGATAATGATCACGGATCTCCGGCACTGAGAGAAGAAACAACGCGAATTGCTCCTGATCCGAAAAATCGATGCTGTTCTCCTTGCGTTTTTTCTGCAGATACAAACTGTCCGAAAGAAGTATAGTCTCATAAAGTCTGGAGATCACCGGTAACATGAACGCGGATTCTTCCTGATACTCCGGAGCTGTTTTCCCGAAAACATACTTGCCGAGTCCGGAAAAACGGCGATTGAAATCCTTTTTCGGCAGTTTCCCGGTGAGTACGTACATCACCTCAAATACCGGATCCAACGCTCCGAAAAAGCGTTTTTTTGCTTCGTCCTCCGAAGATGGTCCGGGAAGCCCGGGCCATTTTCCGGCCGGTGCGTGTCCGGATGCTTCGACAATATCGTCCCAGGAAAACGTTCTCTTGCAAATCGATGAAAGATCCTTAACGAAGCGAAACCACTCCAAAACCAAATCCGCATATTCACGGTTCTTCTTCTTATCTTTCACAAAAACAATGCTGTCCAATTCATCCTCAATCTCCGACACCGCCGATGTTGCCCGCATTACGGCACCACGCAGGTCCTCGAGATATTTTTGGGCAACCGTGGATTGCGAAAAGTCCGATGCTTCGATTTGTTTCTCTTCTATTATTTTTTGAACGTGCTTTTGATATTCCGGGAGGCTCCTCAGGCTCGAATGAATGCTCCGGACGGTATCTTTTACCACCGTATCATCCCGGGAAGAACTTAAAGAAAAGGTCATACGCAGGAATTCTTCGCACCACTGTTTCACGGAAACCGATCCGTCCATGAGTGAAAAAAGGAAGTCCTCCTCCTCGGGATTTCCGATTTCTCTTGATACCGGATTACTTCCCGCTTCCTCATTCAAAACCAGTACCCGGTGACAGAGCGTATATATGCGCTCAAAGATCTCGTTGATTGCTTCATCCAGAAGAATGCTGCCATTGGCGGCGTCAAGTATCTTAATTCCGGGATCGAAGAGGACCTCCCCGCTATCCAGTTTCAGCTCGGACTCGAAATTTCTGATGACGTCCAGACAAAACGAGTGAATGGTTGATATATGTGCGATCGGAAGGCAGGAAATCTGCTCAGAGATATACTTTCGTTCGGACGGATCGGTTGCATCGTTAAGCGCCGAGAGGAGTGCCTTCTCGAGCTTATTGCTCATATGTGCGGCGGCGGCATTTGTAAACGTCATTACCAGCACTTTCCGGACATCAAGTTCTCTTTTGATGATTCTTGAAGATATACGTTCTACCAGAACCATCGTTTTCCCTGAGCCGGCCGCAGCACTGATCAAAAGATCAGACAGTTCGGCGTTAACAACAGCCTGTTGTTGTTTTGTCAGCTCCATCGATCGCCACCGCCCTTCTTTTCCGATTCTTCATTGCCGAACCCTTTTATGCGCTCCATTTCTTCCCGGGCAGCTCGAATATAACAATCTTTCTCATTCAGCATACTTCCGTCATCTCCCGTATATTTCGGAAGAACTCTCGGGAAAGCATACGGGGGTCTGCGCGGATCAATCCCGCACACGGCAGTGAAGTCACAATATGAGCATACCTGTTTATCGCCCTTGTTGCGAATGAAAACGGGGTGCGCTGAAATTTCCCCGGCGAAGAGTTCTTCACAATGGGATGAAATCCTTAACACCGCGTGCTTTGCGGAAACGGCAAGATTCTCCGGTTCAAGATCAATCTTGCGGATTTGGAAAACCTTCGAGCGTTCTTTAGCCACTTCAGCGTCAATTTCGTCATCGGTGGTACTTTTGACTGATATCAAAGGAGAGGTCAGGTGGAAATATCCCGCTGAGGCCGGCATCAAACCGGGATGAGCGGACAAATAAGCGTACAGGTATGCCGGAAGTTGAACAGATAAGCCGGAGTATAACTGCCGGTAATCGATTTTTTTATCGCCGGTTTTGTAATCAAGCACGCTGAATAGGTTGTTCTTGTGATCAATGTCAACCCGGTCAATAATTCCGCGGAAAAAGACCTCGCGGCCGCTTCCTTGAAGCCGGATTCGAATGGGCGGAGCAACTCCGAAACCGTATCTCCATTCTGTCTCCTCCGGAACCAGGCCGCTTGAATCAATTTGACCGAAAACCGCCTCGAGTGATTTCTCGGCCATCGATTTTATTCTGCTTCCGGAACTAATCATAAGAGCCGGATCGGCAGATACATTGTTCATTGTCTCGATGCAGGCACGATCGAATAATTCCTCTGCCCACAAACGGAAATTTCTCTTTCTAAATTCCCCTGATATCCTATCACGTTCGGAATCATCCGCGACTTTTGATAATGCCTCGATATATTCCGTAATGGAGAGCTCCATCATTTTATGTGCTATCGTTCCGGTCTCACCGGCATCGGTTTTAAATACTTCGCGCTCTTCCAATCGAAGGACATAGGATGAAAAGTGCCGGAACGCGCATGACGCATATTCTTCTATCTGAGAAACACTCATCGCACTTTTTTCTGCGAATGCCTGATCCATCATATCTCCGGATATACGGAGGCTGTATTCATCCGGTCTCTTTTCCACCGGCGGAATCAGATCCGGAAAAGTTTCGCGAAGCGCTCGAAGTGTTTCCAATACGGAGCTGTTCTGCGGTGCGCAGTCGCCATACAGGATCCCAGAGGCATACCTCGCGAGCGCTCTCTTCGAAAAAAGCCTCGGATCATGAGGTTCTTTCTCCGGATCGTCCAAAAGAGTACTATTCGGCAGGCTCTCTCCGATAAATCGAAACACTGCGGATGGCTCCGCGGAAATGAGTGACGTCATAATCAATTTTTTCTCAGGGCAGTCAAGCAGCGCATAAGCCATAAAAAAGTCCGAGATCGCACTGTCTTTGGAGCGGCTCGGGAACGGAACCTGAAGGGACTCCGAGAGTATCTCCCGCTCACGTCCTCTCAGATAACCTTCCGCCAGAGACCGGTAAGGGAAATTTCCCCGTGATGCTCCGACCAGGAACATCACCTTACATGGCTTCTGATATCCTTTTGCCGAATCCGTTATCCGAACCTGATCCACAAACGACGGGATAGCACCCGCCAGAGCGGCATCCATTCCGGACAGCACGGTATCGCGAAAATCCCGAAGCTCCAGTACGGAGTCACCCATGGGTCCGGTCAGCCGGGCAAGTAACTTATGCAGTTCGTTGTATGACGCGACCAGTGCCAGCGCCGCATCCTGATCTCCGCTGTCTACCCATTCCGTCGAAAGCGCATCAATCTGACCGGCAACCCCGCCGCTTTCGGCTCCGTAATGTTCCAGAAAATCCATAAGCGCACGCGCTTTTTCACTGCACGTGGATCGGGCGGAAAGCCCTGCAACGCTATTCCGTATCGGGAGCAGCACACGGGATACCAGGGAGTATACATAAGGACCATCGGGATCTTTTTCGAGAGCGTAATTTTTTACGTCGAAAATCCGGAATCCCTTAAAAAGTCCGTGTTTCAAGCAATAGTTTTCCAGAAGATCCGAATCGCTTCGGGTAATATGACACATTCCGGATTTGACACAGTTCATCAAACTGTTATAAGACCACCGGCTCGCACCGAGATCCAAAAGCGAGATCACAAAGCGCATGAAAGCGGTGTCTGAAAGCTTTCTTCTTTTATCCAGAAAAGGGTCCAGTCCGTATTCCGAGAACACCGCATGCAGGTTGGATTCGTACTTTCCGGGATCGCACATGACTACACTGATATCGTTGTACCGGTATCCGCCTGAAAGAACCAGTTCCTTGATCCTGCCCGCCACATAACATAATTCATCCATGTTGCTTCGGAAAAGGATTCTCTCTACAGAGGAAGATTCCGCAGTATATGGTATAGCGCTTCGCCTGATAAAATGATCCGCTAAATGGATCAGATCCGGATTTCGCTTGCGAGGACGCATGACACCTATAAGTTCCGCCGGTGATCCTTCTGACATCAGCCCTTCCAGAGTCATGCGCCCGAAATTGAAACCGTCCGGCCCCTGCCCTTCTCCGGAGATATCCGTACAGACGGAAATTGTCAGCTTTTCGCAAAGGTTCCGAATTCCTGAAAGTATCCGGTGTTCCTCCGGAGTAAAATTTCGTGTTTGTCCGAAGCCGGAAATCCAAACCGAAGAATTTATTAGGTATTCCAGCCTCCGGTACGGCCACTCAAGCATTCCGGAGTTCCCTGAAACCTTTTCGACCATCTCTTCAAGAATCTCGGCAAGACGATTCATAATATGGCTTCTGCCGTTAAAGCCCATTTCCGATATGAGGATGTCGACGCGCTCAATGAGCAGTGCAAAGTCGTGCATTTTTGCCGCAAACGAAGGATTCGAATCCTCAGGACGCACTGAACGAAGCATTTCAGGTGTGATTCCGTATCTCGAAAAATCGCCGAGTACATGATCGATTTCGGCGGCATAACCGATCCGTCCTGCCATTGCGGACAAAACCTTAAATTCACTTTTTCCTTCGCTGAGGACCCTGTGAATCAGAAGACTGGTTGACGGCGTATCCAGAACATCGCCGGATAATCCGCCAATATCGGATAAAATACGATGCGCAAACCGATGGAAACTGACGACATCGACAAGCATCAATGCCTCTGCGGAAGGACTTGCGGGATCAGTTTGTGAACGAAGGCTTCTCTTTACCTCCAGAAACCTTCTCTCCATATCCGCCTTGGTCTGTTCGGGAACAATCAGGAACGCTCTTTTTTGCGGCCATTGCAATGCCTCGGCGCAGATCTCTTCCATGCAGGCATCGATAAGATCCCCCGCATGCTCACCATGCAGTATCCGAAGTCCCAAGGCAGCGCACCTCCTCAGAGGGTATCCAAATTCTGTCCGTGCGCGGATTTAAGAGTCGCGCCGGCTTTCTCAAGTATAGCATGAATGGCGTCCATTTCCTGCTTGCGCTTCACCTTGAGCGTGGTCGTTTTGACCATCTCCCCTTCCGAGAAGACGAAATATCGTATTGCCTTATAGGAAGGCATTTGATGATTGATTTCCTTGATGCGGGTCTGGAAAAACGAAAAGAGTTCATTATCGCCGGGCATCTTGTCCGGTACGGGCAAGTGCTTCCCGATTTCCTGCCGGTTGATGAGAATCTTGGCACAGATATCGATGGCATCCCTGGAAGACTGCTCTCCCCAAACAATTGACTCGCGAACTCCGGGAATCAAATTGATCAGTGATTCGATTTCTTCGGGAAAAGCTTTTTTGCCGTTGGTCAGCACAATCATGGACTTCACGCGACCGGTGATGTGCAGGCATCCCTTCTTATCGATGAAGCCCATATCGCCGGTCCTGAACCAGCCGTCCTCAGTCATGACTTCTGCTGTCGCCTCCGGATTCTCATAGTATCCGAGCATGACACAATCGCTCTTGGTCAGAATCTCGCCGATCGCGCCCGGTGTAGTCTCTTCCGTGTCAATTCCGGCGCTGACATCGGTAACCGGTCTGCCCACGCTGCCGTAAACATTGCACTCCTGCGTGGTAACACTGATAACCGGCGCGGTTTCGGTAAGCCCGTAACCCATCAGAAAATCAATGCCGAAGTCATTAAAGTCCTGGATGTACCGCTTATCGATTCCGGCACCGCCGATTACCACAAGCCGGAGATGTCCGCCCAACTTCTTGAGGATGTCCTTAAATATTTTACGCCGCAAATCGATTCCGAATTTCCGCAAAAAACGCGTGACCGGTATCATAATGCCGATCAGGTTGCTCTTGCCCGCTTCTTCGATGCCCGCCATGATTTTCGCGTGCACATTCTCGAAAAGCAACGGCACGGAAACAACTACCTCGACATGCCATTCCTGAATATTCTTAACCAGGTATCTCAGTCCGTCGGAGAAGCAGATCGTAAGGCCGCGCGTCAGCAAGAAGTAATCACAGGTGTTTTCGAATGTATGATGAAGCGGAAGAATCGAGAACGCACGTTCTCCCGGTTCAACGCGCAAGGTCGTCCCGATGTAATAAAAATTGCTGCAGATGTTTTTGTGCGAAAGCATAACGCCCTTACTCATCGCCGTTGTTCCGGACGTAAAAAGAATAATCTTCATCGCTTCCGCGTCAATCGGAGTGTCCGCAAACCGCGTATCGCCCTTTTCTGCGAGCTTGCGGCCTTTTTCGATCAAGTCCGAAAAAGAAAGAAAGTTCTTTGACCGGGGCCACTTACCGGAGATCAGATCTTTGTCCATGCATATAAAATGGTCGAGCATCATGCCCGGTTCCGCAAGACGTTCGGAAATGGAGAGCATCATTTCATGATGTTTGGGGTGATAGAAAATGGCACTTACTTTGCCGCGCTTGAGAAGATTGACTACTTCCGTTTCGGGTAAAAGTCGGTCAAGCGGAACCCCGACGCTGCCTCCGCCGATGATTGCGGAGTATGAGACCATCCATTCATAGGAATTCTCTCCGACTACAGAGAGATGTTTACCGGTATGACCGAGATCCGCGAGCGCAAGAGCGATATATTCCACGTCGTATCCGAAATCTTTATATGTTTTATGAATTTCCGCCTCTTCGGGTTTCTTACGGAAAATAAACGCATCCAGTGTTGCATATTTCTGACGAACATCCAGTACCAGTTCACGGATATTCTCGTATCTTTGAGCTTGCCGAATTGCTTTACCGGTTACCGTCTGCATAATGAACCTCCAGATAATATGTCACTGGCCGAGGTAAGCCTACACCAAACCGGCTTACCGATTTTTATCATTTTCGATAATATCATTAATGTGCGGGATCGTCTACGGATTTGGCCCAATTAGTTTGATTTTCAAAGCAATTCGGCAAATCATTGACAATACGGGCCGTCTGGACTAGCATAATGAGGTCATAACAGTTCCGGAGCCGCTATTTTTCGGTTTCCGGAACATAAGGAGTCAACTATAACGTGAGCGATGCAGTATCTCCCTCCCTTGAGCCCGCAAAAAAAGCAACCCCTAAGGATAAATATCCGGTCAAGCGCGGATTTACCGGTAATTTCTTTTTCTGGGTCGGGGTTACCGGAAGTTACCTCTTGATCCGTTTCAGCGCGAAGGGGAAGAAAAATATCCCGGGCAAAACACCTTACGTGATTTGCGCGAACCATCAGACGTATGTCGACGGCATGTGGGTGGCGCGTTTTCTGCCGCATAAACATTTCAAAGTGATGTGCTGTCTTGCCGGTTCCGACCTTGAGACCGACCACGGACTTCTGGGCAGACTGATCATGCGTGTCGGTCGCGGCATTGCAGTAGACCGTTACGGCAGCCCCGTACGAGGCTTAATTAAAGCGAAGAAGGAAATTGAAAACGGTCATATCATGCTCGTCCACCCCGAGGGAACCAGAACACATGACGGCAAGGTTGCAGATCTTAAGGACGGTGCATCCTATATGGCCGTCAAAGCAGGCGTTCCGATACTCCCTGTCTATATTGAAGGCGGCTATGAGGTTTTTTCGCGTCACATGAAGCGCCCTCAGCCATGGGATCATAAGGCACACAGGCGCAAAAAAGTAACCATCCATTACGGAAAACCGATGTATCCGGAAGATTATGATAAAGATCCGCACAAGATGACCAAGGCAATCCAGGATTGGATGCGTCAGATGGAAAAAAACGCAAACGGTAACGCGCCGGGGATGACTTCAAACCTTACCTGATGCGCCGAGAAATCCTCGCCGTCATAATTTCCGCGGATTTTTGACTGGCTGTCGGGGGATGATATTACTCCGCTCGTCACCTGATAGGAATGCACTTTCGGATGACCGAAATGCATTCCTTTTTTATATTTCCCGACAAGCGGAATCGCCTTCCTTCTCGGAAGATCCTCAACCAGGCAGACTTCCAGAACTCCGTCGTCAATTTTCGCTTGAGGGGCAGGGCAGAACCCGTTACCGTAATAACTTCCGTTGCAGATACATGATAAGCAATAATTCAGTTCGCCGTCCGCCGATTCTTTTTTGCCGGAAAGCTCAAAGGAGTATCGCATATTAAACTTCCAGCCTTGAATAAAACACTTCAGAATAGCCAGCGTATATGCGTTTTTGCGGATCAGACCGTTACGTTTTGTTTTCTGGATCATTCTCTTTGCCGTATCGTTTACTTTTGTGTCCAGTCCGAACGAAGTGATATTGACGCTGTATCGACTGATATCCGGTAAAAATGTTGCGGTCGAATCAAAACAATCGACGCGAATCAGATCGACCGGTTTTATCTCGTATTGATCAATCTTTGATATCAAGAGCGATGGATGGTCACAGTATTCCTTCGGCAGTACGGACCGCGCAAAATCGTTTCCGGTACCCATCGGAAGCACAGCCATGGGGGTTTGGCCGAATGCCAGGGCGTTTGCTACTTCATGAACCGTCCCGTCGCCTCCGCACGCAAAAATAATCGCTTCGCTGCGATAGCGGTCCGCAAATTCCGCGGCCAGCTCCTTTGCGTGTCCGGGATGCTCCGTCCGAATAATTTGAATATCACATTTACTCCCTTTGCTCAACTCAAGGATTGCTTTTTCCAAGTCGGTTGCCTTTTTTCGGTTCGCAAAGTAATTCAGCAGGAAGATATAATGCATATTCTACCTCAGCAAGCACTCAAAATCAGTCAAACGAAGAATATACCAAATTAACCACATCCTGAACGGTAAACACTTTCTCAAGTTCGTCGTCCGATAAGCGAATGTCATATGCGCTTTCAAGATCCACTACGAGCTCATAAATCTGGAGCGAGTCCAGACCCAGATCATGAATGATCTCGGTTTCCGGTTTGATATCGGTGGGCGATATGTCAACCATGCCGGTGACCATGGTAATGAGCCCGTCGTATATCCTTTCCTTCTGCTTCAGTGCTAAATCTTCACCGGCGATTGGTTCTCGAGGGTCGCCTTTACTGTCAGGGTCGCTTTGCTGTTTCTCGGATGAATTGTCAGACATTTTCTTTTGACCTCCCGGACTTTTCAGATAGTTTCATTCTTTCTTCTTCTTCACTGTATTTGTTGTACTGTTCCGCGATAAAAAGATCCAGATCACGTACCAGTTTAGCTAACTGATTCTGTTTCTCTTCATCAAGCGGATCCATGACTCTTCGCACCAGAAGGGTATGGAACTTCGCGTGCATTCGATAGGCGAGCTTGCCCTGCCGTGTCAAATGAACACGTACCACACGGCGGTCTTTGTCGTCCCGATGGCGCTCGACATATCCTTTGCGTACCAGCCGGTCAATCGCGACGGTAAGCGTTCCTGTTGTGATGCCGAGTCTTGCGGCGGTTTCACTCATTGCTCTGGCTTCGTACGGACCGATCGCGTCCAACGTATGCAGTTCCGCAATGGATAGATTTGAAAAATAGCCCTTGGAGAGGGCCTTTTCTTCGGTAAGAAGGACATTTTCGAAAATTCGCAGTAAACTCTCCGCAAACTCGTGTTCGGCTGAATTCAAGATGCGTGTCCTCCTTCGTCGGAAGTGGTAAGTCGCACCCTAAGGCGCACATTAGATATTATATTAACTTTTTTACTGTAAAAATTCAATCCGAAGCGCCGGGATAACCCAAATCATTTGGATTTCGGCTTTGCCTTTCGTATTCTCAAAATTTTCCGTGCGAGTCCGATCAAGGGTCGGGACAACGGGCCTTCGAATTCTTTCTTAACTAATTTAAGTTCCTTTCGGATCGCGATGCCCTGCGGACAATGCTTTTCACATTTGCCGCACTCTTTACACTGCGAAGCGAAACCGGGCTGAGCGGAAAATATCCCGAGCGCCTGAAAATAGGCAAATCTCCCTTTGTTTTTAGGCATGAGAAATTTCTCGTTATATTTCGAAAAGCATCCCGGTATATCCACTCCGAACGGACAGGGCATGCAGTATCCGCACGCCGTACACGGGACCTTTGTTTTCGCCTGAAGCTCCTGCTTAATCTTTCTGAAAATCTCCATCTCTTCCGCAGTAAGTGAGTCCGGAAGCGCTTCGCCGGCGATGCGGAGATTTTCCTCCAATTGCTGCTCGTCATTCATTCCGGAAAGAACTATCGATACTTCCTTGAAATTCCACACCCACCGTAGCGCCCATTCGGCCGGCGTGCGCTTGCTCTTGCCGGATGCAAACACGTCCAATATACTTTGCGGAAGATTCTGCACCAGTTTCCCCCCGCGAATCGGCTCCATGACAATCACCGGGATTCCCAGGCTTGCGGCCAGAAGAAGTCCGGATTTACCGGCCTGATTAAACTCGTCCATGTAATTAAACTGGATCTGGCAGAAATCCCACGGGTATGCCGTGACAATCTGTTCGAAACTTTCCTTGGATCCGTGAAACGAAAAACCGATGTTCCGGATTCTACCCTGCTCCTTTAACGATTCCATCCAAGCCATCACACCGATTTCCTTCATACGAAGGAACATATCGAGATCCGTAAGCATATGAAGCAAATAATAGTCAATATAATCCGTCCGGAGTCTTTGCAGTTCTGTCTCGAAAATCGACTTTGCGGAATCAAGCTTCCCGACCAGATATGAGGGAATCTTTGTCGCGATAAAAACTTTCTCGCGCAAACCGCCTTCAAGCGCCTTCCCGAGAAGAGTCTCATTTTTACCGAGGCCGTAAACGTGTGCGGTATCAAAGTAATTGACACCGTTTTCAATCGCGTGGCGAATCATCTGAATGGAACGTTCATCCGACTTATCGCCGGGCGGCGGAAGCCGCATACACCCAAACCCCAAAATAGAGATCGGCGTTCCGTCTTTAGATACCATTCTGGTCAGCATAATGATGTCTCCTCTTCGCCGAAGCTGATGGATATCCCTTCATTTGCATACTTGCATTTAAGTTTAAGAGAATCCTTGCCTTCTCGCTTCACCCATACGCTCGAGCTTTTTTCTCGATGGCTCCGGATGCACACAGAAGAATTACTTATTTGCTTATTATTCTTCTTAAGCATGATTTAGGAGGCGCATATTTCCTCAACATGCTCCTTGGGGCCGTTAAAGATCACGTCTTATGCTACTCTCGGTTCTTTTTCTTTTAGTTTTGCACACCCTTGTGATTTGCGCAACTGAGTACACGAGATTTTACTGGATTTCGTCGTCGCCTGGTGCTTCGTATGGTGCAATTGATAGCCCGGCTGAAAAACCAATTAAGCCAGCATTAACACCTGCCTTCGCCCCGAATTTTTCTTCTTTTAAGCCTGCGTATGCTTCTGCACCTGCTGCTAAAAAAGATAAACCGCAGCCCACATTAACACTATATCCACAAATCACAACCGATATAACGTTTGCGTTAACATCAACAACGGATGCCGTAGCACCAGCTCCAACGTACATCTCACATGGGTTAATAGGCCTTTTATTTCTCCCTTTTCCTTTCTCATCATTCATATTCAGGCCTAAATATGCACCAGCATAAGCATTTGCAGATAATATATCTACTTCGATGTCTCCCCCAACACCTCCATTTTCTGTTCCAATAAGTCCTTTGGCATCAGCTTGCACATACGATACGTTTCCTTCGCCTGCGAACCCGACCTTCATACCACCTTTCGGCTCCTCCCATCCATCCTTTTCATTTTTAATTACTGTTGAACTTTTAAATAAATCGCAGTCATATCCCAACTCACCACTCGCATTGAACCAATTAACGTTGTATTCTCCAGATAGTAACTCATTGTCAGATTTTGCTTCCCCGTGAAACCCCGGTACATATGTCGATCCATAAACCTTCGAGTCATTAGATCCTGATTCTGTTTTAAAAACATAATCCCGATAATCCCAAGGACTCATCCCGTCCTGATTCACGATCTGCTCATCCAAATAGTCCCCGATGTAGGCAAGAAGCGCAGCATTCTCAATATTCTCCTCTGTCGGCTCAATCCCTTCTTCAATTAGCTTTTCTTTGGCCGAAGCCCGATATTTCCATCGGTTCGCATCGTAACTCTCAATCCCGGAGTTGATTTCTGAAAGTGCCCATTCATTTCCCTCAAATTGGGATTGAAGTTTGCTGATTGCGTTATTTTTTGTGTCTTCATTAGCCTGGATTTGCATCTGATATTTATAATCTTGCATCGTCCGGCTGTTTGTATTGTCCGCCTTCACCTCTTTCGCGATTTTAGCTTTCTTATACTCCACCGTTGGATGCTTAAACGCATCACCTCCGTACCCGGCGCTCACCATCGCCGCTTCTGCGGCGTTACTGATCGGCTTTCCGGGGAACTCGGTATTCATCGCTTTGCGCATCTCACGCTGAGCCATGTTATCGTTGGCACTGTCCGTCGAAAGAAGGTTTCCATGGTAATTGTAATACCCTCGAGTCTCGTACGAGTACTCTTTATAATGCCCAGTAGGATCATAGTACATCAATGGACTGTTGTGACAGTACGTGTAAAGATTAAGGCTCAGCGGATCGTTATTCTGTCCGGTATACGTATCTTCCTGCATGAACCGCGCAGTGACCGGATCATACATGCGGGCATTGAGGTAATACATCCCCGTCTCTTTGTCGTACTGGTACCCCGCGAAAAGGATGCTGTTCCCGGCGCTCCCCGTCTGCTCCAGAATGTTCCCGAACGCGTCATAGTAATACGTCCCGATAATCGTTCCGCTGGTCGAAAGCAGCGCCGTCACATCCGCATGCGCGTTATACATGTAGAAGAACGCATCCACGCCAACGGTGCGCATGAGAAGATTCGTGCCGTAGACATTGCGGCCCGTGACATCACCGAGGCTGTTTTGCTCGAGGACCACACGCTGGTACTCGTAGAGGTAGAAGGTCGCCGTGCCGTTTACAATTTTCTCCACGCGCAGTCCGTCTCCGTTATACACGTTTTCGACAATGGTTCCGTTTTCCGTCACGGTACGTATGAGCTGGTTCCTGAGATCGTAGGTGTTCTGCTGTGTGACGACCGGTGTCCCGGGGATACCGTCTGTGAATGTCGTTCGTGTGGTAAGGAGCTGGTTGCCGTTATTGTCGTAGGCAAACTGCTGCCGCTCGAAAAGCACCGTGTTCAGGGTCTTTTCAAGGAGGGTCAGGCGGTTGAGG
>CAZCTO010000016.1:0-57999 GCA_964501725.1 uncultured Oscillospiraceae bacterium | reverse complement strand
CCGTATCCAATACCTGCTTTGCCACAGGATTCTCATCGTACTCGCTCTTGAGTTCTGAAGAGATCAAAAGAGCCTTCGATATGGTCATCCCGATTGCAAAGGGAATCATCTTAGCCATACGGTCGGACTGAGCATATGGAACATCAAGCGCGCGTGCGACATCCCGAACGCAGGCCCTTGCCGCAAGAGTCCCGAACGTAATCACCTGTGCCACCCGGTCTTCGCCGTATTTTTTTGTCACATAGTCAATGACTTCCTGCCTCCGCTCGTAACAAAAGTCGATGTCAAAGTCCGGCATACTGACCCGCTCACTGTTTAAAAACCGTTCGAAAATCAGACCGTACCGAATCGGGTCAATGTTGGTTATTCCCAGCGAATACGCAACCAGGGAACCGGCGCCCGATCCACGACCGGGACCGACAATAATTTCATGATCTCTGGCATATTTGATGAAATCCCAGACGATCAAAAAATAGTCGACGAAACCCATCTTGCCGATGACACCGAGCTCATAATCCAGACGCTCCCGGTACTCTTCATCAGCGGAACGATCTTCGAGTACGGAAAGTCTTTGAGCAAGGCCGCTTTTGGCGAGAGCTCTCAGGAAATCATCATTTATTTCAAAGTCGGCCGGCACTTCAAACGAAGGCAAATGAATCTGTCCGAACGTATATCCGGCGTGACATTTACTGGCAATAATGGTCGTGTTTTCGATTGCGGACGGAATGCTTTGAAAATACTCGCGCATCTCCGCTTCCGATTTGACATAAAAATCATCCGTGGGCATGCGCATCCGGTCTGTATCGGATACTCTTTTTCCGGTCTGCATGCAAAGAAGAATGTCATGCGATTTGGCATCCTCCTTATTCAAATAGTGACAGTCATTGGTCGCGACCAGCGGGATTCCGGTCTCGTTTGAGATGCGAATCAGGTGTTGGTTCACCCTTGCCTGCGCCGGGATTTGATTGCTCTGAATTTCGAGATAAAAGTTTCCGCGGCCGAAAATCTCGTCATAGGTCAAAGCGATTTCCTTGGCTTCCTGAAATTGCTCTCGTAATATCGCCTGAGAAATCTCACCCGAAAGGCAGGCGGACATGGCTATCAGACCCGCGCTGAATTCCTTGAGCAATTCAAGGTCGATGCGGGGACGATAATAGAAACCGTCCGTAAAACCTCTGGAAACCAGTCTGTTCAGATTCTTAAGCCCTTCTTGGTCCTTTGCAAGAAGAATCAGATGGTATGGCTCACGATCTACAACTCCTTCTTTAAGCAACCGACTGCGAGGCGCAACGTAGCATTCACATCCGATAATCGGATGAATGCCTTCCTCCTGCATGATTCTGTAAAAATTAACGGTTCCGTACATCACCCCGTGATCGGTAATCGCACAGGATGTCATGCCGAGCTCTTTAAGTCGCTTTGCAAGATCCTTGATACGAATTGCACCGTCAAGAAGACTGTATTCAGTATGTAGGTGCAAATGCGTAAAACCCTGTGCCGGTGATAAATCCCGCGTCATTTTGTCTCCTTAACCAGTTATGAATTCATCTTACCCTTTGCAACGACAAGCAGATCTCTTAATCTCGCTGCCTCCTCGAAGTCAAGTTTTCGGGCAGCTTCCTTCATGTCTTTCTCAAGCCGTACCGTAAGCTTTTTGAGTTCACTCAAAGAAACCTTGGCGCGCTTTGAATCCAGAAGGCCTTCAAGGGCTTCCGTCGGTATTCCCTCTTCCTCGCTGATCGATTCGAGCGTGTCCAGAACATTCCGGACTTCCTTCACGATGCTTGCCGGAGTGATGTTGTTTTCTTTATTATACGCGATTTGTATGTCACGTCTGCGGTTAGTTTCGGATACAGCCTGAAACATCGAGTCCGTAATATTGTCCGCATAGAGGATAACTCTTCCGTTCACATTTCTTGCTGCTCTTCCGATGATCTGTATTAGGGATCTTGCCGATCGGAGGAAGCCTTCCTTGTCCGCATCGAGGATCATCAGAAGCGAAACCTCCGGCAGATCAAGACCTTCTCTCAACAGATTGATTCCGACAAGAACGTCAAATTTCCCCTGCCTGAGTTCCCTAAGAATTTTCATTCTCTCAACCGTTTCCACATCGGAATGCAGGTATTTAACCCTGACTTTCTCGCCGGTCAGAAAATTCGTAAGGTCTTCGGCCATTTTCTTTGTCAGCGTAAGCAAAAGACATCGTTCGCCTTGTTCAACATTCATCCTTATCTCAGAAAGGATGTCTTCGATCTGCCCTTCGACGGGACGAATCGATATTTCAGGATCCACAAGACCGGTCGGTCGAATGATCTGCTCCGCTGTATTTTGACTGTGCAGGGCTTCATAAACCGATGGCGTCGCAGAGACAAAAAGTGTCTGTCCCATCCGTTGCTCGAATTCATCAAACTTAAGCGGTCGATTATCAAAAGCAGACGGCAGACGGAATCCGTAATTTACAAGGTTTTCTTTTCTGGAGCGGTCTCCATTATACATCGCGCCAATCTGAGGTATGGAGACATGCGACTCGTCAATCATCAGAAGGTAATCCTTCGGGAAAAAATCCATCAGTGTAAACGGAGGCGTTCCCGGCTTCCGCTGAGATATGTGTCTCGAGTAATTCTCGATACCCTTGCAAAAACCGGTCTCGCGAAGCATTTCCAAATCATATCGGGTTCTTTGCTCCAGACGATACGCCTCTATCTGCTTGCCTTGATCACGTAGTTCTTCCAGCCTTATATCAAGTTCTTCTTCAATAGTGATGAGCGCTTTTTTCATTTTCTCATTGCCGGTTGCATAATGCGACGCCGGAAAAATCGATACGTAATTTCTGGCCCATTGTACTTTCCCTGTGAGGTAATGAACTTCTGTGATTTTTTCGATTTCATCACCGAAAAAGCTGACCCGGGTCAGCAATTCTTCGGATGAAGGCGGAAAAATATCAAGAGTATCTCCGCGCACGCGAAACGAGCCGCGGACGACCTCAAAATCATTGCGCACGTATCGGATGCCGATCAATTCGCGAATGACTTGCTCACGGGATTTATTCATTCCGGGACGCAGACTAACCATCATATCCCGATAATCCTGCGGATCACCAAGACCATATATACATGATACGGACGCGACAACAATGACATCTCTTCGTTCCAGAAGCGATGACGTTGCGCTGTGTCGCATGCGGTCAATCTCCTCGTTAACATCTGAGTCCTTCTCAATATAGGTGTCCGTTGCCGAAATGTAAGCTTCCGGTTGGTAATAGTCATAATATGAAACAAAAAACTCAACCGCGTTCTCCGGAAAAAGTGACTTGAACTCCGCGCAAAGCTGCGCTGCCAGCGTCTTATTATGTGCAATGACCAGCGTCGGTCGCTGCGTACGTTCGATTATGTTCGCCA
This sequence comes from uncultured Oscillospiraceae bacterium, assembly GCA_964501725.1. Taxonomy (GTDB): domain Bacteria; phylum Bacillota; class Clostridia; order Saccharofermentanales; family Saccharofermentanaceae; genus CAZCTO01. Next base: position 54,601 of record CAZCTO010000016.1, on the reverse strand, counting down.
TGGTAAAAGTCTTTCCGGATCCGGTCACGCCGAGAAGAGTTTGAGAGGAAAGACCGCGATTGATTCCGTCAACCAGATTATCGATTGCCGCCGGTTGATCGCCGGTCGGTTTCATCCCGCCGGCCAGTCGAAACGGGAAACGCATTGCCGGTTCAGATAATGAACTGTCAGTTAAATCACTACTCATAAATTTATCCCCCGGAATTCAGAATATCATTAACAGAACAATTGTTCAACCCGATTATGTCCGGAAAACTATATCGGTTTATGATTGTTTTCACTCCCCCCCAAAGACTGGTTATCGTTAAATTTGCTGAATTATCAATTTGATCCAAAATTATGCACCATTTTTTGTGTTTGCGTACTATAATACTAGAAAATGACATTATTAGGAGGCTTTTTCATGTTTCCAGAGATCAGCGTTACGAAGACTCAGACTCCCCGGACCAGACCGGTACCGGGTGCGCCTCTCCCCTTTGGTCAATTCTTTACAGACCACATGTTTGTTATGGACTATGTGGAAGGAGAAGGTTGGAAGGATGCGCGAATCGTCCCTTACGGTCCGATTGTCATTGACCCGACAGCAATGGTTTTCCACTACGGACAGGCTGTTTTTGAAGGCTTGAAGGCATATCGTTGCCCGGATAACAGCATTAATCTATTCCGGCCGCAATTGAATTATGAGCGACTGAATGCATCGGATGAGCGCCTCGTTATTCCTGCGCTCGATCCCGCTTTTTGTGTACACGCAACCAAGGAATTAGTTCGTCTGGATCAGGACTGGATACCTTCCGGCGAAGGAGAATCGCTTTACATTCGTCCGTTTGTTATTGCGACCGATCCGTATTTGGGTGTTCGGCCTTCCAAAACTTACCGCTTCATGATTCTTCTGTCTCCTTCCGGTGCTTATTATCCGCAAGGCATCAGTCCCGTCAAGATTTATGTTGAGGATCAATATGTACGTGCCGTTCGTGGGGGAACCGGGTTTACCAAATGTGCCGGAAACTATGCCGCAAGTCTGATCGCACAGGATATCGCCCACAAGAAGGGATATGTTCAGGTGCTGTGGCTTGACGGTATAGAACAGAAATACATTGAAGAAGTGGGTTCCATGAATATCTTGTTTGTCATCGACGGCAAGCTTGTCACTCCCTCCTTAAACGGAAGCATTTTGCCCGGGATCACGAGAAGATCATGTATCGAGCTTGCACTATCGTTGGGAATGGATGTCGAAGAACGCAAAATTTCAATCGATGAACTGATTGATGCAGGGAAAAACTCCCGTCTTTCAGAGGCATTCGGATCGGGAACCGCAGCTGTTATTTCGCCCGTCGGGGAACTGAAGTATGGGGATACAGTGATCACGATCAATGATAACAAGATCGGCCCGATTGCGCAGTTGTTCTACGATACCATCACAGGTGTCCAAAAAGGAACCCTCGAAGATAAACTCGGCTGGATCGAAAAAGTTTAATTTCTGTTTTTATTCATTAAGGCGTCTGGTTTCAGGCGCCTTTTTTGATGAAAGCACTCATCATTTTTTGTAAAGATTAAATTATTTTCAACGGACATATATTGTATAATATGAACAGCTTTCATATTTGAGGTGATCGAAATGAACTCTTTTGAACATTTTCGGAAAAGTAACAACCTGACCCAAAAACAAGTCGCTGATATACTCGGTCTGGATCAGACAACCATATCCCGTTGGGAAAAAGGGCGAAAACTGCCTAGAGCAGAAAGGCTTACTAAGATTGCAAAGCTATATGGTTGCAACGTTGAGGATTTGCTTCCCAAATAATACTCATTGCGAAATATGTTCTCAAAATTTGACACGGGCAATAGCGCATGTTAAATTGCAAATAGACGAATCCTTTAAGGAGGCAAGCAATATGAATGAAGCACCTTTGCTAAGACGAATGTTTGCGCTTATTCTTGATTTGCTGATATCTTTCTCGTTTTTTGCCGGCATTATTCAATTTTTGGAGTATGCAGAGATTAATGTCCCCATTCACTCTTTTTTCAAAGGCAATATAAGAATCCTAATATATGCTTATCTGGTTTTTATTGGTTTTTACTTTGTATATGAGATGCTCTTTACCGCACTGCTTCAATCGACTCCCGGCAAAATTATTGTAAATGCGGAGGTCGAGTTTCACCGGGGAATGAATTTTTTCAATTTGCTTCTTCGCTCATTCATCAAGTCACTTACAATCCTGCTCGGGCCGCTCCTTATCGTCATGTCGTATATTTTTGCAGTCGCTCGCGGCGGAACGAGTGTTGTTCACGATGCCGCTGCCAATTCAAAAGTAACCAATGAGACTCGCTGCCCCCGATTGTTCGGTGTCCTGATTTTTCTGGCAGCCTTCTTGGTTGCGTATGTTTTTTACACCAAGTACAAAATTGAAATATTTGATTTTAAGATCGATATACCGGGACTTTATGAAGGACTACTGGACTAAGTGAGCAATTTTTGACTTATACTTTTTCCTGCGGAAAAACCAGACCCCATTGCGAGCGAAGCATATCAAGGATCTCCATAATTGCACTTGTTTCGGAAAGCGGCATAATGCTGCTTTCTTTACGATTTGAACGGACACAGTTCATCACTTCTTCGGCTTCATACTGAAAACCCGTCGAGATATATTCCGGCGTATATGTTTCCGCCGGATTTCCGAAATAATTGCCATCCTGTGTTGCTTCGTATAATCTTGCACTTCGTCCAAGAAAAAACTCATCCACGACAATATATCCTTCCGTACCGATAATCTTCATTTCCTTGGACATTTTTCTTTCGATGGACACCGCTGCGATAGCCGTCGCCCGGTCTTCACCGAACGGTCGCTTTTCCTTTGCATAACGCATAATTACCTCAAAAGAGGCGTCTACTCCCGTAACGGATTTCGTTACCGTCGAAATAATCTCTTCCGGCTTTGGCCCGAAAATCATACTGAAGTAAGAAACCGGATAGATCCCCAAATCCAATAGCGCTCCGCCGCCCTTTTCGATGGCAAGCGTACGTCGACGAAGATCAGTCATTAACTCCATCCCGAAGTCAGTCATTGCACGGACCGGGGTGCCGATACGCCCGTCCGATATCCACTTCCGCACTTGCATCGTTACCGGCAGGAACCTGGTCCACATCGCTTCCATTAAGAAGGTGTCGTTTTCGCGGGCACAGGCAATCATTTTATTCGCTTGCTCAGCGTTGAGTGCAAAAGGTTTTTCGCAGATGACAGGTATCTTGTGAGACAAAAATAACAGCGCCGTATCCATATGCTGAGTATTCAGATTGGAAATATAAACGGCATCGACTGTATTACTGATCGCCATGTTCTCATAGGAATCAAAGGCGACGGCATCCGGATACCGGTCGTTGTATTCATTGATGAATGATTGAGCTTTTCCGGGGGTATTGGAAGCAACTCCGGCCAGAACGGCATCCGGCAGCTCTTTAAGTCCCTGCACAAACTTGTGTGAAATCCCTCCGGGTCCGGCGATTCCAAATCGAAACATGCTCATAATGCTTCCTCCCAAGTAATCATAAAGTGCCCGATCATTGATGATAACCGATAATTGTCATATGCTGACATTATAGCATCCCGCAGAATGAAGCGGTCACTGTCTGTCACTAATTTCCGTCAGCCAAGTCCTGCTTGAATTCCATTTCCTTCTTGCAGGTAAAGATTCCGTCCTCTATAATTGATTTTCGGGAAAACCAGGACAGATGATCAACTTTTCTTCAATAAGAGGGATTTGTATGACAACAACGATGGATTCATCCGGCCTTGAAAATATGCCTGAAAGTAATAATGCCTTTGTTTCCGGCGACCTTTTTGACGGGCTGATCATTTCTGAATATAACGACACAAAGTATGGTGTTGAAATTGGCGGGGTTCATGCGGAAGTCACGCAACGCGTAAGCCGTCCGAAGCCTGACCGGATATGTCTGGGTTTTCTTTTCATGACCGAAAAACCGGTTCGATTCCGGTTGGATGTCCTGATTCCCGCAGATTGTTCAAATGCTGAAGTATCCTTAAATGATCAACGGCTGATCGGTTTTTTTTCAAAGGATATTCCGGATGATCCGGAGTTTGTAATTACACCGCATTGCGGCGGCAATGAAGCTGTTTCCACGCTGAGACCGGGTCAATATCAATCGCTCAATTTTCGCTGGGAATCCGGAGACGTACTGAAGTTTTTTTTCTATTTTTCTAGTCACTCTTCTTCGAGTTATAAGGAATAGTCTCCTCAACAATTATTTCAGGATCGAGTCTTTTCCCGGCATTATATTCGGATACGGTCAGTGAATCATGAGAGCCCTTCTTGATTGCTTCTAAAATAATGAAGGCAGTATTGTTAATTCTGGACATTAATCGGTCTTTATCGAGCTCGGCTGACAACATCAAATACGAATCACAGACTGTCCCCCTGAGTCGGCCGCCTACTTGCTGAAGGTTCAGATTTTTTGTTTCTTTCATTTGGTCGAGACTGGAAAAATTATAATCGTACGACTCAAAAAATACGATCGGAATTCCCGCTTCGTCGAAAGGAATATAATCTGATTTCTCGAGGGTTACTTCCCTATAAATATCGGGTATTTCATCTCCGTTTACATCCACATTGATGCCGGACATGTTGTAATACAAATCCATGTTGTTTTGCGAATTCAGCAGACTATTATAAACGACATCATAGGCCTCGTATAATTTTCTCCGCTTCTCGTATTTCTTGCCGGCTACAAGAGAATTATGTCCTGAACTGGCATAAAGCTTATCTCCGGCATAAATGCTTTCTATGCAGTACATCACATCAACAGCCCGAATCTCTTCCGAAGACATTCGTGCCCGAAAAGCACGTGCGCCTGCGAAGTCGGCAGACCCTCCTCCGAAAGCCACGATCACAACATCATATCCCAGTTTCTGTGACTTGATCTCCTTCGCCAGGGTCAACAAACACCCTATCCCGGAAGCATTGTCCTGAATTCCGTCATAAGCGGGCATGTCAACCGTGTCCATCGGGGGAACGTTACAGTCATAATGAGCGCCGACAATTACTGTTTTCCTTGTCGGAACGTATTTGCGTTCGCTCTCTTTCTGCATCATTCCTTCGCCCGGGACAGTCACAATATAGTTGACCGATTGCATTGTTCCGTCAGCATTAGAGAAAGTTTGCTCCTCAACCACATAGCCAAGCTTTTCAAACTCTTTTTTTACATATTGTCCCGCCAATTTTTCCTGTTCGGAAAAAGCTTTCCGGTACGGGAAATCCTTTGCCAGTGTAAGTGCAATCTGCTCTCCGTACGTCCCGTATTGGGCGGGTTTGATCACTTCATCATCATCTTTCCCGTCACAAGAACTGAGCGGGAGAGTAAAAAGCACCGCCACCGCGATCGCAAGGATACGAATACGGAAGGTTGATTGTTTTTTCTCATTATGTTTGTTGAACTTTGAAATACAAAACATCAAATAACCACCTTAATGACAAATTCCGGTCAGGAGTGATTCATAATATCGCTCGGCAGCATCATACGGTACTTTCTGAATGACCGGTTTGCCTTCCGGACCGATTCTGGGAATGATTACGGTATCGCCCTGCTTCTCAAGCGATTTCATAATTCTTTTCATCAGAGTCTCTTGGGTGACTCCGGTCAGTTCGATCGGAAGTCCCAGTCGCCCATAAAGCGTATGAAGCGCGGGAGATGAATCCGATGCAATTAATCCGAGCCCCAGTGCCTCGCCCTGAGTATATTTCAAAAAGCGAAAATGCCCTTCGATCGCATCGGCGATATCTCTTCCGAAACGAAGAAGTTCGGGAGCATTCTTACGAATCCGAATGCCGGCAAGAAGACTCTCTTCAACCAGTTCGGCCAAGTCGACCGGACCGGACAGCCGGTTCAGAAGTGACGGATTGTCAGTCAATCCGTATTGGAGTACCTGAGCAATTCCGTTTGCCATATACCGCGGAGGAAGCGTTTTCAAAAACGCGGTATCAATTACCACATGATTCGGGGAAACCGACACACGTATCAGATCTTTCTGACTCTGAAAATTGAGCATCGCACAGTTTGCCAGAGTAGATTCAATCATAGACAGAAGTGTTGTCGGGAAAAGGATATATTTGGCTCCGTTTCCGAACGTAGAAGCGGCAAATGCGGTAATATCAATAACCCCGCCGCCGCCGAGAGCGATCAATGTGTCCGCTTCGGAAAAATCAATGTCCATGAGTCTTTCGTATACCGATTTAACCGCCTCAATTGTCTTTGCGGCCTGACTGCCGTCAATCGTAATCACTGCCGGTTTGATTCCGATAGCGTCGAATTGCTCGAGAAAGCCCTTCATGTAATAACCGCCTACCTCACGATCGGAGACCACCGCGATTTTGACCGGCTTACCCTTCCCTGCAAATAAATTCTTAATACATTGACTGGTAATCGATTTACCGACATCGACAACGCATTTCGTATTCAGGACAATTTTTTTCTCTTCCATACTACCTCCGGGAACTCGGGCTACTAATCATCATATCATTTTTTTTCGAAAATTGGGAATAGCATGCTTTACGATGCGTCCTTTAAATTCAATGGCCTGACGCACAATCCTGATCTCACTTCTGTGTTCTTCCGTTTACGGCAGACGTGGTATAATTCCTATATGCAAATCCTTTATTTCGGAGACTGGCCATGACGGTGCGGGAATCCGAAAACAGGAAGGAGACTCCCCCGGGTATGATTTTTTCCGGATATATTTCAAGGAAATTTCGATCCGCCATTATCAGCGGATTAGTTATTATTGTCTGCATTGCTGTTTTCTCCCCTTTTCTATACCTGAAAAGCCCCGTCAGCCGTATTCAAAGCCTGCCCATACCGTTATCAGGCACATATGACTTATCGGGGGACGATACTTCTTCCGCAAGCGAAACTTTATCGGCCGGCGTGTCCGCTGTCAGCATCAGTCGGGGAACCCCTCTTTATTCCAAAAAAGCTGAAACCCGGACGTATATTTCTTCCGCGGCACGCCTGATGACCGCCGTCATTGCTCTGGAGACTCTTACCGAAGATACTCAGATTACGATTTCAGTCGATGCGGAAGCTCTGGATCTTGCATCTTCACAACATTTGAATTTTGTCAAAGGAGAAAAGCACACCGTATCTTATCTGGTATCTGCGGTGCTGTATAGGGATTCCGATGCGGCAGCACTGTCACTTGCCGAATACATTTCGACGGATGAACTGACATTTGTCACACGAATGAATGACACCGCCAAATCCATCGGGATGAGTAATACATTTTTTTCCGGCACGTCAGAAAAAGCCCCCCATGACAGGGTAAGCAATTCTGAACCGACAGAATCAGATCAATACTCCACCCTATCGGATGTCATGATTCTTTTCAGGTATGCGTTGCAGAACAAGTCATTTCGAGAGACTTTTTGTCAATACAGAAATGTCTCTTTTCTTTCGGACGGCACTCCGGAAATCATCAGTAATCCGATGATTTCGGCTATGGCTGTTTCTCCCGATTTGCTTGGACTTGCACGTTTTTCGGTGCCCGGCGGAGGATCCTGTGTTCTTATGCTGTCTTCGCATAACGGATTCGAGGTTGGCTTTGTCACCCACGGAACCCCGGATGAACCGCTTCTATCCGAAATAGGTAACCTGATCAACCGGGTATATTCCGATTATGAAATGTCTGATCTCGTAAAAGCCGGCGATGATTATCTTCCGGTAACGATCGATGGATGGGAGAACAGTATACGAACTGAATTTGCATCGACGGTCCAATATATTCACCCTAAGGGGGATGATTATCTGACCGGTGCCACCCATTTTGTTGTTTATAAGGATATTGCGCTTCCGATCGGAAAGGGCGACGCGCTCGGTGTCGTTCAATTTGTTCTTGATGATCAGAGCATCGTCATTGCCGAAGTAGTCTCCTCTGAGGATGTCTGGGCGAAGACCCCTTCCGCGTCGAAATTTCTTACACTCCTTCGTGACAACCTCAATCTTTCCATCATCATCATTATCGTATTTTTATGCCTTGTACTTGCCGTCGTAGCGAAGGTGATTATATCGATCCGCCGTCTTGTCATCCTACGGCGCCGTTCATGAATCGATCATCCGGATGCTTCCGTTAAAAAGCCCGTCAAAATTGCCAACTTTCGACCTTTTTACAAGCGATTAAACGCAGGTGCGTCATTTGCGAATTCCATTTTTGTGGTAATATAAGTATTTAGAAAAATAGATGGAAGAGGTTTGATCAATGACGGAAAATCTTCTCCCCGCTGCCGGTGAAGTTCGCACTCGTTTCGCACCGAGTCCGACCGGTTTTATGCATGTCGGAAATCTTCGCACGGCACTCTATGAGTATCTGATTGCAAAATCTTGCGGCGGCAAATTCATTTTACGGATTGAAGACACGGACCGGGAAAGAATAGTCGAGGGCGCAGTCGACATCATCTACAGGACCCTTGCGACTGCCGGCCTAACTCACGATGAAGGTCCGGATATCGGCGGACCGGTTGGCCCGTATATCCAGAGCGAGCGAATGGGACATTACCGTCTCTATGCCGAGCGTTTGGTCGAGGAGCGCAAAGCATATCGCTGTTTTTGCTCCAAAGAACGTCTCGAATCACTTAAAGATCATGACGCATCCCATGATGTTTTGGGGTATGACCGTCATTGCCGGAATCTTTCCGAAGCAGAAGCAGCCAGCCGCCTCGAATCGGGAGAATCCTATGTTATCCGGCAGAAGATGCCCTTGGATGGTCAGACAACTTTCTCTGATCTTGTTTTCGGTGACATTACCGTTCCGAATAAGGAGCTTGAAGACCAGATACTTCTGAAGGCGGACGGGTTCCCGACCTATAATTTTGCAAACATCATCGACGACCATTTGATGCAGATTACCCATGTAGTCCGCGGAAGCGAGTACCTTTCTTCCACTCCGAAGTACAATCTTCTCTACGAGGCTTTCGGCTGGAATATTCCTGAATACGTTCATCTTCCCCTGATTCAGGGCAAGAACGAAGACGGAACTGTTTCTAAGCTCTCGAAGAGACACGGGGCAACCGGTTTTGAGGATCTGGTCGCCGAAGGATATCTCCCGGAGGCTGTGATCAATTATATTGCGCTTCTCGGTTGGTGCCCGAAAGATAATACCAATGAAATCTTTTCGCTTCATGAATTGATCGCCGCTTTTTCAATCGACGGAATCAGCAAGTCTCCGGCAACCTTCGATTACGAGAAGCTCGAATGGTTCAACGCCGAATACATCCGCAGAATGGACGAGGAAACGTTCCTTTCGCATGCCAGGGACGAGTATGCAAAATTGGCCGGCGTTACCGAAGACAAACATGCTCTTCTCATGGAGATGCTGCAACCCCGAATATCCAAATTTTCGCAGATTTCCGAGAAAGTCGCGTATATGAACGCGTTGCCGGAATTTGATCCTGTGCTTTTCGAGCATAAGAAGAGTAAATCCACGATCGAATCATCCCGCGAAATGCTGATGCTTTCCGAAGAAGCATTAAGTGATCTGAAGGTTTGGGATAAGGATTCGCTGATGACCTGCTTTGCTTCCCTCGCGGAAAGCCGCGGGATCAAGAACTCTACCCTGCTGTGGCCGTTGCGCATCGCAATTACGGGTATGCTCGTCACGCCGGGCGGCGCCGTTGAGGCATTGCTTCTTCTCGGAAAGGATCTTTCGATCAAGCGAATTCAAAGCGCCCGACAACAACTCATTTCTGTTCAATAGAATTGGGAAATGGCGATAATGATTCACAGAAGTGAGGTAACACGATGAATAATGAAACGAACTTTATTTTCGAAATGATTGAAGAAGATATCGCGGCAGGCGGCCGTTTCGAAGGGAAAACCGTCCATACACGCTTCCCTCCCGAGCCGAACGGTTACCTTCATATCGGACACGCAAAGGCACTTGAGATCGATTTCGGCGCTGCTGAGCGATACGGCGGCCTCTGTAACCTTCGCATGGACGACACGAATCCGACCAAAGAAGACGAAGAGTATGTCGAAGCCATCAAAGAAGATATCAAGTGGCTGGGACATGACTGGGGCGATCGCTTTTTTTACGCATCGGACTACTTTGAAAAGATGTACGAATATGCAGTCGAACTCATTAATAAGGGGCTAGCTTACGTCTGCGAGCTGACTCCTGATGAAGTTCGCAAGTATCGCGGCGACCTGTCCACCCCGGCAAAGAGTCCCTATCGCGACCGTCCGTCCGAGGAAAGTTTACTGCTTTTCGCGCAGATGCGGGAAGGTCTTTTTGAAGACGGTAAAATGACGCTTCGCGCGAAGATCGATCTTGCGTCAGGCAACTTCAACATGCGCGATCCGGTCATCTATCGCATCAATCGTATCTCTCACCATAATACCGGAAATACCTGGTGCATTTACCCGATGTACGATTTTGCGCACCCGATCGAGGATGCGCTTGAGGAAATTACCCATTCGCTTTGCTCGCTTGAATTTGAGGCACACCGCCCTCTCTACGACTGGGTCCTCAAGAATTGTTCCGTCCCGGCCAAGCCACGCCAGATTGAGTTTGCCCGCCTGGGAATTACTCACACGGTTCTTTCCAAGAGGAAGCTTCGCCTCCTCATCGAAAACGGAATCGTCGACGGCTGGGATGATCCGAGAATGCCTACAATCTGCGGCCTTCGACGCCGCGGATACACGCCGGCATCGATCCGGAACTTTCATGAGCGCAACGGCGTTTCGAAGGTCAACAGTCTCGTGGATTATGCCTTTCTGGAGCACTGTTTGCGCGAGGATCTGAATCAAACCGCCCGTCGCGTCATGGCGGTTCTCCGTCCGGTAAAACTGATCATCGAAAACTACCCTGCGGACGCTTCGGAAGTATTTACGGTCGAGAACAATCCGGAAGATCCGGACGCAGGCAACCGGGAAGTCTCTTTTTCGCGTGAACTGTATATTGAATCGGACGATTTCATGGAGGTTCCCGAGAAAAAATATTTCCGACTCTATCCCGGAAACGAAGTACGTCTTAAATCCGCGTACGTCGTTCGTTGCACCCGTTGTGAAAAAGACGCGGACGGAAATGTCTCCGCTGTTTATGCAACCTATGACCCTGAGAGCCGCGGCGGTAATACGACCGACGGCCGGAAAATCAAGGCCACCATCCACTGGGTCGACGCGGCAACGGCCCTTTCCGCTTCCGTCAGACTTTACGACCGGCTCTTTGACGTCGAGGAGCCTGATCTCGCGGATTGCGATTATCTGGAGCATATACGCCCGGATTCCCTCGAAGTACTGGATAACGCCAAAATAGAAGCATCGCTTAAAGACGCGACACCCGCAGACCATTTCCAGTTCCTGAGACTGGGGTATTTCTGCCTGGATGCCAAAGAATCAACGGCAGCTATGCCGGCATTCAATCGCTCCGTTTCCCTGAAGGACAGCTATCGCCCCACCGTGTAACCAGCACGCATTTCGTACAAACAAAAAAGCGGCCGCGGCCGCTTTTTTCTTATTCTGTCGTCGAGAAACGGTATCCGGTGAGATAGCACGTCCTTACATTCGGTTTGATCAATGCGCTCGGGAAGTTCGGATGATGGATCGAATCCGGGTACATCTGCGCCTCAAGGCAAATACCGCCATAGGACTCGTAGGGTGTAGTGTTTTTCGAGGCGGATCCGCCCAGATGATTTCCCGCGTAAATCTGTACACCCGGAAAATTCGTAAGCAATTCCATCTTACGTCCCGATGAAGGCTCGGAAAGGAAAGCTGCGACAACGCGGGCATCACCTCCGGCATTGAGGCAATAATTCTGATCAATCCCCTTCGAACAGGCGAGCTGAGGATGGTTATTTCCGAGTGCCTTACTGACCGGAGCCGGCACGGTAAAATCAAGCGGCGTCCTGTTTACATCTGAAATCTTCCCGTCCGGAACGTTGTCGTAAGCTTTATCGGTCGTCGTGTCCGCATCAACAAACAACACATGCTCGCCGACTGAACCGGCTGCCTGCCCCGCGAGATTGAAATACGAGTGGTTCGTCGGCGCAAAGATCGTGTCCGCGTCACTTACGCCGGAAAAAATAATCAGTAACGTCGCATCACTCGTCCATGCATAAAAGATCTGCGCTTCCAGATTTCCCGGAAATCCGCATGCGCCGTCCGGTGACAAATACTCGAAAAGCACCGCTTCATCTTCAATCGAGAAATCATTCTCGATTCCGGTCCCGTCCAGATACTGCTGCGCCTCACTTTGGGAAAGCACGGTTCCCTTCCAAAAAACGCTGTGAAAACCCGGCGCACCCGTATGAAGGTTATTCTCTCCCTCATTGGCTGTGATCTTATAGTCCTTGCCTTTAATCGAAAACGCCGCACCCTTGATTCGATTGGCGCTTCGTCCGACCGACGTCCCGTGCCATTCCGTATTCTTCAAATATCCGTCAAGATCACAATGCCCGAGCACAACATCTTCCATCTTCCCGTTCCAATCCGGAACCAGAATCCTCGTAATTGTCGCACCGTAATTGATGACCGAAAATGAAGCCCCCGAAGAATGTGTCAACGTATATTCATTGGACTCCTGATCATACTTCCCTGGGTTTAAAACTGAAGGATAATTAATAATCGATACCGGCATACTACACACTCCGTAAACATTATTTCACACGAAATATATGATAACATGGTTTTCACTTTTCGTTCAATTAAATACTAAGAAAGAAAAACCTGCCACACGTCGAACGAAGTGTTCGGAGTGCGGCAGGTTGGGATTATTAGCATTTATAATCGTCCGAATGGACCATTATTCAGGCTGATTTCCACTGTTATCAAATATGGTTATCCCAAATATTTTGATTTCAGTTCCTATTTTATAAAAATCCGGTCCTAAAATGCTGATTCTATGCCATTTCGTTACGGAGTAAAGGATTGCCTGATATTCGATTGTGCCGCCGTCTGCCCGTTTAGTTGTATCAGGAAATAACAAAATCAAGGCAATCACGATGATAGCGATCAGTTTGGCTTTTTTCATTTTCATGATCCCTCACCTCCGTCTATCGGTTTCATTCTACATCAGAGATGCGTTATACTACAACCATCACAAACATCGGAGCCAAACTAATGGATATTAAGCAAATCACGGATGCAAAAAAGAAACAGGAAATCTGCGGGTCAATTCTTCATGAGTTACCCGACTGGTTCGGTGTTCCCGAATCGATCGATCGCTACATCGCAGAAGTCGCGGAATTGCCCTTCTATACTGCCGATACGGACGGAATAACTGTCGGTTTCCTTTGCATTCGCCCGACTTCCAAAGCCGCCGCGGAAATCCATGTCATGGGAATTCTCAAAGAATACCATCGTCTGGGCATAGGAAAAGCATTGCTCCTGACTTGTTTTGATTGGTGTCAGGATAACGGATTCACGTTTTTGCAGGTCAAGACCCTTTCCGCGTCTCATCCCGATAAGAGCTATGCCGATACCCGGAAATTTTATAGAGCCATGGGTTTTCAGGAACTGGAATGTATCCCGGAAATCTGGGGCGAAGAAAACCCCTGCCAAATTATGGTGATGAGTATTCAGCCCCGGATCACGAAGAAGTTTTTCACAAACGAAGAATATACTCTGGCCGTTCGGTCGATAACGTCTGATATCCGGAAATGCGAGAAGGTTTTCGAGAAAAAGACGCTCGGCGCATCCCAACAAACACTACTTGAGCGGCGAATTAAGGCGCTTAAAATCTCACTGGCATTGATCGAAGAAGCCATCGAAAAACAAGCGGACGGAAAATAATACTATGCGCTATGATTTTCCGAAAGCCCGGTAAAGCGCATCCAGGATACCGGATGTCGGATCAATCCCCTTTCATGTAATAGTAAACACCGGTCCTGCCGTCTTCCAGTTGAATATAATACCAGTTCGGTGAAGATCCGCTTCTAAATTCGGAAACATCCAAAATCGTAAATGTATAGCCCGCGGGAACGATGATATTCGTCGGTGCGGGTCCATACGGATATGCGTCATAAGCCGGGATCGTCGTGGTCTCCTCCATCCATGTGCCGTAATTATTACCGATTTCACGCTGGAACCCGAAGGTTTGCCCGATATAGGCGTCCCGTTCCACGGTATGGTATATGATCGACCCGTTCACAATCTCGACCCAGGAATAAACCATAACCGGGAAGGTGTACCAACTGTATCCTGAACTGGTAATGATCTGCCCCTGACGGTTACAGCGCAGTGATCCGAAAACATCTCCGAGATGGACGACGGAAGTTCCGTCATACCGGAAAATATGACTGACCGGATCTTCGCTCGGCCCGCTGTCCGGCACGAAAAGGTCGACATAATTGTCTCCGCGATCAATATCAATCAAAAAGGCGGTATTGACATAATCGATTGAAATACTCGTCGAGGCTCCATTGATCAAAACATTTAAATTCATCGAAGGTTCATCGATCTCAATCCGGATGTCATCAATCGAACTATCCCCGTTCATGTCATATGTCGCCCGTCCGGTAACTATATCCGTATGATTGTATTCCATTTCAAGGTAAAGAATTGCGTACTCGCTGATCGGGTTGGTATCCAGATATTCCGGTGCTCCCTCGACCGCAGGCTCGGTCTCGGAAGGTATTACGGAAGGTTCGGGCGTTGGGACGGCTTCCGTCGTTTCCGCAGGCTCTTCTGTCTTCCCGGTCTCTTCCGGCTCCGTGGTTTCTCTTAATGTATCCAGCCGGCAAGAAGAGAGCAACATCACAAGACAAACGAGCAAAGCAATTACTGCCATCATTCTCTTTTTCATAAATCATCCTCCGAAGGATAGTCCTTGGCGAAAAGCGGCATGATGTGCCGTTGATTTCGTGAATTGAGTGGATTACTATCTGTTGAACGGTTCATCCTAAGAAGCTTATGCTTGTCACAAATATCAATTTCTCTTAATACATTATAATCCCGGAAAGTTTTGGTGTCCACAAAATCATATGTTTCTTTATACTCTTCTAAGCATTGGGGCTTTCTGAAAAAATCCCGAGAAACACTCGTACATTACTCGTCCGATCCCTCTGTTTCTTCTTCCTCTTCCTCTTCATTCGTTTTGGCAGAGGCCAGCCGGATCAGTTCCGCCTGACTGTCCAGCTTTGTTTTACCGCGAAGATCCAACTTATGGTAGGCGCCGTCTTCGTTGAGCCAGTGGCTACGGACGGTATCCTCGAGTTCAATGCGAAGGATCTCCATGACCCGTGCTTTGCAGTCGCGATCTTCCACAGGGAAAAGGAGCTCGATGCGTCTGTCCAGATTTCTCGGCATCCAGTCTGCCGAGGAAAGATAAAGGTCTTCCGCACCTTCGTTGTAAAAGTAATATATGCGCGAGTGCTCAAGGAAACGCCCGGTGATCGAGCAGACGCTGATATTTTCAGACATACCGGCAACACCGGGACGCAGGCAGCAAATTCCGCGAACGATCAGTTCAATTTTAACACCGGCGCGCGAGGCATCGTAGAGTCGGTCAATGACGGCCGCATCGACGAGGGCGTTCATTTTCGCGATAATGTGCGCTTTCTTTCCGTCGCGGATATTGCGGATTTCTTTGTCGATTTTGGAGAGGAAAAAGTTCTTCAGCCATTTCGGTGCCGGCGCGAAACGCCTCCATTCGGGGGGTTCCGAGAAGCCCGAGAGCATGTTGAAAAACTCGGAAGCGTCGATTCCGAACGGCTCGGATGCTGTGAAGAGACCGATATCGGTGTAGATCTTGGCGGTGATGTTATTGTAATTTCCGGTCGCCAGATGCAGATATCGTCTTATCCCGTCTTCTTCATTACGAACGACGAGCGTGATCTTGCTGTGCGTCTTAAGCCCGACCAGACCGTAGATGACATGGCATCCGGCGTTTTCAAGTTTCTTTGCCCAGTTGATGTTATTCTCCTCGTCAAATCGGGCCTTCAGCTCGACAATGATCATGACTTGCTTGCCGTTCATGGCCGCCTGCGCCAGGTATTCGATAATCGGTGAATCATTGCTGACGCGATAAAGGGTCTGCTTAATCGCAAGAACCTGCGGGTCCGAGGCGGCCTGCCGGACAAACTCGACAACCGGATCAAAGGACTCGTAGGGGTGATGCACGAGAAGATCTTTTTGACGGATCTGGTCGAAAATATCGTCGTATCCGTCAAACATGACAGCTTTTTGGGGCTTAAAATAAGCGTCGCAGAGTGCCGGATAATCGGGCGCGAGACGAGAATAGAGTTTCATCAGGAAGGTAAGATCGATCGGTCCGGATAAGCAGAAGGTATCCCGGGTTGAAATGGAAAGAGATCCAGTGATGTATTTGAGAAGTCTCTCATCCATGTCTTCGCTGATTTCAAGACGAATGATTTCTCCCCATCTTCTCATCCGAACGCCCTCTTCGATTTTTTTAAGAAGGTCTTCGGCTTCATCTTCATCTATATCCAGCTCCGCGTTGCGCATAACCCGGTATATCGCGGTGGAAAGGACTTTCGCCCCGTTAAACAGAGCCTCTATATTAGCTCGGATGATCTGCTCAATCGGCACGAATCCGATTCCGTCGGACATGCGAATCTCGAAAAGCCTCGGCACAACCGCAGGAATCTGAAGGGTTGCAAAACGGAACCCGTTCCGCCCTTGATCTTCATCGCCCGTCACCATATTCGCAGATGTCGGAAGGTTTTCCACGAGAACGCACATATTGAGTTGACGATTGTAAATCAGCGGAAACGGACGCGATGCGTCGACCGCCATCGGCGTAAGTATCGGATAAAGCGTCGTCCGGAAATATTGATCCGCCATTCTTCGGTACTTGTCGCTCATTTCGTCATAATCAAAAATGTTGATGCCATGAGAACGAAGCGACGGTACGAGAGATCGGGTATAGGTGGAGTACATCAACGCCATGCTTGCACGCGCTTTTTGATCGATCTTCTCTAACTGCTCAGAGACCTGAAGGCCGGATATGTCCTGCTCGTTATAGGAGATGCTCAGCAAGTCGCGAAGCGATGCGACGCGGACAATATAAAACTCGTCCAGATTCGAGGCCGTGATGGAAAGAAATTTGAGTCGTTCCAGAAGAGCGTTTTTCGTATCACGTGACTCCAGCAAAATCCTGTCGTTGAATTCAAGCCAGCTAAGCTCGCGGTTAAAATACTTATTTGAATCGGCAACGATTCCCGCATTATCGAGCGTAGCGGTTGCTTTCCCTTGTTTTTTCCCTTTACCCTTCTTGGTAGTCATTTGGTTTGCCTCCGCTGCCGAAGTACCGGCGTAATTCCGAACACCTGACTGAAAAGATCGGTGTTTTTCGCAAATGCCCATTGCTCGAATGTTAAATCCTGCGAACTCTCACATAAAATGACGAGCGAGTCCGGGAGAACGGTCATGCTGACGTTTCTCATTTTCTGTTTATGCGATGCGTCCATGGAATCCGCGATCCGGAGCATGGCGGCAAGTTTGGAAACGACGGCACGCTGTTCCGGGGGCAAATATAAATAGAAACGATCCAGAAACAGATCCGTATTGGTATATAATCGGGCAATACACGCAACCGTTTCACGTTCGTATTCATTGAGTCCGATGAATTCTGTGGTGTTAATGATGTGATAGGAACGTGCGCTGTGCTTGCTGACGTGGATATATTTACCTACCTCGTGAAGGATGACCGCTATACTTAGAAGCAGCCTCTCTTTGTCCTTCATGCCGTGCAGGCGCTTACTGGAATCAAAAAGAGTCAGCGCGAATTTCTCTACGCTTTCCGTGTGCTTTTTATCGCTGCGATATCTTTTCGCAATATGTCTGGCCGCGGAAACAACGTCGAGGACCGGGTCAATAACCAGCTTGAATCCGTTCTTCTCCCATTCATTATGGTAGATTACCCCGTCAGTCAGTGAAGCGGCCGGTAAGTGAACTCCGGTAAGATCGGTATAATCAAGCATCTTTTTAATCAGGATGGCGGTCGGAAGAAGAAGCGAAACGTTCGCGGACGGAATATTACGCGACAGAACCAATTCCTCTGATTTTGTGCGAAGAAGTATTTCATAGACATCCATAAATTTTTTCTTCGTGAGAAAACAGTATTCCCTCGGTGACAGACCCGCGAGGCTCTTGATAAATCCGATGTCGCCGCCGAAAGCAATCAAATTGCAGTACGTGATTCCCTTCGGCTCTACAGCGTGAAAATCATCGAGATCCTGAGAGATAAACTCTTCGAGGACATCGGCATAATGAGTCGTCTGACGCTCCAGATCCGAAAGCATTTCGCTGACCCGCAGCGAACCGAGCAACATATTCTGGCTGAAGACGAAGTCGGATTTATCGTATACAGTGGCTTGAATACTGCCGGCACCGACATCCAGCATCATCGTTCCCGTATCAATGATTTCCACAAAACCGGGCTGATTTTCCTTCACCGCCAGGTTGTTATAGTACCTTTCCTGAGCATTATCGAGAACCGTGATTCGAAGACCGGTGCGAAGCCGGATCTGTTCAATAATAAAGTCCTTGTTTCCCGCCTCCCGAAAAGAACTGGTCGCGACACAGATCGCGTCATCCAGCTTATATTCCTTGAGCTTTATGACAAACCCCTTGAGGATATCGCATATTTCATCAACGTTTTTGGCCGAAATCAGGCCTTCGCGATAGGTCTTAGCCCCGAACGAAAGAAAAACCCTCGCGGATTCGACTTCTTTGGGCTTCACTTTCTCCTCCGTCTCAAAAATCTTGAGGCGCAGGGCAAGAGATCCCAAATCAATGACCGCGGCGAATTTCTTTTTTGCCATGATTTTTACCTTTCACTTTTGCTTAAATCGGCATAATCATTATACAACGTCAAGTGGTTTTGAAACAATCAGCACGATTTAGATTCCGTCGTTGTATTGAATCAATCGGGAATTTATAATAAGGGAGCAAGTTACTGAACTGTTCTGTGCCGACGGGCACGACAGAATCGTTATTCATAGGGGGAGCACAACATGAGCGAAAACATTCCGACAGCACGCGCAAGCAAAAAACGTTCGGATTCCCTTACAGAACATGTCCAGATTGTGATGTACCGCCATACCAACGGATCCGGCAGGCTATTCGGCGGAGCGCTTCTTCAGATGATCGATGTTGTCGGTGCCATTTGCGCCAGAAGGCACTCCGGAACTGAGGTAACCACGGTTGCCATTGACAACCTTTCTTTTAAGGCTCCGGCCGAAATCAATTCAACCCTTTTGCTGGTCTCCGAAGTTGAATCCGTCGGAAGGACCTCGATGAAGGTTAAAGTCTCGACTTTTGTCGAATATCTCGACGGACGGCGCGAAGAAATCAATGTCGCTCATACGACCTTCGTTGCACTGGATGCAAATAATCATCCGACGGTAGTTCCCCTTCTGGATCCCGAAGATTAAATTCCCGAGGAGCCGCTTCTACCGGTCATCAAGGAATATGATCAACCAAAAAACACCTCCGGATTCCAGGACGCTTGCGTCCTTATCGGAGGTGTTTTTTTGAGTTGCTTGACGGGCCGGGTACGTTCTCTTGCGGTAACCGCGCCTATTACATTCCCGGCATCATCATATCTTCGGGGTTCTTGCCGGCGGGAATCATCGGGTACACAAGTTCCTTGACATCCAGCATGACATGAAGCACGTATGGCTCCGCAGTCGACTTCATGATCTCGATCTGCTTGTTGAGTTCTGCGGCGTTCGTCGCACGACCGCCCTTCATTCCGTAGGCATCCGCGATCTGAATGAAGTTGGGATTATTGTCAAGAATCGTCTGGCTGTATCTTTTCCCATAGAAAAGCTCCTGCCACTGACGAACCATTCCGAGTTGTTGATTATCCATAATCACGACTTTTACATTGAGGCCGAGCGCTTTGAGCGTCCCGAACTCCTGAATGGTCATCTGAAGTCCGCCGTCGCCGACAAAAAGCACCACCGGCCGGGCCGGGTCCGCTACCGCGGCACCGATGGCATACGGCAAGCCGACGCCCATCGTACCCAGACCGCCGGAAGTCAGGAAGGATCTCGGTGACTCCACACGGAAATGCTGAGCGGCAAAAATCTGTTGTTGTCCGACGTCTGTGACCAGGATCGGATCCGTTCCCTTATATGCCCGGGACACCGCATATACAACGGCTTCGGGAAGAAGACGGTCGTCCAGTTCGTATAGTTTTTCTTTGATCTTCGCATAACGATCCGCCTTTTCGAGAATCATCGTATTCCACTCAGACCAAAGGGCAGCAAAGTCATCACCCGGAAAATGCTCGAGCATGTGTCTGAAAAAATTTCCGGCATCATCCTCAATTTCAATGGTCGGCTTAATGTTCTTACCGATTTCAGCGGGATCAATGTCGACATGGATAACAACGCGATCCTGATTCTGGTTATATTTCTCGGGATTTCCGATGATACGATCCGAAAAACGGCAACCTACGGCCAGAAGCATATCACACTTCCCGATCGCGACATTAGACTGAGGCGTTCCATGCATTCCGACCATGCCCAGATACCGGGGATGATTCTCGGCAATGGCTCCTTTGGCCATCATAGTCGAGGAAACCAGTATGCCGGTTTTCTCGATGAATTCTTTCGTGCGCTCCGATGCATCTTTTGAGATAACCACGCCTCCGCCGATCAGCAGGAGCGGCTTTTTCGCCTTGCGCATTGCCTCATATACCATAGCCACTCTGTCCTGAGCGGCTTTTCTCGGCGGGCGATGGATGATGACACCTTCACCTTTTCCATTGGACTCAGGAATCTCCAGAAGAAACAAATCCTTGGGAATATTCACGAGCACCGGGCCCGGTCTTCCCTCCGTAGTCAGATTCCAGGCTTCTTCGAGCGTCGGTATCAGATCTTCAGGCTCCATCACCAGATAGTTATACTTCGTGATCGGCTGTGTTATACCCGTGATGTCAGCCTCTTGAAAAGCATCTTTTCCGATCGCGTTACGGTTGACCGCACCTGTGATCGCCAAAAGCGGAACGGAATCCAGACTGGCATCCGCAATGCCGGTAACCAGATTGGTTGCACCCGGTCCGGACGTGGCAAAAACCACTCCCGGCTTGCCTGTGACTTTTGCATACCCTTCGGCGGCGTGCACCGCACCCTGCTCGTGGCGGGTCAGTATATGGGGAAATTGCATCTGATAAATCGCGTCATAAAGAACGATCACCGATCCGCCCGGATATCCGAATGCCGAATCAACGCCCTTTTTCTTTAAAAAATCAATCACTGCCATGGCACCATTCATATCTACCACCTCTTCTCTCACATGAATTACTTTGAAGACTCATTCGGCCCGTCGACACGGTTCATGCTGGCTCCGCGTGCAGCGGAATCAGCCAGTTGCTCATAGCGGGCAATTACTCCGGACAACTTGCGTTTGGGAAGTTGTGCCGGCTTTCTTCCGGCCAGGATGGATTCTTCTACGTTCAACCGGAGCTGACGCGCCGGTATATCTACCGTAATACTGTCGTTTTCCATGACGTAAGCGATCAAGCCGCCATCCGCTGCTTCGGGGCAGACATGCCCGATGCTGGCTCCGCGGGTTGCGCCCGAAAACCGTCCGTCAGTGATGAGTGCAATACTCTTATCAAGTCCCATACCGGCAACCGCCGAGGTCGGTGTCAACATTTCACGCATTCCGGGGCCGCCTTTAGGTCCCTCAAAACGGATGACTATGACATCGCCAGCATTGATTTTTCCGGAGAATATCGCTTCTGTCGCCGCTTCTTCCGACTCAAAGACTCTTGCCGGACCGGTATGTACCATCATCTCGGGAAGCACGGCACCTTTCTTGACAACGGCACCCTCAACCGCAAGATTACCTTTAAGGATAGCCAGTCCGCCGTCTTTGGCAACCGGATCTGAGATGGGGTGAATGATGGTTCCGTCCGCGCCGCGGTTGCCGCGGATGCGGGATTCGATGGTCCCGTCAACCGAAGGATTGCTGACATTGATTTTATCCGCCTTTGCCAGTTCCGCCATTACGGCAGAAATGCCGCCGACATCGTTCAAATCTGTTATAAATACGGAGCTTGCCGGATTCAATTTGCAAATCTGAGGCGTGCCGTCAGATATCGCCGACATATCATCGACAGTCATCGGATAGCCGCACTCGCGTGCGATCGCGAGCATATGGAGAACACTGTTGGTCGATCCGCCGAGCGCCATGTCGACACGCATTGCGTTCGTTATCGCATCACGTGTCATGATTTTTCTGGCGGTGAGGCCGGATTCGAGCAGTTCCATGACCTTGATTCCGGTATCTTTTGCAAGGCGACGACGGGCGGAAAGGACCGCCGGTATCGTTCCGCTTCCCGGGAGCGCCATTCCGAGGGCTTCCGTCAGGCAGCACATGGTATTGGCGGTATACATGCCCGAGCAACTTCCGCAGGTCGGGCAACATTCTTTTTCCATCTGAGAAAGATCGCTGACACACATGGTTCCGGACGCACAAGCTCCGGAAGCCTCAAACAAGTTCGACAGTCCGACCCGTTTCCCCGCATAGTTTCCCGGCAACATCGGCCCGCCGGTAATGAAAATCGAAGGAATATCGAGGCGGGCGGCTGCCATGAGCATACCCGGCACAATCTTATCGCAACTCGGGATAAAAACCACCGCGTCGAGAGGCTGAGCCATAAGAACCAGTTCGCAGGAGTCGGCGATGATGTCCCGGCTCACCAGCGAATACTTCATACCGATGTGGTTCATGGCAAGTCCGTCACAGACTCCGATTGACGGGAACTCCATCGGCACTCCTCCGGCAAGACGGATGCCGTCCTTGACGCACTGTGTCAAATCACGAAGATGAAGATGTCCCGGAATCAGTTCGTTAAACGAATTGACAACGCCTATGAGCGGCCGGTTCATTTCGTTTTCCGTCAGACCGAGCGCATAAAGGAGCGACCTGTGCGGAGCACGGCTGATATCCTGAGTCATCTGTGCGCTTCTGCTATTATTCATTTTCATTCACCTTTTCTTTCTGCGCTTGACGCGCCGCAAAATTATAATCGAAAGAAGAGCACAGGTTTCCCCGCTCTTCTTGTTTTGCCTTCGAAATGCCCCGAATCCGGGGCGTCAGACAATAGACTCAATCACAAGTGCGGTCATCTCTTTGGTTCCGAGAATTTTGGAATTCCCTGAATAAGCGATGTCCGGGGTTCTGTATCCGTCTTTAAGCACTTTACCGATTGCTTTTTCGATTGCATCTGCTTCTTTAGAAAGGTGGAAAGACCAACGAAGCATCATGGCCGCAGAAAGGATGGCCGCGAGCGGGTTCGCTTTGTTCATACCGGCAATATCCGGAGCGGATCCGTGCACCGGCTCATACATTCCGGGAGTTCCCGGTTTGCCGAGTGATGCCGACGGAAGCATTCCGATGGACCCGGTAATCATGCCGGCTTCATCGGACAGAATATCGCCGAACATATTTGTCGTAACCATAACATCAAAGTCCCCGGGTCTCTTCACGAGCTGCATGGAGGCATTGTCGACATACATATACTCGTATGACACTTCCGGATATTCTTTGGCAACACGATCGGTGACTTCTCTCCAGAGACGCGAACTTTCCAGAATGTTAGCCTTATCAACGCTGAGAAGTTTCTTTTTTCGGCCCATGGCCAATTCAAAACCGACACGGGCAATCCGCTCGATCTCGGCTTCGCTGTATGCTTCGGTATCGTAAGCTTCGGTACCTTTTGGTGAACCGTCCGGCATTTGGCCGCCTGCCCTTCTTCCACGATCACCGAAATAAAGGCCTCCGGTCAATTCACGAACGATCATAATGTCGATACCGTTCTGCAGGTTTTCCGCTTTGAGCGGACTTGCGGAAGCAAGTTCCGGATAAAGAATTGCAGGGCGAAGATTCGCGTAAAGTTCCAGTCCGCCGCGCAGATCCAGAAGCGCTCTCTCGGGTCTTTGTTTCCCGGGGAGGGCGTCCCATTTGGGACCGCCGACCGCGCCTAGAAGTACGGAGTCACTCTTGCGGCACGCCGCGAGCGTTGCCGTAGGAAGGGCATCGCCAACCGCATCGATGGCACTGCCGCCGGCAAGCAGTTCTTCATAAGAAAAATCATGTCCGTACTTACGACCGACTGCCGTAAGCACCTCGCATGCCGCTCCTGTCACTTCCGGTCCGATTCCGTCGCCGGGAATGACCGCAATCTTGAATTTACTCATTTGCAACTCCTTGTCACCCGAAAAATGCGGTGTGTTAGTCATTATATTCGAACTTTGTTCTGAATTGCAAGAAACATGCCCTGAGGGAGCCTCTTATCAGGCTTTGGGCGTCTTCGTTGCGATATATCCGACAAGTCCGTCGGCTTCGATGATTTTGCGGATAAACTCCGGGAAAGGATTCGCCGTGAATTCGGTTCCCTGTGTCAAATCACGGATCAGTCCGGTCTCAAAGTCCACTTCGACTTCGTCCCCGTCATTGATTTTCTCGGATGCCTCTTGGCATTCCATGATCGCAAGACCCATATTGATGGCATTACGATAGAATATTCTGGCAAAAGACGGGGCGATTACACAAGAAATACCGGATGCTTTAATTGCAATCGGTGCGTGTTCTCTGGAAGATCCGCATCCGAAATTCGGTCCGCCGACGATAATGTCTCCGCTTTGAACACGGCTTACAAAACTCTCGTCAATATCTTCCATGCAATGCTTTGCCAGTTCTTTCGGATCCGCCGTATTCAGGTAACGCGCGGGAATAATTACATCGGTATCTACGTTTGCGCCGTACTTAAAAACTTTACCTTTCGCATTCATACGTTTGCCTCCTTTTCCAGGTTAAGGACATCATCCGGTCCGGCAATATATCCCAGGATCGCGGACGCCGCAGCGACCGGTACTCCGGACAGATAGACTTCAGATTGCGGATGACCCATACGCCCGACAAAATTCCGGTTGGTGGTCGACACGCAACGCTCGCCTTTGGCAAGAATTCCCATATGACCGCCGAGGCAAGGCCCGCAGGTTGCCGCGGAAACAACACAGTTGGATTCGGCAAAAGTCTCTAAAAGACCTTCCTTCAGCGCCGCCAGCCAGACACGCTGGGAGCCCGGAAGAATGATGCAGCGAACGCCTTTTTTTACCTTCCGGCCTTTAAGTATCTGAGCCGCAACGCGCAGATCCTCCAAACGACCGTTTGTGCAGGATCCGATAACCACCTGATCAATGTCCACTTGTCCGAAAGTTCCCAAAACCTTTGTGTTATCCGGCAGGTGCGGAAAGGCGACCGTCAGCGGAACTTCCGACAACTCGATTACGATCGTCGTTTTGTAGGAAGCGTCTTTATCGGCTTCAAAAACTTCGTAATCTTTCGAGTCATATCGTACCGGAGCATATTTCTTCATATACTCAATCGTCTGCTCATCCACCGGGAAGATACCGTTCTTGCCGCCCGCTTCAATCGCCATATTGCAGATGGTCAAACGATCTGCCATGGAAAGCGTACTTACGCCGGGGCCTGTAAACTCCATTGATTCATAAAGCGCTCCGTCGACGCCGATCATACCGATGATATGCAGGATCAGATCTTTTCCGGTCACGCCTTGCGAGAGTCTTCCGTTCAGTACAAACTGAATCGCCTCGGGAACGCGGAACCAGGTTTGGCCCGTTGCCATGGCACAGGCCAGGTCCGTTGACCCGACACCGGTCGCAAAGGCACCCAGCGCGCCGTATGTGCAGGTATGGGAATCCGCGCCGATGATTGCGACACCGGGAGCGACCAGACCGTTTTCGGGCAGTATGACGTGTTCAACGCCCATCTTCGGGTCACCGATCTCATAATAATTCTGAAGATCCTGCTCTTTGGCAAATCTGCGAATCTTCAAACAATGCTCCGCGGACTTAATATCCTTATTGGGTGTGAAGTGATCCGGCACGATCACTACTTTGTTTTTGTTAAAAACACCGCACGCACATGTCTGTTGAAAGACATCAATCGCCGGTGGCGTGGTCACATCGTTTCCGAGAACCAAGTCCAGTTTGGCCTCAATCAACTGCCCCGGTTCAACCGATGGAAGTCCCGCGTGACGTGCCAGTATTTTCTGTGTCATAGTCATACTCATGTGCTTACCTCCTGCTGCCGGCTCCGGCAGATTCGACCGCTTGTACAAACAGAATAACCTCACAGCTCCGCGGATTCAAGAACTCCTCAACATGCTTTTCTTATTGTTTTCTGCCCTTTGGAAGGCCTGTCTTCGTTTTCGTAAAGAATAATGAGCGAAAAACATCACGGCTTTTTCAGCGTCGAGATTCATTCCGGCAGGGTAATATCAGTTTTTTAAATATTTTTGAATCCCTTACTATCACGCGTGGTTCAATGGAGTATGGCTCCAAAAGCGGAATAGAAATTCGCGGGGACAATGATTAAGGGGGAAGTCCGAACGGCCTTCCCCCCCTTTTTTTATGATATTTTATTCAGCTCCAGTTCTGCTTTATCCGGATCATATTCTGCAAAGCGGGCGAGTAAGCCTCGTCGAATCCCCGGAGCCGAAACAATTTTGCCTTGTTCCAGATCCTGCATTAATTGATCTACGATTACTTCCCTCTCCCTTGGAATACTGAATCCCGAATACTTTACCTTTTTTTCAACCCGACCGACTTCCCGGACCGGTGCCCCGAAAAAACCCGGACAGACTGCCTGAACGGATACTTTTGTATCCTTGAGTTCCGCATGTAAACCCTCGGAAAACTGACGGATGAATATTTTCGAAGAATTGCAGATCGAGTTGACCGGAGACGGAAGGCGCGCGCCGTCCGATGAAATATTGATGATCGTTCCGGTGTTCCTGCAAATCATCTTTCGAAGAATAAAAAGCGTCAGTGACACGATCGTGTTCATCTGAAGGGACATTTTTCGTTTCGAATCCATGGCTTCCCGTCCACGAAAAACTTCTCTGCCTTCGTCCGGAGCATTATTTACCAGCACGTCAATCGTCGAGAATTCAATATTCTTCTGCAAGACAAAGAGTCCTTTGCGCTCCGAAAGATCAACTTCGAGTGCTTCAACACTCACGCCAAACTCACTTCGAACCATCTCGGCGAAGTATTCGATTTCATTCATCTTGCGGCCGGTGAGAATCAGATTACATCCGCGTTTGGCAAAGTATTCGGTATACGCCGGACCGAGCCCCCCTGCGGCTCCGGTGATCAGGACTGTTTTGACGCTGTCTTCATAACTTTCCATCTTCGTACCCTCCTTGTGAAACAATACTTCTGAGAAGCTCGAAAAACGCTGTGCTCTCTTTTTCGCTGAGCGGTTCAATCAGTCGCGAGTAAAAGGCAACTTCAAATTTCATATGGTCCGAATGTGTTTTCTTGCCTTTATCGGTAAGCACCAGACCGAAGGTGCGCAGGTCATCGGTCTTTATCGTGCGACGAATCATATTCTTCTTCTCAAGTCGCGCGATCAGTCCGGTAACCGTACTCTTCGGCAGAAGAAGCTCCCTTGAGATGTCGCCGACGACGACTTCCCGACGCTTCGCAAGCAGATTGATAATTTCGATTTCGGTATCCGAGAGTTCCTTGACCCCTTGAGCCGGAATATGCTCGTAAATCTCACGGCATTTTCTCATGACGCCGTTCCAGAGAAATGACAGTTCCTTCACCCGATCCCTTTGTTGACTCATTTTCGCGAAGTCCTCACTCATCATCACCGGATATTTTGTTCGTTACTCGTATTGTACGACTATCGTACTATTTCGTCAAGAGGATTCGCTGATTTTCTTGCATATTCAAGGCTCTTTTTGAAAATTGTCGATTAAATCAGGCATCACAATCAAGAAATTCATTCATAAAAAAGCATACCGTATCATCATCGGTATGCTCGGTATTGTGTTTATTCTCTTGGGCTTCTTTGTCCTTGCGGATGCGACTTCTTCTCTCTTACACTCGCAACGGCCGACTAACCCGGATTAATTACAACTCTGCCTATTCCGCGAAACGACCGATCATAACATCAAGCATCTCCAGCATTTTCTCTTCGGAAAAGCGGCTTGGATCATCGGTTGTCGGAGTATCATTACCGATACGAAGCGGATTACTCCGGGAGCTTTCCCAAAATTGCCCGGACACAGGCATATATTTCTGAAGACGCTCCGTATATTCATGCGAGAAAAACTCTTTACTCCCGATCACCGAGGTGCAAAGGAGCATATAGCAATTTTGGAGCACAAACTGCTTGAAATCCTCGTTTGAAGATACATACGATTCAGTAATCTCCCTGACAAACCAGAAAAGCTTGTTGACGGTTTTCCCGCATGCCTCCGGGTTCATTTCCAGATTCAAGAGTGTCTGATGCCCGGATTCGAAATCGGGACCGATATCCTGAAGATCATCGGCCAGCTGAAGAAAGAAGCCGAATCCGAAGTAAAAGAGCATATCTTCTATAGACAATTCCCGATCCACAAAACAACGATCGATCAATACGGACAAACCACCCTTAAAGAGCGAAATATCAAGGCGCTCGGCCGCAGGTAATTGCTCTCCTCTTCTTTGCTGACGCAGGCTGTTCTCCTGGGCCTCTTGCATCATTTGAAGAAGAGTGAGAATTGAACCATCCTTTTCACGGGGATATTTCTCCGCGATCATCCGCAGAAGCGCAATCGTTTTTTCCTGATGACCGGGAAGCGGCTCAACTTCCCGACCGGCGATCGTTTCACGGATCATTTGATTGTACTGCTTTTTTTCCGTATCGGAGTGATCGCTGCTGTCGATATAGTTATCGGTGAAAGGATAAAGCATACTGTATCCGAATGCTGCCGGATTGAGACCGGGGGTCCCGCGGGACAATTCGACAAACATCGCGTAAACGGTGTAATTACGAATTGCCTGCCCGATCCCCTCAATGTTCAACTCGGGCGAAAAAGAACGGCACAGTGCAATAAATGCTTCCAATTCTTCATAAAAAGACGCGATTCGCTCTTGAGACATAACCCGATGAATTCCCAGCGCATTTTCATGCTTCAAAATATAAAAAACCTGGGTGGTCATCTGCTTTTTCCATGTCAGTCTCTTCTTCCGGTTGAACCCGGCCATGACGGCGGGATCGACCGGGAACTTCGAAATTATTTTCTGTATTTTGTGAATGGTCGCCCGAAAAAACTTTTCGTTATCCGATCTGAATTGGTCGGGGATTTCACACAGAAAATCCGGAAAAACATCCGGTGACTGAAGCCATATCCGGCGCATTTCCGGAATGCAAACCGACTGGATCGCACTTGAATCAATTCTCATAATAATCCTTTCGGCAGGAGGGGCTCATTCCTTTTCCGCCATCAAGTTTACCATGATCTTTTGATCTTTTTCCAGACGTCCGCGAAAAATTGCCAATGACCGGGGCAACGTTTCTTTTCCGATTCCCGTTTTTTTATATTCCGTAAGGACAAGTACGTCAACGATGATGGTTGTGAATCCGCCGTCAGGAGATGTCATACGTTTGCGTGGAGTCATCATTCGTGCCATTCACAATTGTTATCACACGAATATTTCCGATTTGATCGGACAGCGGGATCCCGGTATTATTGCTACCGGTAGAAGATGTAATCGAATCGACCATATCGTATGCCGCAATTTCACTATAGTAGGAATCCATAAAAGAGCAATCCAACCCGAACGGTTCGAGCCTTGCCCTAATTGCCGTATAGTAATTTTCGAGTAAATCCCCGTCCCAAATGTTGAAAATGACTGTACCCCATAAATCCCCTGATGTCGAATCAAGAACGTCATATATGATTCCGTCCCGGGTACGTGTAGTGCTCGCGCAGTGAATTCCGGTTTCCGAGACTTCATAAAATTCATGATTGAAAATATCCGTGCCGCCCTCCTGGTCATGATAAGTATAAGCCAGGATATAAATATATTTTATACCGCCGCTTTCAAGAATGCAGATTTGCATTGCAACTTTGCTGGGATACATAAATACATCATCAAACACCATTGCTCTATTATCACTGAGCATTTCCTGAACCACGCCCGAGACAACGTGAAAAACTTTTTACTTCGATGCCGTCAAAATGAGTCTCATAAGTATAACTTGTGTGAGGATCCGTGTGTGTTTCCGGTGGAGCGAAAGTCCGCGCGATCACTACCAGCATTTCTTCCATTCCGTCTCCGTTCAAGTCTTCTTTGGTGCTGGTTACGATACCTTTTCGATCCTCCGGCATAAATTGAGTCAAGTCCGAGAAGCCTGCATACCATTGATATGTGAGTGTAAACGGGGACAAATCCGCTTGTCCGTAAAGCGGTATCAACGTGTCTTCCAGGTAATCATCGAGCAGTATCGAATTGATCTCCTGCGGCGAAAGAGTGGTTTCCGTCGGAACTGTCTCACTTTGGGAAGTGGTCACCGACGCGGTGGTGCCCATTGTCTGAAGAGATGTTTGACTCACCGCGCTAAAGTCGCGGCCTTTTATCCCGTCTTTATGATCTCTCAGACCGTTCCTGATTGACACAATACCCCATATTATTCCGAGCATAACCAATGCCGCTGCGGCAATAATTCCGGTAACCACGAGAATTCGTTGCTGTTTGATTGAAAAAAGCGGTTCCTTTGGCACTTCGGTATGCTTTCCCCGGGCATCATTTTCTATACTGGAATCCGGGGAAACAAAAATTGTCTCTTCTGAACCTGTTCGCAGGATTTCCTTACCGCAATTCAGACAAAACCGGGCATTCCCCGGAACTTCAGATCCGCAAAATACACACTTCATAATCATCACCCTCCGAATATACTAAATCGACCGGATAGAATCTATCCGAACAGTTTTGCTACGTTCGTTCTGAACGGCTCAGACGGAATGCGGAGCGGCAATTATCAATCTTTTTTGACTTCTGCTTTTATTATAATCCGGAATGGACTCCTCGTTAATGGCTGTGTTCATCGCGTTTTATTCGGAATACCGCAGGCAAAAGTTGAAACTTATTAATTCATTTCACTGCTTTATGATATAATTCTGTTTAATTCGTTCGGAAGAGTCTTTCCGCATGGATGAATCCGGATTCAACCGAGAAACAGAGGTATTCTTTGATGAGCAGAGTTTATAATTTTTCGGCGGGACCTTCGATGTTGCCGCTAAAAGTACTTGAGACCGCAGCCGCTGAAATGACCGATTACAAGGGCTGCGGAATGTCAGTGATGGAGATGAGTCATCGATCCGCAGTTTATGAAGAGATAATTTTGCAAACGGAGACTCTGTTGCGGGAAGTCATGAATATACCGGACAATTACAAAATTCTGTTTCTTCAGGGCGGCGCATCAATGCAATTTGCCGCCGTTCCGCTGAATCTGATGAACAAGTCCGGTAAAGCGGATTACGTGGTCAGCGGCCAATTTTCCGAGAAGGCATATCAAGAGGCTGCACGTTATGGCGATGTGGTTGTTCTGGCATCCAGTAAGGATAAGAAATATACATATATACCTGAATTTTCCGTGTCTGATATTCGTCCGGATGCGGATTATGTACACATTTGCTATAACAATACAATATTCGGGTCTAAATTCCCTTCCGTTCCCGACACGGGAAACATTCCGTTGGTTGCGGATATCTCTTCCTGCATTTTGTCCGAACCGATTGACGTGTCCAGATTTGCGCTTCTTTATGCCGGAGCACAGAAAAACATGGGGCCCGCGGGCTTAACCATAGTCATTGTCCGTGACGACATGATCGGATTTGAGCGTGATTTCACACCCACCATGCTGAGTTACAAGGTTGCGGCCACAAATGACAGTATGTACAACACTCCCCCGTGTTATTCCATATACATCGCTAAATTAATTATTGAATGGGTTCGCGATGAGATCGGCGGCGTTGACAAAATGGCGGTGATTAATCGTCGGAAGGCACAAAAACTCTACGATTACATTGATTCATCCGACTATTATATCGCGCCGGTTCAGAAGGAATTTCGCTCGATGATGAACGTCACTTTTGTTACGGGTAATGAAGAAAAAGATAAGCTTTTCTGTAAAGAAGCAGCGAAGGCCGGATTAGTCAACTTAAAGGGTCATCGAATCGCCGGCGGAATGAGAGCTTCCATTTACAATGCAATGCCGGAAGAAGGAATCGATGCGTTGATTCAATTTATGAAGGATTTCGCGTCCGTAAACTGATCCGGAATTTTTAGCGTAACTGATAATCTGATTGCTTTATTATCATCAAATGAGCAGTCCGAAGAAAAGATTACTGGCGTTTTTTCTTGTGCGGAGGAAGTGAAGAGCCCCGAGCGGATTTGCTTTTTGTGTAATCAACAATCCGGACTGCATAGTGCGCCCCAAGAATCCAAAAGCCCATAATTGGAGCAATCTCCTGAAGCGTCGCTTCGTCTTTTGCTCTTCTGTTCCCTGCCGAAAATGTCTCGAGCGGAAGTGTTTCCGTGAACGTCTCGGTTTCCCTTGCTTCACTCTGGTATTGCATTTCAAATTCCGCAGTGGCATCTTCCGCCTGTATTTCACCGGACATACATTGCGGTGCCAGTAGCGAGCAGTGCCTGCGACATTCCGTGCAGTAAAGGCCGCTTAGGAATTCATTGAGAGCTGCCTCTTTGTCAGCACCGTCATCGGACGGTTGTGTCTCATCTTTCCCGGAATCCGGCTTATCCGGCTCCGTTGTCTCCTCCGTTTTCTTCGTTTGTAAAGTAACAGACTTTATGGTTTTTATATTCTTTTCTTTAGATGTTTCCGAATCTGCCGGCAATGGTATTTTATATTCCAGTGACGCCTTAACGCCCCATGCCATGATTAATAAAGCAAGAATCTTAAGTACAATACTTCTTGTTCTGCTTTCTCTTTTCCATTTGAATGTGTTTCGGCATAACGACAGAAGCATTTTTCCATGAATTCCGATGTGAATTGAAATTAGAATAATGAGTGCGTAGGAAGATAAGTGATGTAGGTACGCCCAAAGGGAGAAGTTTGAGGCATATATAGGGAAATCAATCTTTTTTGCAATGAGTATTCCGCTAATACCGCAAAAAAGCATAAGAATCAAAAGCAGAAAGGAAAGAACAAATTTGAAGCTGTTCATGGTGAATTTTGAAGTAAATAACTTCTTGCCCATGTTAATAATCCAACGGATATTAAAAAGATTATGAATAACAACTAAGCCGATTGCCAGAAGTCCGATCCACTCATGCCAAAAAGCGCCTGTCAACGGATATACCATGAGAATAGCCCAGACTATTGTAAGTATAATGTCCAACATGATTTTGATGTAGAGCGTTTTTTTCTTATCGGTCTTTGCTGATCTTTCGGACATATAGCATCCCCTCGTCTCAAGATGAATTTGTAATCTATTCAATTTTGTTATTATTATAATATAGTTGATATTCAGATTAAACCATTTTCAGTGTTAATTTGCGGCAATTCTTCCGTAAATCCAAAACGCTTGTCGTTCCATGAAACGATCAAACTATCTATAATATGAAATTAATAGAATATACCACCGGAGATTCCGTAGGGTGCCTCGCATGAAGCTCCAGTTTTCATCGAAATATCTTATAAGTTACCGGATAGTGTAACAAATCGTGTTTTCCCGGCATCACTTCTATGATTAAATGTTCTGGTTAATTAAAAAACAGGAGCGACTTTCGTATGAATATAGATACTCATGACCATTCCGCTAATAATAATGTCCGACAGAATTCGCACGGGCATGATCATGCTCATTCCACTGAAGGCGTGTCCGGCAGTAAAATATTTTGGGTCACGTGTCTCAATGTCGTGATTACCTTGACTGAATTTCTGGGGGGCATTATATCCGGAAGTCTATCGCTTCTTTCAGACAGTCTTCACAATGCCGGCGACTCTTCTGCCTTAGTGCTCAGCTACGTGGCAAACCGCGTCTCCAAGCGTCCAAAAGATTCCAAAAAAACATTCGGCTACAAACGTATCGAAATTCTGACCGCATTTATCAACGCATCCGTTCTTCTTTCAATCTCGTTATTCCTGATTTTCGAGGCTGTCCGGCGATGGAACTCTCCTGAAACGATTGACGGATCCCTGATGACTGTCATTGCGTTGATCGGACTTGTGGCTAACCTCGCTTCGGTTCTTGTTCTCCGGAAAGACTCAAAGAAAAATTTGAACATACGGTCCAGCTTCATGCATCTTCTCGGCGATACTCTCTCTTCGGTCGGCGTGGTTTTGGGCGGACTTGCGATACGGTTTTGGGGTGTGATCTGGGTGGACCCACTCATTACTTTGTTCGTTTCCCTCTTCATTATTTGGAAATCCTGGGAAATAATCCGTCAGACCACGAACATTCTGATGCAAAGCGCCGCGCCGCTTAACTACAATCAGATAAAGGCGGATATTGAGTCGATCGAGCATGTCAATAACATTCATCATATCCACACCTGGATGGTGGATGACCGGACGATACACTTTGAGGCACACATCGATATGGATGATATGTCCCTCTGCGAGGTCGAGCCGATTTACGGTAAGATACAAAATCTCCTGATCGAAAAGTACGGCGTCAGCCATGTAACACTGCAAGCTGAAGTTGATCTTTGTAAGGGCAAGAATATTTTCTGATTTGAATTTTCCGGATTGATATTCTTTTCATTTCAACAAATCGAATACGATTCGCATTAACGTCCGGGGCTCTGCGCCCGGATGCAACTGCTTTGTCTGAATGATTGCGTTCCCATTCGGGGAAGGTTTGATATAATATGTTTCGGTGGAGGGTTTGCGATGCAACTGATGTCCGTTCAAAATATTGCCAAATCATTTTTCGGTCATTCCGTTCTGAGCGGCATTTCTTTTGCTGTAAATGACGGTGACCGCATTGCCTTAATCGGCAGTAACGGCACCGGTAAAACAACGCTTTTTAAGATCATTGAGGGCAAGATACCACCGGATTCCGGGACGGTAAATGTCAGCAAAAACACTCTCATCGGATATCTCTCTCAAAATGTCGATGAGCAGGATTTCGGAGACAACGCGCTCAAAAGTCGCGAACTGATTGAGGCGGAGCAAAATGTCGCAAGGCTCGAAAAAGAGATTGCCTCCTGTTCCGGCGCCCCGTCAGCCGCACTACTCAATCAATATTCCGTTGCTGTTGCGCACTTTGAGGCAATCGGCGGATATGATTTCGAGCACCGTATGAAAGAGGCCTTAGCCGGCCTGGGGCTTGTTGATTTTGATTTTTCCCGTTCCATCTCCTCCCTTTCCGGCGGCGAGAAAATGCGGGTCGGCCTGGCTCGCCTGATTGTCCGAAAGCCGGACTTGCTGCTTCTGGACGAGCCGACGAATCACCTGGACGCGGCGGCTATGGAATGGCTTGAACGTTTTTTATCAAAATATAAAGGAGCTGTTCTTCTGATTTCGCATGACCGGTATTTCATCGATAAGACTTCATCGATGATTTTCGAGCTTGAAAGCGGCTCGATTCGCTCTTATCCCGGAAATTACACCGCGTTCTGTCAGCAGAAGAAGCAGAATCTCGAAGATCAGAAACGACTGATTGACGGACTGGAAGACGAGCTTTCTCGCCAGCAGGACGTAACGCAAACGATGCTTTCGCATCGGAAAATGTCCTCCTATCATGCGCGTGAGAAGGTAGTCGCAAAGCTGTCGGACCGTCTGGAAGCCGAGAAAAAACGATTGGGCGGTCACTCCGGGAAAATGAGTTTCACACTGCTCCCTGACGCACGCGAGGGTGATCCGAATCGATTGATACTGCAGGCAAGATCAGTCGGAATGAGTTTTGATCCGGGAAAGATTCTTTTCCGCGGTGCATCTTTTCATTTAAAAGCATGTGATAAATTGTTTTTGGCCGGCCCGAATGGTTGCGGGAAAACAACTATGCTTAATCTGCTTTTAGGTCGTATTCCATCATTTGAAGGTGATGTCCTCATTTCAGCGAAAGCGAAATCCGGTTATATGGGGCAATTTGTCCCGTTTGATAACGAGGACAGCACTGTATACGATGAATTGCTCTCGCACGATGATCTAACCATGACGCAAGCCCGGAATCTGTTGGCAAGATTCGGATTCTGTGATATTGATGTTTACAAGAAAATATCGGTTCTCTCCGGCGGCGAGCGTTCCCGTCTTTTTCTGTGCTGTCTTCTGCAGGAGAAGCCGGACATTCTTTTCCTCGACGAGCCGACTAACCATCTGGACATTGAGTCCCGTGAAATTCTCGAAGATGCGCTGAGTCATTACAACGGCGCGATCATTGCCGTCAGTCATGACCGCTATTTCATTGATAAATGTGCCAGCGGCATTCTTGGCTTCATCAGCAAACGAATAGTTCCTTACAATTCATATTCAGAGTACCGTTTGGCGGCAACCATCAGCGATGAGGCTTTGAAAGCGGAAAAGCAAGCCTCCCCTATCGCCGCTTCATCTGCAGGAATGGAATCGGATGAGAGAAGCTCCCGGAATAATTCAGGCGATGTACGTGCGCGGGGCGTCAATCGTTCCAAGGAGCGTCGTGAAACCGCTCTGCGAAAAGAACGCCTCCGCATGCTCGAAAAACGAATTGAGGAAATTGAGATACTGCAAAAAGCGGCCGAAGATTCCTTTTCAAAAGACACTGCCCCGGAAGTATATGCGGAGTATGCCTCAAACGGAAAGATACTGGCCGAGATTTATGATGAATACGTTCTTTTGTCGGAAGAAGATTATGCGGAGCAAAGTGATAAGACGGGAAAATAAAATTCAGGCATTTTAAGGTTATCATTACTGCTCAAAGAATACCGGGTTAAGTCAACGGGCTTGATTCCGAACTACTCTCGATGGATTGCGACAGCGTTGTTTTCGCGACACTATTGTCCGGTTTTTCAGAGCCCGAAGTGACCGTCGATATCGTAATAAAAAGAAGAATGAGAAAGATAAGAAGAGTCGCAAACGCGATTAACATCAGTATTTGGATTTGTTGGTTCATTGATCGCGAAATGGCTGCGGAATTATTCCTTCTGTCCGGAGAAGCATGCGAATATTCATGCATCTGGCGTTCTGGCGGCTCAGATAAGTAGGCAAACGGGAACTCGCCCTCATCGCGTCTTTTCATAAGACCTCCTTAAGCTGGAACGACTCATCTTGTACATCCTTTTTCCTAACAACCTGACCAGCAAACTACGCAAAGGCAGAGGGTTCCTCTGCCTTTGCGTAATTAATACTTATCATTCATAAATTATCAGGCTTTGCCTTCGCACCCGAGAACCTCTTTGATCTTGTGCGCAACCATGTTCTTCACTGCGGTACGCGCCGGCCCGAGGTATTGACGAGGATCAAAATGCGAAGGATTGTCATTAAAATACTTGCGGATTGTTCCGGTCATGGCCAGACGAATGTCTGAGTCAATATTGATCTTGCAGACAGCCAAACCAGCGGCCTTGCGCAGCATATCTTCCGGAATTCCGATCGCATCAGGCATTGCGCCGCCATTGGCATTGACCATGCTGACATACTCGGGGATAACCGAAGACGCTCCGTGAAGGACAATCGGGAATCCGGGCAAGCGCTTCTCAACATCTTCGAGGATGTCAAATCTCAACTGCGGTTTTGTACCGGGCTTAAACTTGAATGCTCCGTGTGAAGTGCCGATGGCGATCGCCAGCGAATCACAACCGGTGCGCTCAACGAAGTCCTGAACCTGTGCGGGATCCGTATAGGATGCGTTTTCTGCGGACA
This sequence comes from uncultured Oscillospiraceae bacterium, assembly GCA_964501725.1. Taxonomy (GTDB): domain Bacteria; phylum Bacillota; class Clostridia; order Saccharofermentanales; family Saccharofermentanaceae; genus CAZCTO01. The sequence goes on along the minus strand of CAZCTO010000016.1, from coordinate 16,950 downwards.
CGTTCACATCATCTTCAATGCCTGCAAGCTGTCCGAGTTCGGCTTCAACGACTACGCCATGTGCATGGGCATATTCGACGACCAATTTTGTCAGTTTGATATTTTCTTCATAACCATGATGAGAACCATCGATCATAACCGATGTGAATCCGCCATCGATACAACTCTTGCAAAGCTCAAACGTGTCACCGTGGTCAAGGTGCAGCGCAATGGGAAGATCCGTCTCAAGCAGCGCAGCTTCGACAAGTTTAACAAGATATGTGTGATTCGCATACTTGCGGGCGCCGGCGGAAACCTGGAGAATCAGCGGAGAATTCAATTCCTTACCCGCTTCGGTGATTCCCTGAATAATCTCCATATTATTCACATTGAACGCGCCAATTGCATAGCCGCCTTCGTATGCTTTCCGGAACATTTCTGTAGTTGTTACTAATGGCATAATCATCCACCCCTTTGTATTGTAAAAATATATAAATGTACTTAGTATCCAAACCATTTTACGGGGTTACCCCCTTTTCGTCAATGTTTTTATGATAGAATAACCATTAAAATAATGCTGAGATGGTGTTAATTGATGAAATCGTATGTTGGCAAAATTCTTAAAGTAACAGCACCTTTCACAGCTATTCTTTTTGTCTGTTTATTGCTTTGGCTGATTACCGGTCAGGCACCTCCCTGTATTTTTCACTCAATAACAGGATTCTATTGCCCCGGTTGCGGCAGCGGCCGGATGTTTCTATCCATATTCCGTTTGGATTTATATCAGGCTTTTCGATATAATCCGGCTGTCTTTGCGATGTTGCCGGTATTCTCGGTTATTTTCATTATTCATATGATCGCATACTTGCGCAACAAGAAAATGGTGATATCAAAACTTGAAAAAGCAATTCTCATTTTCTTGACTGTTATATTGATTTTATTCGGAATCGCACGAAATCTACCGATTTTTACTTACCTTGCCCCCACTGTTGTTTCATAAAAAACGCATCCCGGGTTTCGGAATGCGTTTTAAGGTTTTCATATTGGTTACTTATCCGTTATCGTTGGAAACCGTCTGTTTTACTTAGGAGTGTCATCGTCGCCAAAAGGCGCGGAAACATCTGCCATTACATTTTTTACGATCTTATCAACATTATCATCATCAATCTCATCATCCAATGCTTGCTTCTCTGCATTCAGTTTTTCCTGTGCTCCGAATACCTTGCTGATAAGAGACGTTTCTTCCTTCAGTTTCAGGAAATCCTCCGTGGATGCAAGGTCATAGGATGATGTTTGATAGCATGCTGAGTCATTAACGTTATCGAGAATCAAGTACATCTTTTGCGGCTTGCTACTGCCAATATGAGCTTGACTCATCATCTTTTGTGCCTTATCAGGCTCGCCCTCACGGCTGTCAAACTCCGCAAAAGGGATCTTCAGTTTGCGAAACATATAGCGCAAAACAACTTCATTGTTGTTGTAATCAACGGCAACTCTGTAACCCGCAATTAGAAATGTCTGCGCAAAAACGAGTAAACATGAAATTAAAACTATACCGATCAACGCAACAAATCCATAGCTCTGTGTGTCCGGCTGAAGGAAAAAGACAATCCCGGCAACACAAAGAACTACAGCCACCGATGAAATAATTCTTCTGCGAAGAACCTGTGTCGGATTGGCGGGATAGCAATGCACTGTGTTGTGAGGAAGCATATCCGGACTTAACTCGTCGACGGTTAGCGGTATCGGATCAACAAGAACTTCACTTGCGTTTTCCTTTTGCGTAATGTCTTCATTCATCTTCTCGCTCATCACTACTCCTCCTGTCCGACCTTGCTCCCGCTTTGTTGCAGGAGTATCATTCTGCTTTCAATTCGGGTAAACATTTCCAGATATTTGTTGAGCTTCTCTTTCTCCGCATCAATTACTTTTTGCGGTGCCTTACCGACGAAGGCTTCGTTACCCAGTTTCTGGTTGACTCGTTCGATCTCGCTGCTTAAATTATCCTTCTCTTTACCTAAACGTTCAAGTTCTTTTCTGATATCGATCAGATCCTCAAGGGGGATGTAGATTTCTCCGGAAGCAAAAATCGCGGCCACCGCTGTATCCGGAATTCCTTTCTTGTCCTTTTGCACAACAATATCACTTACACTGGCAAGCCTTTCGAGGAATGCTTTCCCGTCCGTAAACATAGCTCCGATTTCAGCATCCTGCGTAACCAGGATGGCGCTTGCTTTTCGGGACGGAGCAACGCCGAGATTGGTCCTGACGTTTCGAATTTCGCGGATTGCATCCATAAGGATGATCATTTGCTTCTCTTCTTTGGGATACCGCTGACTCTCCAGATCTTTAGGCCACTGCGAAATCATGATCGAGTCTTCATGATTTTGCAAAACAAGATTGGAATAGACTTCCTCGGTCAAAAAAGGCATAAACGGGTGCAGGAGCTTCATTGATTCGGCAAGCACATAGTTCAGCAGATATTGAGCTTCAAGCCTTGACGGACTGTTTGTGTCAAAGAGCCTCGCCTTTGCGATTTCAATATACCAGTCGCAATACTCTTCCCATACGAAAGAGTATATTTTTGCAAGCGCGATTCCAAATTCAAATTTCTCGAGATTTACGGTCACCTCGGATATCAAACGATTCAGTCCCGACAAAATCCATTTGTCTTCTATCAGAAATCTGGATGGATCCAATTGATCAAATGTCAGATCATCCTCGCAATTCATCAATACAAATCGCATTGCGTTCCAAATCTTATTTGAAAAATTCCTTCCGGCTTCAATCTTTTCTTCCTGAAAACGCTGATCATTCCCGGGAGCGTTCCCGGTAACCAGTGCATAGCGAAGAGCATCCGCCCCGAACTTATCGATAATATTAAGAGGATCAATGCCGTTACCCAAGGATTTGCTCATTTTCTTACCCTGTGAATCCCGGATGATTCCATGAATCATAACATATTCGAACGGAACTTCATTCATGTTGGCGAGTCCGGAGAATATCATACGCGCAACCCAGAAAAAAATGATATCGTATGCAGTTACCAGTACGTCAGTCGGATAAAAATACGCCAGATCCTCTGTCTTTTGCGGCCATCCCAGAGTGGAAAAAGGCCAGAGAGCGGAAGAAAACCAAGTGTCCAACGTATCGTTGTCTTGTGTATATTCCCTGCCTCCACACTTCGGGCACATCTCCGGCTTCGACGCGGCTACAACAATATCGCCGCAATCACCGCAATAATAAGCAGGAATTCGATGGCCCCACCAAAGCTGCCTTGATATACACCAGTCTCGGATGTTTTCCATCCAGTTGAAGTATATTTTGTCAAACCGCTCGGGAACGAACTTTGTTTTTCCTGAACGAACCGCATCTATTGCCGGTTCTGCTAAAGGCTTCATTTTTACAAACCATTGGAAGGATACTTTGGGCTCAACAACAGTTCTGCAACGATAGCAAGCCCCGACATTGTGTTTATGGGGCTCCACTTTCAGAAGCAATCCCAGATCATCCAGATCCTTCACGATTCGATTTCTGGCCTCGTAGCGATCCAAGCCTTCATATACACCGGCGTTCTGATTCATATGTGCATCATCCGTCATAACGACAACCACGGGCAGTTGATGACGAAGACCGACTTCGAAGTCGTTCGGGTCATGCGCGGGGGTAATCTTTACAACACCGGTGCCGAAATCCTTCTCGACATAATCATCCGCGATAATCGGGATCACTTTGTTGAGGAGCGGGAGAATGACGGATTTACCGATGAGATGTATGTACCTCTCGTCTTCCGGGTTCACTGCGACAGCAGTATCCCCCAGCATTGTTTCCGGTCTGGTCGTCGCCAGAACAAGGAAGCCCGATCCGTCGGAAAGAGGATACTTGAGATGCCAGAAATTACCGTCCTTCTCCTCATATTCCACTTCCGCGTCCGAAATGGAGGTCATGCAGTGGGGGCACCAGTTGATGGTTCGCTCACCGCGATAAATCAGTCCCTTCTCATAGTAGCGAATAAACACTTCCGTCACTGCTTCGGAGAGACCCTCATCCATTGTAAATCGCTCGCGGCTCCAGTCGCAGGAGGATCCGAGTCGCTTGAGTTGCTCGACGATCCGACTCCCGTATTTTTGTCTCCATTCCCATGCGCGTTCAAGGAATTTATCCCGTCCGATGTCATTTTTGGACAGTCCTTCTTCTTTCATCGCAGATACAATCTTTGCCTCGGTCGCAATTGCGGCATGGTCGGTTCCGGGCAGCCATAATGCTGAAAAGCCCTGCATTCTCTTAAAGCGAATCAGAATATCCTGAATCGTATTGTCCAGCGCATGGCCCATGTGGAGTTGCCCGGTGATATTCGGCGGAGGCATAACGATGCAATATGGCTTCTTGTTCGGATCCGGCTCCGGGCGGAAATAACCCCTCTCCATCCATTGGTTGTATCGTTTTGGTTCGGCCTCGTTCGGCTCAAACGCCTTGCTTATGATGTCCGTTCTTGTCATTTTGTCCCTCCGAGTGGTTTTGTTTACTTATTGGTAGCGGCGCTGTCCTTCTGCCGTATTTCGACCCGTCTTATTTTGCCGCTTATGGTTTTGGGAAGCTCGGTTACATATTCGATAATGCGCGGATACTTATAAGGTGCTGTGACCTTTTTGACATGATTTTGGAGCTCTTTGGTCAGTTCGGGCGAGCCTTCGTATCCTTTGCACAGGACAACGGTTGCTTTTACGGCAAATCCTCTGTCCGGGTCAGGAACTCCTGTAACCGCACATTCCATTACCGCCGGGTGCTCCATAAGCGCACTTTCCACTTCAAAGGGTCCGATTCGATATCCGGAACTCTTAATCACGTCATCCACACGGCCGACATACCACAAAAAGCCCATTTCATCGCGATACGCGGTATCTCCGGTATGATAAAGACCATCATGCCATGCTTTGTCGGTTGCTGCCTTATCTTTGAAATATCCTTTGAAGACCCCGAGCGGCTTGCCTCCCGACGTCTCATCCGTGCGAATGCATATTTCCCCGTTCACACCGGAAGAAACTTCGTTTCCGTCTTCATCGGCAATGATAACTTTACATCCGGGGGTCTGCAGTCCCATGGATCCCAACCGGGGTTGCATCCATGGAAAGATCGTTCCGCAAACCAGTGTGGTTTCCGTTTGCCCGAACCCCTCGAAAATCTTGAGCCCTGTGTTTTTGAGCCATTGATTATATACTTCAGGGTTAAGTGCCTCTCCGGCCGTACAACAGTGTTTCAGTCCCGAAAAATCATATGGTGAAAAATCTTCCTTGATCATAAAGCGATACATCGTCGGCGGTGCACAGAAAGTGGTCACCTTGTATTCCGCCAATTTGGAAAGAATATCCGGCGCGGAAAACTTATCAAAATCATAGGTCAGGATAGCGGATTCACCGAGCCATTGACCGTACATTTTGCCCCATAGAGATTTGAGCCAACCGGTGTCAGAAATGGTGAAATGAAGACCTCCGTCCTCGACTCGATGCCAGAAAACGCCGGTAATCAGATGACCGAGAGGATAGGAATAATCATGAAGAACCATCTTAGGATAACCGGTGGTTCCGGAAGAAAATGACATCGTCATAATGTCCGTAACCTTCGTATCCGCCTCGCCTGAAGGACGCGTCCACACTTCGCTCTGCGCTTCAAGCTCACTGTCAAAATCAATCCATCCGGGTACTTTTTTACCGCGGGTAACCGCCCTGAGTTCCAGCGTCTCGTATTGATCGAGCGCTTCATCCAGGTGATCAGTACAGTTTTCGTCGCCGGTCATGAGAATCATTTTGATCCCGCCGGAGTTGATTCGGTAAACATAGTCCTTCGCGGTAAGCAGATGCGTCGCCTGAACTGCAACAGCCCCGATTTTGTGAAGACCCATCATGCAGTACCAGAATTCGTATCCGCGCTTGAGCACAAGCATAACAAAGTCGCCTTTGCGAATGCCTTTGGAAGTAAAGAAATTTGCGGCTTTGTTTGAGAGACGGGACATATCCGAAAACGTGAACCTCCTGGATTCGTTGTCTTTGGAAATCCAGAGCATTGCCAGCTTCTCGGGTGTTTTTTCCGCTATTACATCCAAGACATCATATGCAAAATTGAATGTATCCGGATAGGTTATCTTGTAATTTTTGGATAGATCTTCAAGCGTCGCGAAGTTGTCACGATGACGCCCCGTGAATTTTTCATAGATTGGCATATCATTTCTCCTTCTTCATAACTACAGCAAGAAACTTGCATGACATGTCGTTATTTGCCTTCATCGCGTGCGGCACTCCGGAATCGAAATAGATGCTGTCACCCTCTTCGAGAACGTAAGAGATCTCTCCGATATAAAAGGTCATGGATCCTTTGACCACATAATTAAATTCCTGTCCTTCATGAGCATGAAGCGTCGGTTTCTCGTTTGGACTGGGTGCGACCTTAACCATAAAAGGCTCGGCAAGTTTGTCTCTGAAAGTAAAGGCAAGATGTCTGTAATCATAAGCGGCACGTCTTTTGATTTCGAATCCTTCGCCGCTTTTAACCAGGCAGGCGGTAGAGAGTTTCGGCGAATCACCGGTCATGATATCAAGGACGTCGACACCGAGTATTGTTGCCACATTGCTGAGAAAGGAAAAAGAAAAATCTTTACTTCCCTCTTCGTAGGAAGCATATTCTTCGGGGCTCATCTGACAACGCTGTGCCATTTCGGCCGGGCTGATTTCCATGATCTCCCGCAGTGCCTTAATCCGTTCACCCATTTGCTCTAATTGATCAGTCATGAGTCCACCTCCAGATTGATGGTTTCCGATGTATGATACATATAATAGGTTTGTCCTTAAACCCTGTCAACTTAATACCTATGCCGACTGACGAAGATTTAAAGAATATAGTATACTTATTCTAAATTGATTCATAGGCAATAAGGGGAATAATATGAATACAGAAAACAACACCGGAGCAACCGCTGTAAATGCAATTTCTTCTAAAATTTCAGAGAACATTTCCAGAGTAATTATCGGGAAAGAACGCGAAATTGATTTAATGATAACTGCTCTGCTCAGCGGGGGGCACATGCTGCTTGACGATGTACCCGGCACGGGTAAAACCAAGCTCGCCCGATCCCTTGCCAAATCGATCAGTGCGGATTTTAAACGGATCCAATTCACAATCGACCTTCTGCCTTCTGATCTGACCGGAATCCACATTTTCAACCGCAAGACCGAGGACTTCGTTTTTCGTGCGGGACCGCTCTTTACAAATATCCTTTTAGCCGATGAAATCAACAGGGCGACCGCAAGAACACAATCGAGTCTCCTTGAATGTATGGAAGAAAAACAAATCACCGTGGATGGGCAGACTTTTTTACTGCCTGATCCTTTTTTTGTTATCGCAACACAAAACCCGGTTGAGACTCAAGGCACATTTCCTTTACCGGAAGCACAGCTCGACCGGTTTTTGATGCGAATGTCGATGGGATATCCCAGCTCAGCAGACGGGCTGGAAATTCTTTCGAGGTATCAATCGGGAGATCCTTTGGAGGCGCTCGAAGCAGTATGCTCCAAAGAGGATCTCGCTTCGGCACGCGAGCAATGCAATGTCGTATCCGTTCATCCGGTCATACGTCAATATTTACTGTCACTGATTGAATCAACGCGATTAAATCCGGAGATACGGCTGGGAGCCAGCCCGAGAGCCTCGATTGCGCTGATGAAGGCAGTAAAATCCTATGCGGCGATTCAAGGCAGAAATTTTGTCATACCGGAAGATGTGAAAACACTATTTAATCTGGTTATTGCTCACCGCATTCTCCTGCGCAGCTCCGGCGCGACTCTGTCAGGAACAGGATTTGGCAGAGGGTATCGAAGGGCTGAGGAAATACTCGAGGGAATTCTGGATTCCGTTGCCTGCCCCACAGAGGATTTTCAATCCTGATCAGACACCGGAGGCTATTATTATGCAGATTGTCATTGTACTTCTGTTGCTTACAGTGCTGATATTGTTGCAGGGTTTTATATACCGCAGATTTGCATTGTCCAATTTGGATGCCGAGATCTGGTTCTCTGTTTCAGAGGCGAACTGCGGAGATGACATTGTTATTTCCGAGAGCGTTATGAATCGGAAAAAATTGCCTCTTTTCATGCTTATTATCAAATTTGAGGCGCCCAGGCAGCTACAGTTCCCGGATATGACCAACACCGCACTTTCAGATCTTTACTATCGAGAGGATTTAATATCACTGGGCGGCTGGAAGCAACATATCCGCCATATCACCGTGCGTTGCAAAAAGCGCGGATATTATGAATTCAAACGTCTTTCTGTTTCAACGAGTGATCCGCTCCTTTTAAGCAGGATTACGACATCATACGACAGTTCCTCCACCCTGACGGTTTTTCCGAAGTTTTTGAATTCGCCCGAGATTGAAGCACTCTTTATTCAATCCGTGGGGGATACGGTCAGTCGCTTCAGTCTTATTCGCGATCCGTTCTCATTTTCCGGAATCCGTGAATATCAGCCTTGGGACACCTTCAACAAGATAAACTGGCGTGCTTCTGCAAGAAAAGACGAGATGATGGTAAACACATCTGATAATACAATCAGTCAGGAAGTTACGCTTCTTCTCAACGTACGAAAATACTCCCCGAACGGCAAGACAGAGTTGACCGAAAAAGCCATCAGTCTGGCATACTCATTTTCTCTTTTTTGCATCAGACAGTCCCTGCCGATTTCGCTGATCTCAAACAGTAAGGACAGCCTGTCTGATTGTGCGATCGACAAGCCGCACGGCAGCAGCGAAAATCATGGTCGTCAAATCGGTTTGGATTTGGCACGAATAGATCTCCAAAAGGAGCCTGACCCTTTTGAGCCAATCATTCATAATGCTGCTAACGCCGTAAGCTCCGGAAGCATCATTGTTATTTCCGCTAACTATGACACCTCAATGCAAAGGGCAATTCTGTCTTTGATCCAATCCGGGAAAAAAGCGGTATGGATTGTTCCGCGTTCGGCCGGAACAATACCTCCTGTCATTATCCCTGAACTCGAGCCTTTTACCATCCTCTGGGAGGAACGATATGATGCAGTTTAGACGCCTCTTGTCAGGCATTCATATTAAAAAGCAGGATCTGCTCATTGACGCTTTTAAGTTCCTGATATTCTTTCTCTGCGTGCTGTCGTTTTTTGCACTGATTTATTCAGCTGTAAATATTCCCGATGAGGCAATTGCATATCTGTATCTGCTCCTGCTCCCGGCCTCTCTCAGCTTTCTTTGTGCGCGAATTCCGCTTAAGTTATGGCAAATGTCTTTATGGCAATCCCTCCTGGTCTTTTCAACCTTGATTATGTTATTCTTCAGGCCTTTCTATGAGTCAATTTTTGCGATCATAATGATGTTTCTCATCGCGACAGTCTCAATGACAAGTCGATACCGTTATCGTGAAAGGACTTCTGTCACTTTTGAGGTTCTGGGAGCATCACTGACAATCCATATAATAATATTGGGGCTTTGTGCATGTTTCCCCTCGGGCAATCTGTCGTATGTCATTCTGGCTCATGCACTTATATGCATCTGTCTGTTCTTTGCTGCCCGACAAAAATATGCCTTTGAGTCTTCATACGGTCATATTGTCAATTCGCCGACACAACCCTCCGGCCAAGTAAAACGGCTGAACAAACGCATCGTGATACTCCTTTTTATTCTTTCGCTGGCTGTGATTCCGATTACTGTTTATTTTCCGTATTCGATTCTATCCTCACTGTTTATCATACTGTTGAGATGGATTACCAATGGTATCAAGGCAATCTATTATTTTCTGGAACGGCTGAATATCCTTCCTGAAATTACCGAAGCTGATGCCGTTCCTGATATTCCCAAAGAGACTACAGAGTCGAATAATAAGGCGTATGAGATATTCCAAAATGTTTTGATGATCATTATGATTGCCGCATTATGTTTGCTTGTATTCATTTTAGTAAGGAAATTTATCAGATTTCTCATTTCAAGTTATCGACGCGTAAAACCCGACAAAACTTCCGGTCCGACAGACCTCATTCAGGATGAAGTTATTTCTCTTGAAAAAAAGCGAGTCAAACGTTTTCGGAAAATTGATTTCGGGAAAGGGAAAGAAAAAGAGGTTCGAAAGCAATACTATAAATCAGTCAAAAGGGAAATACGCGCCGGTGCTGTCGTTAATGCGTCACAAACGCCGAGGCAGATCGGCCAGGCCGTCAAAAACAGTTCCGGAAAAGATTTAACTGAGCTTACGATCAAATATGAGCATTTCCGGTACGGGAATGAGGAAGATATCCATTCATGATTTTTTTGACCTGCTAATTATTAAAACCAATGATCAATTCTTCCGGTCTGCAATAAGCGCAAGAGCCCCGTAAATAATTGAATCATCTCCAAGGCTTGCAACCGAAAACGTAACGGTATCCCGAATCGACGGCCAGCAATACGCATCTACTTTAGATACAATCTTTTCGAGCATGACGTCGCCCATCGCTTCCATAACGCCACCTCCCAATATGATCATTTCGGGACTAAACGTGTTAATAAGGATTCCGCTGGCCACCGCAAGATACAGACACGATCGATCAATCGCTTCGATCATAATCTCGTCTCCCGCTTCATAAGCCGTCTTCATCTCTTTGCTTTTAAAAACGCTCCCTGAAATGTATTTCTCCATGATCGATGATCTTCCGTGCTTTATCTGGAGTCTTATATAATCCATCATTCCGGTTTTGCTTGAAAAAGCCTCCAGGCAGCCTCTTTGGCCGCAATTGCACGAAGGACCTTCAACGTTCAGAACCATATGTCCGATTTCGGCAGCTTTATAATCATTTCCCGTATAAAGCTTTCCGTCAAGGATCAAACCCGCGCCAAGCCCTGTTCCGACAAATAAACCGACAACATGCTGAAGACCCCTCGCGCAACCGTATTTCCACTCTCCTAGAACACCAAGGTTAACGTCGTTTCCGATGTAAAAGGGGGTGCCGAAAACATCCTCTATCGCTTTGCGAATAGCGTAATTGCGCCATGGCAGGTTCGGTGAAAAAAGAACAACGCCCGACTCGGTGTTGATTGCACCGGGCGCACCCGCGGATATTGCATTCACTTGCGATATATCGATCCCGTAGCCGTCAAGCAAATCGCGAACTACCGTAATGATCGTCTCTTCGACGTTCTTGAAGCCTTCACTTGCCTTCGTTTTTTTCTTTATCCGGTGCACAATCTTCAAGTCTTCATCAAATATTGCCCCGAGAACTTTGGTGCCGCCGATATCCAGACATATATTGTATTTACTCACCGGACTCCTCCATGATCATTTGCAATTCGTCATAAAGACCGTAAAGTCGTTGAACGCCGTTTTCAAGATGAAAATAGTGTATCACATACGGAACCAGTAGAACCATAAAGAGAAAGTCAATAATAATCAAGTACCATAATTCGGTAATCAGCAATGCGCAGATTCCTCCGAATGCCAGGACAGCAAACAGGATGGTCACCAAAAGATGTATTAGTCGCTCATGCTGGAAAAACGATATCCTGTCACGAAGTACCGCGATTCTTCGCGCCAATAATAAACAGTTCAGTGTTCCATTCTTCTGATCTGCCCGGAAACCGGAAATACAACTCATCTCGAAATCAATTTCTTTCTTGAGCTTATCCGCCATGAAAAATTCCCCCGAGCCCAACACAAATGCACCCTTTTGTACTTACAGTATCAAAGTGATTGCTTGCCGGAGAAGATCAAGCTCCTATTTCCGCACTTCTGGATCTCTTCTTCGATCTTGATCCGATTATCATCTCCGGTTGCTTCTTCTCGGTAACACATTCCTTGTTTATCACGCATTTGATGATGTCCTTACGCGAAGGAATTTCATACATAATATCCAACATTATGTCTTCGAGAATTGCGCGCAGCCCTCTGGCACCGGTATTCCGATCGATTGCAAGTACCGCAATTTCTTCGATAGCTCCTTCGGTAAATTCGAGTTCTACCCCATCCATGCCGAGAATCTTCCAGTATTGTTTGAGAAGCGCGTTCTTCGGCTCTTTAAGAACGCGAACCAGTGCGTCCTTATCCAAGCCTTCCAATGTAACGGAAACAGGTACGCGCCCGACAAACTCAGGAATCAGCCCGAACTTAATTAAATCCTGCGGAAGGAGATACTTAAGAAGTTCTCCGTTCTTTTTTTCGATCTTTGACTGAATCTCAGCCCCGAATCCAAAAGCTTTCTTACCGACGCGCGATTCTATAATTTTCTCGAGACCATCAAAGGCGCCGCCGCAGATAAACAAAATATTGGTCGTGTCAATTTGAATAAATTCCTGATGCGGATGCTTTCTGCCACCCTGCGGGGGCACATTAGCAACCGTGCTCTCAAGAATCTTCAACAAAGCCTGCTGGACTCCTTCTCCGCTGACATCACGGGTGATGGAAGGGTTCTCCGATTTTCTGGTAATCTTGTCAATTTCATCGATGTAGATGATTCCCTTCTGGGCCTGATCAACATCGTAATCCGCATTCTGAAGCAACTTGAGAAGAATATTCTCGACATCCTCTCCGACATAACCAGCCTCGGTCAATGCGGTTGCGTCCGCGACCGCAAACGGAACGTTGAGTACCTTTGCAAGTGTCTGTGCCAGGAGCGTCTTGCCGCACCCTGTCGGTCCGACAAGCAGGATATTGCTCTTGGACAGTTCAATATCATCATTGGAGGACTGACCGGCATAGACACGCTTATAGTGGTTGTAAACGGCAACGGAAAGTGCTTTTTTCGCCTGTTCCTGACCAATGACGTACAGATCCAGAGAATTCTTAAGCTCTTCGGGTGTCGGAACGTGATCCATCTTAAGATCCGCCCCGCCGGCTATTGCATAGTCTTCATCATCAGAAAGAAGCGAATCACATAAAATGATACACTCGTTACAGATATAAACCGATGGCCCCGCGAACAGTCTGGAAACCTCATGTTCTGTCTTTCCGCAGAAGGAACATCTTACAATCGGCGGATTCCCGCCTGAACCCTTGATTCTCTTGTCTGATTTGTTGTCATCAATCATTTTACGCCTCTTCCGTCGCAGTTGAAGCGAGGCTTCGTTAATGAACCCCGCAGTAATACCGCTATTTCCATGGTAACCGAAGAATAAGAACCATTCAATGATCCAATAATAACAATATATTAAAAATTGGTTGCAGACTCGTAATCGATCGGAAATCAGGGGGATATTCAATCCCTCTTGAAGACTATGGCAAACTGATTAGGAATCAGCTTCGCTCTTTGAAGATTTCTTCTTTTCGGTCGCTTTCTTGTTATCCGACTTACTTGTGCTCTTCTTTGATTCAGCCTTCTTACCATGTTCATGCGCTGTGTCATCATGTGCATGGGCGTCTACTTTAACCGCAGCTGAAGCCAAGGCCAACACAGTTTTGCGTCCGACAACGCTTTCACGAATGAATTCATCGTTTCCGGAAATCCGACTGGCTAAATCTTCTTTCTTCATTCCGTATTGAGCGGCAATATTCGCAAGTTCAGCGTCAATATCTTCTTCTGTTGCCTCGATGTTAAGAGCTTTTGCCGCTTCTTCAATGACAAGATTACTCTTGACCCGTACAACAGCCACCGGCTCCATGCTCTTTTTGAAATCATCCATCGTCTGACCGACATATTGCAAATACTGATCCAGGTCAATTCCCTGCTGTTTCATTCTGGAGGACTGTTCGCGAGTCATTTGCTCAATTTCAGTCTGAATCATGCATTCCGGTATTTCGACTTTAGCATTGTCGCAGACAACCTGAACCACTGAATTCTGGAATTCTTCTTCAGAATGTGCTTTCGCCTGTTCTGTTTTTTTACTCAGAATGTCCGCACGATATTCCTCGAGCGTATCAAATTCACTGACATCCTTTGCAAATTCATCATCCAGAACCGGTAGCTCTTTTGTCTTTATCGCATGCACTTTGATTTGGAAAGTGGCTTCTTTACCTTTCAACTCTTCGCTGTGGTATTCATCCGGGAACTTTACTGTAATCGGGAATTCTTCACCGATACTGTGTCCGATCAGTTGCTCTTCAAAACCGGGAATGAAGCTGTTCGATCCGATCTTCAAATCATGACCTTCCGCCTTACCGCCTTCGAAAGCGACTCCATCGACAAATCCTTCATAATCAATCGTAACGGTGTCCTTATCCATAATCGCGCGGTCATCCACCGGTATCAGTCTCGAATTACGTTCTTGAATGCGCTCAAGTTCTTTCTGCACATCATCCTGATCGGGCGTGTGATAGTGAAAAGGTGCTTCAACACCCATATAATTTCCGAGCGTGACGTCCGGCTTCACGGTAACCGTTACGCTATATGTCATTCCTTTGTCAGGTCCGATGTCAATTATGTCGAGCTCAGGCTTGGATACAACCTGGAGATTGTTATCCTTAATGGCCTGTCCGTATGTATCATTTACGATAAAATCAATCGCGTCATCGTATAGTGCGCCTTCGCCGTAATACTGCTTAACAAGTTGGAACGGAGCTTTCCCCTTCCGGAATCCGGGGATCTGAAAACGGTTCCTGTTCTTAATAAATGACTTCTGTACTGCTGCTGCAAACTCCTCTTTCGAAGCTTCCATCGTAAGAACTACAACACTGTTTTCTTTTCTCTCCAGTTTCGCGGCCATGATATATATCCTCCATAATGCTATGCGTTTATTTTACCGAAAAGCAATTGTAACACATCCCGTCGCACATTGTAAACGGAAAAACCGGCTCTCCAACGTGATCCCTGAAAAATTGAGCATCAACGGTTTGATATGATTTCAGCTGCGTTCCTTCATCCCGGCGCTTAACGGTTTGTCACGGTAACCTGAATTCCGGAAAGCACATCCAGTGCCTCATTATGAAGTACCTTGTCATAGCTGTCCGTACAGGCAGCATCGACGATAATCGTCGCTTCAGGCAACGCTGTTTTAGAAAGAACTGCATTGGAAAGCACACAAATATTGCTGACCAGGCCGACGAGTTCAATGCTCTCAAATGAAGACCTCCGCAGATAATCAAAAAGATCCGCTGATCCGAATGTCGGCTTTTCGAAAACCGGACATCCATCCGAAAGAGCCTCCAGATCACCATACAGATCATGACCCCGGGTCCCCTTCACACAATGCATCACCGGAAGATTATTTCCTTCCTGAGTATCAAGATACTCAGGTAAATGCGTATCCTTTGTAAAGACCACTTCATTTCCGGCATTTTTATACAATATAACTTTATCGCATATCGGATCATGAATATCCGCGGCACCCGGGAATCCCAACGTTCCGTCAACAAAATCGTTCTGGTAATCAACAACAATCAAAAGTTTTGACATCGAAATTGCCTCCTTTATCGTATACAAGGTAATAACTAAATGATATGACATTGGATGCGAAAATGAAACCGGTTGCGTTATACTGGAAACAGAATTGTTCGCGATACCCGATTACTCGAGGCAACCTGCCGGTTACCTATGGAGGCAATGTATGGGAGATGTGAAGCCTTTTCATTTCCGAAAATCCTTTATGCTGGGCGTCTCCACTGCCGCAACGCAGGTGGAAGGATTTCCTACAGAGAATTCATGGTATGACTGGGCAAAGCTCCCGGGTAAAATCCGCGATAACAGCAACCCGGGGAGAGCCAACGGCCATTGGGAGCATTGGAAAGAAGACTTGGACCTGATGGCGGACATGGGTATAAGACACTATCGACTTGGACTTGAATGGAGCCGTATTGAGCCACGGGACGGTGTTTTTGATGCCAATGTGATCCGTCGATATCGTGATGAATTGACTTATATGCAAAAATTGGGTATACGGCCGCTTATCACGCTGCACCATTTTGCAAATCCCTCCTGGTTCGAACACCAGGGAGCGTTTGAGCACAAACGCGGAGTCGATAAATTTCGACGCTATGTACGCCGGATCGTGCCCGAATTGACGGACCTGTGCAGTGATTTTGTTACAATAAATGAGGCTAACGTCTATGCCGCAAACGGTTACTTGTATGGAATCTGGCCTCCCGGGAGAAAATCACTTTTGAAAGCGTTTTCGGTGATGCGTAATCTTTCGGTTTGCCACCTGCGCGCATATGAAGATATTCATGATATTTACGCTGAAAAGCCGGTTCAAGTTGGTTATGCAAATCATATGCGTATTTTTCGCGCAAGAGGGGATTCTAAATTCGGAAAGCTTCAGTCCAAAATCCTCGAAACCCTTTTCCAGGGATCCGTTACCCGCCTGATGACCACCGGGCGTTCCGCCTTTCCGGCATACTGGTTTTCGGGCGTAAGAAAATCCGTTCATTGTGATTTTATCGGAATCAACTATTACGCACGTTGCACGATGCAACTGCTGAAAGAAGTACCGGTTCCGAATCATGTGCCTCATAACGATCTCGGTTGGGAGATATACCCTGACGGCCTCCGGTTGCTTTGTGAGAAATATCACGCTTTATATAAGAAACCGATCTGGATCACGGAGAACGGAACATGTGATGCCAAAGATACTTTTCGATCAGGATATATATATGATCACCTCAATCGCATCGCACTACACCTGCCCTTCGTTGCACGCTATTATCACTGGACATTCATCGATAATTTCGAATGGGCGGAGGGCGAAAATGCGCCGTTCGGTCTGGTGCAAAATCATTTTCCGACGCAACAGAGAGTGATTCGGGAAAGCGGCCGCTTCTACTCCGAGATCATTCGTGAAAATGGTGTAACGCAGTCTATGATAGACAGATATCTGTCCGTAAAGAGTGAAAAATAATATGACTTCGAAATCCGATTTATAAATAAGAGATCAATATCATCAGAGAAAACAAAAACTCCGGAATCCATGACGGTTCCGGAGTTTTCTTTGGCGCGCCCGGCAGAGATCGAATCCACAACCTTCTGATCCGTAGTCAGACGCTCTATCCAGTTGAGCTACGG